>NZ_JBNCKO010000011.1:0-236355 GCF_049841595.1 Micromonospora sp. DT228
AGCCAGACGAGCCCACTACGCCCGCCGCCTCAACCTCGAATTCCAACCATGATCACGAATGGCGGCTGTCGTACTAGACGAGTAAGTCTCAAGCTCAGTGGCCGAGTCTGCGCTGGAGGTAGTGGCAGGGCGAGGACGAAGGCGTCGAGGAGTCGGCGGATCCCGGTGACGGTCAACGCGATGATCTCCGGGTGCCGCCGGGCTGCTGAGCCGGGTGCTCGGTGCGGCCGGCGGGTCGGGTGTCCCACCAGCGTGGCAGATCCACGTCCGGCGTTTCCGGGCTGGCGAAGTGGAACGGCACGCCGCAATGCCGTGCGATCGCCTGGCCGTGCTCGATCGCCTGTTGCGCCTCCGGCCACGGCGGCACCTGCCCGTTGAACAGGCGGATGTCGCTGCCCTCTCGGAGCGTCGCCAACCGCACCTCGTCGACGTGATCGTGGTCTCGGCCCGGTCGGCTGACGATCGCCACCAGGTCGACGCACCAACCCCGGGAGTCGCCGTCCCAACAGGCTTCGACCGCGAGGATCGGTGCGGCGATGGCGTCGACCTTCGCGATGAGCTGCGTGGTCGTCGGCGGCGGTGGCTCGGGCGGCAGCAGGCCCTGTCGGTCCAGTTCGGCGCGTCGCTCGACCAGCAGACCCTGTGCCTCGTACAGGCCAGGTCGCGGTTGCGGTCCGCCTTCCCCGCGCAGGAGGAGGATCGCCTGGATCAGTCGATCCGTGCACAGGGCCTCGTCTATCTGCGTCAGCAGCCGTGGCTCTACCGCGTCCCACCAGCCATCGGGTGTCAGCACCCGGCCATTATCGTCGGGCGGCGTCCATGTTGGTGGACAGCGTCCCGCGCTGGGGTCGACGGCTCGGCGGGCCGCACCCCGGCTGCCGCGTGTGGCCCGAGCATCGATCGACCGAGAGGGTGCTCCGCCCGTTTCCGTCCGCGCGACGCCTACGGCTTTTATTTTTTGTCCCTTCGTGTGCTTGCGGCCACCGCTTCCTGCTGTGCTCACTTCTTCACGGTCGGCAGAGGGTGGCCAATTATGCGAGAGGTCCCGGCCATTTGTCGCCGTCGAGACCCGTGCGTCGGCGCAGTTCGCAAGCCCTGATGGCCCCGGGATTGACATAGGCGGCGATGAACATGGTGGTATCCCGGCGGGTGCGGCCCTGCGCTGATTACCCGACTGTCCTGGTCGGAGCCGCGCAGGGGGCCCTGCCGTCCGGGGAACCGCTCCCCGGGCACCGTGGCGCGACAGGTGGGCGATTTAGGATGGTTCAGGGACATCGTTCCACCGTTTGGGTGACCGGTCCGTTTCGGTAGGTGTGGTGCGATCCCGGGAAAGAACCGCGCCCGGACGTGCAACTTGCCGAATAGGAGCCGTTCGCATCGGTATCTTTCGACAATTGACGGTGCACCGGTATAGTGCCTCCAATTCCCCTGGAGCGTGCCGGAAGGCGTCTGGTCTGCGTGATGAAATCTGGGCTGGAAAGCGCGTCAACAAGCCCGCGCTTCGTCGGGCGGCAACCACAGTTGGCGCACATCAGGAGAGCCCAGGCCGCCGTGCTCAACCGTGGCTGGCAAATGGTCTGCGAGGTGGTCGGGGAGCCGGGCATCGGCAAGACGCGTTTCGTCCACGAGGCACTGGAACGGAACGTCCCCGCCGTCGCCTGGGCCGTCGGGACCTGCTCGCCGGATGAGCGAGGAGTTCCCTTCCACGTGTTCCGGCACGCCTTCACGGCGGGGCAGTCACCCCGACGCGGGCTGCCCGCCGGACGGTGCAGCGGGCAGACCTGGGCCGAGTCCGCCGCCGAGGTGCCGCCGGCGCCGGCGCGGGCCTCGGACGCCCAGCGGTTCCGGACCTACCAGTTGGCCCGTCGGCTGATCGGCCTGGCCGCCCGGGACGGTCTGGTGCTGGTCCTCGACGACCTGCACTGGGCGGACGCATCCTCCACCGGGTTGATCGCCCACCTGCTGCGGTATCCGGTGCCCGCCCCGCTGCTGCTCGTGCTCGTCTACCGCCCGCGGCAGATGGCGACCCCGATGCCGTTCGGCCCACCAGATCCCGGCGAACATGCCGATGCGGCGACGACGTCACGCGATCGGATCGAGCTGCAACCGCTCAGCCTCGCGGAGGTCGCGCTGCTGCACCCCTGCGTCGGCCCCGCGGAGATGCGCCCCCGGTACGACCTGACCGGCGGCATCCCCGGTTACCTGGCGGCGCTGCCGGTCGACCCCACCTCGACGGACGCCGATCCGACCCGTGCGACACCCGGTGCCCGGTTGTCCGACGCGTCGGTGGCCGAGTTGCGCCGCGAGTGGAGCGGCCTGCCCCCCGTCGACCTGGCCTGCCTACGGGCCGGGGCGATCGTCGACGCGCCCTTCTCCACGGATCTGCTCGCCGAGGTCGCGCAGGTCCCGGCGGCACTGGCGGTCGAGGTCGGCTGGCGGTTGGCCCGGCTCGACCTGATCCGCCGTGTCCCCGGCGCCGGACGGTTCGCCTTCCGGCACCCGGTGCTGCGCATGGCCGTCGCTCAGGACACCGACCCGGCGTGGCAGGCGGAGGCGTGCGGGCGGGCGCTGACCGCGCTTGTCGAGCTGGGCGCCCCACCCGCGGACCGGGCCCGCTACGCGGAGCGTCTGCTCGCCCTCCCGAACGGCCGCTGGGTCGACCGCTGCGTCACAGTGCTCTGCCGGGCCGCGCAGGAGGTCCGGTGCGAGACACCGGACCTGGCCATCCGCTGGCTGCGGCTGGCGCTGCGTGCGCTGCGGCCGACGGCGGGCCTGACGCAGCGTCGCCACGAGGTGTCACTCGTGCTCGCCCAGATCATCGGGGAGGGGGGTGACCTGGCCGAGAGCCGGGCGCTGCTGCAGGAGATCGTGCCGCTGTTCCCCGCCGACCCACTGGGACGACGGGCGCAGGCAGTGGCGCTCTGGGCGCGCGTGGAACGCCTGCTCGGCAACTACGCCGAAGCGGCGGCGATCAGCCGACGCGAGCTGGCCGCCCTGCCCGCCGAGGCCGGACCCACAGGTGGTTACCGACTCGCCACCGAGATCGGCGTCGCCGGCATCCTGGCCGGCCGCCCGGCCGCCGGGCTGCCCGACGTGCTCGGCGGAGATCTCGGCGGCTCCGGCGCGGACCGGGCCGGCCTGCTGGCCGTCCGCAGTCTGGCCGCCGTCCACGACGGTGCGCTCGACGACGCCCGGGGCCTGCTCGACGCCGGTGCCCGGATCGTCGACTCGCTGCCGGACGGGGACGTGCGGGACCACCCCGACTGCCTCACCGCGCTCGGCCTCACGGAGTTGTACCTCGAACGGCATGCCGACGCGGAACGGCACCTCGACCGTGGGCTGACGCTCGTCCGCGCCTCGCACCGCGACGACGGGCTGTGCCAGTTGCTGCTCGGCCGCAGTCAGGTGGCCTACCACGGCGGCCAACTGCCCATCGCCATCGGACTGGCCACCGAGGCGGGCATCGTCGCCCGACGCATCGGCAGTCACCACCTGTTGAGCTTCGCCCTGGCGTTCGAGGCGGAGGCGACGGCGTGGCGTGGTGGCCTGCGCGACGACGACCGGGCGGTGGCGCTGGCCCGCAGCGCCGCCGGCATCGCCACCGACCTCGCCACCTGGTGCGGGCGTACCGCCGCGACGGCGCTGGCGACCGCCGCGCTGCTGTCCGGTGATCCGGCGACCTGTGCCGACCTGGTGCGGTCGGCCGGCGGCGACAGCCGGCTGAGCCGTCTCCAGAGCACCCTCCGGCCCAGGTGGTTCGAGCTGCTCTGCGCCGCCGCCCTCGCCGCGGGTGACCTGACCGACGCCGAGCGGCAGGCGCGGCTGGCGCTGGCCGAGGCAGACCAGGTAGGGCTGCCCGGGCAGCGGGGCTTCGCCGAGTCCGCGTACGGCGAGGTGCTGCTCGCCCGCGGCGAGGCCGCGGCGGCGCTGCCGCACCTGGAGACCGCGGCCGACCTGTTCCGCTCCGGCGGGATGGCGCTCCGGCGCAGCCTCGCACTGGCCTCGCTGGCCCGGGCGGCAGAGGCCGCGGACCAGACCGGCCTGGCGGCGCGGGCCCGCCGCCGCGCGCTGGAACTGGCCGGGTGGTGCGGGACGGAACGGGTCGGTCTGCGGCTGGCCCGTCCGGTCGGCCCGCGCGAGGTCGCCGCCCTGACCGACCGGGAGTGGCACATCGCGCGGCTGGCGGCGACCGGGGCCACCAGCCGACTGATCGGGCGGCAACTGAACATCAGCCCCCGCACCGTCGAGGCGCACCTGACCCGCATCTACCGCAAGGCGGGCGTCGCCTCCCGGTCGGCTCTGGTCGCCTGGGTCGCTCGGCTCGATGACACCGATCGATGACCACCTCCCGGGCCGGATGACATCGTTTCGTGCGACGTCGACAGGCCGGGCAGCACGAGGCCGCGCCGCCACCGTCGTGGCCCCACAGCCGCTCACATACTCGACTGCATCGGGCGCGAATCCCGTGCACCGGTGGTGGATGGAGGACCAGATGCTGGGCAGTAGATCCGTCAGGAGCCCGCGTACCCTCACCGCGCCGGTGCCGGCGATGCCGTTCGCCGCCGCCACGGTGGCGCTGCTCGTGCTGGCCGGCTGTGGTGGCGAGCCGGTGGACGCGGCCACCCCGGCGCCCCAGGGTTCGGCGGCCTTCGGTCGGGACCGGGCCGCGCTCGTGCTCACCGCCTTCGACCAGGCCGACTCGGCGGCCTCGGTGGCCGGCGACGTCGAGGCGCTGCGGGCCCAGGAGGTCCCGCCCTCGCTGGACCTGAGCATCGCCGCGGTACGCCGGGCCACCTACAACCAACGAACGCAACCGTCCTTCCAGCACATCAACCCCGCCTTCGCGGTGCCGCCCGGCGACCCGGCCTGCTTCCTCGTCACGGCCACTCTGCGGCTGACCGGCTCGGAGCTGGCGCCGACCGACGTGAGCCAGTTCGTGCGGGGCGCCGACGGCCAGTGGAAGCTCAGCCACAACGTCCAGGTCACCCAACCGTCGCTTGTGGCCGCCCGGAGCATCGACGGCCGGCCGGCCACGGCGGGCGGGACCGCGCTTGACGAGACCAGTCGCCGGGCCCTCGCCGCCGAGGTGTTCGCCCGCAGCATCGGCTCCACGACGGGCAACCGGTCCCTCGTCGCGTCGAGCCCGCTGCTCGACGGCCAGTTCGCCGGCGGTTGGGAGGTCTACGGGCAGCAGCTCGCCGGTGTCGGCGCGGCGGCGCGGCGGACGATGGACCGGGCGGAGTGGTCGGACTGCGCGGTGGCCGTGCCGACCGGCACGCTCACCTTCCTGACGATCCACGCCACCGACACGCTGCGTCCCGCGCCCGGCGGCCCGGCCACCGTCCAGATGGTGCCGCAGAGCCCGGATCTGATCGCCACCGGTCATCGCACGGCGGTCCGCGGCACGTCGATCCGGGTCACCCGGGTGGAGACGTTCGTGCTGCTGGTTCCCCCGCAGGCCACCGGCACGTCGGTGCTGGGGCTCAACGACACCGCGCTGACCGTCACCGCCGGCTGACCTGCCATCGGGCGTCGACGACGCCGCCGGCGGCAGAAACCTGTGGCATCACTCGGATCGAACGCCCGGGACCGCGACGATGACAGCAGCCGTGATCGCCGGCGGGGCCGGCCGTCCGGCCACCAGGCTCGGGAGGAACCATGTGGCGTCCGCGCTTCCGATCGGATTACGTGCCGGTGCGGCTGCCCGACGGCCCGCTCGTGGTGCTGGGGGAGACCCGCAGCCTGCTCATCGACGACCCGGTCGCCGCGGACCTGGCCGACCAGCTCGACGGCGTCGCGCCGCTGGCCGACGTGGTGGCTCGGCTGGCCACCCGACACCCGGTCGCCGCCGTCGCCGCCGCCCTCGCCCGACTGCGCGACCACGGCCTGCTGGTGGCAGGTCCGGCGCACACCTCACCGGCCGAGGCCGCCGGCTGGGACGCCCGGGGTGTTCCACCCGAGGCCGGCCAACTGTGGATGGCTGGCGGGGCGGTCACCATCGTGGACCTCGGCGCGCCCCGGGTGGCCGAGACCGCCGACGCGCTGCGCGGCCTCGGGCTCGCCGTGACAGTGGTCGGACCGGACCAGACCGACCCCGACCCGGGCACCGCCCAGGTGCTGGTGCTGCCGTCGTCGATGCTCGACCCCCGCCTGGCGCTGGTCAACGACCGCCACCTGGCCGCCGGACGATCGTGGACGCTGGCCCGGCCGCACGGCAACGTCGTCTTCCTCGGCCCGCACCTGGTGCCGGGCCGCACCGGATGCTGGGCCTGCCTGCGGCAGCGGTGGCAGGAGAACGAACAGGTGAACGCCTTCCTCGACGGGCAGGAGCTGGCCGCTCCGCTGCCGCAGCCCGGCCGCGCGGTCCTGCCCGGACTTGCCACCATGGCCGCCGGGCTGCTCGCCGCCGAACTCGCCGTGCTCGCTGTCCGGGGCACGTCACCGCGCCTCACCGGCCGCATGGTCGCCCTGGACACCCGGGACCTGAGCACGGAGAGCCACCAGCTGGTACGCCAGCCGCAGTGCCCCGCCTGCGGCGACCCGGACCTCGTCGGCAAGGCCGAGCCCCGGATCGACCTACCCCCGAGCGGCGCCCAGCCCAGTCGGGGCGGGGAGTCCCGTACCCGGGAACCCGCCGAGGCGTACGCCGCGCTCGCCCACCACGTCAGCAGGTATCTGGGTGTGGTGAGTCGGCTGACCCCGCTGGAGGCGACCGACAACGGCGTCACCCACACCTACTCGGCCGGGCACAACTTCGCCCAGCCCCGCCAGCTCGCCGCGTTGCGCCGCAACCTGCGCGGGCAGAGCGGCGGCAAGGGCCGGACCGACCTGCAGGCCCGGATGAGCGCGGTCGGGGAGGCGGTGGAGCGCTACTGCGGGGTGTGGCGCGGCGACCGCCCGGTGCACCGGGCCACCTACCGGCAGCTCGGCCCGGACCGGGCGGTGCACCTGCGGGAGTTGCTGCTGTACTCGGAACGCCAGTACGCCGACCGGGACCGGCTCAACCGCGACCTGGGCCACCTGCACCGCGTTCCCCGCCCACTGCCCGACGACGTGGAGCTGGACTGGACCACGGGCTGGTCGCTGACCCGTCAGGCGCCGCGCGAGCTGCCCGCCGCGCACTGCTGGTACGGGCATCCGGAACTGACCGGGCTGGGGGTGTGCTCGGCCGACTCGAACGGCTGCGCGGCCGGCGGCACCCGGTCCGAGGCGATCGTGCAGGGCTTCTGCGAACTCGTGGAGCGCGACAGCGTCGCCCTGTGGTGGTACCACAGATCCCGGATGCCCGGGGTCGACCTCGCCTCGTTCGCCGACCCGTGGACCGCCGCCTGCGTCGACCACCACGCCACCGCCCTCGGCCGTGAGCTGTGGGCGCTGGACCTGACCGCCGACCTCGGCGTACCCACGTTCGCCGCGGTGTCCCGGCGGCTCGGCGCGGGGCCGGAGGACGTGCTTGTCGGCTTCGGCGCGCACCTGGACGCGCGGGTCGCGCTGACCCGGGCGCTCACCGAGGTCAACCAGTTCCTGCCCGCCGTGGCCGGACCGACCTCCGCTAACCGGTACGGCGTCGACGACCCGGACACCGCGCGCTGGTTCGGTGCCGTACGGGTGGCCGACCAGCCCTGGCTGGCCCCGGATCCCACCCGGACGCCGCGCACCGCCGTGGACCACCCGGCGCTGACCACCGGCGACGTCGGGGACGACGTGCGGCGGTGCGTACGCCGGGCGGAGCGGGCCGGCCTGGAGGTGATCGTCGTCGACCAGTCCCGTCCGGACGTCGACCTGGCGGTCGTGAAGGTCGTCGTGCCGGGCCTGCGGCACTTCTGGCGCCGGCTCGGTCCGGGCCGGCTGTGGGACGTGCCGGCCCGTCTCGGCCGGAACCCGCTGGCCGTCGACGAGACGTCGGCCAATCCGCTGAACGTCTTCTTCTAGTGAGGGACACGCAGATGACCAGCATGGTGGACCCGGTCGGTGGGCGGCCGGCGTGAGCGGCTCCGTCGGCGGTCCGCCGGTGCAGGAGTCGTACCGGCTGCGCCGGGACGCGGAACTGCGACTCGGGGAGGACGGCTCACTGACCCTGCGGCAGACCCGCTTCCAGCTCACCCTGGACCAACCGGGCATGGGCCGGCGGGCGCTGCTGCTGCGGCTCGCCGCCGACTGGGTCAACGACGTCGAGGTCGGCCGGCTGATCAGCGGGCTGGAGGGGGAGAACCGGGTGCTGCCCGCGCAGCTTCTGCTGCGCCGGCTGCTCGCCCACTCCTGGCTGGAGCGGCGCGTCCAGGTCGACGACCGGGCGCTGCTCGACCTGGTGCCCACCGGCCTGGGTCGGGGCAGTCTGCCGGAGAGCCGCCTGCACGCACCCGGGGTCCGCTACCGGCTCTCCCGCTTCGCCACCCTCCAGCACGAACACGGCATGCTGATGGCCGCATCGCCGCTGAGCACGATCGCGGTCGGCTGCGCCGACGCCGCCCTCGGCGCGGTGCTGGCCGCCGCCGTGCCGGGCGTCGGACCCGAGGCGGTGGCCCGCACGCTCGGCGTGCCGCCGGAAGCCGCCGGACGGGTGCTCGACGAGTTGGCCACCGCCCGGATCCTGGTCACCGACGCCGAGTTCACGGCGGAGTGCGACGACGCCCCGCTTGCCTACTGGTCGCCCGAGGAGTTGCGGCTGCACCACCGCTCCCGGGCCGGCCGGCACGCGCTGCCGGTGGGTGGCACCTACCGGATGCGGGAACGCTTCGCACCGCTTCCGCTGCGTCGCCCGTACGACGGGGGTCGGGCGGTCGAGCTGCCACTGCCGGACCTGGCGACCATCACCAAGGCGGACCCCGCGTTCAGCCAGGTCGTCACGGACCGCCGCAGCGTGCGCGACCACGACGACGCGGCACCGCTGCCCCTGGAGCGGCTCGCCGAGTTCCTGTACCGGTCGCAGCACACGAACGCCGTCGGCGAGACCGGTGGGCAGGAGGTCGGCCACCGGCCCTACCCGGGCGGCGGCGGAGTCTACGAGCTGGAGATCTATCCACTTGTCGCGCGCTGCGCCGGGCTCGACCCCGGGCTCTACCACTACGACGCGGTCGGACACCGGCTGGAGCCGGTCGCCGGCTGGGGGCCGGCCGCGGACCGGCTGCTGGCGTACGCCCGGGCGGCCGGCGCCCTGCCTCGGCCACCGCAGACGGTCCTGGTGGTCACCGCCCGGGTCCAGCGGCTCATGTGGAAGTACGAAGGGATGAGCTACGCCATGATTCTCAAGGACGCGGGTGTGCTGACCCAGCAGATGTATCTCGTCGCCACCGCCATGGGGTTGGCGCCCTGCGCTCTCGGCGCCGGGGACTCCCAGTCCTTCGCCGAGCTGTCCGGGCTCGACCCGCTCGTCGAGCCGAGCGTCGCCGACTTCCTGCTCGGCTCGCGCCGCTCCACCGGCCCGGCCGCGGCGGGGGGCCGGCCATGAAGTTCCGGCGGCAGGCGTTGCGCCAGTTGGAGGCGCCCGAGCAACTGGACCGGGCGGTACGGCTGACCACGGTGCCGAACTGGCTGGCCACCACCGCGCTCGTCATCGTCGTGGTCGCGGCGGGTGTCTGGTCGGTGCGCACGGTGGTGCCCCGGACCGTCGAGGCGGCCGGGGTGCTGATCCACTCGAACGGGATCTCGGCCCTCGACGCGCTCGACAGCGGCCAGGTCACGAAGGTGTGGGCGGCGCCGCACCAGCGGGTGCCGAAGGGCACCCCCCTCTACAGCCTGCGCACACCGGACGGCAAGGTACGGGTGGAGACCGCGCCGGGCGACGCGTACGTCGTGGCCTGGCTGGTCTCCGAGGGTGAGATCGTCACCCCGGGCACGCACCTGGCCGACCTGGAACGACTCGACACCGCCGGGGACGCGTTGCAGGCCGTCGTCTACGCCCCGGCCGTCGCCGCGCCGCTGCTGCAACCCGGGGTGTTCGTCGAGGTGGCCGCCGCGGCCGCGCCGCGCAACGTGTTCGGCACCCTGGCCGGCCAGGTGACCACCGTCGGCGCGTTTCCGGAGACCGAGGCCTCGCTGCGCGCCTTCCTCGGCACCGGGCCGGACGTCCGGCGGCTGCTCGCCCGCGGCAGCGTGGTCCGGGTGACCGTCGCCCTGGAGCCCGACCCGGCCGCCCCGGGCGGCCTGCGCTGGACCAAGTCCCCGCCGCCGTTCCAGCTCAACTCGGCAAGCGAGGTCACGGCGTGGTTCACGGTGGACCGGGAACACCCGATCGACTGGTTGCTGCGGCGATGAGCGCGCCGACGACAGCCGCCAGCGGCACGCCGGCGCTGCCCAGGATCCGGCGGCGACGCGTCCGTACGCCCACCCTGATCCAGATGGAGGCGGTGGAGTGCGGTGCCGCCGCGCTGGGGATCCTGCTCGCCCACCACGGACGGCACGTGCCCCTGGAGGAGCTGCGCCGGGTCTGCGGGGTGAGCCGGGACGGCTCCACCGCGGCCACCGTGCTCAAGGGCGCCCGCCGGTACGGGATGGTGGCCAAGGGTTTCCAGATGGACCTTGCCGGCCTGGCCACCGTGGCACTGCCGGCGGTGCTGTTCTGGCGGTTCGAGCACTTCGTGGTGCTGGAGGGGCTCGGGCGCAAGGTCTTCATAAACGATCCGGCCACCGGTCCCCGGGCGGTGAGC
This sequence comes from Micromonospora sp. DT228, assembly GCF_049841595.1. Classification (NCBI taxonomy): domain Bacteria; kingdom Bacillati; phylum Actinomycetota; class Actinomycetes; order Micromonosporales; family Micromonosporaceae; genus Micromonospora; species Micromonospora sp. DT228. The sequence goes on from NZ_JBNCKO010000011.1 coordinate 10,647, forward strand.
TGGGAGGAGTTCGACGGTGCCTTCACCGGCATCGTGCTCACCATGGAGCCCGGCCCGGAGTTCCGGCCCGGCGGCACCCGCTACCGGCTGGTGCGGGCGCTGGCCGAGCGGTGGCGCGGCCCCGGCTCGGCGATCGCGCAGATGCTGCTGCTCGGCCTGCTGATCGCCGTTGTCGGTCTGACCATCCCGGTGATGGCGAAGGTCTTCGTCGACCGGGTGCTGCTGCAGGAGGACCGGGCCGCGTTCGCCGGGCTGGTGGCGGCGGTGGCGGTGGCCACCGTGCTGACCTTCCTGGCCAGCCTGCTCCAGCAACGTCTGACCGTACGCGCGGAGACGGCGCTCGCCCTCGCCAGCGCCGCCCGGTTCTTCCGACATCTGTTGCGGCTGCCGCCGGCCTTCTTCGACCAGCGGCAGGCCGCCGACCTCAGCCAGCGGGTCCGCGGCAACGAGGTGGTCGCCGAGGTGCTGACCCGTCGGACGGCCACCACCGTGGTGGACACCGGCCTGGTGCTGGCGTACGGGGCACTGCTCTGCCAGTACGACCTGCTGCTCGGACTGTGCGCGGTGGTCCTCGCCGGGCTGAACGTCAGCGTGCTCCGCTATGTCGCCTCGACCCGGTCGACGGCAGTCGCCGGACTGCAGGCGGACCGCAGCAAGCTGGTGACCACCGTGTACACCACGGTTCAGATGATCGAGACGGTGAAGGCCGGCGGCGAGGAGGAACGCGCGGTGGCCCGGTTCGCGGCCCGCCATGCCACCGTCGCCAGCCGTCAGCAGCGGCTGGGGGTGCCCACCGCGGTGCTGTCCGTCCTGCCGGCGCTCCTCGCCTCGGCGACCACCGCGGTGCTGCTCGGCTTGGGCAGCCGGCAGGTCGTGGCGGAGGCGATGAGTGTCGGCGTGCTCGTCGGCATGCAGAGCCTGGCCGCCGCGATGAACCGCCCGTTGGGCAATCTGACCGCGCTGGGCTCGCGCCTGCAGGACATGAGCGCCGACCTCAACCGGCTGCGTGACGTGGAGCGGTATCCACTGCCGGCGGCCCAGGACCAACCCACCCGTCAGTTGACACCGATGGAGGGGCACCTGCGCCTCGAGGAGGTCACCTTCGGCTACAACCCGCTGGGCCGTCCCCTGCTGGAGAACTTCAGCCTGGACCTGCCGCCGGGGGCGCGGGTGGCGCTTGTCGGACGGTCGGGCAGCGGCAAGTCGACTGTGGGTCGGCTGGTCGCCGGTCTCTACCGGCCCTGGACCGGACGGGTCACCGTCGACGGCCTGGAACGGGCCGCGGCCGACGACGGTCTGTGGGCGGCCACCGTCGCCATGGTGGACCAGGATCAACGGCTGTTCGAGGGTACGGTCCGGGACAACGTCACCATGTGGGACCTCACGGTCGCGGACGAGGACGTCGTCACCGCGCTCACCGACGCGTGCCTCTACGACGAGGTCGCGGCCCGTCCGGGTGGCCTGGGCAGCCCGGTACGGGAGAACGCCCGCAACTTCTCCGGCGGCCAGCGGCAGCGGCTGGAGATCGCCCGCGCGCTCGTGCGCAACCCCCGGGTGCTGGTGCTGGACGAGGCCACCAGCGCGCTGGACGCCGAGACCGAACGCCGGATCGACATGCACCTGCGCCGTCGGGGGGCGACCTGCCTGATCGTGGCCCACCGGCTGTCCACCGTCCGCGACTGCGACCTGATCGTCGTGCTGGACGGCGGTCGGGAGGTCGAGCGCGGCACCCACGAGCACCTGGTCGCCCAGGACGGGGCGTACGCGCGCCTGGTCCGGGACCACTGACCACGACGAACCGAGGAGACGCTGATGAGTGGCGCGGTGGAGGATCCCCCGGCCGGCGGCCTGATCGGCTTCTGCGCGGACGGCGTACGCGAGGTCTGCCGCCTGGACGGTCCGGTGGCCGGCTGGCTGGTGGCCGGGGGCGAGGCCGACCTGTTCGCGGTGCGCCGGGCCGGGATGAGCCCCTCGCGTCGCCACCATGTGGCCCGGCTGCCCGCCGGTGGCCTGGTGCCGACGTCCACCGCGATCGGTGCGTGGCAGCTGATCCTGGTGCCGCTGCCCGGTACGGAGTTGCGCGGGCTGTCCCGGCGTCACCTGTCCCTGCTGGAGCGGCACGTCCGGCTCGGCCGGGTGGCGGACGAGGGGGTGTCGCTGCGGGCGCGGACCGCCGCGACGGAGCTGGTCGAGGCGGTGGACCTGGTGCTCGTCACCGTCGCCGACGCGTTGCGCCGGGGGCAGGCGCCCCGCGAGGCGTCCACCCTGTGCGGACGCGAGATCATCTCGCTGGCGCAGGGGAGCGCCCTCACCTCCACCGGTGGCGCCTGGTGGCTGCGCAGCGCCGGCGGACAGCTGCGCCGCAACGACGGTGGCCCGGCGGAGATGTCCGGGGAGCGGGAGCTGCTGCTGGTCACCGAGCGGGACTGGGTGGTGGCCGAGTCGCCGTGCGCGGTGGAGAGCCACGGGAGCTGGGACCTGCTTGTCAACGGTCAGCTCCGCTCGGCCGTCGACCAGCACGTGGCCCGGCTGTTGCGGATGGTGGAGACCCGGATCGAGGAGGCCGACGCGGCCCTGCTGAGCGCCGTGCGACGGCGCCGGCTCACCGACGCGGCGGTGCTCGCCGCGGCGGCCCGCCGGTCGATCGGGGTGATCGGCGCGGGCGGTGCGGTGCCGGTCCCGGACACCGAGGCCGGCTTCGACAGGTACGGGCGGGCGGCCTCGGTGCTCCGGGTGGTCACCGAGGGGATGGGCGCCCCGATCAACGAGCCGGCCGACCGCAGCCGCGCGCCGCTCGACGACCGGGCGGCGGTGCACGCGGTGACCCGGGCGTCCAGCCTGTTCCTCCGTGTCGTGCGGCTGCCGGACCGCTGGTGGCGGCGCGACCTGGGTCCGCTTGTGGGGTGGCGGGCCGGTGGTGACCCGGAGCACGCCGTGGCGGTGCCGCTGCTGTTCCGCCGCGGGCGCTACCACCACGTCGACCCGGACACCCGGGCGTACGCCCCGATCGACGCGACGGTGGCCGCGACGTTCGCCGCCGAGGCGACCGAGGTGCAGGCACCGCTGCCGCCGACCGCGCGGATGCGCCACCTGCTGCGGGCCGGGTTGGTCGGCGCGTCCCGTGACGTACGGGGTCTGCTGTTCGCCGCCGCCTGCGTGGCGGTGCTGGGCCTGGGCGTGCCGCTGGCCACCGGCGAGGTGCTCGGCCAGCTGGCCCGGCGGGGCGAGGTGAACGGGCTGGTCGGCTTCGTCGCGCTGATGCTCAGCGCGGCGGTGGTCGCGGGGCTGGTCGGCGTGGTGCAGAACCTGCGTCTGCTGCGGTTGGACGGCCGGTTGCAGTCCGGTGCGCAGTTGGCGATCTGGGACCGGCTCATGCGGCTGCCGGCCCGGTTCTTCACCGGCCGCAGCAGCGGTGAGATCGCCAACTCGATGTTGGGGATCTCGTTCGTCGGCGAGGCGCTGAGCGCGTTGCTGCCGCAACTCGTCTCGGCGGCCGCGACGGTCGCGGTGACCCTCGGCATGCTCCTGGTGGTCGAGCCCGTGCTCGGGCTGTGGGGAGCGGGGATCGTCGCCGTCACCATGTTGACCTTCGGCGCGTTCGCCGTCCTGATCGTCCGTCAGCAGCGGTCCGCGTTGCCGGCCGAGCACCGGGCGGCGGCGATGACCAACCAGCTGCTCGGCGGCATCGTGAAGATCAAGCTGGCCGCCGCCGAGACCCGGGCCCACGCGCGCTGGTCGGAGGTGGCCGCGACGGCCCGCGCGTCGCTGCAACGGGTCCGGCAGAGTCAGGCCGGCCTGGTCGCCTTCGGCACCGTGCTGCCGGTCGCCGGTCAACTGGTCCTGTTCGCCGTGCTGATGGGGCCGCTCGCCGGCCGGGTCGCGCCGGCCGACTTCTTCATCCTCAACGTCGGCTTCGCGATGCTGCTCGGCGCGCTGCTGGTGCTGGTGTCGGCCGGGGTCGAGGTGATCGCGGCGGTGCCCCGCCTCGGCAGCCTGCGGGAGATCCTGCGCGCCGAACCCGAGGCGCGTCCGGACCGGGTGGACCCGGGCGAGTTGCGCGGCGAGGTCGCGCTGCACCGGCTCACCTTCGCCTACCAGCCGGACGATCCGCCGGTGCTCGTCGACATCGACCTGCACGTACGCCCGGGTGAGTTCGTCGCCATCGTCGGACCGAGCGGCTGCGGAAAGTCCACACTGCTCCGACTGCTGCTCGGCTTCGAACGCCAGCAGCAGGGCGCGGTGCTCTACGACGGCCAGGACCTCTCCGAACTCGACGTACACGCGGTCCGCCGGCAGTGCGGGGTGGTCCTGCAGGACGGGCAGCTCTTCGCCGGCTCGGTACGGGACAACATCTGCGGCGCCGGCAGCTACCCCCTGGATCAGGTCTGGGAGGCGGCCCGGATGGCCGGCCTCGCCGACGACCTGGAGGCGTTGCCGATGGGGATGAGCACGATGGTGCCGTTCGGCGGCGGCACGCTCTCCGTCGGGCAGCGTCAGCGGGTGCTCATCGCCCGCGCGCTGGCGCCGCTGCCCCGGATCATCTTCCTCGACGAGGCGACGAGCGCACTGGACAACCGGACCCAGGAGGTGGTCAGCCGGAGCACCGCGGCCCTGGCCGCGACCCGGGTGGTCATCGCCCACCGGCTGTCCACGGTCCGTGCGGCGGACACCATCGTGGTCCTCGAAGCGGGGCGGATCGTCCAGCGGGGCACCTTCGACGAGTTGATGGGCGACCCGGAGGGGCTGTTCCACAGGTTGGCGCGGCGGCAACTGCTCACCGAACCGGAACGGGCCGACGCGGTGGAGCGGAGCCGGCAGGCCGACGGGCAGCCCGCGACGGGCTGACCGGTCGGTCAGCCGTTGTCGATGACCGTGCTGTCCTCCAGGCACACGTCCGTGTCGAGATGGTTCTCCAGCAGTTCGGCGACGTGCGCCTCCGCCTGGTTCTCCACGGCGAGTCGAAACGCCTCGGTGAGCACGTTCACCACGCCCTGGGTCAGCAGCAGGGTCTCCCGGTCGAGGTCGGCCCAGGACGACCGGGCGCCGCCGCGGACCAGCTCCGGGGCGAGGGCCAGCAGCCGGGCGGTGACGGCGGCCACCAGCTCGTCGGCCACCGGCCGGAGGCTGTCCAGCACCTCGCTGAGGGTCTGCAGGGCCGGCACCGTGCCGACGCGTACCCGATGCAGGTCCAGGGCGGCGCGCAGCGGGCGGGGCCGGACCGTGCGGACGGTGCCGTCGGTGGTCCGGCCGATCACACCGTGCCGGGTCAGCGCGTGGGCCAGTGCCGGACGGTCGGCGGTCAGGCGTTGCAGCATCGCGGTCAGTCCGTCGGGCGCCTCGTCACTGGCCCGGACCCCCAGCATCGCCTCGATGGACACCAGGTTGAAGCCCTGCCGCTGCAGGGCGAGGATCGCGTCCAGGCGGCGGACGTGGGAGTCGTCGTAGAGCGCGGCCCGACCGCGCCGCACCGGCGGGGGCAGCAGTCGCCGGGCCTGGTGGGCGCGGATGTTGCGCGGCGACATCCCGACCTTGCGGGCGAGTTCCTCCACGCTGTACCCGGCCGGTCCGCCGGGCGTCGTCGTCACCTCGTCGATGCTCACGATGGCCTCCGGCAGCACTCGGTGACGGAACACGGCACCCCGTCGAACCGCTGTCACTGCTGGCGGTCCGCCGATCGCAGCCTAGGTGCGGGCACCGGGCGGTCGACAGGCGAGGAATTACTACTTGTCCACAGTGGTGTCACTCATTAGAATTGCTCGCCCGCCGCAAGTCGCTGATTCTCAATTACCCGGCTTTCGCCGCAGCGCGACCTTTTCGCGGCCACATTCGATGAAATCCCCGCTCGGTGGGCGGACCGGATCCGCCGGTGACCCACGATGAGGTGAAATCGGCGGCCCGGACCCTCCCGCGCTGCCTGTCGCCGCCGCCGGCGGTCGACCATCGAAGGGAGCAGGGTGTGACACCTGTCGATAGAGCGGTCTTCGTGGCCGCGTACAGCCGGCTTGTCGCCGACGTCTGGGCCGACCCGGTCAAGGAGCAGGCGCTCGATCGGGACCCGCGCGGGTTCCTCGCCGGCTACGGGCTGCATCTGTCCGAGGATGTGCAGGTCCGGGTGGTGCGGGACGTTGCCGACGCCGATCCGGACCTGGAGGTGCAGATCGAGTCGTGGCAACTGGCGGGGACCACTGGCGTCTTCGTGCTCTTCGTGCCGTCGCTGCTGCCGGTGGCCCAGGCGGAGCTGGCCGAGGACGAGCTGGACAGCGTCGTCGCCGGCCTGGACCCCAGCTGCGCCTGCTGCTGCCCGTGCTGCTGCACCTGACACCGATGTCTGCCGCCCACCGGTTGGCGCGGCAGATTCTGATGGCAGAAAGCCGAAATCGTTGATTGTCGAACCTCGATCTTCGTAGCGTTCTCGCCACAGCGATCGACCCCCGTCCCACAGTGACCCGCGAGGAAAGGACCGAACGATGAGCAACGACGACCAGGAATATGGCGCGAGGTTCGTGACCAAGTACTCGGAACTGGTCACCGCGGTATGGCGCAGCGACGACGAACTACAGCGCCTGCTCGCCGACCCGACCGGCTACGCGACGGCGGCCGGCCTGCCGGTCGCCGCCGGCTCCCGGGTCGAGGTCGACCGCGCACAGCCCGCCACGCTCTACACCAAGGACCAGATCGTCGCCGACTGGGCCGGCACGCCCGGCCTGCACGTGCTGCACGTGCCGGAGGTGCCGCTCGTCGACCTCAACGAGCTGACCGAGGCCGAGTTGGAGAGCGTCGCCGGCGGCGTCGCCCCGATCGCCGACAACAACGTCAACATCATCGCCGTCCTCATCCTCTAAGTTCCCCACCCCCGCCGGGAGCCTCGATGACTGACACGACCGAGACCATCGCCTTCCGATCCGGCACCTACCGGACGGCCACCGTGGAGCAGACCTGGGAACGGATCGCCGGCCTGCTCGACAGGTTCCGGATCACCCGGGTCGCCGACATCACCCGGCTCGACGAGATCGGCCTACCGGTGCACGTCGCCTACCGGCCGGTCGGAGCCACCATGGCGGTGAGCGTCGGCACCGGCGCCACGGCGACGCAGGCCCGGGTCAGCGCGGTCATGGAGAGCATCGAGTCCTGGCATGCCGAGAACCTCCGGCCGGGGACCGTCGTCCGGTCCCCGGCCGAGGCGCTCGACCTTCGGTACGACGTCCGGTGGCTGCACCTGGCGGAACGGTCACCCCTGACCCCTGCCGTCGAACTCGACTGGGTGGCCGGCCGTGGGCTGGTGACCGGTGCGCGTTGCCTGGTGCCCCGCGCCACCATCGAACTCGACTTCACCATCCGTAGGGGCTGGGAACGCGCCCTGTTCACCCCCAGCAGCAACGGGCTCGCCACCGGGAACACCTTCGCCGAGGCCAGCCTGCACGCCCTGCTGGAGGTCATCGAACGCGACTGCATCGCCCCGTACTGCACCTCCCCGTTGGCCGAGCGCACCTACGCCGACCCGGGCACCGCCACCAACGCGATGACCCGCACCGTGCACGAGGCGCTGCTGCGGGCGGGTTGCTGGGTGGAGATCTGCGACATCACGAACGCGGTCGACGTGCCCTGCTACGCCGCGTCGATCTGGTCGGAGGACCTCCCGGTCACCTTCGGCGGCTTCGGTTGCCACGTGGACCCGGAGATCGCCGTCGGTCGGGCCATGTCGGAGGCGGCGCAGTCGCGGCTGGTCATGGTCTCCGGCGCCCGGGACGACATCGACGCCACCGCCTACCACGACGTGGGCGCGCCGCCGGTGCCACCTCCCACCGTCGACCGGCCCGTCCGGCCGGTCCGCCGGGACTCGCCACCCGTGGGGGACGTGACCCAGGTGCTGCGGGAGCTGGCGTCGCGGGTGCAGCGGGTCACCGGCGTCGAGCCGTTCAGCGTCGACCTGACGCACGACGACATCGGCATACCGGTGAGCAAGGTGTTCGCCCCCGGCCTGCGGATGTTCGACGAGCGGGCCCTGAGTATCCGACCAGGAGTGCCCCGTGACTGACGTCGTCTTCATCGGTCCGAGCCTGCCGGCCGACGAGGTCGGTCGGCTGCTGCCCGACGCGGTGGTGCTGCCGCCCGTCGCGCACGGCGACCTGCTCCGCCTGGACGTCGCCCCCGGCGACCGGGTCCTCGTCATCGACGGGTTCTTCCTGCAACACCCGCCGGTCCGCCACCGGGAGATCCTGCACCTGCTCGACCGCGGCGTGACAGTGGCCGGCGCCGCCAGCATGGGAGCACTGCGCGCCGCCGAGCTGTGGCCGTTCGGGATGCGGGGCGTGGGCGAGGTGTTCGAGCTCTACCGCGACGGGGTCGTCACGGGCGACGACGAGGTGGCGGTCGTGCACGGTCCCGCCGAGGAAGGCCACCGCGCGTTGAGCGTCCCGCTTGTGAACATCCGGGTCGCGCTGCGCCGCGCCGTCACGGCCGGCGTGCTCAGCGACGCCGAGGCCGAGCTGCTGCTGACCATCGGCCGGGAGCTGCCCTTCCGGCGGCGCTCGTACCGGGCGTTGGAGCGCAGCGCACCCCCCGAGGCGGCGGACGTCGTGCAGCGATTCCTGGCGTGGCACCGGCGGGAGCCCTCCGACGCCAAGGGCGCCGACGCTCGGCTGCTGCTGTCGATGGCGGCGGGCAACGCGCCTGAGCTGTGCCCCGCGCACGCCTCTGACAAGCCGATCGACAACCTGCACACCCGCTTCCTGGACAGTTGGCGATCGCGGTTCGCCGGCGCGTCGGTCGGCGGGCACTGGGTCAGCGACCGGGAGGCCGCGGCGGTGCTGATGCTGCTGCACCCCGAGGCGACCCTCTGGCACCGGCGGGGGGTGCTGGCCGGGCTGGCCGAGGTCGACATCGACGACCCGACTGTCGAACAGCGTGCCCGCGAGGTGGCCCGCCGGCGAGGGCTGACCGCTGGGTTGCCGACCGGGTGGGACTGGCTCACCGACCGGGAACGGGACCTCGGCGACAGCGAGGCGGTGCTGCGGATGTTGGTGCGGGCGTTCGGCACCACGCCGTACCGCAGCCTGGCGCTGTGGATGGTCGCGGCGCCGCTGCGTACCCCCGCGTTGCTCGCCGCGGCGCGGCAGGTCGCGGCGACCGCGGCGTCGCTCAACGAGACCCTCGTCCCGCGGACGACGGGGCGCCGCCGGCCGGGTGGTCGGCTGCACTTCCGCACCGAGGTCGTCGACGCGTGCTTCGCGCGGCTGTGGGGCTGCGCCGTCGACGGACTGGAGGCGGCGGCGTGGGACCGGGGGTTCGTCGACCTGGCGGCGCTCCGGTACGCCGCCGAACCGCTCGTCGCGTACGTCAAGGCGTTCGGTGCCCCGCGACTGCCCGCGGTGGCCACGTACGCGCAGGAGGACACCCTGGCCGGTACCGCGGCCCGGGTTGGCTGAGGAGGAATCGATGAGCGGCACGGTGAAGGCGGCACTGATCTACCCCCCGCTTACCGATCCCACCTCGGGATACCACTCCCTGAACTACCTCGACTCGTACGCCCGGGCGCAGGGACACCAACCGGCGGAGATCATCGACGCCAACATCGAGGCGTTCCACCACTCCTACACCCCGTCGGCGTACGACTGGCTCCGGCGGGAGCTGTCCCGGGTCTCCACAAAGGACCTCAGCGGCCCGGACGCGCTGATGGCCCGGGCGAACCAGCTCGGCCTGCCCGACCCCGACCCGGAGCGGCTGCGCCGGTCGATCGGGGTGTTGCAGGACCCGACCCTGTTCTACGACTACCGGCACTACCAGGACGCCGTCGAGGGCGTGATCTCCTGGATGGACGCCCTCGGCACGGTCGGGTTCCCCGGGCAGTTCCACGCCGGCTTCCGGCTCCACCCGCCACCGATGATCTCGATCGGCTCGGTGGCCGCCCTTACCGACGAGGCGCTGCTCGCCCGGCTCAACCGGCCCTTCCAGCCGTACTACGAGGACGTGCTGATCCCGCGGCTGGCCGCCGCTGGAAACCAGGTGATCGGCATCAGCGTCACCTACCAGTGGCAGCTGCCGTTCGCGCTCTGGATCGCCCGACTCGTGCGGCGGGCCTGCCCGGACGTCTTCCTCATCGCCGGTGGCACCGAGATCTCCGACGTCTGGAAGTGCGCCAGCAAACCCGAGTACGTCTTCCAGGTGCTCGCCGACTTCGACGCGATAGTGGTCGGGGAGGGGGAGAGCGCGTACGCGGACATCCTGGACGCGGTGCAGACCGGCACCCTGCCGGCCGGGCACCCGAACGTCCGGCTGCACCCGAAGTACGGCCGCCAGCGTCAGCTACCCCTGCGTTACGAACGCCTGGCGCAGGTGCCGGTGCCGGACTTCTCCGGCCTGCCCTGGGACCTCTATCTCAGCCCGGAGCGGTTCGTCTACTACTCGCCGAGCCGAGGCTGCTACTGGAACAAGTGCACGTTCTGCGACTACGGGTTGAACACCGACGGTCCCACCAGCCCGTGGCGGCAGGGCACGGTGGACACCATGGTCGCGGACGTCACCGAGCTGTCGAAGTTCGCCAAGTTCATCTACTTCTCGGTCGACGTGCTCGCTCCGGCGACAATCCTGCGGTTCGCCGAACGGGTCGTCGAGCGCGGGCTGGACTTCCGCTGGGGCGCCGAGATCCGGCTGGAGAAGTACTGGTCGGACGAGCGCTGCGAGCTGCTGCGGCGCAGCGGCTGCGTGGCCATCTCGGTCGGCTTCGAGTCCGGCAACCAGCGCGTCCTCGACCTGATCGACAAGGGCACGAAGCCGGAGCAGGCGCGACGCACCATGATGTCGATGACCAAGGCGAACATCGGTGTGCAGATGATGGGCTTCACCGGTTTCCCCACCGAGACCCGCGAGGAGGCGCTGGACAGCGTCAATTTCCTGCGGGACAACCCGGACCTGTGGACCCTCGGCGGGCTCGGCGACTTCATGCTGACGCCGGGCGCCATCGTCGCCAAGGAGCCGGACCGGTTCGGCATCACGAACGTACGACCGGTGGAGGGATCGGACATCGTCCGGATGCTGAAGTTCGACGAGCCGGTCACCGAGGCGGCGCAGGCCGAGGTCGCCCAGGCGAAGGCCGGCCTGAACCCCGGTCACTACCACCGGCCGTGGCTGGGCGCCACCGACACCCCGCACACGTTCTTCTACCACGACCGGTACGGCACGGCGGTGCGTGGCGTCCTCGCCAACGACCGGGTACGCCACGACACCGACGACCAGACCCAGTTCCTCGCCAACGGCACCTTCGTGGACCGCGACGACGAGCAGGTGTGGGAGGCGTACCGGCGGATCCGCTCCGACGAGCAGGACGGCGTACCCGGCGACCTGCCGGCGGACCGGCACCTGTTCCGCCGCATCGACGGTCAGGTGTTCGCCCTCAACCGCAGCAGCCGGCTGTTCCTGGATCTCTTCAGCGCGCCGCTCACCCTCGCCGAGGCGCAACGCCGACTCTGGATCGTCGAACCGACGGTCGCCGACCGGGTTTGGCGGACCTTCATCGGGCAGCGGTTGATCCGTCGGCATCAACTCCCGGCCGACCGGTAGGGCCGGTGGGGGCGGCGCGATCCGTCGCCGCCTCCCGAGGCCCCCGCACTCAGTGGCCGGACTCGCCGGGTGCGTCGTCGCGCCGAACAGCCCAGCCGGGTCAGGGCCTCTGGTCGGCCCGGGTGGCGATGACCTGTCGGGCCGCCGGGTGGTCGCCCAGGAGTGCGACAAGGCCGCTGCTCCCGTCCACCCGCACCAGCGCGCCGTCGGGCAGGACTGTCGTCGCGTCCGGGACCGCCAGGACGGCCGGGAGGCCCTGCTCGCGGGCGACGATCGCGGCGTGCGAGAGGAGGCCGCCGATCTCGGTGACGACCGCGGCGACCACGCCGAACAGTGGGGTCCAGGCCGGATCCGTGGTGCGGCAGACGAGGACGTCACCGGGCCGCACCCGAGCGAAGTCGGCGGGGCCACGCACCACGCGCGCCGGCCCGGTGGCGCGACCGGGGCTGCCGGGCGTACCGGTGCGGGCCTGACCGCCCTCGCCGCCGACCGGGGGCGCGGGAGGGAGGGCGCTGGTGACCGGGCGCGACTGGAGGAGCCAGATCCGGGAGCCGGCGATCGCCCACTCGACATCCTGCGGGCCACCCAGCAGGTCGTCGGCCTGCCGGCCGAGCTGCGCGAGCCCGGTGAGCTGGTCGTCGGTGAGACAGAAGCGCTCCCGGTCGGCCGGTGCCACCTCGCGAGTGACCGTGCGGTCGACCCGGGTCTCCTTCGTGCCGAGCGACCGGTGGGTGATGTCGCCGCCGGAGAGCGTCCACGAGTCCGGGGTGACGTGGCCGCTGACCACGCTTTCCCCCAACCCCCAGGACGCCTCGATCCGGATGTCGTCGCCGGTGAACATCACCCCGGCGACGTCCGCGTCCACCAGGCGTTGCACCAGCACGGCGACCTCCGGGGACCGCGTGTCGCCCTGCCGACGCCGATATTCCACGGCACGCTCGGACCACAGCGACGACCAGCACCCGCGGACGGCGTCCGCCACCTGTTCGGGGCCGCGCACGCCCAGGAAGGTGTCGTGCTGCCCCGCCGCGGTGGCGTGGGCGGTGTCCTCGCTCGTCGCCGACGACCGCACGGCAAGGTAGCCGCCCCCGATCCGCGGCAGCGCCTGAGCGATCTCGTCGATCAGCTCCGCCGGGAGGCCGTCGTCGGTCTCCTGGTAGGCGGTGGTCGGCACCACGAACCCGGGCGGGACCGGCATGCCCGCGCGGAGGAGCCGGGCGAGCGCGGCGGCCTTGCCGCCGGACGTCGCGGGTTCGGCGTCGGTCAGGTCGATGAGCAACGGGGCCCCCTTCACGCGTGGGGAGCCTACCTGGACCCGGATGAGGGGCTGACCTGCGCCGAGTGCGCCACGTTGACGTCCGATGCGGGAATCTGGATGCTGACTGCCATGACGCATGCCTCAGCACCGGACCTGTCGGTTCTGCACGCCGTGCGGGTCGCCGGGGTGGCCGACGACGCGGCCGTCTCCGGCCGCACCGGCGTCGACCCGGAGACGGCCGCCGAGCTGCTGTTGGACTTCGAGGCGTACGGGTGGGTGACACACGTCGAGTTCGGCGGCACCGGTGGGTGGACGCTCACCGAGCGCGGCCGCGAGCAGGACTCCCGGAGGCTGGGCGAGGAGCTGGACCAGACGGGCGCACGGGCCACCGTCGAGCAGGCCCACAAGGAGTTCGAGACCCTCAACGGACGACTGGTCCGGGCCTGCACCGACTGGCAGCTGCGGCCGGTCGAGGGTGACCGGTTGACGTCCAACGACCACACCGACCCGCAGTGGGACGGCCGGGTGCTCGACGAGCTCACCGCGATCGGCGTGGAGCTGACCCGGCTGATCGGCGCGCTCGTCAGCGTGCTGGGGCGGTTCGACGGCTACGCCGACCGGTTCGACGCGGCGCTCACCCGTGCTCGCGCGGGGGACGGGCGGTGGGTGACCGGGGTGGGGGTCGCGTCGTGCCACGCCGTGTGGATGGAGTTGCACGAGGATCTCCTGTCGACACTCGGGATCGCCCGGGACGCCGCATCGGAAAGCCGCTAGGTTCCCGCCGTGGCTGTCCGATACCTCTACCTGGCCCGACACGGCGCGGCGGACGCCTTCGGCGAGCTCACCGACGTGGGATACCAGCAGGCCGACCTGCTCGGTCGACGGCTCGCCCGCCTGCCGATCGACGCGGTGTGGCACTCGATGCTGCCGCGTGCCGCCGCGAGCGCCCGCGCGATCGCCAAGCACCTGCCGGACGTGCCGGTCGGCGAGGCGGCCGAACTCGTCGACCACGTGCCGTACGTGCCGAACGCGGACGAGATGCCCCGCTCCTGGGCCGGCTTCTTCGACGGCTACGACGAGGCCGAGGCGGCGGCCGGTGCACGTATCGCGGCAGCTCTGGTGACCCGGTTCACCACGCCCCCGGAGCACGACTCGCACGAGGTGCTTGTCACGCACGCGTACCCGATCGCGTGGCTGGTGCGGCACGCGCTGGCGGCCCCGCCCACCCGGTGGCTCGGCCTGGACAGCGCGAACACGGGTCTCACCGTGCTCGAATACCGGGCCGGGCTGTCGCCCACCCTGGTGATGTTCAACGACCAGAGCCACCTGTCGGGTGACCTGCGCTGGACGGGGTTCCGCTCGGCCACCCGCCCGTGAGGGCCGCGCTGCCGGCGTGAGCGATCGGTGCGGGTCGGTGCTCCCGGCCTGGATCGGGCCTGTAGAGCTGCCCCATCGGTGGGGCAGGCAAGTGCGGCCAGCTCAGCTCCGTGCACCCGTCTTGAACACCTGCCCCGGCTCCAGGCCCAGCCGCGCCCGGCAGCACCGCGCGACGCAGTTGGGCACCGGACCAGCCGGCCAGACTTCCCGGAGCCGTTCGATCGCCTGGCTGGGGGAGCGGTGTGGTTGGTGGAAGACGTGGAAGCGTGGATCACCGAGCACCGGCCGCACCAAGCGCGAGACGCCGACCCGGACGACCGCTGAAGCGACAGGTGCGGGGCCGGTGCTGCGGCCCGGAGTCGGGCTGTAGAGCTGCCCCACGGGTGGGGCGGGCCGGGTCCCGCCAGGTCAGGTGGTCTTGATGTCGGCCGCGCCGAAGGAGACCGAGAATCGCTTGCACCAGATGGAGACACTCCGGAAGTCACGGGGGTCCACCGAGGCCGGTAGGTCGTACACCTGGTTGCCCTTGTTGCCCTTGAGTCGTGCCAGCTCGACCCATTCGCCGTCGTCGAACACGTGCCAGCCGGCCGTGCCCCGGATGACCGGTTGGTCGGTCAACCACACCCGCAGATCCGGCCCGTTCGACGTCTTCAGGTCGCGCAGGACGAGCTGGTGGCGTCCGTTGGCGAGCCGGTGGATCTCGGCACTGCCGGTCGTCTGGTGCTCGTGGGTGACGAACGTCCCGGCGGCCAGGATCTCGTTAGCCGCCGGTGTGGCCTTCGACGCGGGGGCCGGGGTCGCGGGGGCCAGGGTCGTGAGGGCCGGGGTCGTGGGGGCCGGGGTCGCGGAGGTCGGCGCGGGGACGGCCGACGTCGTCCCCGCGCCCGGGAGCGCCTCGTCGACGTAGGTGTCGGTGAACAGCTTCCACGGCTGAAACCAGGAGAGGGCCAGGGCCGTCACGACGACGGCGGAGACGAGGGCGGCCCAGGCCACAGGCGACCGGAAGATCGATTTTCCCACCCCCGCAGCGTACGGCGGCGGTGGTGGCCGGACCGGTCGCGAACCCTTGCGGAACCCTTACGAATCGGCAGCTGTCGACACCCCGCCCCGGTTGTCAGGGCAGCGTGATGCCGGTGTCCGTGCCGACCAGGGCCTGTGCGCAGGGGCAGCCCGCCTGGTCCGCCGGCAACGCCTGGACCGCGTCGCCGAGCAGGACGCGCAGGCGTTCGACGTTTCGTGCGAAGACCGTGAACACCTCCTGCTGGGTGACACCGTGGCCGACCTCGACGCCCGAGTCGAGATCGGTGACCAGCGACAGCGCGGTGTAACACAGGGCCAGTTCGCGTGCCAGCACCGCTTCGGGGTGACCGGTCATGCCGACGACCGACCAGCCCTGCCGCCCGTACCACACCGATTCGGCACGGGTGGAGAAGCGCGGCCCCTCGATGACGACAATTGTGCCGCCGTCGACAGGCCGCCAGTCGGCGTCGCGGGCGGCGTCGAGGACCGTGGCGCGCCCCACCGGACAGTAGGGGTCGGCGAACGGCACGTGGACGACTCCGGGGAGTTGCCCGTCCGGGCGCAGCCGCCCGTCGTAGTAGGTCTGCTCGCGGCCGGAGGTCCGGTCGACAAGCTGGTCCGGCACGACGAGGGTGCCGGGGCCCAGGTCCGGTCGCAGGCCGCCCACGGCCCCCGGCGCGAGCACCTGGCGGACGCCGACCGCGCGCAGCGCCCACAGGTTCGCCCGGTAGTTGATGCGGTGCGGGGGGAGTGTGTGCCGGCGTCCGTGGCGGGGCAGGAACACCACGGGTCGCCCGGCGACGCTCCCGACGGACAGCGCGTCGCTCGGCGGTCCGTACGGGGTGTCGACGGTGACCTCGCTGACGTCGTCGAGGAACTCGTAGAAACCGGATCCGCCGATCACGCCGATCGGTGGGCGGGCCTTACCTTCTGACATGTGCACGTCTCCTCGGAAGCGGGTGGGGTCGACTCTCAGGAACGGTTCGTGCCGCGCCGGCCGATGATGGCGGCGACGACAAGCACGATCACGACGACTGCCCAGACGACGGCCAGACCGGCCGCGAGCCCCAGCGGGTAGTCGCGGTCCGGTAGGCCGGGGTTCGGCGGCGCCGAGGGCGGACGCCACAGCAGTGGCACCGCGAGCAGCAGCAACGTGGCGCTGGCCAGCAGGCCCGCGCCGATCCAGGCCAGGCGGAACCGGTCCGTCACCAGTCGGCCCAGCGCCAGCCCGACCAGTCCGACGAGCGGTGCGACAAGGACGTCGTGCAGCACCGGACCGCCGAGAAGCCACGGCAGAGCGGTGCCGAGCTGGGGCAGGAGCAGCCAACCGCCGTACGCCGCCGTGGCGACGCCGAGCACGAGCAGGAGCAGTCGGACGGCCCTCACCGCAACACCTCCAACCGGGCCACCCACTTGGTCTGCAGGACGCCCGGCCGGCTCGGCGCGATGAGGCGGCAGGGATACCCGTGGTCCGGCGACAGCTCCTCGCCGTTGATCCGCAGCGCGAGCAGGGTCAGCGGGTCGCGGGCGTGGGCGGCGGGGAGGGTGCTCGCGGCGTACAGGCCGTCGGTCTCCAGCGAGGTGACGCGAACCGGTCGGCCGGTGGGCGCGCCGGCGTGGCGCAACAGGTCGACGACGGGCACGCCGGTCCAGTGGGCGGAGAAGCTCCATCCCTCGACGCAGGCGATCGGCAGTTCCGCAGTGCGTTGCGGCAGGGCCGCCAGGTCGGCAAGCGTCAGGGCGTTTCGTCCGCCCGGCCAGACGATCTCCAGTCGCCAGTCGGGTGCAACGGTGATGCGCGCGGCGGCGGCCGTCCGGTTGATCGGCACGCCCTGCGGCCCGGACGCGGACCGCCACGCCAGCGGGGACACCCGCCGCAACCACGGCACGGTGACCCCGGCGGTGGCCAGCACGGCGACGCCGGCGACGCCCACCGAGGTACGCAGGAACGCGCGCCGCCCGGCCGCGTCCCGATCGCCCTGCCCGACGGCGCTCCGTCGCAGTGACGTGCCCAGCGCCGCGCGGGCGACCGGGAGCTGCACCGCCACGTGCAGCAGCAACGCGCCCACCACCACCCAGGCGACCGCGTAGTGGGCCGTCGGGAAGAAGAACCCCCAGGGGTACGACTGGGCGACGTTGAACAGGCCGGTGACGAGTTCGAAGAACGCGGCGCAGACCAGGACCAGGACGGAGATCCGTTCGAGGGCGTGGGCGGACAACCGGATCGGCTGGCGCAGGGGCGGACGGACGAACAGCCGGGGGTAGACGCTCCACAGTTTGGCCAGCAGCAACGGGATCGCCGCGACACCGGAGAGCACGTGGACGCCCTGGGTGATCCGGTAGAGGCTGACCGGTCGGGTCGGCCAGGTGAACCAACCCGGCGGGTGCTGGAGGTAGTGGCTCAGCAGTCCGGTGCCGAAACACAGCCCGAACGCCACCGCGAGCCAGAGGCCGAGCCGGGCGGCGACAAGCGGTGAGTGCGACGGCGCGGTGAAGTCCTCGGGGACGGGCACGCGGGGCCTGCGGATCACGGTCGCACCAACTCGGTGAACCAGCGTCTGCCGAACCGGAGACGGTTCGCGACCCGTAGGCCGGCAGCGGCGGCGGCATCGGCCATCGAGTCCGCGCTGACCCGCGCCCACGGAAACGCCGGCCCCTGGCGTCCCCCGTCGCCGGACGCCCCGGACAGCACGTACGCCTGTCCCTGCCACAGCCCGGCGCCCGGGGGTTCCACCTCGACCAGGAGCGTCCCGTCGGCCGCGAGCAGGGTGGCGCAGCGGCGCAGCAGCCGGACCGGGTCACCGCCGATGCCGATGTTGCCGTCGACGAGCAGGGCGTGGGCCCACCTCCCCTCGCCGGGGAGGGGGTCGAAGACGTCGCGTCGCAGGGCGACCACACCCCGGCCCTGGGTCAGCCGTACCGCCTCGGCGGAGATGTCCACCCCCAGTGCGACGAGACCGCGCTGGGCGAGTGCCCTGGTCAGTCGGCCGGGGCCGCAGCCGAGATCGATCGTCGGCCCGTCGCAGCGGGCGGCGATGGCTTCGATCGCCGGTTCGGGTGGGCCGTGCCAACGCCGTACCGGCAACAGGTCGCGTCGCCCGTCGGTGTGCACCAGCCAGTGCTCGGGTGGGGCCGGGGGGAACGCGGCGACAGGTGTGGCGCGGGCCCCCTGGTCGGCGGGCCACCCGTCGAGCCCGCCCAGCACCACGGCGAAACCGTCGAGACTTATCGTCGAGGTCACCGGGTGCGTCCGCTCACCAGGTGGCCGCCCACCGACTCGACGGCAGCCGCGAACCGGGTGCCGGGCAGGTCGGCCGCGACCGCCAACGCGCCGGGCCAGTCGTCGACATCGCGCTGCGCCGGCAGGATCGCCGGGCGTACGCCGTGTTCCCGGAGCGCGGCGAGGGTGCGGCGACCGGTGTCGTCGGTCGACATCGGCACGTCGCGCAACGCGCTCGCGGACGCCGGATCGCGTAACCCGAGAGCCCACCAGCCGCCGTCGAGCGCAGGCCCGAACACGGCCCCGTGCTCGGCGAGCAGGTCCAGGGCGGTGGTGAGCAGGGCCGGCCGGACCTGCGGGGTGTCCATGCCGATCTGGAGCACCGGTCGGCCGGGGAAGGCCGCGGCGGTGTCGGCGTGCGCGTTCGCGAGACGGTCGGCGAACGTCGCGCCGCGCTGGTCGACGAGGTGCCAGCCCGCCAGCGCGGCGGCCAGCTCGTCGGCGTACGCGGCATCGGCGAACCGACCGGTGTGGGCCAGCACGGGAATTGTCGCGGCGGTGGCGCGTACCGCCGCGAGGGTGTCCAACAGCGCCGCCGCCGCGATGTGGGCCGCCTGGGCAGGGCTCGCCGGAGGGCAGAGGCGCGTCTTGGCCAGCCCGGCGACCGGTGCCTTCGCGACCAGGAGCAGCACGTTCACCGGCCACCGCCGGCGCCGCCGCGCAACACGCCGGCGAAGTCCCGGGTCGCCCGCACCGTGCCCCGGACCGACCCGGAGACCTTCGACCTGGTGCCGGCGGCCCGCGGCGCGTACGCGACGTCCAGCTCGACGATCCGCCAACCCGCCTCGGCCGCGCGGAGCAGCAACTCCAGGGGGTAACCGAACGCGCGGTCCTCGACGCCGAGGCCGAGGAGCGCCGCGTGCCGGGCCACCCGGATCGGGCTGATGTCGTACACCGGCACACCGCGACGTCGCAGCAGCGCGGCCACCAGCGCGTTTCCCGTCCGGGCGTGCCACGGCCAGGCATCCGCCGAGACCGGCCGACGCCGCCCGACGGCGAGATCCGCCCGACCGTCGAGCACCGCCGCGACGAGCCTGGGCAACTCGGCCGGATCGAACGAGCCGTCCGCGTCGAGGACGCAGACCAGCTCCGCGTCCGCCGCCAGCAGGCCGGCGTGCACGGCCGCGCCGTACCCGCGTCTCGGCTCGTGGACGACCCGGGCCCCGTACTCGGCCGCGACGGCCGGCGACCCGTCGGTGGAGCCGTTGTCGACCACGATGGCCCGGTAGCCAGGCGGCAGCCCGCTCAGTACGACAGGCAGTGCGGCCGCCTCGTCCAGACACGGCAGCACCACGTCGATCGTTGTGTGCATACCGGCGACGCTAGGCCCGCCACGGGCCGTCGGGACCGCTGTTCGTCCTTACGAATCGCTTACGCGGCAGGGGATCTTACGAGTCCCTGACGTCCCGCCGTCGCGCTGTCGGATCCCTGGTCGGAGGTCGTAACGTCGGCCGTCACCATGACCACGATGACCCGGCCGGGACGACCCCGGTCCGCCGACCTGATCGTCCTCGGCGTCGAGGTGGCCCTGCTCGCCATCGCCGTCGCCGTCGGCGCACTGCTCAACCATCGGGGCGTACGGCTGCACGCGGACGCCGCCCCGCTCTACGCCACCTGGCAGCCGCACCTGGGCCCCGGCACTCCCGCCGCGCTCCTCGTCGCGGCGCTGTTCGTCTGGCGCGGCACGCGCTGGGCAACCACCGCGCGGTGGCCACTGTTGCTCGTCGTCGGCTTCCTCACCGCGGTGCTCTGGACGCTGTCGCTGGCCCTGGTGGACGGCTGGTCCGCCGGGTTGACCGAGCGGCTCACCGTGCAGGCCGAATACCTGCACGAGGTACCCGGGGTGACGGATGTCGGCGCCATGGTGGCCGGCTTCGCCGGTCGGATCCTCGATTTCCAACCCGACTCGTGGTCCACCCACGCCGCCGGCCATCCACCGGGAGCGCTGCTGTTCTTCGTCGTCCTGGAGCGGATCGGCCTGGGCGGCGGGGCGGCCGCCGGGCTCGCGTGTGTGGTGCTCGGCGCCACGGTCGCCGTGTCGGTGCCGGTGACGGTGCGGGCGCTCGGGACCGAGGACGCCGCTCGGGCGGTGTGGCCGTTCCTGGTTCTCCTCCCGGGGGCCGTCTGGGTGGGCGCGTCCGCGGACGGGGTCTTCGCCGCGGTGGTCGCCGCCGGGCTGGCGCTGCTGGTGGTGGGTGGCCGCGCCGGGGCCGTACTCGGTGGGCTGCTGCTCGGCTTCGCGCTCTACCTGTCGTACGGGTTCGTCCTGGTCGGGATACTCGCGTTGACAGTGGTGCTGCTGCGGGCGCGGGACCGACTCGGCGTGCTCCTGGTCGCGGCGACGGCTGTCGCGGCCGTCGTCGCCGGGTTCAGCCTCGCCGGCTTCTGGTGGCTGGACGGCTACCACCTGGTGGCACGTCGTTACTACCAGGGCTGGGCGGCGGAACGCCCGTACGGCTACTGGATCTGGGCGAACCTCGCCGCCCTGCTCCTCTCGGCCGGGCCGGTGCTCGGGCCGGCGCTGCGCCGGGCGGTGGCCGCCGTGCCGCTCCGCGCACCGCACCCGACGGCCCTGCGACAGCGGATGCTCAGCGCCGGACCCACCGTGTGGCTGCCCGTCGCGGCGGCGGTGGCCGTGCTCGCGGCGGACCTGTCCGGGCTCAGCAAGGCCGAGGTGGAGCGGATCTGGTTGCCGTTCGCCGTCTGGCTGTTGGTCGCCACCGCGCACCTGCCCGACCGACACCGACGGTGGTGGCTGGCCGCCCAGGCCGTGACGGCTCTCGCCGTCAACCACCTACTGTGGACGGTGTCCTGACCGAGGCCGGCTCCCGCATCACCGCGGTGGTGAAGTCGGCGATGCCAGCGGCGAACCCGACCCGGGCGGTGAAACCCAGCAGCCGGGTGGCGCGGGCCGGATCGGCCACGACGTGCCGGACGTCCGCCATCCGCCCGCCGCCGACCGTGACCGGCGTCGGCCCGCCCATCGCCGATGCCAGCTCGTGGGCCAACTCGCCGACGGTGTGTGGTTCACCGGAGCAGACGTTCACCGGGACCAGGGGCTCCGGGGCCGCTGTCGTCAGGGCCAGCAGGTTGGCCGCGGCGATGTCGTTCACGTGCACGAAGTCGCGCCGCTGCCGGCCGTCCTCCAGGACCCGGGGCGCCTGCCCGGCGGCCAGGGCCGACCGGAAGATCGACGCCACCCCGGCGTAGGGGGTGTCGCGGGGCATCCGCGGCCCGTAGACATTGTGGTACCGCAGCGCCCAGACCGACCCGCCGGTCTGCCGGGCCCACGCGCCGGCGAGGTGCTCCTGGGCCAGCTTGGTGGCGGCGTACGTGCTCTGCGGTTCCAGCGGCGCGTCCTCGGGCACGAGATCGGGGGAGAGCGTCAGGTCGCAGCGGGGGCAGGTCGGCTCGTACCGGCCCTCGGCCAGGTCGGCGGCGCGACGGCCAGCCGGCCTGACGATCCCGTGGACCGGGCAGTGGTAGCGGCCCTCGCCGTAGACCACCATCGAGCTGGCCAGCACGAGGCGGCGTACGCCGGTGGCGTGCATCGCGGCGAGGAGGGTGGCCGTGCCGAGGTCGTTGTGCGCGGCGTACCGGGGGGCGTCGGCCGGGTCGACGCCGTGGCCGACCATGGCCGCCTGGTGGCAGACCGCGTCGACACCGGCGAGCAGCCTGGTCAGCAGCTCACCGTCGCGCACGTCGCCGACCACGAGATCGTGCCGCTGCGCCCAGGGCGGTGGCGTCGCGCCGTGCGCCTCCGGCAGGAGCGCGTCGACGGCCACCACCTCGTGCCCGTCCTCGCCGAGCAGGTCGGCGACATGGGAGCCGATGAACCCGGCAGCACCGGTGACAAGTATCCGCATTCCGGTCACCGTAGGACCCCGCGTACGCCCGCACCGGCCGGCCCGCGCTGCCGTAAGAACCTCGTTAGGTTTCGCCGGTGCGGCCGACGCCCGGCGCCTGGCTACGCTGGGCGGATGGACAGGCCGGGGGACAGGTCGACCGGCCGGAACGGGGGACGTTCGTGACACAGCGGGTGCTGGTGGTCGACGACGACCAGACCGTCAGTGACGTCATCTGTCGCTACCTCGAACACGACGGCTTCCAGGTCAGCCACGCCGGCGACGGAGCGGAGGCGCTGGCGGCGGTGGCTCGCCAGGCACCACACCTGGTCGTGCTCGACCTGATGCTGCCCCGGATCAACGGCCTGCAGGTGTGCCGGGAGCTGCGGGCCCGGCCGGACGGCATCCCGATCATCATGCTGACCGCGCGGGGTGACGAGTCCGACCGCATCCTCGGGCTGCAACTCGGCGCGGACGACTACCTGACCAAGCCGTTCTCCCCCCGGGAGCTGGTGCTCCGGGTCCGCTCGGTGCTCCGTCGCGCCGCCGGCGGGCCGCCGCCCGAGCGGCCGGAGTCGCTCACCGACGGCAGCCTGGTGGTGCACACCACCTCCCGAACCGCCCGCCTCGCCGGTGCCGACCTGGCGCTGACGCTGCGCGAATTCGACCTGCTCGTCCACCTCATGCGGCATCCGTCCCGGGTGTTCAGCCGGGCCGAACTCCTCGAGCAGGTCTGGGGCTGGAACTTCGGGGACCACTCGACGGTGACGGTGCACGTACGCCGACTGCGCGAGAAGATCGAGGCCACCCCGGCCGATCCGCAGCGGATCGTGACCGTCTGGGGCGTCGGCTACCGGTACGAGCCAGCCGATGCGTGACCTGCTGCTGATCTTCGCGATCGCCCTCGGCGCGGCACTGGGCATCGGGCTCGCCGGCGCGCTGCTGCTGCGCGCGCTCCGGCGCAGCTCGATCACCGTGCACGTCGGCGTGCTGCTCGCCACCACCGTGGTCGCCGTCGCCGTCGGGGTCCTGGCGGTCGCGGAGGCGATGTTCCTCTCCGCCCACGACCTCGAGGTCGTGCTGATCACCGTCTCCGCGGCGGCGGTGGTCAGCCTCGCCGTCGGCGGGCACTTCGGCCGTCGACTGGCCCGCGCGGCGGTCTGGCGCGACCAGGCCCGGGAGCGGGAGCGGCAACTGGAGAAGGGTCGACGCGACCTGGTCGCCTGGGTCTCCCACGACCTGCGTACCCCGCTCGCCGGACTGCGGGCCATGGCGGAGGCGCTGGAGGACCGGGTGGTCCGCGATCCGTACACCGTCGACGAGTACCACCGCCGGATCCGGCTGGAGACCGACCGGATGACCCGACTCGTCGACGACCTGTTCGAGCTGTCCCGGATCAACGCGGGAGCGCTGCGGCTGTCGTTGACCGCGGTGCCGCTCGGCGAGGTGGTGTCGGACGCGCTGGCCAGCACCATCCCACTGGCCGACGCACGCCGGATCAAGCTGATCGCCAGCGAGTCGGGATGGCCGACGGTGGCCGCGAGCGAACCGGAGCTGGCCCGGGTCGTCGCCAACCTGCTGCTCAACGCCGTCCGCTACACCCCCGAGGACGGCACCGTCCGCATCGAGGCCGGCCGCGAGGACGACCACGCCTGGCTGTCGGTCGCCGACACCTGCGGCGGCATCCCCCCGGCCGACCTGCCCCGGCTGTTCGACATCGCGTTCCGTGGCGAACCGGCCCGCACCCCCCGTCCCGGCGACGGTGGGGCGTCCGGAGGGCTCGGCCTGGCCATCGTCCACGGCCTGGTGGAGGCGCACGGGGGTCGGGTCGAGGTGCGCAACACCCCGGAGGGCTGCCAGTTCATGGTCCGACTGGCCACCGCCTGAGGAATCGAACGTTCGGGGTGGTGGGAGAGGCGGGTTAACCCTACCGGAAGCTCACCGACCAGCCGGATCGTCAGGGACTGAGGATCCTCGTAGCGTCGTGATCATCAATGCGACGACGAGATGAGCACACCATGGCCAAGTTGCGCCAACGGCAGCGCGGGCATCGCCGTCCGGTCACCCGGGCCGCGGTGGCGGACGAATTCGCGCCGACGCGCCATCTGCCCGCCGAACGCGGCTTGGTCCGCCTGCGGCTGCTGGAGTTTTGGGCTGTCTGTCTGTTGCTGACCTGGATCCCGTTTGCACTGCTGGGAGTGCTGGGTGTCAGCCCCGACGAGGGACTCGGATTGCTGGTGTTCGCGCTCGCGGCGAGTGGCCCGTCCCTGGCGGCGCTGATCCTGTGGTTGCGGCGCCGCGGGGAAAGGCGTCCGGGCCCCCGCACGCGATGGTCGCTTGGCACGTCAGTGGTGGCGGTACTGCTGGGCGGGGTCGCCCCGGTGGGTGCGGCGGTCCTGATGAACCTGAACGACCTGTCGGCGATCCCGCACCACGCGGGTTCGGTAGTCGCCGGTGTGGGCGGACCGCTCATCGCGCTGGCCTACACGCTGCTCGCAGGGCCAGTGGCGGAGGAGTTCGGCTGGCGGGGGTACGTACAGCCACGCCTGAGGCAGTCCTACAGCCGGATGGCGACCACCCTGGTGCTGGGAGCCGCGTGGGGCCTGTGGCACGTGCCGCTGTTCTTCCTGCCTGGCACCGGGCAGCACGACGAAGGCTTGTTCACCCAGCAGGGGGCGGTGTTCTTCCTGGCGCTCCTTCCATTCACCTACCTCATGCTCTTCGTCACCGAACGCCTGCGCGGTGGTGTCCCAGCGGCGATCCTGATGCACGCGGCCTGGAACCTCGCCGACGAGACGATGCCACACCTGGGCAACGGCGGCCCGTGGCTGAAGCTTGTTCTCCTGTCGGCTACGGCGGCAGTGGTGGGCCTGCTGTGGCTCCGTGCGACTCCGGTGGGCCAATACCGCCCCGACTCCTGATCCGGGTGCGCTGCAGACCTCGTCCGGCGTTGTCGTGGTTGAGGCGGGCGAGCGCGTCCTGCTTACGCTGCGTCAGATCGCGCGGCGGTTCGGGTTCGTTGTCGGAATCCTCCACGCGTTCTCGGCGGTCGCACAACTGACGGAGGGGCGCGGCTCAGCCGACCCGCTGGGTCAGTACCCGCCCCGGCCAGGACCCAGCCAGGAAGGTTTCGGCGGGAGTGAACCCGTGGCGTTCGTAGTACGCCACCAACTCGCCACCGCCGCCCGCCCAGCAGTCGACGCGTAGCAACCGCACGCCGGCCCGTCGGGTTTCCTGCACGGCGTGGGCCAGCAGGGCCGACCCGAGATTCCGGCCGGCGAATCGTCGGTCGGTGACCAGGAGGCGGATGTAGCGCTCGGGTTCGTCCGCAGGCGCGATCGGTGCCCGCGGATCGGGCCCGGAGTCCAACACCAGGGCTGCGGCCGGCGTCCCGTCCACCTCCGCGATGTACGGGAGGTTCTTGCTCCGAACTCAAGCGCGCCCGCACCGGTCGACCCGGGTCTGTTCATGCTTCGTCACCGGATGTTCGGCCTCGCGTCGACTCGAATCGATAGGGTTCGTTGGCCGCCACCGACGGCGGCTTGTGCGGAAGGACGTCGATGCGCAGGACGACGGACTGGCAGGCCCGTACCCTGGGCGCTCTCGCGGTTGCGGTCGCGCTGGTGGCGGCCCTGCTGCCGGCAGCCCCGGCGGCTGCCGCCAGCGCGGGCTTCAAGACGGCGACGCTGAACATCTACTACGGGCTGAGCCAGGCCGACTTCGTGCACGACCTGAACCTGATCTCGTCCAGGGCGGACCTCGTCGGACTCAACGAGGTCGGTGCCCGCAAGGCGTTCCTGGAGAGCTGGGCCGCCGACAACGGCTGGTGGTTGTACGCCCCGGGCGGGACCAACCAGGCTGGCGAAGCGTTGATCGCCAGGAAGAGCGTGTTCGACGTACTCGACAAGGGGTCGATTTTCGTCTGTGACACCAACGGTCCGGGCGAGGTGCCGCCCGCGCGGTACAACAACTGGGTCAAGTACCGGCACAAGACCAGTGGTCGCAACGTGACCCACATCAACGCCCACGCGGTGGCGAGCATCGAAAACGCCGGCCGGCCGGAGGACCTGCCGCGCACCAGGTGCGCCGAGGCGCAGTTCCAAGGCCTCAAGGACCTGGCGGTGGACAAGCAGGACGAGGGCCAGGTCATCGTGAGCGGTGACCTCAACGTCGACTTCAGCGCCGACCGGAGCCACGGGTACGCGAAGTTCCCGTGGCAGGTCTTCGAGGCCAACGAGCTGCCGAATCTGCGCTCCAACTACAACCTCTACGGCGAGAAGGGCACCGGCACACACGGCAACCGGCACATCGACTACGTCTACTTCTGGAAGCGGCTTCCCGCACACCAGCTGATGTGGATGACCGATTACGACGTCGTCGGTGGCACCAGGTCCGACCACAACGGTGTCGTCGCGACGTTCTCCATCCAGAACTGACGCGCCCGCCTTCGGCCGGCCACGAGTTTCTGGAGAGGTTTGTGCCGCCGGGGGCAGACGCCACACGTGTGTCACGGCAGTCCGACTGGCCACCGCCTGACGCAGTTCGCTACTCGTACTGCTGCCCACACCGGGCCAGGTCCGCCAGATCGTCCCAGCCGAGGAAATCGATGGCCTGATCGCCTGGCTCCCGTTCGTTCACCAACTCCGCGTGTGGGCCAGGAAGCGGCTTCCGTATGCCGTCGTCCTCGCTCCAGCCGCCCAGCGCCCCGGCCGCCCCGCATTCCAGGTACGTATTCGGATCGAAGTTGTACCAGGTGGTGGTCAGGGCTCGTGCACATCCGGCGGTACGGGGCGCAGCAACGCCGAAGTAGGCGTACTTGTCGAGGGGGCCCTGGTCGACGAAGTCGGCCAGGTCCGCGATCTGCGACAGGACGATGGCTTCCCAGTGGGCATACGTGGTCGGCTCGTGTGTGTAGGGGAACGAAGCGGATCGCCAGGAGGCCCGCAACGGCGCCGGCTCGACCATGCCTGCTGCCGCGACCATCGCGGCAACCGTGTCCAGGTCCAGCCGGACCTGGTCCGACAGCGGCCGGGAAACCTGCCACCAGGCGCGCAGGAACCTGTCCAAACTGTGTCCGGCGGCGTTCATCTGCTCGCCTTCTCGGACAAGCCGTCGGTAGAGGTCGCGGTTCGTGCGGCAGACCGGGTCGGATGGGCCGTGGACCCAATAGGTCTGCTTGTGCACCACCCCGGATTCCAACGCCAGGGCGTTGGCCAGCGCCTCGATCCGATCAGCGAAAGCGCTTATCTGGACCCGGTTGCCGTTGTCATCCTGCCGCCACAGCTCCCACACCGCCACGGCAGCACCGTAGCCGTCCGCTCGCTGCGTTGATGACGGGGGGAGCCGAGAGGTCCTCCCCTCCGGGCGTGACCCAGAATCACGGACGTTCCAGGTGGCCGAATTCGTGCCATCCGGGCCATCGCCAACTGTGGACTTCAGGCCAGCTTGTCGCGAGACCGGTGGAGAGCGCGCCACCGAAGGCCACGGTCCCTTCGTGGGACGCGTAGGCGATCCAGTCGTGCCGCTCGTCGCTCCAGAGAGCTTCGGCTCCGGCGTACCTCGGTGCCATGATCGCGGCATCCAGCAGGTAGTCGGCCCCGTACTCACTCACCTCGACCACGCGACGGCGGCCCAGCTCCCACAGCACCCGGCGGACCTGGTCAACGCCGTCGTCCTCCCACATCGACTCCCCGGTCAGCACCAGCACGTCGTGCGGAACCGAAGTGCTCAGCAAGGGGTGCCACCAGCCGTTGCGCACACCCCATCGTCGCTGCAGCGACGTGCGCCAGGCTGATGACTCCGCAGGCGTCAGCACGCGTCGGTACGGAAGCGGGTCGATGTCGAGGTCGGGCTGCGCCACCCACCGCCGCACGTTTGCGACGAACAGTCGACGCTCGTCCGCGATGGCGCCAGCCTCCACCTCGTCCTGCCTGGGCGTGGTGAACGGAGAGTTCGCGGCCTCGGGGGCGGCGAGGAGCGCGTGAGTCAGCACGTCGATGCCGGGGAGGTGGTCCGGGTCGAGGCGCTCGACCTCCACCAGGATCGCTGCCACCACGTTGTAGCGGGGAAAGATCTGCTTCGCCTCGGTGGTGTAGTGGTACCCGTCGGCTTGGCGGCCATCGTTGGGCAGTTGGCGGTACCCACGCCGCAGCTCCTCGTATCGCGCCTTGAGGTAGCGCCGCGACGCCCAGTGCACGGTGTTGGATTCCACGCGAGCATCCTTGCTCTGCTGGGTGGTTGTCGTTGCTGTGGGGTGCGAGTGCTGGGCAAGTCTCGCCGCCACTGCTCGGTGGGTCGGGTGAGTCGCTGGTCGCGCAGGTCGGTACGCGTCAGGCCAGGGTGTACTCCAAGACGTAGGAGTGGCTGCCGTCGTCGGACTGGATGATCTCGAATTCTCCCGCGATCCCGGCGAGGTCACCGGAGCCCGTTCCCGGGACGACGCGGATCGCGAGTTGCTCACCGTGGCTGCCGGGTGCGCTGTGTTGCAGGACGAACGAACCCTTGCGGCCGTCAAGTTCGCCCGTGAATCGCTCCACGGCGACGTAGGCGGCGGGGCTGCCCTCGTTGTCGGTCACCGACAGCATGGTCACCGTACCGGTGCCGGCCAGGCCGCCCTGGAAGGTCTTGGTGACCCGCGCCCGGCCAAGCGCGGCCCCTGGGCCTTCGTCGAGCACCTCCGGCTCGAATGAGGTGACCTCGAATGTTCCGCCAGCCTTCGAGCTCATCTCGCACCTTCTCATCTTGGTGGCATTTATCGCGCAGCAGCCTTGCAGACGGCACTGACATTCCCGGACGGTGACCCTCGGAAGCCCTGCACCCCGAGGGTGACCAAGCCCGGCGGGTTGGCCAGCGTCCAGATGAGAGCGGTACATAGGATGCGCTGATGCACCCGCCTGGTGATCTCGTAGGGCGGCAGTCGGAGGCCGAGCTGCTGACCCACAACTCGCTCAACGGGGCGACCGGTGGCATCTGGCGGGTGAACCGCGATGGCCGGAATACGATCTTGAAGATCGCGGCCCCGCCTGGCCGGAGCGGGGTGCCCGCGCACTGGGCGGCGAGCACCGACCAGGGCCACTGGAACTACTGGCAGCGAGAAGCCCTGGCCTACCGCGATGGGCTGGCGGAGACTGCCTATTCGGCGGCGGGCATCCGCGCTCCGGCCCTGCTGGAGTGGACGGACCGGCCCGACGGGTCGGTCGCGCTGTGGCTGGAGCACGTCGACGGCGTGCCCGGCACCGCGGCAACGCCCGCGACGCTTGGCGACTTCGCCGAGCGGCTCGGCGCTGGGCACGCGTTCTGGCTGGGCCGGCGCCCCACCGAGCCATGGTTGTCCCGCGACTGGCTGCGCGACTACACCACGACCCGCCCCGTCACCGAACCGATCCCCTGGGACCATCCCACCGCGGCCTCGACCTGGCCGCACGACCTCCGGACCAGCCTACGAGAGCTGTGGCTACGCCGGTACGACGTGCTGCGTGCCACGGACGAGCTGCCCCGTACCCTCTGCCACCACGACGTCTGGCCGACGAACCTGATCGTCGACGACTCGGGGCCGGTGCTGCTGGACTGGAGCTTCGTCGGCCCAGGTCCACTCGGCGAGGACGCCGCCAACCTCATCCTCGACACGTTCTTCGACGGCCTGGTCGACCTGGTCCTGATCGACGAGGTCGTCGAACTGGTCACCACCGGCTACCTTCGCGGCCTCGCTGGGGCGGTGGACGCCGCTACCGTCCGCCGTGCCATCCAACTCACCGGCGCCGCGAAGTACTTCTGGTTGGCCCCCTTCATGCTCAACCACCTCACCACCACGCCCACGAAGACCCGCCAGACCTACGACCTCCGTAACACGGTCACCATGTTCACCGGTCGCCGCCGCCCGCTGGAGTTGGTCGCCACCTGGTTTGCGAAAACCCGCTGACCCCATCAGCAGACCGCTGTGCCCGCCGCCATACCTGGAACGTCTGATCGAGGCGCCACGTGCCGTCGGGCTGTCGTGCCTCGTTGCGCCAGCGGAACTCGTCTGCCTCGATGTCCGAGAAGGTCCAGCGGAGGTCGCCGCCGTCCAGCACGATCTGCTCGCCGACGCGAGAGGCCAGGAAGGTGTGTGCCCGACGCCGTCCGGGTCCCACCCACGTCGAGCGCCAGACCCCCAGACCGGCCGCGGGGTCGGGGAATCGCACGCTGACGCCGTGTTCGACGCCGGGCAGGATCCAGACGTCGGTGGTGGCCCGGCCGCCCAACGCGTACCCGAAGTGCCACTCGCCTCGTCGAACTGTCGACGACCCGTCGGGGTCGTACTCGGTGCAGTCCAGTGCCCAGGAGCCCGCGAACTGTCCGAACAGGCTGAGGTCGACGCCGTCGGCCGGCTCGTCGGCGAGGAAGGCGGCGCCGACGGCACCGGATGACGTGAGCACCATGCCAGAACGATAGCGCCGGCCACGGCGGCGCGATCAAGGTAAGCGAGATTGGTCGATCCTTGACACCCGTTGATGCGATCGCTAACACTGGTCCGCAACGCGAACTTAACGAGCAGAACACATTGTGCCTGTACCGCGTGGCGCAACAGAGTTGTCCCGTGCGGCAGGGTGCCCGTCGCGCAAAACCATCAGGACCCCGAGCATCGCATGATTTGATCTTGTTAACGCTAACATCGACGGTCGCCCGGAGGAGGAGTCGTGACCCTGGCCAACGGCTACGTCCGCATCCGGATCCTGGTCCTCTCCGCCGTGGCCGCCGCCGCTCTCGTGGTGGTCGCCGACGGGCCGGCGCAGGCCGCCACGCTGCCGACCGGCGCCGTCTCGCTGGAGGCGGTCAACCAGACCGGACGGTACGTGCGGCACATCGACTACCTCGGGCAACTCGATCCGGTGACCTCCGGCAGCGCCAACCAGGTCAAGCTCGACGCCACCTTCACAGTGGTAAACGGTCTGGCCTCACCCGCCTGCTACTCGTTCCAGACCAAGAACGGGATGTTCCTGCGGCACCGCGACTACCGGCTGCGGATCGACCCCAACGCCGGTGACGCGGGATTCCGGGCCGACGCCACCTTCTGCGCGGTGGACGGCTCGGTCGCCGGATCGGTGGCGCTCGCCTCGTACAACTATCCGACCCGGCGGATCCGGCACCGTGACTTCGCGCTCTGGCTCGACGCCTACCAGGACACGGCCGCGTTCCGGGCGGACAGCTCCTTCCGCCTCGCCGCGCCCTGGGCGCCCAAGACCACCAGGGGCCCGGTGCTCCCGGGCCTCTTCGCCGACCCGCACCTCGCCGTCTTCAACGGCCGCTACTACCTCTACCCGACCACCGACGGCTACGCGAGCTGGGCCGGCACCTACTACAAGGCGTTCTCCTCCACCGACCTGGTCAACTGGACCGACCACGGGGTGATCCTCGACCACGGCCCGGATGTGTCCTGGGCGGACAACTCGGCCTGGGCGCCGGCGGTGGCCAGCGCCAACGGCCGCTACTACCTGTACTTCAGCGGTGGCGCGGCCAGCGGCAACACCGCAAAACACCTCGGGGTGGCCGTGGCCGACAGCCCCACCGGGCCGTTCCGCGACGCGCTGGGCCGGCCGCTCGTCCGCAACGACCAGTTCTCCGGTGGGCAGGCGATCGACCCGATGGTGTTCACCGACGACGACGGGCAGTCCTACCTGTACTGGGGGCAGGGCGTCGCGCGGGCCGTGCGGCTGAACAGCGACATGACCTCCTTCGACGCCGCGCAGGTGCGGGTCAGCACGCCGTCGGGCTACAACGAGGCGCCGTTCGTGTTCAAGCGCAACGGCCAGTACTACTTCATGTGGTCCGAGAACGACACGCGCAGTGAGGACTACCGGGTCGCGTACGCCACCGGCCCGTCGCCCCTCGGGCCGTGGACCCGGCGCGGCGTCGTGTTGCAGAAGCGGCTCGACGTCGGCATCAGGGGCACCGGCCACCACTCGGTGGTCCGGGCGCCCGGCAGCGACACCTGGTACATCGCCTACCACCGGTTCGCCGTGCCGGCCGGCAACGGCACCAACCGGGAGACCGCCATCGACCGGATGGAGTTCAACGCCGACGGCACCATCCGTCCCGTCGTACCGACGCTCTAGCTGACCCGGATGCCCCTCCGCGAAGGAGAAAGACCAATGTCGAGAGTCCTCGCGCGGCTCGGCGCGGTTGCGGTGGCCGCGTGCCTGCTGTTCACCACCTGGTCGGCGGCGACACCGAAGCAGGCGGCCGCGCTCGACCCGACAGTCGGCTACCTGATGGCGCACTTCACCGGCGAGTCGTCCACCGCCCAGCAGATCTACCTCGCCCACAGCACCGACGGCCTGCGCTGGACCGATCTCAACAGCGGTGGGTTGGTCCTGCGGTCCACTGTCGGCACCCGTGGCGTCCGCGATCCCGCCCTGGTCCGCTCACCGGCCGGTGACCGGTACTGGATCATCGCGACGGACCTGTGCATCGGCTGCGGCCAGGACTGGTCGGCCGCGATCAACAACGGCAGCCGCAACCTCGTCGTGTGGGAGTCCACCGACCTGGTCAACTGGTCCGCGCCGTGGCTGCTGAACGTGGCCGGCGCGATTCCGGACGGACGCAACGCCTGGGCGCCGGAGGCGATCTGGAACCCGGAGACCGGCGACTACGTCCTCTACTGGGCCACGAACGTCCCGCTCAACGGGGCGACCAAGCACCGCATCTACTCCGCGCGCACCACGAACTTCCGCAGCATCACCACGCCGCAGGTCTACATCAACCGACCCGGCAGCCAGGAGATCATCGACACCCAGATCGTCGAGGTGCCCACCGGCGTCGGCGCCTACCGGTACGTCCGGGCCTCCCGGGACGGCCAGATCGCCATCGAGGGCAGCAACTCCATCCTCGGCACCTGGACGAGCCTCGGGAACCTGTCCGGCATCGGGCTGACCGGCGCCCAGGTCGAGGGCCCGATGTGGATGAAGTACAACAACCGCAACGAGTGGGTCCTCTACCTCGACCAGTACTCCAGCGGGCGCGGCTACCTGCCGGTGCTGACCACCAACCCGTCCAGTGCGAGCAGTTACCGGCTGCCGGCGTCCGGCTCGTACGCCATGGGTGGCACCAAGAAGCGGCACGGAACGATCCTCAACCTGACCGCCGCCGAACAGGACCGCGTGCTCGCCCGCTGGCCCGTCACCGCCGTCAACCGGATCCAGTCGTACAACTTCCAGGACCGGTACGTACGGCACTACGACTACGACGTCCGCATCGACCCGAACGTCAGCCCCGCCCAGGACGGTCAGTGGCGGATCGTGCCCGGCCTGGCCGGCTCCGGCACGGTCTCCATCCAGTCGGTCAACTACCCGGGCTACTACCTGCGCCACTACGGGTTCGACTTCCGACTGGAAGCCAACGACGGCACCGCCACCTTCGCCGCCGACGCCACCTTCCGGCGGGTCGCGGGTCTGGCCGACTCGTCCTGGACGTCGTTCCAGTCCTACAGCCACCCGGACCGGTACATCCGGCACTACGCCTACCTGCTCCGGCTCGACCAGATCCCCGACGCGCAGAGCCGTGCCGACGCGACCTTCCGCGTGACCAGCTAACCCCCCAAGATGTCGAGCCCGCAGAGGCACGATCTAGTGATTGGACAACGCATGGAACGGATCAGCCGGTCGTTGCGCCGGACGTTGATCGCCCTGGTGGCCGCCGTGACGGCGATGGTCGGCGGCGTGGTCGTCGTCGCGTCGTCGCCCGCCGTCGCCGCCACCAGCCAGTTCCGAGGCATGAACTGGGCCATGTTGGGTGACAACTTCAAGACCAGCCCGCTCGTCGTGCAGGGCCTGAGCATGTCCGACAGCAACGCGACGGTGCGGGCCAAGGCCAACGCCATCTACGACGACATGGCGTCCACCATGGGCATCAACACCGTCCGGCTGCCCATCAACACCCACACGGTGGGTACTGCCTGGTGGGAGGCCTACCGAGGCGCCATCGACGCCGCCACCGCCCGCGGCTTCAAGGTCATCCTCGCGTACTGGGAGGACGCTGCCGCCTCCGGCGGCAGGATCACGAATCTCGCCGCGTGGAACACGATGTGGTCCACGGTGACCAACACGTACGGCTCGAACACGAACGTCTACTTCGAGCCGATGAACGAGCCGCACGGTTACAGCTCGACCGAGTGGCGCAACGTCGCCGCGAACTGGCTCAGCTACCACACCTCCGCGGTGCCCGGCCGGGTGCTGATCGGCGGCACCGGCTTCAGCCAGGACCTGCGCGACATCTGCAACGACAGCCGCTTCAACTCGACGCTGCTGTCCTTCCACTACTACACCTTCTTCTACGGCGCGATGACCTACGACGGCTTCCGCAGCCACATCCGGGAACGCCTCGGCAACTGCGCCTCCCGCGCCGTCGCCACCGAGTTCGGTGGCCCCATGAACGACGGTCGCAACTACGCCGACGCGGGCAGCACCGACAACTTCGTGCGCTACATCCGGGCCATGGCCCAGGTCATGCGCGACAACCAGATGGGCGGCACCTACTGGCCCGCCCTCGGCGGCAAGACCGGCACCATCGGCTACGACTGGTACTCGATGTTCGCTCTCACCGGCAGCGGCACGGACCTCAACCTGACCGTCCGCAACACCTCCGGCGCGGACCGGATCCGGTACGGGTGGGGCGACACCATCGGCGGCGGCGACCCGACGACGCCTCCGCCGTCGACGGGAACGTTCTACCGGCTCGACGTGCGGCACAGCGGCAAGGCCATGAACGTCCAGTCACCGAACACCGACAACGGCGCGCGCGTCGCCCAGTACACCTACGGCGGAAACGCCTGGCAGCAGTGGCAGTTCCAGGACGCCGGCAGCGGCTACTGGCGCATCGTCAGCCGACACAGCGGCAAGTGCCTCGATGTGGTGAGCGCGTCGACCGCCGACGGTGCCGAACTCGTCCAGTACACCTGCGGCAGCGGCACCAACCAGCAGTTCCAGATGGTCACCAACGGCAACTACTTCCAGCTCCGGGCCCGTCACAGCAACAAGTGCGTGGACGTACCCGCCGCGTCGACCGCGGACGGCGTGGTCCTCAAGCAGTACACCTGCAACACCGGCACCAACCAGCAGTGGTCGCGCACGGCCGTCTGAGGTAGCAACACATCGACGGTACGGCCCGTACGCCTCGACACCGAGACGTACGGGCCGCCTTCACTGTGTGATCCGGAAGCTGGCCAAGGTCGGCTTTGCCGGCAAACACGAGTACGGTTTCGATGTCCGACAAGCACGGGTATCGGCGGACCGTGGGAGGGAGCGAGGGTGGCGCAGCGGAGAGCACTTGTGGTTCGGGGCGGGTGGGAGGGGCACCAGCCGGTCGAGGCGACCGAGTTGTTCATCCCCTTCCTCGACCGTAGCGGCTATGCCGTACGGGTCGAGGAGTCGACGGAGATCTACGCCGATGCCGCCGAGATGGCCGCCACCGACCTCGTCGTGCAGTGCATGACGATGGCGCAGATCACCTCGGCCGAGGCGGCGGGCCTGAGCGCGGCGGTCAGCGCCGGTACGGGTTTCACCGGGTGGCACGGCGGCATTGTGGACTCGTTCCGCGCGTCCTCGGAATACCTGCACCTGGTGGGCGGTCAGTTCGCGACCCATCCGGGCAAGGAGCCGTGCGAGCGTCACGGTGGCCCGGAGGACAACTTCCTGCCGCACACGGTGCGCGTCACCGACCTCGGCCGGGAGCACCCGATCACCGCGGGTGTCGAGGACTTCGACCTGGTCACCGAACAGTACTGGGTGCTGCACGACGACCTGATCGACGTCCTGGCCGTCACCACCCACCCCACGCAGGCGTGGCACCCGTGGCACCGGCCGGTCACCTCACCGGCGATCTGGACCCGGCGCTGGGGTGCCGGACGCGTCGTCGTGACGACCCCGGGGCACAGCGTGGACGTACTGGAGCACGCGAGCGTGCGTACCGTCATCGAGAGGGGGATGGTGTGGGCGACCCGCACGGCGTCGGCGTCGTAGGTCTCGGGGTCATCTCCCGCGCCTACCTGGACACCCTCGCCAACCACCCCGCGGTGCGGATCGCCGCACTCGCCGACCTCGACGCCTCCCGGTCGGCCGCGGTCGCCGCCACGATCCCCGGCGCCGAGGCGATGAGCGTCGAACGCCTGCTCGCCCACCCGGACGTGCAGACGGTGCTCAACCTCACGATCCCCGCGGCGCACGCCGACATCTCGCTGGGCGCGGTCGACGCCGGCAAGAACGTCTACGTCGAGAAGCCGCTCGCCGTGACGTTCCCGGACGGCCGCTCGGTCCTCGACCGGGCCGCGACGACCGGCGTACGCGTCGGGTGCGCGCCGGACACCGTCCTGGGCACGGGCACGCAGACGGCGCGGGCAGCGATCGACGGCGGGCTCATCGGACGCCCGATGTCCGCGTCGGCGGTCATGGTCACCGCGGGGCACGAGCGCTGGCATCCCCACCCCGACTTCTACTACGCCCCGGGCGGCGGCCCGTTGCTGGACATGGGGCCGTACTACATCTCGGCGCTCGTCCACCTGCTCGGACCGGTTCGCGCGGTGATCGGCGCCGCCAGCCGCCTGCGACCCGAGCGCGTCATCGGCTCGGGTCCGCGTACCGGCCAGCGGATCCCGGTGGAGGTGGACACCCACGTGACGGGCGTGCTCGAACACGCGAACGGCGCCCTCTCCACGATCACCACGAGCTTCGACGGGGTCGCGACGACCGCCGCGCCGATCGAGGTACGAGGGGAGACCGGCACACTCGCCGTACCCGACCCGAACTACTTCGACGGAGAGGTCCGCGTCCTCGCGCTCGGCGACAGCGACTGGCGCGCCCTCCCACCGCAGGCCGGCTACGCCGAGGCGTCCCGGGGCATCGGGCTGATCGATCTGGTCACCGCCGACGGGCACCGTCCGGCGCGGGCCGGCGGCGACGTCGCGCTGCACGTGCTGGAGACGATGACCGCCCTGCTCCGGTCGGCGGCCGAGGGCCAGCGGATCGAGCTGACGACCGTGGTGCGGCGGCCCGTAGCGGTTCCGCTCACGCCGGCTGAGGAGTGGCGTGCTCAATACTCAGGACAGCTGAGTACCCGCCATCAGGTGGCCGGCTCGACCGACAAATAGTGTTGCCGCGTGGTGACATTCCTGCGTCGGTGGACCCTGCGGGCGACAAGCTTCGCCCTGACCTGGCTCTACACCCTCTACCGGATCCATCCGGCGGTGTGGCGGCTCACGGCCCGTCAGTACCGTCCCTCCCTGGGGCGCTTCGCCCGGCTGCACGCCTGGATGACCTGCCAGTTCGCCGCGATCGACGTGCCCGCGTACGGCGACTTCCTCCGCCGCCACAACTGGCGGTTCCGCTGGTTCGACCTGTCGTCGTACCCGCCCACCGACAAGCGGTCGTACGTGCAGGCGTACCCGGAGGCGCAGCGTTGTCGGCACGGGGAGATCGAGATCGCCGGCAGCGTTGTCGACGAGTCGTCGGGCTCGTCCGGCCAGCCGTTCAACTGGGTCCGCAGCCGCCGCGAGCTGCGCTCGGTGCACAAGAACCTGGCCGGTTACGCGACGATGGTGTTCCCGTCGAAGCGGCGGTTCGTCATCAACGCGTACTCGATGGGCGCCTGGGCAACCGGCACCAACACCGGCATCGCCATGTCGAAGATCGCGATGGTCAAGAACACCGGGCCCGACCTGCGGAAGATCGTCGACACCCTGTTGTACTTCGGCCCCGGTTTCGACTACATCGTCACCGCCTACCCGCCGTTCCTGAAGCACCTACGCGACAAGCTCGACGCCGAGGACTTCCCCTGGGCCGACTACCGCATCAGCGGACTCGTCGGCGGTGAGGGGATGACCGAGGCGCTGCGCGACTATCTGCAGGAGCGCTTCGTCAAGGTGCGTTCCGGCTACGGGGCCAGCGATCTCACCATCGGTATGGCGGGGGAGAGCGACTTCAGCGTCTGGGTCCGCCGACGGCTGCGTACCGACGTCGCGCTGCGGACCGCCCTGCTCGGCGTCGACGAGCACCGGCTGCCGATGGTCTTCCAGTACAACCCGCTGGAGACGTACCTGGAGACCACAGCGGACCACGAGGTGCTCTGCACGATCAACTCGACGGCGGTGCTCAATCCCCGGGTCCGCTACAACATCGGCGACGAGGGCCGGCTGATCTCGTACCCGGATGTCCTGGCCGCGATCGCCGACCCCGCGGCGCGGGCCGCCGCGGACCGCGCCTGGCAGGTCGACCGGATGCGTCTGCCACTGCTGTTCCTGTACGGCCGCAAGGACAGCACGATCTCGTACATGGGCGCCAACATCTACCCGCAGGACGTCGAGTACGGCCTCTATGCCGGCAATCCCCAGGCGCACCTGCTACAGAGCTTCTGCCTAGCGGTGACCGAGCAGGCCGACCTGGAGAGCCGGCCGGTCGTCAACCTGCAACTCCGCGAGGGACTGACGCTCGACCCGGTGCAGCGGCGAGCCCTCACCGACACCTGCCGCGCGGGAGTGTTGCGCCACCTCGCCGAGGTCAGCCGGGACTTCGCCGAGTCCCTCGCCGAGGACCCGTCCGCGGCGGACCTGCGCGTGGAGGTCCACGAGTACGGCACCGGCCCGTTCGCCGGCGCGGCGTCCACGATCAAGAACGTCTACCTGGTGAAGGGCGTGCCGGCATGAGGACCACGGACTTCTCCGCCGCGCCCGCCGTGGGCCAGGCGACAGCAATGTTCGTCGGCGCCACCCGTTACCGGGGGCCGCGCTCGATCCTCACGCTCACCCGGATCTGGTTCCGGATGGTCCGGCAGATGAAGCGAATGAACGGATACCGGTGGCACACCGTCTATTACCAGTTCCCGTTCACGCTCGGCACCATCGCCTTCTTCAGTGACCGTGACGCGCTCCTGACGTTCGCCCGCAGCCGCCATCACCGTGACCTCATGTGCTGGGTGACCGATCACGGCACGAAGAACGCGACAGGCGGCTACATCCGCCTCTACAACGCCGAGCCCGAGGGCTACAGCAACGGCATCTGGCGCGCCGAGGGAGACGGCATGGCACACATACCGACCTTCACCCCGCTCTCGCGGGAGACGTCCGGCCCGCCGGTGCACCGCACATGAGACTGGACCCCGTGCGGTCGCGGGCCGACCTGCGGGCCTTCGTCGACTTTCCGCTCCGGCTCCACCCGACCGACAGGTACGTGCCCCTGGTGTCATCGGTCATCGCGGCCCACCGCGACGCGGCCGAGCTGTTCGTGGTCCGCGACCGACGCGGCGAGGTCGTCGGACGCACCAGCATGCACCGCAGTGCGCCCTTCGATGCCAAGGTCGGCCCGCGGCAGTTGTTCGGGCACACCGAGTTCGTCGACGACGACGACGTCTTCGCCGCCATCATGGACGCGGTCGAGACCCGGGCCGACGGGCGACAACTGTTCGGGCCGGTGGCCCTGCTGCCCAACCAGACCGGCGGGGTGATCACCTCCGGCTTCGCCGACCGCGGCTTCGTGGACTCGGCGTGGAACCCCGCCTACTACCCGGACATGTACGAGCGGCACGGCTTCCACCGTCGCTTCGAGGCCGACACCTGGCTTGTCGACCTGGACGGCACGGCCACGGGTGCGTCGCCGGCCGTCGACCCTGACTGTGGATTCGCCTTCGACGATGCCCGGATCGGCAGCGAACAGCTCGTCGTCCGGCACGGCTCCCGGCGGCACCTGCGCAGCCAACTGCCGATCCTGCGTCGGATGCTCAACGCGAGCTTCGCGCAGTTGGGCTACTACACCGACATCTCCGCCGAACAGTTGGCGGAGCAGACCGACGGCCTGGCGTTCCTGCTCGACGAGGGGCTGCTCCTCTGGCTGGAGAAGGCCGGCCGACCCGTCGCGTTCGTCGTCACCGTGCCGGACATCTCCGCATACCTCATGAAGGTCGGCGGTCGGCTCGGTGTCCTCAACCAGCTCCGGCTTCTCGCCACCCGTGGCCGGTACCGGCGGGACGCGGTCCTCATCATCAAGGGCACAGTTCCCGACGAGCAGGGCAACGGGTATCTGACCCTGCTGTCCCGGGAGTTGCACCGCAACCTCGCCCGCAGCGGCTACCGGACGCTGCGCAGCACCTTCGTCGAGCGGACGAACGTCGCCTCCGCCGCCCAGTACCGGCGCGCGGGTGGGCGGCCACTGCACGGGTACACCTTCTACGAACGAGGAGCCAGGTGAGCTGGGTCGAGCGGTTGCGGGCCACCGAGGCGATCTGCCGCCGGGCGCCGAGCGCACACAACACGCAGCCGTGGCGACCGGAGTACCACGCCGACGAGATCACCATCGACGTCGATCCGGCCCGCAGCCTGCCCGACTCCGACCCGACCGGGCGCGACCTGGCCCTCGGCATCGGTGCGTTCGTCGAGACCTGCCTCATCGTCTCCGCCGAACTCGGCCTCACCGTCACCGTGGCGCCCGGTCCACGACTGGTCCCCGCGGCACATCGGTACGCGACTCCGTTCACGATCGCCGACATCGAGGCCCGCCGGGTCGCCCGTGGTCCATACGCACCCGGGTCCGTCGACGACGCCGTCCTCGCCGATCTCGAGCCGGGTCTCGCACACGTCCCGACCCGGGATCTCGTCTCGGACCTGGTCGTCGCCGACCGGTGGATGTTCGGCACACCCGCCGTCGCGGTCGAGTTGCGGGACTGGCTGCGCCTGAGCCCACGCCATCCTCGCTATCACCTCGACGGACTCACCGACCGGGCGCTCAGCCTGTCCCGGACCGAAGCGCGGGTCCTGTCCGCCGCGCTGCGCGCGTACCCGGTCACCCGCCGGCTGGGCCTGCCGGCGCTGTTGGCCGCCAGCGGACGCGGCCTGTTGCGCTACGACGGCAGCGTCCTGGTCCTCCTCGCCGCCGCCGACGAGGACCGGATCAGCGCGGGGCGACGTCTGCTGCGTACGTGGCTGGCTCTCGCCCGACACGGCCTGGCGGTCCATCCGCTCAGCCAGCTCATCGACTGCCCCGCGACCGCCGCTCGGCTCGCCGAGCGGGTCGCCGGCCAGCCGCTCGCGGTGTTTCGGGTCGGTCGACCCCTCGTCGCCCCGGTCCGGTCGGCCCGACGCGGCGAGTAGCCGTCGACCCGGCCGGAACAGCCCGCCGCCGGACCGTGGTCCGCGACGGGCGAGCGGCCCTGATTCTTCACCTTCACGTCACCTCTCGAACCCTCGGGTGACGTGTCGGTGTCCGCCCACTCCAGTTGGCTGTCAGCCGTCGCACATACCCTGACCAGGAGCTGATTCGAGTGCCTTCCTCCCGTCGTACCTTCCTCGCGGGCGGCGCCGCCGCCGGCGTGGGCCTTGCCGTCGCCGGTGGGCTGCCGTCCCTCGCTCAGGCCAGCCCGAGCCGGCCGCACCCGCCGGTCTTGGGCGGTCCCGTGCCCTTCCCGCCGCTCGTGGACGACCCCAAGGGGATCCTGGCCCTGCCGGAGGGCTTCAGCTACACGGTGGTGACCCGGACCGGCGTCACCCGACTCGATCGTGGCCAGGGCGTGACGCCGTCGGACCACGACGGCATGGCCGTCTACGACGCCGGCCAGGGCCGTTACACCCTGATCCAGAACCACGAGATCGACCCGGGCGCCGAGTTCGGCGTACCGCACGTCAAGGGCACGGTGTACGACGCGGGCGCCGTCGACGCCGGCGGCTGCACCGTGATCAGGACGGACCGCGCGGGCCGCAACCTGGGTGAGTTCGTCGCCCTCTCCGGCACCATCTCCAACTGTGCCGGCGGACCGACCCCCTGGGGCACCTGGCTCACCTGCGAGGAGACCGAGGACCGGGCCGGCGACGAGTGGGAGGAGGGCGGCCGGTCCGGCGTCTACCAGAAGGACCACGGGTACGTCTTCGAGGTCTGGTCGGACGGCAGCGCGGACCCGAAGCCGATCAAGTGTCTGGGCCGCTACTCCCACGAGGCCCTGGCGGTCGACAGGGACCGCACCCACATCTACCTCTCCGAGGACGCCGACGAGCCCAACGGTCTGTTCTACCGGTGGTCGGCGCCCCGCGGCGTCAAGCTCGGCCCGGGCGTGCTCACCCGCCTCGCGCCGAACGCGGGCGTCCTCGCCGCCATGCAGATCATCATGGACGACGGTTCGGTGCTGCCGGACGTCGCCTACCTGACCTCCGCCCAGTTGGGCCGCCCCTTCCCCGTACGGTGGATCGAGGTGCCGGACCGCGACGCGCGGCACACGTCCGTGCGCGAGCAGTTCGCCGACGGTCAGGTCACCCGGGGACGCAAGTTCGAGGGCGTGTGGAGCACCGACGAGGGTGTGTACGTGGTCAACTCCTACGCCTGGGACGAGGGTGACCTGCCGGCCGACGCCGCGCCGCACGACGGCATGGTCTGGTTCTACAACTTCAAGGCCCAGACCATCCAGTTGGTGACGTACTTCCCGCACCAGACGGCCTCGGAGGA
Organism: Micromonospora sp. DT228; assembly: GCF_049841595.1. Classification (NCBI taxonomy): domain Bacteria; kingdom Bacillati; phylum Actinomycetota; class Actinomycetes; order Micromonosporales; family Micromonosporaceae; genus Micromonospora; species Micromonospora sp. DT228. The sequence goes on from NZ_JBNCKO010000011.1 coordinate 53,427, forward strand.
GGGCACGCCGGTCAAGTACAACGACCTCACCTTCGACGGCCCGGACAACGTGTCGGTCACCCCGTGGGGCAGTCTGGTGCTCGCCGAGGACGGCACCGGGGCCTCGCACGTGCTCAGCACGACACCGGGTGGGCCGACGTACGCGATCGCCCGCAACCAGCTCAACGACTCGGAGTTCTGCGGGCCGACCTTCACCGCCGACGGCCGGGTCCTCTTCGTCAACATGCAGGACCCGGGCCTCACCCTGGCCATCACCGGCCGGTGGGAGAAGTACCTGGGCTGACGACGTCAGGCCGGCAGGGGAGCGGGGGGTCCCGCCGGTGCGGCTCCGGGTCGGCCTTCGGTGGTCGACCCGGAGCCGCGCGGTGGAGCCTCAGCCGACCGGGACCAGCCGCCAGTTGTTCCTGGTGCTGCCGTTGTCGGTGTACTGGACGGCCTGGGTGCCCCAGGTGCTGGAGCCGTTGAGGATGGCGAGCACCTTGCCGCTGTTGACGTTGCGGATCCGGTAGGAGCCGTCGCTGTTGGCCACAAGCGTCCAGCGGTGGTCGGCGGTGCCGTTGTCGCTCCACTGCATGACGCGGGCGTTGTCGGCGGTGGACATGTTCTCGACGCCGAGGACCTTGCCGCTGTTGACGTTGCGGAACCGGAACGCGGTGCCGTCGGTGACCCGCACCCAGTTGTGGTCGGCGGTGCCGGTGTCGCCCCACACCACGGCCAGGCCGCCGTCGGCCGTGGACATGTTCTGTACGCCGAGGACCACACCGGTGTCGACGTTCACCAGCTTGTAGGTGTCTCCCACCGGGGTCGTGCCGCCGCTCACGGTGGTCACGAACGTCATCACGCTGCGGGCGGGAAGCGTGACGGTGAGCGAGCCGTTCGACATGGTGAGCGCGCTCTGGGGCGCGACGGTCCTGCTGGCGTCGGTCAGCCAGTTCGAGACACTGCCGGACGCGGTGGTGTTGGACAGGGTGAACTGCTGGCTCACCGCCGAGGTGTTCTTGTTGACGGCGACGATCACGACGGTGTTGCCGCCCCGGTACGCCGAGACGTAGACGTTCGACGCCGGGTTCGCGGTCGCGTCGATCCGCTGGTATCCGGGGCGGACGAACCTGGAGAAGTGCGCCATCATGGCCCCGCGCTTGCTGATCTGGCCGTCCTCGCGCATCGGGCCGTAGCTGCGCCGGAGATACCACCAGACGTACGCCTGGAACTCGGCGTCGACCATGGCGCGGTGGATGTGCTCGCCCACGTCGAGCGCCTCGGGCCACGCGTCGCCGGAGTTGGTGTTGCTGTTGGGGTAGTAGACCTCGGTCATCCAGAGCTCTTTGCCCGCGCCCTTCTGCTTGAACAGGGGGTAGGCGAAGTTCGAGTACGAGGTGCCGTAGAGGTGCGCGCCGATGATGTCCACGTTGGCCAGCGCCGTGGCGTCGTTGAGGATCGGGTCCGACACCGACTTCACGTACTGGAAGGACTCCGGCGCGATGACCCTGGTGCTGATCGAGCCGGCGTTCTCCCGCAGGAACCGGACCATCTCGGTGGTGGTCCACCACGTCCACTCGGCCGCGTAGTCGGGCTCGTTCTGCACCGATATGCCGTACAGGTTCACCCCGTTGTTGCGCATGTGCGTGGTGAAGTTGTTCAGGTGCGTGGCGTAGGCGGCGTACGAGCTGTACCGCAGGCGCCGGGCGTTGGTCTGGCTGCCACGGGTGAACGTCTCGATCATGCTGGCCGGGGGGTTCCACGGCGAGGCGAAGACCGTCGCTCCGAGCGCGACCGCGCGTTGCGCCGTCGCCAGATCGGCGCTCCAGTCCGCCTGGTTCTCGTTGACGGGGATCCTCAGCAGGGAGAACCCCAACTGACCCTGGCCGGTGCCGAAGGCCGTGTCCCGCTGGGCGGCCGTCAGGTCGCCGATCCAGGCGGCGTGGGCCATGGCGCCGAAGCCTCGGATCGTCTGCCGGGTCGCGGACGGATTGATGCTGGCCGCTGCGGCCGAGGCCGGCGAGGCCCCCGCGACCGCGGCGACCGCCGCGACCGGTACGGCCCCCATCGTCGTCAGGACGGTTCTCCGGCTCAGCAATTTCCGCTCGCCGCTCACCGGCTCGTTCTGCTCGTGCGTCATGTCTCGTCCTCCTGGCTGGTGGTGGTACGCGCCGTCGCGGTCCCATCGGCCCGGTCGGGCACCGGTCTGTCGCGTCGCCACCGGGGGTGACGGGGAACCCGGTGGCGATGACGTGTCGATTACGATCGAGTGACGTGACTGTTAACGTTAACAATCACGGAAGTCTAAGTTCTGTTTTCACCAGGGGTCAAGAACATGCAGCTCAGTGAGCGGATGGCCACCCTGCGTGTCACATCGAATGATGACGCCGGCCAGGCTGGCGGGCGACCGCGTGGGCGCAGCGGCCCTGACTATTGTCATTGCCCACCCGTGCGCCTCGCATCGAACATGGTGACTACGTGCACTGGGTTCCACCACGTCCCGTCGATGAGACTCGATGCAACGCCGGCACATCAGCCGGGCCGAGTCGAAGGGACGGCGGGACAGTGGACGAACGTTACGACAGCTACTGCGCCGCGGATCCGCTGTTCTACGACTCGCTCGGCAGCGCCGTCGCGCAGCCCGTCTTCCCGGCCGCCGAACGGCCGCTGCCCACCGGCTGGCGCCGCGAGCCGCTCGACGACTGGCTGATCTACGCCCCCGACGGCGGCTCGCTGCCGCAGCAGGGCTGGAAGATCCACGTCTCGGCGGGTCTGGCGAACGCCGAGCGGGTGCTGGACACCGTCTGGGACTACTGCGTCCCCCGCGGCCTGTCCTTCAAGTTCCTGCGCGGGCCCCGCACCCTGCTGCTGCGCAACTCCAAGTACGCCGCCCGGGCCGCCAGTGGCAAGTTCATCACGGTCTACCCCAGCGACGACGCCGAGCTGGAACTGACCTGCAAGGAACTCGACGAACTGCTCACCGGCGAGACCGGGCCGTACATCCTCAGTGACCTCCGCTACGGCAACGGCCCGGTCCACGTGCGCTACGGCGGCTTCGCCGCCCGCTACTGCCACTCGCCAGACGGTCAGGTGGTGCCGGCGATCGAGGACGAGTCCGGCACGCTGGTGCCGGACCGCCGGGAGCCGGTCTTCCACGTACCGTCCTGGATCACCCTGCCCGACTTCCTCGGCCCGCACCTGGCCGCCCGCAGCGGCACCAGCACCGACCAGGTGCCGTACCGGATCGAGCGGGTGATCCACTTCTCCAACGGCGGTGGGCTGTACGTGGGCCGGGACCTGCGCACCGACACCGAGGTGGTGTTGAAGGAGGCCCGGCCGCACGCCGGCCTGGACGCCGACGGCACCGACGCCGTCGCCCGGCTGGCCCGCGAGGCGGAAGCCCTGCGGCAACTCGCCGACCTGCCGCAGGTGCCACGGGTGCACGACGAGTTCGTCCTGGGCGAGCACCGGTTCCTCGCGCTCGAGTTCATCGAGGGTCGAGCGCTGAACAAGGTGCTCGTGGACAGGTACCCCCTCATCGACGCCGACGCGACCGACGACGACCGGGCGGCGTACGCCCACTGGGCCCGGCAGACCTACGAGCAGGTCGAATCCCTCGTCGAGGCCATCCACGAACGCGGCCTGGTCTACGGGGACCTGCACCTGTTCAACATCATGATCCGGCCGGACGACCGGGTCGCCCTCGTCGACTTCGAGGTGGCCGCCCCGATCGCCGGGCACCGCCGACCCGGACTGCGCAACCAGGGCTTCGCGGCCCCGCGGGACCGGACCGGGCCGGCTGTCGACAGGTACGCCCTGGCGTGCCTGCGGTTGGCGCTGTTCCTGCCGCTCACCCAGTTGGTCCGGCTCGCGCCGGCGAAGGTGACGCACCTGGCCGACATCATCGCCGCGAGCTTCCCGGTGCCGAGGTCCTTCCTCGACCCCGCGGTCGAGGAGATCACCGGCAGCCCCCGGGCCGCCACGGACCCGGGCGGCGCCCTGCGCGCCGACGACTGGCCCGCCACGCGGGACCGACTGGTCACCGCGATCCGGGCCAGCGCCACTCCCGAGCGCGACGACCGACTCTTCCCCGGTGACATCGAACAGTTCCGCAGCGGCGGCCTGAACCTCGCCCACGGGGCGGCGGGAGTGCTGTACGCGCTCGACCGGAGCGGCGCCGGGCGGTCGCCCGAGCACGAGGACTGGCTGGTGCGGCGAGCGACAGCGCCGCCGTCCGGCACCCGGTGCGGCTTCTACGACGGGCTGCACGGCGTCGCGTACGCGCTCGATCACCTCGGCCGGCGGCAGGACGCGCTCGACGTTCTCGACATCTGCCTCCGTGAACCCCTGGACGGGCTCGACCACAGCCTGGCCAGCGGACTGTCCGGGATCGCGCTCAACCTGGCCGAGCTGGCCGCGCGTACCGGGGAGGTGTCGTTGCACGACGCCGCGTGGCGGGTCGCCGAGCAGGTGATCGCGCACCTGGCCGACGACCCGGGGCCGGACGTCAGCGGCGGACGTAACCCGTACGCCGGGCTGCTGCGCGGCCGGACCGGACCGGCGCTGATGCTAATGCGGCTCTACGAGCTCAGCGGTGACGACGAGCTGCTGGAGCACGCCGCCACGGCTCTGCGCCAGGATCTGCGCAGGTGTGTGCTGCGCCCGGACGGCGCCCTGGAGGTCAACGAGGGCTGGCGGACCATGCCGTACCTGGCGCACGGCAGCGTCGGTATCGGGCTGGTCCTCGACCAGTACCTGCGGCACCGCGCCGACGAACGGTTCGCCGAGGCGAGCGCGGGAATCCGCCGCGCGGCGCGGTCACCGTTCTACGCGCAGTCCGGGCTCTTCGCCGGCCGGGCCGGCATCATCGCCTACCTCGCCGCCTCGACCGACGACGCCGACCGCCGGGAACTCGGCGCGCAGCTGGATCGGCTGACCTGGCACGCGCTGCCGTACCGGGAGGGAACCGCGTTCCCCGGTGAGCAGTTGCTACGCCTCTCCATGGACTTCGGCACCGGCACGGCCGGCGTGCTCTTCGCGCTGGCCTGCGCACAGCACGACCGGCGGCCGGTGCTGCCCTTTCTCGCGCCGCTGCCGGGCGCGCAGAGACTCCCCCGCAACAGCGGGGGCGACCTGATCGGCGAACAGAAGGAAGGGAGGTGAACGACATGGCGCTTCTGGACCTCCAGGGCCTGGAGATGGCTCCGGCCGACCGTACGGGTGGCGGTAGCCGGGCGAGCCTGCTGCTCTGCGGCGACAGCTCGCTCTCCGTCACGACCTGCAACTGATCCGCCGCACAAGCGCAGCCCTGGGTGGGCAGACGTGCCCACCCAGGGCAACCGCGTACCACCGGGAGGGCCGATGCCGACGTTCGCCTCGGGGGATCGACTGCTCCGGCGGACGGCCCGGGCCGGCGGCGGCTGGACCGGCGCGCTCGCGGCGGTCGCGCTGCTCGGCGCGGCCGCCGAACTGGTGCTACCCGCGGTCCTCGGCCGCGCCGTCGACGCCGCCCTCGGCGGGGGCCCCGGCTGGTGGGCGGTGACCGCCGGTGGCCTGGTCGTCGTCCTCATCGCCGTCGACACCCTCACGGACCTGGCCAGCGGATTCGGCGCGGCACGCGCCACCGCCGGGCTACGCCGGCACCTGCTGCGGCACGTGTTCGCGTTGGACGTCCGCGCCACCCGCCGCCACCCGGTGGGTGATCTCGTCGGCCGGTTGGTCGGCCAGGCCGCCGACGCGGGGCAGGCCGGCAACGCCCTTGTGCTGGCCGTCGTGGCGGTGCTTCCCCCGCTCGGCAGCGTCGTCGCGCTCGCCATTCTGGAACCGGCCCTCGGGATCACCCTGCTCGCCGGTCTCGTGCTGCTCGCCGTCCTCATGCGCGCCTTCGTGACCGACGCCTCGGCCGCGACCGCCGGCTACCAACAGGCCCTCGGCACCATGGCCGGCCGACTGCTGGAGTCGCTGGGCGGTGCCCGGACCATCGCGGCAGCCGCCACCACCCGCCGCGAGGAGGACCGGGTGCTCGCGGCCCTGCCGGAGCTGGGCCGGCACGGCCGGCGCGGTTGGGACCTGCTGGCTCGGGCCGGTGCGCGTACCTCCGCCGTGGCGCCGCTGCTGCACCTGAGCGTCGTCGCGGTCGGCGGGTACGCCCTGACCGCCGGCTGGCTCACCCCGGGTGAACTGGTCGCCGCCGTCCGGTACGCGGCCATGGGCGCCGGGCTCGGTGGAGTGCTCGCCACCCTGAACCACCTGGTGCGCAGCCGTGCGGGGGCACACCGGGTCGCGGAGCTGCTGCGACAGCCGGTCGCGCCGGCCGGCGACCGGCCCCTCCCACCCGGCGGCGGCACCCTGCGACTGCGCGGGGTGCGCGTGTACGCCGACGACGGCCGACCCATCCTGGACGGCATCGACCTGGACGTGCCGGCCGGCGCGACGGTGGCAGTCGTCGGAGCGTCAGGCGCCGGCAAGTCGACACTGGCCGCCGTGGCGGGACGGCTGCACGACCCCGACGACGGCGAGGTGCGGCTCGACGGGGTGCCGCTGCGCGACCTCGACCTGTCGGCGCTGCGCCGAGCCGTCGGCTACGCCTTCGACCGGCCGGTGCTCGTCGGCGCGACAGTCCACGACGCGATCGGGTTGGCGCTGCCCGCCGACTCGGCGCTGCCGCCCGACCGGAGCCCGGCCACACCGGCGGTCCGCCAGGCGGCCCACCTCGCCGCGGTCGCCGACGTGATCGACAGGCTGCCCGACGGGTACCGCACCCCGCTCGTGGACGCGCCGCTCTCCGGAGGCGAGGCCCAACGCCTCGGCCTGGCCCGAGCGTTCGCCGCCGAGCGACTACTCATCCTGGACGACGCGACGTCCAGCCTGGACACCGCCACCGAACACCGGATCACCCAGGCGGTGACCGGGTGGGTCGGCTCGCGTACCCGACTGGTGGTCACCCACCGGCCGGCGGTGGCCGCGGCGGCCGACCTCGTCGCCTGGCTGGACGGCGGTCGGCTGCGCGGACTGGCGCCGCACCGGCGGCTCTGGGCCGACCCGGACTACCGGGCTGTCTTCCAGCCGGCCGGCGGTGGCTCGTGAGCCGACCCGGCGTACGGCGGGTGACCTGGCGGGCGCTGCGGGCCCGCCGGCGCGATCTGGCCGGGCTCTGCGGCTGGTCGCTCGTCGAGGCGCTGCCCGCCCTGCTCGCCGGCCTCCTGGTCGCCCGCGCCATCGACGAGGGTTTCCTGGCCGGACGCCTCCTCGACGGCCTGGCGTGGTTGGCGGTCCTCGCCGTGGCCGTGCTTGTCGGCGCGGCGGCGACCGGTCGGACGTACCGGTGCCTCGGCGCCGTGGTCGAGCCGTTCCGCGACGAGGTGGCCGCCCAGGTGGTCCGGGGATCGTTGCGCGACGCCACCCGGGCGGGTGGTCGCCCGGACAGCGCCGCCGTGACCCGGCTGACCCACCAGATGGAAATCGTCCGCGACACCTTCGCCGGTCTGCTGATGGTGACCCGCGGCTTCGTCTTCTCCGCCGGCGCGGCCCTGCTCGGCCTCCTCGCCCTGGCGCCGGTGGTCGCGGTGCTGGCCGCCGCGCCAATGGTCGCCGGCCTGGCCGTGTTCCTCGCCGCGCTGCCGGCGATGGCCGCGCACCAGCGCGCGTACGTCCGCGCTGGCGAGCAACTCGGCCAGTCGGCCGCGACGGCGCTCGCCGGTCACCGCGACGTGCTGGCCTGTGGTGCCCAGGCACGCGTCACGGCCGACGTGGAACGCCTGGTGTCGGCGCAGGCCGCCGCCGAACGCACCCTCGCCCGGATGGCCGCGATCCGCAGCCTCAGCCTCGGCATCGGCGGCTGGTTGCCGCTCGTGGTGCTGCTGGCGGCTGCTCCGTGGCTGGTCGAGCGGGGGTTGACCGCGGGCGCGGTGGTGGGCGCGCTGATCTACGTCTCCACCGGGCTGCAACCCGCCCTGCACACCCTCGTGCAGGGCCTCGGCGGTGGCGGGCTGCGGTACGTGGTCACCCTGGAGAACATCCTGCGCGCCGGTCCGGTCTCCGCCGGCCCCCGTCGGTCCGGCCCCGCCACCCCGCCACCCCGCCCGTCGTCAAGCCCGGTCGGCCGCTCGCCGGCCGTCGAGGTCCGGGGGCTGACCTTCGGCTACGGCCCGCGCGCCCGGCCCGTCCTGCGGAACTTCTCGCTGACGGTGGCCGACGGGGAGCACCTCGCCGTGGTGGGACCGAGCGGCGTCGGCAAGTCCACACTGGCCGCCCTGATGGCGGGGCTGGTGCCGCCGCAGACCGGCACTGTCCACCTGGCCGGCGCGCCGGTCACCGATGCCGAGCCGGAGATGCTGGCCGGCATGCGGGTGCTGGTGCCCCAGGAGGCGTACGTCTTCACCGGCAGTCTCGCCGACAACCTCCGCTACCTGCGGCCGGACGTCGACGACCGGACGCTGGAGGTCGCCCTCGACGCCCTCGGCGCGGGCCCGCTGGCGACCCGCCTCGGCGGGCTCGGCGGGCCGGTCGCGCCGGCCGTGCTCTCCGCCGGGGAACGGCAGCTCATCGCGGCGGTCCGGGCCTGGCTGGCACCCGCCCCGCTGGTGATCCTCGACGAGGCGACCGGACACCTGGACCCGGCGCTGGAGGTGACAGTCGAGGGTGCCTTCGCCCGGCGGCCCGGCAGCCTCGTGGTGATCGCGCACCGGATCAGTTCCGCGCTGCGAGCCGATCAGGTGCTGGTCCTCGACGGCGACGAGCCCGTGCTCGGGACGCACCGGGAGCTGCTGGCTCGCTCGGCCACCTACCGGGCGCTCGTCGGCTGCTGGGACGACCAGGTGCTGCCGCCCCGGACGGCACCGGCGCGGCGAGGCTGAAGCTCAAGCCGACCGCGCCGGTCAGATCCAGCCCGCCTCGCCGGCCATCCGCACGGCCTCCACCCGGGTACGCGCGCCCACCTTGCTGGCGATCCGACCGAGATGGTTACGGACGGTGCCACGGGTGAGCCCGAGCGACGCGGCCACCTCCGCGACCGGCGCCCCCGCCGCCGTCAGCTTCAACACCTCGGTCTCGCGGCTGGTCAGCGGGCCGTCCGAGCGCAACGCCGCGACGACGAGATCAGCATCGACCACCGGCTCCCGGCGGGCGAGCCGGCGGATCCCGTCGATGACCCGCTGCGGGGCGGCGTCGCTGCGCAGGATGCCGACCGTCCGGGTCGGGCAGAACATGCCGCGCAACCGCCGGGCCCGCTGTGGGTGGGCGAGCACCAGGACGGGGCACCGGCCGAGTCGGCTCGGCTCGACCGCCTCGACGACGTCGAGGTCGGCCACCACCACGTCGGGGCGCTGGGCGCGGACGGCCGCGGAGACCGCGTCGCCGCGGTCGACCTCCGCCACGACATGGATGTCGTCCTCGGCGGCGAGGACGAACGACAGCGCGCCCAGCACCAGGGCACCGTCCAAGGCGAGCAGGGTACGGATCACGATGAACCTTCCCGCACTCCGATAGCGATCACTCAACGTCAATATTCAAACACGCATCCGGTGGGTCCGCACGGCGAGGGGGCGGGCCCGGACCTCTCCGCCGGACCCGCCCGCACCGCTACAACCAGCCGTTACACCGCGCGCGCCACACCGCCTCCAACCGGTTGCGCGCGCCCGTCTTGCGCAGGATCACCGACAGGTGGTTGCGCACCGTCCCGTGTGCCAGGTAGAGGCGGGCGGCGATCTCCTTCAGGGGCAGCCCCTCGGCGGCCATCCGCAGCACGTCCATCTCCCGAGGTGTCAACGGGATCTCCGGTGGGCTCAGCACCGCCACCGCCGCGGCCGGGTCGATCGCCCGTTCCCCGGCCGCCAGCGCACGGATCGCCCGTACCAGCTCCGCCAAGGAGCTGTCCTTACCGACCAGGCCGCGCGCGCCAGCCGCCAGCGCCGCCTCCACAAGCGTCGGGCTCCACCGGGGGCTCATCGCCAGCACGGCGGTGTGCGGCACATCGGCGCAGATCCGCGCCACCACCTCCACCGGGTCGGGCAGCTCCGGCGTCAGCGCCAGCACCACCACCTGGGGCTGGCACCGCCGGACCACAGTCAACAGTTCGCCGACGCCGTCGACGTCGGCCACCACCTTCATGTCCTCCTCACCTGACAGCGCGGCGCAGAGCGCACCGCGCAGCAAACCCATGTCCTCGGCGACGACAACGTGGATCACCACGTTTCTCCGATCTCAGGTACGCGTCACACCGGCCACCGATCCCGGAACATCCACGGGTTGGTCAGGGCGGTCGTGCGCGACGGACGGATAGGCATGGCCCGGGGCACCGTCACGGCGGACGGGCGCGGGCACTGGTCGACCAGACCGGCGGGTGCGATGGCCGTGTCGGTCAGCCACCCGGGGTCGGTCGACCCGCCTCAGCCGGGGCGGGCGATCGGAGCGGGAGCGCGGCTCGCGACGAGAAGCGGCACGAGGTCGCGGAATTGCCAAGCGCGAAGGTGAACCTGCCGGTCGTCAGCCTGGACGAGTCCCGGCCCGGGTGGCGATCCGTCGTCGGCGCCGGCGGCGTCCTGGTCGGCGGGCGTGACGGGTCGGCCCGGAAGGCCGGCCTGGGCGGTCACCGGATCCGGGCGCGCGGCGGGATGTCCCGTCGAGGCCCTGGCGCACGTGGGCCCGACGACGGACAGCCACGGCGGCGCGGCTGTCGCCGCCGCCGCTGTGTGTACCGGGGCCAACGCCGGTTCCGCCGGTGCCGCTGATGGCGTCGGTACCGTCGGCGCGGGTGTCGGGTCGGCCAGCGGCACGGCGGCCGGCACGAGCGCTGGGGGAGTGGGCGGTGCAGGTGCCGCCGGAACGACCACCGCGTGGATGGCGGGCGTCGGAACGGCGCCGGTGACCTGGCGCAGCGCCCCGACCACAGGCCGGATGGGCAGTGCGCTCACGATGTCGACGACGTGCGGTAGTGGGACGCTCGCGATGTCGACGACGTGCGGCAGCGAGGCGTTCACGGTGTCGATGATGTGCGGTAGTGGGGCGCTCGCGGTGTCGACGACGTGTGGCAGTGGGGCGCTCACGATGTCCGCGACGTGCGGTAGCGGGGCGCTCGCGACGTGCGGTAGCGGCGCGGTGATCAGGTCTGCCACGGGCGTACCGGCCGGTCTGGGCATCGCGGGCCGGCCGGGCGCGGCGCCGGCCGGCTGGCGTGCCGGATCAGCGGGTGGCCGCGACGCCTGAACGCGGCGAGCTGGGCGATGAGCCGCGCGGGTTGCGGAGGCTGGCCGGAGGGTTTCGCGCGCCGCCGCGCCGGAGGTGTCGACCCGGGGCAGCGGCACGGACACCGGCGAGGCGCCCGCCGACCGAGGCGATCTCGGCGCGGGAGTCGCGGCGCCGGGGGCGACGACGCCACCGACGGCCCTGGTCAGCGGGGCGTCGGGGTTACCGGCGTGGCGGTGGTCGGCACCCGTGGGCCGCTGGCGGTCACGGTCGGGGCGTGCCGCCTCCGTGAGGCGCGTGACCGGCTCGACCAGGCCGCCGATCTCCAGCTGGGGCTCGACGCCGGAGCCGCTGCGCATCCCGTCGGCGGCGGCCGGCCCCTGGAACAGGGCGGCCAGGAGGAAGCCGGCCCCGACGGCAGCCGCGAACAGCGCCATCCGGCGGACGAGCCTGCGCAGTCGGTCGGCCGCAGGCGGCACGGACGGGCTTGGCGCGGACGTCGGTGCGGTTCCGTTGACGGGACTTCGCACGCGGCCACGACCCCCTTCCCTCTGGATTGCTGACCCATAGTAGCGACGCACTCACGTATCCGCATCCGCTGATTGGTGGTTCCGCGCCGTGCCCTGCCTCGGCGCCGAGCTGAGCGTGTGGACGCTGCCGCGCCTCGCTCGGCCGTGGGAGGAGGCCCCCCGAAGGAGGGAGGCATCGTCGGGTCGGCGCGACGAGGGTGCTGGTATGCCCGCCTGCAGAGATCCGCGTTGGGCGTACGGCGCCCTCGCCTGGTTGATCTTCTTCGTGGTGTCCCACGTGTTCCTGGTGTTCTTTCCCGGTGACGACCCGACCGGTGACGGACCCTGGAGCATGCGGGCCTACGTCATCTTCAACGTCGTGCTCATCTCGGTGTCGGCCGTCGGGGCGGTCGTCGTCCACGCCACCGTCCGTCCCTGGGCTCGACGCCTTCCCCGCTGGCTACTCCTGCCGCCGCTCCTGTGTGGCAGCATCCTGCTCGTGATCCGGGGCGTTCCCGGGATGGTCGAGAACCTGCTGATGGTCAGCGGCGTCCGTCGCGGCGGCTTCGTCGGCGCCGACGACATCTCCACGACCGAGTTCTGGACCGGCCTCGGCATCAACACCTACTTCTTCCTGGGGGCCGTGCTGCTGGTGGGGGCAACCGTCTCCTACGGCCGCCGGACGCCCGGATCCCGCGTGCGTTCGCCGTCGGACCGTCCCGCCGGTACGCTGCATCGGCGAACTCAGCCACCTCCTCGCGCACGGTGAGCGCGGCCACGCAGCATCGAGCCTTCCTGTAACCGCAGACGAGAGGCGGACCACGACGTGACGGCGGTACCAGGCCAGCTGCGCTCGACCGCGGATCCGGCGGGCGCCGGGCAGGAAGGGGCGGACGAGGATCTGCGGGCGTTGTTCGGGCAGTCCACCGCCGTCTTCGCCTCACTGGCCGGGCCGGAGCATCTGGTGGAGACGGCGAACCCGGCGTTCGTCGCCGCCATCGGCGAAGAACGGGCTCGCAGCGGGGTCGCGCTGGCGGATCTGATGCCCGAGCTGGCCGGCCAGGGCTTCATCGCTCTGCTGGACCAGGTCTACCGCACGGGTGAGCCCTACACCGGCAGCGATGTCCGGGTCGTGCTGGGCACCGGCCCGCAGGCGCGGGAGGCGTTCTTCGACTTCACCTACGAGCCGCGCCGGGACGTCGCCGGTCAGGTCTCCGGGATCCGGGTGCTCGGGGTGGAGACCACCCAGGTCAAGCAGGCCCAACGGCTGATGGCCGAACATCGCGCCCTGTTGGAGCAGATCGCCCGTCAGGCACCCCTGACCGAGGTGCTCGACGGGATGGCCCGCTGCATCGAGAATCTCGCACCGCAGGAAGTGTTCGTCTCCGTGCTCCTCGCCGATGCCGACGGCCGGCACCTGCGCCACGGCGCCGCACCCAGCCTGCCCGACTTCTACAACGAGGCCATCGACGGGATCGCCACCGGCGAAGGCGTCGGGTCTTGTGGCACCGCCGCCCACCGCCGGCAGCCGGTGATCGTCACCGACATCGGCACCGACCCGTTCTGGGACGAATTCCGGCACCTGGCCGAGCAGGCTGGCCTGTCGGCCTGCTGGTCCACGCCGATCCTGGCCCGCGATGGCGGCCTCCTGGGCACCTTCGCCATGTACCACCGCACCCCGCGCGCCCCGCAGGACTCCGACCTCGCCCTTGCCCGGGTCTTCGCCGGCACCGCCGCCCTGGCCATCGAGTGTCACCACAGCGAGCAGGCGCGCCGAGCCGCCGAAGCACGCGCCAGGTCCGCCCATGACGAGCTGGCCAAGGTGGTACGCGTGGAACGGGAGCTGCGCGCCGAGGCCGAGCAGCGCGCGAGCGTCGCCGCGGAACTCGCCGCCCGGATGCGCGCCGCGGCGGCCGCGCAGGCTGCCATGCCGCACCCGGAGCACTGCGAGCTCGGCGGCGCACTGGGATGCACCGCCCCGGCCGGGATCAAGATCGCCGACTCGTGGGGCGACGCGGCGTGGGGCTGCTCCGCCCACGTCGAGGAAGCCATCCTCAACGTACGGTCGGTCTTCATCGCCAGCGAAGAGCTCGGCGGCCTGGCCGCGTACCTCAGGCGCTAGGTGTTCTGCCCAGAGAGAGGTTGGGGACGCGGGCGGCGCCGGCGGTGACCGCGTGCCGGGGTAGTGTCCGCGTCGTGCTGCGGCGGTGGATCCTGGCGATCGTGATGGTGGCGTGCGGCGTGCTGGTCCTGGTGACGCAACTGGCCGCCGGTCTGCCCGCCGTCGGCGGCGTCGAGTTGGTGGTCTTCCTGGCGCTGGCATTCGTGCTGTCGCCGTGGGCGTTCCCCCGCTCGGTGGACGCCGCCGAGGCGCAACGGGCCAGCGCGGCGGACGGGCGGCCGATCGTGTACTGGCGTCCCGGGTGTCGTTACTGCCTCCAGCTCCGGTTCGCGCTCGGCCGGCTCGCCGGGCGGGCGCACTGGGTGGACATCTGGCAGGACCCGGCAGGTGCCGCCGCGGTCCGAGCGGTGGCCGGTGGCAACGAGACGGTGCCCACCGTCGTGCTCGGCGGTCAGGCCGTGGTGAACCCCGACCGGGCCTGGCTCCGCGAGCAGCTCCACTCGGGCTGAGCATGCCCGAGACGCAGGTCATCATCTTCGGCAACCCGCAAACGGGCACGCCGCTCGTGCAGGCCCGTCCCGAGATCTCCTTGGCGGTCGAGGGTCGCTGAGCACGCCCCCGGCGCAGCCGCTCAACGAGCTCGTCCTGGCCTTCACCTTCCTCAACATCTTCGCCATCGTGCTGGCCGCCCTGACCTTCGTGGCGCTGCCGAGCCTCGATGTCGGGCTCGTGGCGTCGGTGATCGGGTTGGTGCTGCTGCTGGTCAACCTGAGCGCGTACCTCGCCTTCCGGCGCCAGATCAACGACCCGGGTCGAAACCCGCGCGCGTCATCGTCGGCGTCGACGCGACCCTGATCTGCTTGCCGAGCTGACCGGGCCGCGTCGCGCGTGATCGGTTCAGGTGGCCGTCGGCACCGCGTCTCGGTCCCGGGTGCTGGTCCGGTGAGTGGCGACGGCTCCCTGGCGCAGCAGCGGCAGGAGCTGCGTGCCCTGGCGATCGATCTCCGGAAGGTAGGGCGTGTCGGAGAGCACGAAGTGCGTGATGCCGAGACGCTCGTACCTGCGCAGTGATCGCGCCACGTCCTCGGCCGAGCCCACCAACCACGTGGTGCCGGCCCCACCACCGCCGTACCTGCCGGGTGCGGTGTAGAGGTTGTCGTCGAGCACGTCTCCGCGCGCGGCGAGGTCGAGCAACCGCCGTTGGCCGACGGCGGCCTGCCAGTGCGGGTTGCGCTCGATGCCGCCGCTGCGGCGCGCGAGTTGGGCAACCTTCGCCTCGGCATCGGCCCACGCCTGCTCGGTGGTGTCCCGGACCAGGGTGGTGACCCGTAGCCCGAACTCCAGCGGGGCGTGCTCGCGCCCCAGCTTCTCGCCGAGCTGCCGCAGCCGCCCGATCCGCTCGGCCACGCCGTCGAGTGGCTCGCCCCAGAAGAGCTGGACGTCGGCCTCGGTGGCGGCCACCTCCTCGGCGGCGGCCGAGGCGCCACCGAAGTACAACGTCGGGTGCCGGCGCTCGCCCCGGACGACCGGTCGGGGCGCCAGGGCGGAGTCGGTGACGCTGAAGTGCGCGCCGCGATAGGTGACCCTCTCGGTGGTCCACAACCTGCGCGCGATCTGGATGAACTCTCTGGTCCGGGCGTACCGTGCGGCCTGGTCGCCGTCGCTGTCGCCGTACGCGGCCAGGTTGTCCTTGCCCGACACGATGTTGACGAGCACCCGCCCCTGGGTGAGGTGGTCCAACGTCGCGGCGGCAGCGGCGAAGTGGGCCGGACGCCAGTAGCCGGGCCGGATCGCGATCAGCGGTTGGAATGTCGTCGTGCGGGCGGCCAGCGCGGCGGCGACGGTGAAGGTGTCGGGGCGACTCCAGCCGGTGCCGATGAGCGCGCCGGCCCACCCGTGCTGCTCGATGGCTCGGGCGTGACCGGTCAGGGTGTCGAGACTGTTGTGGTGCTGGACGACGTCGTCACCGCGGTGGCCGGGTTCGACCTGGTTGGGGATGTACCAGAGGAACTTCGAACTCACCAGCCGCTCCTTCCGCCGCGACGCCGTTGTGCCGGGTCGGTCAGCGACGGTGGTTGGTATCCGGCGTCGGCGGGGTTCAGCGTGGTGCCCGGCGGGACGATGGCGTCGATGCGGTCCAGCACGTCGCGGGACAGGGTCACCTTGGCCGCGCCGCGCTGTGACTCCAGATGGGTGAGCGTGCGCGGGCCGATGATCGCCGACGTGACGGCCGGGTGCTCCAGGACGAACGCGATAGCCAGGTGGATCAGCGACACTCCGGCGTCGTCGGCGAGGGCGGCCAGCTTGTCGACGGCGGCGAGCTTGGCGGCGTTCGCGGGCCGCGTCGGGTCGAACCGGGCGGGGAGTCGGTCGGCCCGGCGGGAGATCGGGGTGTCGAGCCCGCCGTGGTAGCTCCCGGAGAGCCAACCACCGGCCAGCGGACTCCACGGGATCACCGCCAGCCCGTAGCGCTGCGCCACCGGCAGCACCTCGCGCTCGACCTCGCGGGCCAGGATCGAGTACGGCGGCTGCTCGCTGACCACCCGTTCCCGGCCGCGCCGCTGCGCGATCCACTGACCCTCCACGATGGCCGACGGCTCGAACGTGGAGGTGCCGATGTAGCGGATTTTGCCCTGGCGAACCAGGTCGCTGAGCGCGCCCAGGGTCTCGTCGAAGTCGGTGTCCGGCTCCGGCCGGTGCACCTGGTACAGGTCGATCCAGTCGGTGCCCAGCCGGCGCAGGCTGTTCTCCACCGCCCGGACGATCCAGCGGCGGGAGTTGCCTTGGTGCTGCGGGTTGTCGCCCACCTGGCCGTGGAACTTGGTGGCGAGGAAGACGTCGTCGCGACGCCGTCCGGCGAGGGCCTTGCCGACGATCTCCTCCGACTCGCCGTGTGAGTAGACGTCGGCGGTGTCGATGGCGTTGATGCCCGCGTCGAGCGCCCGGTGGATGATCCGGATGCCCTCCTCGTGGTCGGGGTTACCCCGTTGGCCGAAGTTCATCGCGCCCAGCGTCAGCGAGCTGATCCGCACGCCGGTGCGTCCGAAGGGTCGTTGGTCGACCATGGTTCGTCCTCTCCTGGTGGTCAGTGGGAAGCGGCGGCGAGCCGCCGGGCGGACTGGTTGACCGGGCGGGGCAGCCCGTAGTGGTCGCGAAGGGTGGTCCCGGCGTATTCGGTGCGGAACAGGCCCCGGCGCTGGAGGATCGGCACGACCTGGTCGACGAACGTCTCCAGCCCGGACGGCAGCACCGGCGGCATGATGTTGAAGCCGTCGGCGGCGCCACTGCGGTACCACTCCTCGATGGCGTCGGCGACCTGCTCCGGCGTGCCGGCGAAGGTACGGTGCCCGCGTCCGCCCCCGAGCCGGCCGATGAGCTGGCGGACGGTCAGGCGTTCCCGCCGTGCCAGGGTGACGATGAGCGTGTACCTGCTCTTGGCGCCCTGGATCTCGTCCTCGCTGGGCAGGTCGGCGGGCAGTTCCTTGTCCAGGTCGAGGTCTTCCGGTGCCACTCGCAGTGTGGTGGCGAGCTGGGCTCTCGCGTACTCCGGTTTGATCAGCCGGTCCAGTTCCTCCTCCAGCGCGCGCGCTTCCGCCTCGGTGGCGCCGACCGCCGGCACGATGCCGGGCAGGATCTTGACGGAGTCCGGGTCGCGGCCGAACTGCGCGGCACGCCGCTTGAGATCGCGGTAGAAGCCCTGCGCCTCGGCGAGCGTCTGCTGAGCGGTGAAGACGGCCTCGGCGTACCGGGCGGCCAACTCCTTGCCGTCCTCGGACGACCCGGCCTGCACCAGCAGCGGGTAGCCCTGCGGTGAGCGCGGCACGTTGAGCGGTCCGGCCACCCGGAAGTGCCGTCCGACGTGGCGGGGCGGATAGAGCAGGCTGTCGTCGCCCCACCGGCCGGCGTCCTTGTCGCCGAGTGGCGCGTCGTCGTCCCAGCTGTCCCAGAGCTTCAGTGAGACCTCCAGGAACTCGGCGGCTCGCTCGTAGCGGTCCCGGTGGGCGGGCAGCTCGTCCAGGTTGAAGTTGCGGGCCGCGTCCACGCCTGCGGTGGTGACGATGTTCCACCCCGCCCGGCCGCCGCTGACATGGTCCAGCGACGCGAACCGGCGGGCCAGGTTGAACGGCTCGTTGTACGTCGTCGAGGCGGTCGCGATGAGCCCGATGTGGCGTGTCGCGCCGGCCAGCGCGGTGAGCAGCACCGTCGGTTCGAGCGTGCCCGCCGGCCGCCGGCCGATGCTGTTCCAGAGCACCGGGCTGTCGGCGAGGAAGAGCGAGTCGAGCTTGCCCCGCTCGGCGATGCGCGCCAGGCGCGTGAAGTGCGCGACGTCGGTCTGCGCGAACGGGTCGCTCTCCGGCAGCCGCCAGGCCGCCTCGTGGTGGCCGACGCCCATCAGGAACGCGTTGAGGTGCAGCATGGTCATCCCTCCGTCGGGTCGACGCCGAGTGCGCGGAGCAGGGTTTCGCGGTACGCGAGGAATTGCGGCTGCCGGTACGAGCGGGGCGTCGGCAGGTCGATGGCGACGTCGACGGCGATCCGGCCGGCGTCGAGCAGCAGCACCCGGTCGGCCAGGGTGATCGCCTCGTCGACGTCGTGGGTGACGAGCAGGACCGTGGGCCGGTGCCGGACGCACAACTCGCGCAGCAGGCCGTGCATGCGGAGTCGGGTCAGCGCGTCCAGCGCGCCGAACGGCTCGTCGGCGAGCAGCAGGTCCGGCTCGGACACCAGCGCCCGGGCCAGCGCCACCCGTTGCTGCTCGCCACCGGACAGCTCGTTGGGCCAGGCCCGCTCCCGCCCGGCCAGTCCGACCTCGGCGAGTGCCGCCTGGCCGCGCTTGTAGGCGTCCGGTCCGCGCAGGCCGAGAACGACGTTGTCCAGCACCCGCTGCCAGGGCAGCAGGCGGGCATCCTGGAAGACGACCGAGGAGTTCTCCGGCACGTCGACCAGGCCCGAGCCGGTGGCGTCGCCGTCCAGGCCGGCGAGCGCACGCAGCAGGGTGCTCTTGCCCGAGCCGCTGCGGCCCAGCAGCGCGACGAACTCGCCCTCGCCGATCTCCAGGTCGAACCCGTCCAGGACGGCCCGATCCCCGAAGCCGCGGATCAACCCCTCGACCCGGACGGTACGGGTGGCGGTCAGTCCGCCATGGTGCGTCGCCATGACAGGGCCCTCCTCTGCACGAGTCGGACGGCACCGTCGGACAGCAGTCCGAGCAGTCCGTACAGCACGAGTCCGACGATGATCACGTCGGTCTGGCCGTACTCGCGGGCCAGGTCCATCATGTAGCCGATGCCGCTCGTCGAGTTGATCTGCTCGACGACCACCAGGGACAGCCACGCCCCGACGACCGCGAACCGCATGCCGAGCAGGAAGCCGGGCAACGCTCCGGGCAGCACGATCCGGCGGATGAAGGCGGTCTGCCGCAGTCGCAGCGACTCACCCAGCTCGACGTACCGGCTGTCGATGGTGCGCAGCCCGTTGTGGGTGTGTATGTAGACGGGGACGAACACGCCCAGCGTGATGGTGATGACCTTCATCTGCTCGCCGATGCCGAACCAGAGGACGAGCAGCGGGATCAGCGCGAGGGCCGGGATGGCCCGCTTGATCTGGATCGGACCGTCGAGGATTGCCTCGCCCCACCGGCTCAGGCCCGCGAGCACGGCCAGCACCGTGCCGACGACGGTGCCGATGGCGAGGCCCAGGCCGGCGCGCTGCGCCGAGACGATCAGGTTGTCCTGAAGTCGCCCGTCGGCGATGAGGTCACCCGCCGTCGTCACCACGGTCCAGGGCGCCGACAGGGTACGGGGGTCGATCCAGCCGCCCGCCGAACCGGCCGACCAGACCGCCAGCAGCAGGAACGGCCCGATCGCCGCCCCGAACGGGATGGGGCGACCCGGCTTCAGCCGACGCCGTGGGCGACTGGCGGGTACCGTGGTGGCCGGTCCGGGCCGGGTCAGTGTCGAGGCGGTCACTTGGCGCCTCCCGCGGTCAGTGCCTGTGCGGCGACGGATTCGTACCGTCGGTCGTACAGGCTCTCGGCCTTGAGGGGCTTGTTGCCCGTCTCCCTGGCCAGCAGATCGATGGTTTCCTGGTGCCGGCCGATGGCCTCGGTCCAACTGGCCGGGATGTCGGCGAGGCCGGCGTTCTCCACCAGCCACTTGCCGTCGTCGCGGTTCAGCCCCTGGTCCTTGACGTAGTACCGCTCGATCCACTCGTCGGGATTGGCCTCGCGCCACCGCCAGGCCCGCGCCCACACCTGCACGTACTCGCGGATCGCGGCCGCCTTGGCCGGGTCGCCGAGCACGGTGACCGGCGCGTACAGGTGACCGGGGTCGTCCCGCAGTCCGTGCGCGATCGCTGTCGCGCCGTCCCGGGCATACTTGGTCTCGTAGCGTTTGATCTGCACGCCGCCGATCGGCGCGACCTCGACCTGGCGGCTGGCGAGCGCTGTCGCGTAGACGTCGCCGGTGCTGGGCAGTTCGACCAGCTTGACGTCCCTCTGGCCGAGGCCGGCCTTGTGCAGCACCCGCAGCACCAGCGCCCCCTGTGCCTGCCCCGGGCTGTACGCGATCTTCTTGCCTCGCAGGTCGGCGAGGGTGGCGACCCGGACGCCGGGTGCGATGCCGAGCCGGTAAAGGGCGTGGTTGAGCGGGTCCTGGCGGTACTTCGAGGCGACGATCTTCGTGGGGATGTTCGTCCAGTGCGAGTGGATCGGCGGGATGTCGGCGACCGCTCCGATGTCCAGCGCCTTCGCGCGGAATGCCTCAAGGGTCTGTGGGCCGCCGCTGATGTTCGCCCACTCCACGTCGAAGGTCAGCTTCTCCGCCTCTCCGGAGAACTCGATCGCCTTCTGGTGCTCCTTGTCTCCGATGACGAGCTTGGTGCCCTTCGGCACGGCCTCCGGCAGTGGCGCGCCGGCGGCCAGGGTCACGGCGGGTGCCTCGTCGCCGGCGCAGGCGGTCAGGCCCAGCGTGACCACGCCGAGGGCGGCCGACAGGATGGCCCGGCGATCCAGGAGGGGTGGTGACGTCACTTGCGACTCCTTCGTAGCTGGTTGCACGACGGGACCGCGCCCCACGTGGTCGAGGGGCGGCGCCGTCGCCGTGACTGCCGATCGGCGGCTCGGCGAGCACGATCGTGTGCTCGCCAGCGGGCACCCGCCGGGTGATCGGCTCGGCGCGCATCTGTTGATCGGTTCGAGGAGGCGGCTGCCGGTCGTCGTCGAGCCGGCGGCGCCGCGCATGGGGGAGGCGGGTAACGCTCGCTCAGCGGCAGCAGCCGCAGGCGGCGGTCCAGCCGCGGCAGCATCCCCGCGACACCGCGATGGCGGTGCCCCGAAGCAGGGTGTGCTGGCTGGTCATGGGTACGACGCTAACCCACAATTCCTACGTGTCAACTAGGATTTCATGCGCTGGGACGCGCGCGGTGTGACAATGTATAGAAATATGTAGATCTACTGCGGAGGGCGCACACCCGACGCCGGGTCACAGCCGAGGGAGCCAGCGACATGACCATGCCACGTCGACGCCGCGTACCCGCCACGGTCCTCGCCGCCGTGTCCCTCCTCGGGGCGGGGGTGCTCGCCGGCGGCGGTCCGGCCCGCGCCGCCGATCCGCCGCACCGGGTGGACAACCCGTACGCCGGCGCCCGGGTCTACGTCAATCCCGAGTGGGCCGCCCGCGCTGCCACCGAGCCCCGCGGTGCCGCGGTCGCCGGTCAGCCGACAGCCCTCTGGCTGGACCGGATCGCCCGGATCGAGGGAACAGCCGGGGTGCTGGGCCTGCGCGAGCATCTGGATGCGGCAGTGGCCCAGCACGCCGACCTCGTCCAGGTGACCCTCTACAACCTGCCGGCCCGCGACTGCGGTCGTCGGGCCCCGCAGGGGGAGCTGTCGATCGAGGACCTCGGCCGCTACCGGGCCGAGTTCGTCGACCCGATCGTCGAGATCCTCGCCGCTCCCCGCTACGCCGACCTGCGGATCGTCGCCTTCGTCGAGCCGAACTCGCTGCCCAACCTCGTCGTCAACACCGGCTCCCGGTACACCGCCACCCCGGCCTGTGACGAGGCGCGGGCACGTGGCACCTACCAGCAGGGCATCGGCTACGCCCTGGCCCGGCTCGGCGCCGTGCCCAACGTCTACCCGTACCTGGACATCAGTCACCACGGCGAGGTCGGCTGGTCGGAGGACTCCGCCGAGCTGACAGCGCTGCTGCTGCAGGCCGCGACCGCCGCCGGCAGCACGGTGACCACAGTGCACGGCTTCGTCGCCAACACCGCCAACTACTCGGTCCTGCGCGAGGATTACTTCCGCGTCGACGATGTCGTGAACGGCCAGCCGGTGTACCAGTCGAGGTGGGTCGACTGGAACCCGTTCGTCGACGAGGCGCCCTACGCGCAGCACATGCGTGCCCAGTTGACCGAGGTGGGCTTCTCGTCGCAGGCGGGTGTCGTGGTCGACACCTCACGCAACGGCTGGGGTGGCCCGGGCCGCCCCACCGGGCCGGCGACCGCGAGCGAGGTGAACCGGTATGTCGACGGCAGCCGGATCGACAGGCGGGCCTTCGCGTGGAACTGGTGCAACCAGGTGGGCGCCGGCCTCGGCCCCCGGCCCGTCGCCGAACCGGAGCCGGGCATCGACGCCTACGCGTGGGTCAAGCCACCCGGCGAGTCCGACGGCACAGCGGGGAATCCGGGCCTGGGTCAGCCGTACGAGCCGCTGTGCGACCCGAACTACGTCCCGCCGCGCAGCTCCCCGTACGACACCGGGGCGATGCCGGCCGCCCCGCCGTTCGGCGAGTGGTTCCCGGCGCACTTCGGGCAGCTGCTGACAAACGCCTGGCCGCCACTGTGACAGTGCTGCGGAGCGCCGACCATCGGCCCCCGGTCAGCCGCTCACCAGAACGCCCGCGCGGTACACGGCGAGCGGGCGGCGCAGCACGGTGATGTCGCTCGTCGGGTCGCCGTCCACGACCAGCAGATCGGCCTCGAACCCGGCGCGGATGCGGCCCTTGCGCCGCCCCAGGCCACACACCTCGGCCCCGATCGAGGTGGCCGCGGCAAGCGCGACGGTGGCGGGGATGCCGCACGCGACGTACTCGACGAGCGTCTCCGGCAGGATTCCGTGCGGCTTCGCGGGGCCGAGACCCGCGTCCGAGCCGGCCACCAGGCGGACCCCGGCACGGTGCAGGGTGGCGATGCCGTCGCGCAGCGTGGCCTCGCTGAGCCCGGCCCGCGCCGCCATCGCCACCACCTCAGGCGGTGTCACCACGGTCGGGTCGGTGCCGAGCGTGGCACAGACCGTCACGCCCGACGTGGCCAGGCGGTCCGCCAGTTCGGCGGGCACCTGGGCGCCGGTCGCGGTCACGCACGTGCAGTGCTCGATGCCGTCCACGCCGACGCGTACCGCCTGCTCGACCGCGCTGAGCGCGTGCGCGTGCGCGGTCACCGGCAGGCCGAGGTCGTGCGCCTGGGTCAGCGCGGCGGTCAGCTCCTCGTCGGTGAACTGCGGTCGGGTCGTGTCGGTACCGGGGGTGAACACCCCACCGCTGGCCATGACCTTCACCAGGTCGGCGCCGGCGTCCGCCCGCAGGCGCACGGCCGTGCGGATTCCGTCGACGCCGCTGGCCTCGCCCCCCAACGACCAGCAGTGTCCGCCGACGCTGGTGACCGGCGCACCCGATCCCAGCACCGTCGGCAGGTCGTCGCGCAGCCCCCGGCCCCGCCAGCGGAGCACGGCGTCGCGGCGGTCGCCCAGGTCGCGGACTGTGGTGACGCCAGCCGCCAGGTGCGCGCGCAGCGACGCCTCGACGACCCCGTCGAGGTCCGGCTCGGGGCGCTCGGCGAGCCGGCCGAGCGCGTCGGACCCGGCGTCGGCGCACAGGTGCACGTGCGCGTCGACCAGGCCGGGCAGCACCGTCGAGTCCGGCTCCTCGCGCACCAGCCAGCCGTCCGGCGCCTCGGCCCGACCCCGGTGTACGTCGGCGATGCGGCCGTCGTCGAGCAGGACGAGCACCCCTCCGTCCACGAGTCGTTCACCGTCGAACATCCGCGCCGCCCGGACCGCGTGCCGTGTCATTGACCCTCCCCGTGGGTTGAACCGTCTCGGTCAGGCTCTCAGCTGACGGCGTCGCGCGGGCACCCGGTCGTCCGCGGCAGGGTGTGGCTGCTCCACCCTGGCCTCAGCGATTACCAGGCGCCAGCCGGACCGGGTCGTCGATTGTGGTGCCGGTGCGGGTGGCCCGTGCCGCGCCCCAGTCGTACAGGGCCTGCAACACCGGGGCCAGGCTCAGTCCCTCCTCGGTGAGCCGGTACTCGACGTGCGGTGGCGTGGTCTCGCGGTCGTGCCGCAGGATGAGCCCGTCGGCCTCCAACTCGCGCAGACGCTGGGTCAACATCTTCTCGCTGACCCCCGGCATCCGGCGGCGCAGTTCGCCGTAGCGGTGTACGCCCTCCTTGAGGTGGGCCAGGATCACCGGCCGCCACTTGCCGCCGATGACGTCGACGGCGAACTCCACCGGGCAGTGATAACGCTTGGGCATCGTGGCCTCCCTCGGGGTACGCACCAGATGGTGCGTACTTGATCGCCGCCGCTGCGGGTGTTGGGCTGTCCCCATGGTCATCGAGTACATCAGGTACCGGGTGCCGCAGGAGCGGCTGGACGGGTTCGAGGCGGCGTACGAGCGGGCCGCCGACGCGCTGCGCGCCGCGCCGGAGTGCGTGGACTACGAGTTGAGCCGCTGCCTGGACGACCCCTCCTGCTCCGTGCTGCGCATTACCTGGACGTCGGTGGACGAGCACCTCAACGGGTTTCGGGGCGGCCCGGTGTTCGGGCGGTTCTTCGCCGCGATCAGGCCGTACGTCGAGGACATCGAGGAGATGCGGCACTACCGCCGAACCGGGATCTCCGGGCCCGGCGGCGCGGCACCGCCGAGCCTGTACGAGTGGGCCGGCGGTGGCGACGCGTTCGGACGGCTCTGCGACGCCTTCTACCTCCTGGTCCGCGCCGACGACCTGCTCGCGCCGCTCTTCGCGCACATGGACCCGGCGCACGCCCACCATGTGGCGACGTGGCTGGCCGAGGTCTTCGGCGGCCCGGCCACCTACACCGCCGAGCGCGGCGGTTACCGGCACATGCTCGGGCAGCACCTGGGCCTGGCGATCAGCGAGGCGCAGCGTCGGCGGTGGGTGAACCTCATGATGGACGCCGCCGACGAGACCGGCCTGCCCGACGATCCGGAGTTCCGCGCCGCCTTCACGGGCTACCTCGAGTGGGGCACCCGGTTGGCGGTCCGCAACTCCCGACCCGACGCGGACCCGATCCGACGGGCACCGGTGCCACGCTGGGGCTGGGGTGTCGCGCCGCCGTACCGGGATGGCTCGCGGCCGGCATGACGCAGGGGGCCGAATAGGCTTCAGCGATGAGTGGCGTGCTGAGCGGTACCCGAGACTCGATGAATCCCCTTCGCCAGCTCACGATCGATCAGCTCCGCGAACGGACGAGCCTCAAGTGGCGGGAGTACCCCGCCGATGTGCTGCCGCTCTGGGTCGCGGAGATGGACGTGCCACTGGCCGAGCCGGTCGCGGCGGCGATCACCGACGCGGTCGCGCGCGGCGACACCGGCTACACCGCCGGGACGGCGTACCCGCGGGCGCTTGCGGATTTCGCCCGGCGGCGGTGGGGTTGGGACGGGCTGGCGGTGGAGCGCACCGCGTTGGTGCCCGACGTGATGCACGGCGTCGTCGAGGCGCTGCGGCTGGTCACCGAGCCGGGGGACGCGGTGGTCGTCAACTGTCCGGTCTACCCGCCGTTCTACGAGTTCGTGGCGCACGCCGGCCGCCGGATCGTGGAGGCGCCGCTCGGCGCGGACCTGCGGCTGGACCTCGGCACGCTCGAGGACGCCTTCCGGCAGGCTCGGGTCGGCGGGCGACCTGCGGCGTACCTGCTGTGCAGCCCGCACAACCCGACCGGCGTCCTGCACACCGCCGACGAGTTGGCCGCCGTCGCCGGGCTGGCGCAGCGGCACGGGGTGCGGGTCGTCGCCGACGAGATTCACGCCCCGGTGGTGGGTGGGGGAGCGCGCTTCGTGCCGTACCTCTCGGTGCCCGGCGCGGAGAACGGCCTGTCGCTCATGTCGGCCTCCAAGGGGTGGAACCTGGCCGGCCTGCGCGGCGGGCTGCTCGTCGCCGGCCCGGCCGCGGCCGGAGACCTCGCCCGCGTTCCGTTCGAGGCCAGCGTCAGCACCAGTCACCTCGGCGTGATCGCGCACACCGCCGCCTTCCGCGACGGCGGCGAGTGGCTCGACGCCCTGTTGACCGGCTTGGACGACAACCGTCGGCTCCTCACCGCGCTGCTCGCCGAGCACCTGCCGGCCATCAGTTACCAACCCGGTCAGGCCACATATCTCGCCTGGCTCGACTGCCGCACCCTCGGCCTCGGCGACGACCCCGCCGCGGTGTTCCTCGACCGTGGCCGGGTGGCGCTCAACTCGGGTTCGGCTTTCGGCGCCGGCGGCGACGGGCACGTGCGGCTGAACCTGGCCACCGCGCCGGAGCTGATCACCGAGGCGGTACGCCGAATGGCGACAGCGGTCGCCGGCTAGGCCGGACCACCACCGTCGCCGAAGGCCCATCCCACCAGGACGATCCGCGCCCGGCGGCGGGTCGCTTACGGCTGGCCCTCTTTGGCGGGGCCGGAGGGGTCGACCTCGGGGCCGTCCAGCAGTTGTCGCAGGGCTTGGTCGAACGCCCGCCGAGCGCTCGGGGCAAGGTGCGCAAAGAGTTGCCGGCCCACGTTGCCGGCGATTTGCTGCGCCTCGTCGATGCGCCGGCGGCCAAGGTCGGTGAGATGGATGGTGTGGGCACGACGGTCGGTCGGCACCGCTCGGCGTTCGGCCAACCGCTGCCGCTCAAGATCGTCGACGATCCGGCCCAGTGCTGACTTGTCGAGATCAAGCAAGGTGGCGAGTTGGCGTTGGGTGAGCGGACCACGGCCGTGGAGGACGGCCAGGACCGCGAAGTGGCGTTCCTCGAATCCCAGGGGCCGAAGCGCCTCATTGAAAATCTTCTGACTTCGCCGGTGAATGGTGCTGATCTGCATGGCCGTGATGACGTCGGCCGGCAGGAAGGTGAGCCGGGAGGCGTCGGCCGGGGATCGTGCAGCACTCATGCCTGGATCATAGGGCCGCCACCAGATAGGCTCGACTGAGAACTTCTCGATCGAGCCTATTGGAGGAGCTGTGGTGCCAGATGCGACGAGTGGGGCTACCGCGATCGACCGGACAGCCGGCGCGGACGCGCGGCACTCACCCGGGCCCAAGGGGCGATCGGCCCGGTTGCGGACGGTGATCGCGCTGACCTGGGCACTTGTGGTCGAGCACACGTACGCGCTAGTGACCCCGCCCTACGAGTTCGGGATTCCGCACGCGTTTCACCTCAGCTTCGGGATCGCGTACGCCTGGCTGGCGCTCCGACTACACGCATGTCGACGCTCGGACCAGGTGTTGCTGACCGCGCTGCTCGGCGTCCAGCTCGTCGGCAGGTTCTTCGTCTTCGCCGCGATCACCCATACCTGGGTGAGGGTCATCCTCGTACTGGGCGCGCTGCTCACCATCGCCATTGCCGCACTACTGTGGGCGGCCGGCGGCTCCCGACTACGCAGACGCTGACCAGCGGCAGACCCAGCGGCGTGACGACGCGGTCCGGCCAGTAGCCCGGACCGCGTCGTCATTCAGAACGGCAGGGTTCTCCTCCGATGTTTCGGTCTCTCGGAACGGGTATTCAGGCGCACCGGCGCGGCCGTGGGTGGAACAGTGTCACGGAGTAAGGGAGTGCGTGTTATGTCTGATCCGCAGCCCACAATCGTTCTCGTGCACGGCGCGTTCGCCGAGTCGGGCAGCTGGAACGGCGTGATCGAGCGGCTGGGCGCCGCGTACGACGTGGTGGCCGCCGCCAACCCGCTGCGGGAGGTCGCCGGCGACGCCGCGTACGTGCGGGACGTGGTACGCGGGATCGGCGGCCCGGTCATCCTCGTCGGACACTCCTACGGCGGCATGGTGATCACGCAGGCCGCTGCCGACGAACCACTGGTGCGGGCCCTCGTGTACGTCAACGCCTTCGCCCCGGACACCGGCGAGTCGGGGCTGTCGCTGTCCGGGAAGTTCCCCGGCAGCACGCTCGCCGACACGCTTGTGAAGTATCCGCTCTCCACCGGCGGCAACGAGGTGGCGATCGGCCAGGACGCCTTCCACAAGCAGTTCGTCGCGGACGTGTCGGCCGACGTCGCCGCGCAGATGGCCCGGACCCAGCGACCGATCACCGAAAAGGCCCTGGGTGACGGGCTCATCGGCGACCCGGCCTGGCGATCGTTGCCCAGCTGGTTCGTCTTCGGGGACGCGGACAACAACATCCCGGCCGCCGCGCACCGGTTCATGGCCGAGCGGGCCCAACCGCGGGGCCAGCGTGAGGTCGCCGGTGGTTCGCACGCCATGGTGGTGGCCCGGCCCAGTGAGGTCACCGAGACGATCATCGAGGCGGTCCGGGGCGTGGGCGGCTGACGTCCGATCCCGGCGGGCACGTCGTCGACCGCTGCCCCGGTCGGCCGGCGTGCCGCACGTCTGCGGCCCCGCGTCACGGCGCGGGGCCGCTGCCGTGCGCCTACCAACCGCCCGCGCCCGCTGGTTTCGAGATTGCCGCCGGACGGAATGAGCGTGTCGTATTGGCGACGGCAGATCCGAGTCGGATCCATGACGCAGGCGTGATCGAGGCCTTTCTGGCCCCCGACGCTGCGTGTTAGCCTGCCTCAACTCTTGCAGGTAAAGCCCCAATTAGGCACCGATCACCTCGGGTGATTGTTGGAGGGCACATGGACAGACTGCAGGCTCTTTCGGTCTTACGCGAGGTTGCGGTCGAGGTGCTGACGGTCGAGCCGGAGGCGGTGACCGAGGACGCCGACTTTCGCAAGGATCTCGACGCGGAGAGTCTCGACCTGGTGGAGCTTCTGATGGCGCTCGAGGACCGGCTCGGGATTCGACTGCCGCAGGACGGTCTGCGGGGGATCAACACCGTCGGGCAGGCGCTCGACATGGTGCTCGACGGCGATGCCACCGATGCCACCGAGGGCACCGGGGTGGTGGGGGAGGCCGAACGGAAGACGCCCGCCTGATGACGGGCGACAGCCCCGTCCGGCACCGGGTTGCCGTTACCGGGCTGAGCGCCAGGACGCCGGCCGGCGACACTCCAGACGCACTGTGGACGGTGCTGCGGTCCGGGCGATCCGTCATCGGCCCGATCCGCAGCTTCGACGCCTCCGGGCTCGCGACCCGCATCGCCGGTGAGATCCAGGGCTTCGACCCGACCGCCTACCTCACCGCCAAAATGGTCCGGCAGACCGACCGAGTCAGCCAACTCGCCTTCGCGGCGGCGCTCGACGCGTTCACCGACGGCGACACCAGAGACTTCGACCCGGACCGGTGTGCGGTCGTGGTCGGCACCGGCATGGGCGGATCGGACAGCTTCTACCGGCAGGTCCGCGCGTTCATCGAGAACGGCCCGGACCGGATCAGCCCGTGGGCGATTCCGATGATCATGCCGAACGCGGCGGCGTCGCTCATCGCCCGGCACCTGCGCTGGCGTGGGCCGAACTTCTGCATCTCGACCGCCTGCACGGCCGGTGCCAACGCGATCGGTGAGGGCGTCCGGCTCATCCGTGACGGCAGCGCCGACGTCGTCCTGGCCGGCGGCGCGGAGGCGGCGGTCAACCCCATCGTCGTCGCCGGGTTCGCCCGGATGCACGCGCTGAGCACCCGCAATGCCGAGCCGGAGACCGCCTCGCGTCCGTTCGACGGCGCACGGGACGGTTTCGTGCTCGCTGAGGGCGCGGCCTTCGTGCTGCTGGAGCGCCTCGACCGGGCGCTGGCCCGGGGCGCCCGCGTCCACGGTGAGGTCACCGGCTACGGGTTCAACAGCGACGCGTACCACTCCACGATGCCGCACCCGGAGGGACGCGGCGCGGTGCACTGCATGCGGCTGGCGTTGCGCGACGCCGGCGTGGACCCGGCCGACGTCGCTCACATCAACGCCCACGGCACCTCGACGACGCTCAACGACGCCGCCGAGGCGCAGGCCATCCACACCGTCTTCGGCGGCGCCGCACCGCCGACCACCTCGACGAAGGGCACGCTGGGACACCTGATCGGGGCCGCCGGCGCGGTCGAGGTCGTCGCATCGTTGCTCGCCCTGCGCCACGGCGAGATTC
Organism: Micromonospora sp. DT228; assembly: GCF_049841595.1. Taxonomy (NCBI): domain Bacteria; kingdom Bacillati; phylum Actinomycetota; class Actinomycetes; order Micromonosporales; family Micromonosporaceae; genus Micromonospora; species Micromonospora sp. DT228. Next base: position 83,467 of record NZ_JBNCKO010000011.1, read on the forward strand.
CACCAACGGCCAACCTGCGTACCCGCGGGTCCGACATTCCCATCGACGTCGTCGCCGACGCCCCCCGCACCGGCCGTCCCGGCCCGATCCTGTCGAACTCGTTCGCTTTCGGCGGGCACAACGCCTCGCTGGTGCTCGCCTCCGTGGACGACGGCACAGCCGTCGTCCACTCCAACTGAAGCATCCGCACCGTCCAATCGAGACAAGGTGGTCGAGGGTGAACATCCAGGCCGCCCCGGCGGGGGCCGGCAGTGTCATCGACAGCATCGGCGTCGCGCTTCCCGACCGGGTCATGACCACCCGCGAGGTGCTCGACGGGTGCCGGCGCCGGTTGGCCCTGCCGCTAGAACAGACCACCGGCATCGTGTCGCGGCGCGTCGCCGGCGACGTCGAGTACGCCCTCGACCTGGCCACCCGGGCCGCGGAGGACTGCGTCTCCCGCTCGTCGATCGGGCCTGCCGACGTCGACCTGCTCATCAGCGCCAGCATCTCGCGGGTCGACAGCCCGGACCGGTCGACCTACGAGCCGTCGGCGGCCACCCAACTGCGCCACCGGCTCGGCTGCGAACGGGCCTGGGCGTTCGACGTGACGAACGCGTGTGCCGGCCAGTTCACCGGCATCTACGTCGCCGACGCGCTCATCCGGGCCGGTGAGATCGGTTCGGCGCTGATCGTCAGCGGGGAGTACATCTCCCATCTGATGCGGACCGCCCAGTTGGAGATCGCCGACGAGCTCGACGCCCGCGTCGCCTGCCTGACGCTCGGTGACGCGGGTGCGGCGGTCCTGCTGACCCGGGCCGACGACGGTCCGGGGGGCTTCGACCACATCGGCATCCGTACCGTCGGGCGGTACCACAACCTGTGCGTGGCCGGGCCGACCGACCAGCCGCACGGTGGCGTGATCATGAAGACCGACATGATGGGTCTGGCGGCCGTCGGCATCCGGGAGATGGTCAAGCACACCCAACAGGCCCTCGCCGCCATGGGCCTGTCGCCGACGGACTTCGACCGGTTCATCCCGCACCAGACGTCGACGCTGGCGATCCAGGCCGCCGTCCGTCGTACGAACAAGGTCTTCGGCGGTGTGGTGTTGGACGAGCGGGACGTCATCAACAACCTGCCGAGGCGCGGCAACACCGCCACCACGACGCACCCGGTCGCGCTGCGCGACGCGAGCCGCGACGGGCGGATCCGGACCGGCGACCGGGTGCTGTTCGAGGTCGCCGCGTCCGGCGTCAACGTCGGCACCGCCGCGTACCGGCTGGACGGGCTGCCCGACCGGCTGGCCCGGGGGACCCGCTCAACACGGACCGCGCCCCCGCGCCCCCGCCCGGCGCCATGGCCGGACCCGGTGCGCGCCGTCGCGATCGGCCGCACCGAACCCGAACCCGCATCCGGCCCCGCAACCGGGGCCGGCCCCGCAACCGCGACCGGCCCCGACGTGACGACGCTCCAGCTCATCCGCGCCGCCACCGACGACTGCCTGCGCCGGGCGGGCGTCCGCGCCTCCGGCGTCGACCTGCTCATCCACGTCGGCGTGTACCGCACCGGCATGATCGCCGAGCCGGCGATAGCGGCGATCGCGGCGGGCGAGCTGGGCTTCGACGGCAGCACCGCAGCCACCGGCGAACTCCTCGCCTTCGACGTCACGAACGGCGCGCTCGGCATGCTCGACGGCTGCCGGATCGCCGCCGAACTCATCCGGGCCGGCAAGGCCGACACCGCCGTCGTGGTCGCCTCCGAGGTCGAGCAGCGCGAGCCCGGTGCCGCCGGGCCCGCGGTGGCCAGGTGCGGCTCGGCGGTGCTGCTGCGCCTCGACCCCGACCGGGCCAGCGGCTTCCTCGGTTTCCACAGCCGCTCCGTCGCGACGCCCGCCGCCGACCGGGGCGCCTGGGTGATGCAGGACGGCGGGCACAGCTTCATCCGCGCCACCGACCGCGTCGAGCCCGCCGCGGCGTACGCCGAGCACCTGCCCGTTGTCGTCGCCGAGCTGCTGGACCGCCTGCGGGTACGACCCGACGCGATCCGCGCGGTCGTACCGCCCTGGCTGCCACCGCCGGTCGAGCGCCGGCTGCGCGACACCTGGCCGGTGCTCGGTCCACGGCTGGCCACGCTGCCGCCCGCGCGCGACGGCGCCGACCTGTTCACCTCGGCCCTGCCGATGGGCCTGCGCGCCGTGTCCGCCGGCGGCGCATCGCCAGGCGAACTGGTGGTGGTCGTCGGCGCGAGCACCGGCATGGAGATCGGCGCCGCGCTGTACCGCATCTGAAGGGAACGCGTATGTGTGGTGTCGCCGGCATCCTCGATCTCGACGCCGCTGTCGAGCCGCACCGGCTGGCCCGGATGGCGCATTCGCTGGCGCATCGCGGTCCCGACGGCGAGGGCTACTTCGTGGGGCCGGGGATCGGGCTGGCGTACCGGCGGCTCGCGATCGTCGACGTGGCCGGTGGGCAGCAACCACTGAGCGACGAGCGCGGCGACGTCCAGGTCGTCTTCAACGGCGAGATCTACAACCACCGGGCGCTGCGGGCCCGGCTCGTCGCACGCGGCCACACGTTCACCAGCGGTAGCGACGGCGCGGTGATCGCCCACCTCTACGAGGAGCACGGCCTCGCCTTCGTCGACCACCTCGACGGGGACTTCGCCATCGCGTTGTGGGACGTCCGCCGTCGCCGGCTCACGCTCGCCCGGGACCCGGTGGGTGTCAAACCCCTGTACTACCACGTCGCCGGGGGCCGGCTTCAGTTCGCCAGCGAGGTGAAGGCCCTGTTCGCGTCCGGGCTGTGCGCGGCGCGCGTCGACCCGCAGGGGTTGCGCGACGTCTTCGGGTACGGCCAGCCGACCGCGCCCGGCACCTTCTGGGCCGACGTCCACGACCTGCCGCCCGGGCACCTGCTGGTGGCCGACGGGCAGGCGGTCGCCCTGCGCCGGTACTTCACCCCGCTGGTCGGGGACCCGCGCGACCTGTTGAACGGGCGGCCCGCCGTCGAACAGTTCCGCGCGGCCCTGGTCGAGGCGGTCCGCAAACGGCTGCCGGACGAGGTCGGCTTCGGCGCGACGCTGAGCGGCGGCCTGGACAGCACCGCCGTCGTCGCGACGATCTCGGCCGTCCTCGGCACACAGGTACAGACCGCCAGCATCCGACTGCCCGGCTCGGACCTCGACGAGGGTCGCTACTCCCGGCTCGCCGCGACGGCGCTGGGGGTCGACAACGTGGAGATCGAGTTCGACGGCGCCGAGGCGTGCGAGCACCTGGCGAAGACGCTGTGGCACCTGGAGGCGCCGCAGTGGTTCGGCGTCGCCACGCCGTTTCTGAAGGCGACTCGGATCGCCGCCGAGCGGGGCGCCAAGGTCGCGCTGACCGGCGACGGCGCCGACGAGCTGCTCGGCGGCTACTCCTGGTACGTCCTCCAGCGGCTGGAGCAGCGACTCGGCCGGCTGACCCGGGCGGGCCTGGACCCGCTGCGTCGGCTGATCCTGACCGGGGTGCTGGCCTACCACGGCGCCCCCGCCGGCGCCGCCGCCCACGTGGCCGCCGTGCCGGGGCGGCTCGCGACCGCCGCGGATCGCTTCGGCGGTGGCGCACCCGCCTGGTTCTACCTGTGGTCGGCGATGGACGCGGTCGCGCCCGCGCTGCTGCGCCCGTCCAGCGGCGCTCTCGCCCCCTCGCCGCTGCCGGCCCCGCCGACGCACACGGCGCTGCACCGCTCGTTGCACTACGAGTACCAGACCCGCCTGCCGAGCTGGGTCCTCCTGCTCAGCGACAGGTTGTCCATGGCCAACGGCGTCGAGGTACGCGTGCCGTTCATGGACCGGGCGCTGCTGGACCTGGCGGCACGGCTGGACCCACGGGTGCTCCTGCGCGGCACCAGCGAGAAGCACATCCTCAAGGAGGCTCTTCGCGACGTGGTTCCGGCACCGATCCGACGCCGCCGGAAGAAACCGTTCTTCACACCCATCACGCCGTGGTATCTCACCGGCCCCGGGGAGGACCTAGCGGCGACCTATCTCGGGCCGGCGGCGGTACGCGCCCACGGGCTCTTCGACCCGGCGCAGGTGACAGCGCTGCACCAGGCCGCCCTGCGGGGGGCCGGACGCACCTGGGAGGGCACGGTCGCCGAGTGGGCCAGCATGGCCGTCCTCACCACCCACCTGCTGCTGGAGGTGTTCCGCGACGCGGCAGCCGCCACCGCACCGGCCGCGCTCCCGGCGCCGCTCGCCAGCGCCGTGCTACGCGCCGAGCGGCGATGACGAGCCCCGAACGGCACCGCTGGCCCGGCATCGCGTCGCGCGCCATCATGGTCACCGGGGCGACCGGCTTCATCGGCGCCCGGCTCGTGCGACGGCTGGCGGACCTGGGTTGCACACCCGTCGCGATGGTCCGCCCCACGTCGGACCGCACGGTCCTGGCCGACATCCCCGGGCTGCGCTACGCGGTCGCCGACCTCGACACCGGCGCGGGCGTGCGGGCGGCCGTCGCCGGCGTCGACACCGTCGTGCACCTGGCGGGCCAGGTGAAGGCCCGCCGTCCGGGGGCGTTCCGGCGCGGAAACACCGAGTCCACCGGCCGGCTGGTCGCGGCCCTCGCCGCCGCCGACCCGACCCCTCGGCTGGTGTTGTGCTCGTCCCTGGCCGCCGCCGGGCCGTCGCGTCCCGGCCGGCCCCGGGACGAGTCCACCCCGGTCGCGCCGGTCTCCGCGTACGGCCGCAGCAAACTCGCCGCCGAGGAGATCGCCCGCGCCGCGGGTGTTCCCACAGTGGTCCTGCGCCCGACGATCGTCTACGGCCCGGGCGACCACGACTTCCTGCCGTCCTTCCTGCCGATGGCCCGCCTCGGCGCCCACCTGCGCCCCACCCGCCCGGAACGCGAGTACTCCTTCGTGCACGTGGACGACCTGTGCGCGGCCCTGATCGCGGCCGTCGTCCGGGGCGGGACGCTGCCCCCGGGCGGCGGTGCCGAGGGGGTGTACCTCATCAGCGACGGCGCGGTGTACGGCTGGAGCGACTTCTGTCGGGAACTCGCCATCGCGGTCGGCCGTCCCCGCGCGCGGTTCATCGCGGTGCCGGGTCCGCTCGTGCACGCGACCGGCTGGCTGTGCGATCTGAGCCCGGTTCGCCGGGGCCCGGCCCTGACGATGAACCGGGACCGCGCGTACGAGATCCGACAGTTGGCGTGGACGTGCGCCACCGACCGGGCCCGGGCGGACCTCGGCTTCACGCCCGCGTACCGCCTCCCGGAGGGCCTGGCCAGCGCGGTGGCGTGGTACCGCGACCAGGGCCTGCTCCGGTGACACCCCCGGCTATGCCTGCGGCTCGACCGCCTCGACGAGGACCTGGAGCACGTGCCGGTACGGCTGCCCGGTGGCCCGGCTCATGCCCATCTCGCAGGTGCGGTTGCAGGAGGCGTACGCGTCGTGGTCGCGCTCGTTGACCTCGGCGGCCTGGGCGGCGGTGGCGCTGGCGGTCACCTCGGGATGCAGCAGCCCCCGGTCGCCGGCGAAGGCGCAGCATCCCCAGCTGTCCGGCACGGTCACCGTGTCGGCGACCGCCGCGGCGACCGCGCGCAGGTCGTCGATGCCGTCGAGGTGCACTGTGGAGCAGGTGGGGTGCAGGGCCAGCGAGCCCAGCCGCCGGGGCTCCGGCAGCGCCGGCAGGAGGCGCTCGGCGGTGAACGTGACGCTGTCGACGAAGCGCAGGGCGTCGTACCGTGCCCGGTCCTCCTCGGCCAGCGCGGCGGTCAGCTGGGTCAACCCGTGCGTGCAGGACGACGCGTCGCACACGACGGGCAGGCGACCCTCGTCGCTGGCCTCCCACAGCGCGGCCAGGGTCCGCTCGGCCATCTCGCGGTGACCGGCGGGGTAGCCCTTGGACTGCCACGGCGTGCCGCAGCACAGGCCCGCCGTGCCGGCCGGCACGACGACCGGCACGCCGGCCAGCTCGCACAGGCGCAGGAACGCCGCCGCCGCGCCGCCGGCCGGACCGTCCTCCGGGGCGAAGAGGCTGCCGACGCAGGCCGCGAAGAACACCGCCTGGGCGTCCGGCGCGCTGCGGGGTCGGGGGCGGGGAGCGCCTGCGCGCGGCATGTCGTCGCTCCACTCTGGCACCAGTTCGGTGGCGCCGAGTCCACGGATCACCCCGGTGGCGGCGCGGGTCAGCGGTGTCGGGACGGCGTGCGCGGCGGTCAGTCCCACCCGGACACCTGTCACGGCGGCCTGCCAGTGCCGCGCGGCGGTGCGGGCGGTGCGCTGGGCGCGGGGGCTGTGCCGCTCGGCGCGCAGCCGCTTCATGGCCGCGCCGGTGTCGATGCCGACCGGGCAGGCGGTGACGCAGAGGCTGTCGGCGGCGCAGCTGTCCACCGCCGCGTACGCGTAGTCGGCGGTCAACTCCCGGCGGCGCTCCTCGTCACCGGCGGCGGTGGCGAGGGCGATCTGCCGTTGCAGGACGATGCGCTGCCGGGGCGTGGTGGTGACGTCGGCGGTGGGGCAGACCGGCTCGCAGTAGCCGCACTCGACGCAGGCGTCCAGCTCGGGGTCGACAGTCGGGACGGCCTTGAGCTGCCGCAGGTGCACGGTCGGGTCGTCGTTGAGCAGCACACCGGGGTTGAGCAGGCCGCTCGGGTCGCACAGCCGCTTGAGGTCGCGCATCACGTCGTACAGGTCGTCGCCGTACTGGCGGCGGACGAAGGGCGCCATCGCCCGGCCGGTGCCGTGCTCGGCCTTGAGGGTGCCGCCCTCGGCGAGCACGAGGTCGACCATGTCGTCGGTGAACCGGGCGTAGCGGTCGATCTCGGCCGGGGTGTCGAAGGACTGGGTCAGCATGAAGTGCAGGTTGCCGTCGCGGGCGTGTCCGAAGATCACCGCGTCCGGGTAGCCGTGCCTGTCGAACAGGCGGATCAGCCCGTCGCAGGTGCCGGTCAGGCGTGGCATCGGCACCGCGATGTCCTCCAGCAGGGCCGTGGTGCCGGGCGCGCGGGCGCCGGCGACCGCCGTGTAGAGGCCCTTGCGCAGGTGCCAGAGCGCGGCCCGTTCACGCGGGTCGTGGGTCAGCGCGGTGCCGGTGACGGCGGGCAGCCGGTCGAGCACGGGCTGGGCGTCGGCAAGCGTCGCGGCCAGCCGTTCCGCGCTGTCCTCGGCGAACTCCACGAGCAGCGCGGCGTGCCCGGTGACCGTCAGCCCGCGCAGGGCCGCGCTCGCGTCGGGGTCGCGCTGGCTGACCCGCAGCGCGGCCGCGTCGAGCAGTTCGGCGGTACGCGCGCCGGCGGCGAGCAGAGCCGGCAACGCGTCGGTGGCGGCGCTGAGGCCGGGCAGGATCAGCAGTCCGGTGGCGGCGTGTTTGTGGATCTCGACGGTCCGGAAGACGGCCTCGGCCACGAAGCCGAGGGTGCCCTCGCTGCCGATCATCAGGTGGGCGAGCATGTCGGCCGGGCTGTCGTGGTCGAGCAGGGAGTTCAGCCCGTACCCCATGGTGTTCTTCATCGCGAACAGCCGCTCGATCGTGGCGCGTGAGCCCGGTGTCGAGCGCACCCGGTCGCGCAGGCGCAGCAGCCCGGCGTGCAACTCCGGCTCGTCGGCCCGCAGCCGGTCGTCGGCGTCGCGCGCGGCGGAGTCGACGACGGTGCCGGACGGCAGGACGAAGCGCAGCGACTCCATGGTGCGGTACGCGTTGTCGGTGGTGCCGCAGGTCATCCCGCTGGAGTTGTTGGCCACCATGCCACCCACCGTGCAGGCGGCCTCGCTTGCCGGGTCCGGGCCGAGCCGGCGGCCGTAGCGGGCCAGCCGGGCGTTGGCCTGCCGGATCGTGAGGCCCGGCTGGAGCCGGATGCGGCGGCCGTCGTCGAGCACCTCGGCGTGCCGCCAGTCGGTCCGGACGTCGACGAGGACGCCCGCGCCGCCGGCCTGCCCGGCGAGGCTGGTGCCGCCGCCACGCAGGGTCAGCGGGACACCGGCCTCCCGGGCGGCGGCCAGCAACGCCCCCACCTCGGCCGCCGAGGCGGCGCGTACCACCGCCTGCGGCTCGAACAGGTACGGCGAGGCGTCGTGCGCCGCCGCCAGCCGCCGGGGCAGTTCGGTGCTGACCCGGGTCGGATCACCGAGGCGCGAGCGCAGCAGCTCGACGACCTCGCGGGCGCGGACGCCGGCGGTGGTCGGCGCGGGTACTCCTACGACGGGTCTCATGGGCGGGTCCTCCCGGGAGGGGCGATCAGTAGGCGACGATCAACCGGTCCGGCGCGGTGTCGACGGGCGCCGGCAGTCGCAGCGGCTGGCGACCGGGGGTGATGCTGCCCAGCACCGAGGCGTGCCGCGCGCCGGTGCCCGAGGGCAGGGTGCCGGGCAGCCCGTGCACGGACAGGTAGCCCAGCAGCGCGAAGGCGAGCGCCTCCTTGGCGTCCGACGCCACACCCAGGTCGTCGCTTGACGACAGGCGCACGCCCGGCAGCTCCTCGCCGATCATGCGCAGCAGCGTCGGGTTGTGCGCGCCGCCGCCGGAGACGACGAGCTGGGTGACGCCGTGGTCGCGGCAGGCGCCGGCCACCGTGACCGCCGTCAGCCGGGTGAGGGTGGCCAGGACGTCCCGCTGATCCGGCGTGGGCGCGTCGGCGAGGGCGGCGAGCAGGTACGGCAGGTGGAACAGTTCCTTCCCGGTGCTCTTCGGGCCGGGCTGCCGGTAGTACGGCTCGTCGAGCAGCCGCCGCAGCAGGGCCGGGTTCACCTGCCCGGCCGCCGCCCCGCGTCCGTCCCGGTCGTACTCCTCCACGCCGCCGCTGAAGTGCCGCGCGGCGGCGTCGAGGAGCGCGTTGGCCGGGCCGGTGTCGTACGCCAGTGGGTCCGCGTCCGGCGCGACGACAGTGATGTTGGCGATGCCGCCGAGGTTGAGCGCGGCGGGGACACCGGGCAGACCACGCAGCAGCAGCGTGTCGAACAGGGCGACCAGGGGAGCGCCCTGGCCGCCCGCGGCGACGTCGCGGGTGCGCAGGTCGGCCACGACCGGAAGGCCGGTGGCCTCCGCGATCCAGGCCGGCTGCCCCAGTTGCAGGGTGCCCCGGACCACACCGCCGTCGACCCAGTGGTGCATGGTCTGCCCGTGCGAGACGACCAGGTCGGCGTCTCCGCCGCACAGCTCGGCGAGAGCCCGCACGCCGGCCTCGGCGAAGGCCTGGCCGATGCCGGTGTCCAGGACGGTCATCGCCTCGGTGGTGGTCGGCGCGGGCGGCAGGGCGGCGGCGATCCGGGTGCGCAGCTCCGCGGGGTACGGGTGGCTGAGCCGGCCCAGCGGTCGCATCCGCAGGGTGTCGCCGCTGAGGTCGAACTCGGCGGCGGCGGCTTCGATGCCGTCGTAGGAAGTGCCGGACATCAGGCCGATGACACGCATCAGGGTCTCCTTCACGCCCGCCCGGCGGGCTCTGCCGCCGAGTCGTCGTCGATCTCGTCGGCGCGTCCATGGTCGTACGGCGTCGCCGGGGCCGCGTGGAAACGGCTCGACACCGCGCCGACCAGCAGGGTGATCAGGACTCCGATCGGCACCAGCCACTGCGCGGCGATGGCGGTGGGGACGGTGTGCCCGGCCGTCGTGACGTCGATCTTGACGTAGCGGACGATGTAGGTCATCACCGCCACGGTGACGAGGAAGGCGACGAACGCGTCGACCTGGTTGGCCCGGCTGACCAGGCGGCCGAGCAGGAAGGCCCCGAGCAACGCCCCGTAGGTGTAGCCCGCGATGGTCAGACCGGTCAGGTAGACGTTTCCGGTGCTGGAGCTGAACGCGCAGGCGAAGATCGCCATCAACACCGCCCAGACAAGTGTCATCACCCGGGCGAGGCGCAGCATCGCGTCGTCCGACGGGACCTTCCGGAAGAAGCTGTGGATGAAGTCGGCGACAGTGGAGTTGGACATCGAGTTCAGCGCCGACGACAGCGAACCCATCGCGGCACCGAGGATGCCGGCCACCAGCAGGCCCGAGATGCCCACCGGCAGGGCGTGCAGGATGAAGCTCGGGTAGAGGTTGTCGCTGCTGGCCAGGCCGAGCTCCTTGAAGGTCTGACCCTTGTTGTACGACCACAGCAGCGCCCCGACCAGGGAGAACGCCGCGAACTGGATCACCACGAAGATGCCCGAGGAGATCATCGCCTTCTGCCCCTCGCGCAGCGTGCGGGTGGACAGGATGCGCTGCACGATCAGCTGGTCCGACCCGTGGCTGGCCATCGCGAAGATCGCACCGCCGATGATCGCCGTCGGCAGGGCGAACGGGCTGGTGAGCACGTGCGCGAGCGTCAGGTTGGTGTCGAAGAGCTGGAACTTGCCGGCGTCCAGCGCCTGCGAGTAGCCGTCGAAGCCGACGGCGTGGCTGAGCACACCGATGGCCAGGATCGCCCCGCCCAGGTAGAGCCCCATCTGGATGGCGTCGGTCCAGATGACCGCCTTGATGCCACCCAGGTAGGTGTAGACCACCGTGATCAGCGTCAGCACCACGATAATGGCCTGATAACCGACATTCAGGCCAAACTCGTCGAGGAGCAGCTTGATGGGGATGGCTGAGGCGAACAGCCGTACGCCCTCGGCGAGCAGGCGGGTGAAGACGAACGTGACCGACGCCAGACCCTGGAGTTTCAGGCCGAACCGTTCACCGAGGTACTGGTAGGCGCTGACGAAGCCACCGCGCTTGTACAGCGGGATGAGCACCGCCGCCACGACGACGCGACCGATCACGTAGCCGAGGGCCAGTTCGACGTTGCCGAACCCCTGCCCGCTGTAGGCGCCGCCGGGCACGCTGATCACGGTCAGGACGCTGGTCTCGGTGGCGACCACGGAGAACGAGACGGTCCACCACGGCAGCCGACCCTCGCCCACGAAGTAGTCCTTGGCGGACTTCTGTTTGCCGGACAGGCGAAGTCCGACGTAGGCGATCACCACGAGGTACAGCACGATCACAACAAGGTCGAGTTGACGCACGGCTCGCTCCCAACCAGTGGTTGTAGATAAGTGACGCATGTCTAGCGTATCGCGAAAGTTTTTGCCAGTTCCCGTCCGGGCTGGCTACGCTGTGACCCCGGCCTGCTGATCCGGAGGATGCGGGGCGCAGCCGACATCCCTCCGCGCCAACCAGGCTGGCACGGTCGGAACGGCGCATTGCGGACGCGGCGCTCGACGAGCCGCCGCCCGTCGTCCGACCGGCGACCGCGCACCAGCGAGAGGAACGAGTAACCCCGTGGACCTCAGCACCCTCGGCACCGAGACCCGCAACGACAAGACAAGCGACCTCGACCTGATGTCCCCCACCGAGCTGCTCCTCGCGATGAACGACGAGGACCAGACGGTGGCCCAGGCGGTCCGCCGGGCCGTGCCGGACATCGCGGCAGCCGTCGACGTCGTCGTGGCGTCGCTGCGCCAGGGCGGTCGGTTGATCTATCTCGGTGCCGGCACCAGCGGCCGGATCGGCATGCTCGACGCCGTCGAGATCCCACCCACCTTCGGTACGTCGCCCGACCGGGTTCTCGGCCTGCTCGCCGGAGGAGCGCGTGCCTTCGGTGTCGCCGTCGAGGGCGCGGAGGACGACCCGAGTCGCGCCGTCGCCGATCTCGACGCGGTCGGCCTGACCGCCCGCGACACGGTGGTCGGGCTCGCCGCCAGCGGCCGTACGCCCTACGTGGTGGGCGGGCTGGAGCACGCCCGCGCACTCGGCGCGTCGACGGTCTCGGTGGCCTGCAACTCCGACGCGGTGATCAGCCGGTACGCCGACGTCGCCGTCGAGGTGCCCACCGGCCCCGAGGTGCTCACCGGCTCCACCCGACTCAAGGCCGGCACCGCCGAGAAGCTCGTCTGCAACATGCTCTCGACCGCCTCGATGGCCCGGCTCGGCAAGGTCTACGGCAACCTGATGGTGGACATGAACGCCACGAACGAGAAGCTCGTCGACCGGGCGCGTCGGATCGTCGCCGAGGCCGCCGACACCGATCTGGACTCCGCCACCCGGGCGCTCGCGGCGGCGCACGGGCACGCCAAGACGGCAATCGTGCTGCTGCTCGCGAACTGCACCGCCGAGGAGGCCGCAGCGCGGCTGCGCGACGCCGACGACGACGTCCGCGCGGCGGTCGCGGCCTGAGCGGAGGGCGGATCCGGGCACGCGGAGTAGCTGTCCGCCGTGGCCCGTGGCGATCCGCGCGGCGTGTCCGGCTCGAAGGCCAGGTCCACGAAGCGCCCCGTCCGACCCGGACGGGGCGCTTCGTCGCGTCAGTCGAGCTGGGGGTAGGAAATCGTTCGGTCCCCCTCCGCGCCGGTCGCGGTGGCCAGCTCGATCCGAGGGGACCGGTCCGGCGGGAGGTGGGCATGGTCGGCGATGACGACGACGTCCACCTCCCCGTCGATCATGGCCTGCTCGACGGTCTCCCACGATGCCCGCATGATTCCCGCAAATCGGTACGAGTGTCGGCGAAGGTGAGCAAGACACGTCGCGACGGCGGGCTCCACCGGCTCGATGTCGGCGGGAATCCAGATAACGGCTATCTCCATGGTCCTCTCCTGATCAACGTCGTGGACGCGAGTGGGTGATCAGGAGTTGCTGTGGCGGTGGGGGACCCCGCTCCACCGGTCGGCTGGCGGCGCGCCTGTCGGGGGCGGTCACGGTGAGCCCCGGGCCCAGCGGCGCGCCGGGCGGCGGAGCTTCGGCTGTCGACGTGTGTGGATCGCTACCGCCGGTGCTGGCACCTGTGGGCACCGACGTGAGTGCCAGCACGAGCGCCGGTGGCCCCGGCGTGGGACGGGCGGGTGGCCGGGGCGGCTCGTCGGTGATCGCGGCCCTCGCCACCCGCGCCCGATCCGGTGTCCGGCCGCCGGGGGTGTCGTGCACGACGCGGAATACCGTCGCCGGCAGGGGTGTCGACGGCGCCGACCGCGGGGCAGCGCGTGCCACTGCGGCGGCCGAGTTCGACGGTGCGGGCGTGGCCCGCGGCGAGGACGACGCCGACGTACGGGCCGGCCGCGTCGGTACGACTGTGGACGGATCGACCGACAGCGTCGGCAGCGGGACGGCTGACGGCAGCGGCAGGGGGACTGCGGATGGCAGGGGCAGGGGAACTGCCGACGGCAGCGGCAGGGGGAGCGCGGTCGGCAACGGCAGGGGGACGGAGAGCCGCACCTCGGCGAGGTCGGGCACCCGCACCGTGATGGTGCTCGGCGAGGTGCCGACCTCCACCGGCTGGCGACTCGTCGGCAGCGGCAGCGGCAGCGGCAGCGGCGTGTCGGCGTGGGCGGGGTCGGTGCCCAGGACCGCGCCGAGCGCCGCGGCCCCGAACGCCGCCACCGGAAGGCTGTGCCTCAACCGCATCAGACGGAGGCCGCCCGGTCCGATTCACCGGTACGCTGCCGCCGGCCGGGTGGATGCCCGTCGCGTTCTGCCGTTCCCTCCATCTGCCGGTTCTTGCCCCGGGAATCCCCGGGCTACACCTTCTGTCGATGTCCGGGTGGCGGGCTCGCGCGTCCAACCTGGACCCGGGCCGTCAGCGGCAGTGATCGAGTGGGCGGATCACACCCGGGCTTCCGTGGGTGCCGGGGCGGGGTCGAGTGGCAGGTCACGCATCCGGCGGATCGGGGTCGACAGATAGATGATGGGGGAGAGCACGGTGAGCGCCCCGAAGATCAGCAGGGTGGTGCGGGCACCGAGTGGCCCGGCCAGGACGCCGGCGAGGAGACCGCCGAGCGGAATCGCGCCCCAGGAGACGAACTTGACCGTGGCGATCACCCGCGACAGCAGCTCCGGGGGGCTGGCGAGCATCCGGTACGTGCGGGTGGTCACGCTGAGCACCACAGTGGACCCGGCGAAGACGAGATTCCCGACGGCGAAGGCGACGTAGGCGGCGGTGCCGGTGCCCAGCGGGATGATGAGCGCGCCGACCACACCGACGAAGGCCGAGATGATCAGGCCACGTGCGGTGCCGAACCGGTCGGTGAAGCGGGTCGTCAGCGCGGCGCCGATGAGCGTGCCGAGCCCGTCGGCGGCGATCAACAGCCCGACCAGGAGCGGCGACGCGTGCAGCTCGCGCACCAGATAGAACGGGAAGAGCGCCAGCATGGCGCCGTTGACGAAGTTCGTCGCGGTGGCGTCCCACATGGCCGGTCCGATGATCGGGTGGCGCAGCACGTAGTGCCAGCCCTCGCGGATCATCGTGACCATCGGTGGCCGCTGGTCCGGTCGCTGCACGCGGCGGGCGGGCAGGGTGCGTAGCAGCACGGCCGAGACCAGGTAGCTGACGGCGTCCACAAACAGGGTCGGCACCGCTCCGAACAGTTGCACCGCGAGCCCGCCCAGGGACGGCCCGCCCAACTCGGTGGCGGCGCGAGTGCCGGAGTTGAGACTGTTGCGCGCCTGCAACTGGGCGGCCGGCACGATCTCCGGCAGGAAGGTCTGGTTGGCCACGTCGAACAGCACGTTGGCGAAGCTGACGACCAGGGCGACCGCGACCAGTTGGGCCACCGTCAGGGCGTCGTACCACCAGGCCAGGGGGACGGACGCGATGGCGAGGGCCCGGACCACGTCCAGGACGACCTGCATGCCGCGCAGCGGCAGGCGCTGCACGATCACCCCCGCGGGCAGGCTGATCAGGAGGTACGCGAGATAGCCGGCCGCCGTGATCAGACCCATCTCGAAGGCCGACGCGTGCAGCACGACCAACGCGGTCAGCGGCAGGGCCAGCCCGCCGACGGCCGAGCCGAGGTGGCTTGTCGTGCTGGCCAACCACCAACGCCAGAACGCGGTAAGTTCCATAATGGAACTCACTATAGCGGTGGCGGTGCGGACGGTCGACCCGGCAACGGTTGCCAGCGGATCTCGGTGGCGTTACGTTGAGATCTCATCGACGCACGTCAACCTCACAGGGTACGGGGGCCGCATGTCCACGTCTGTCACTCGTCGCACCGTTCTGGTCGGTGGGGCCGGTGCCGCCATCGGCCTGGCCCTGCCCGGCCGCGCCGCCCACGCCGGTGACCGCCATCCCGCACGTGTGAGCTTCACCCTCGACGCGACAACACTCGACGGCGGTGAACAGGTCACCTCGGTCACCCTCGACACCCGCCGGCTCGGGCCGATCGACCCGGCCGGGCTGACCCCCGGCACGTTCAGCGTGCACGCCAAGGCCACCAGCCCGCTCCCCATCGCCCCCGGCGACCAGATCTTCAGCGAGTACGACCTGGACCGTACGGTGACCGCGGCCCGGCTCGACCGGCACGGCAACATCGTGCTGGAGCTGAGCACCGCCGAAGGTCAACCCGGCGGTGGCACCCTCGGCTACATCCTGAGCAAGGGCCGTAACGTCCGGCTGGACCTCGTCTACACCATCACGCAGAACACCCCGATCGCCCGACGCCACGGCTCGCCGGTCACCATCACGCGCTTCGTCCAGGGACGACTGTCGAACCCCGAGGTGGACGCCTTCAGCTACCACGTGTCGGGCTCGGGTATGAAATACCGGCTGTACTCGCCCGACAACTCGCCCCGGCGGGGTCGCCAGCCGCTCGTCGTCTGGCTGCACGGCGCCGGCGAGGGTGCCTCGCTGCCCGACGACTACTACGATAACGAGACCACGCTGCGCGCCAACCGGGGGGCGCTCGGCTTCGCCACCCCGCAGGCGCAGCGGATCTTCGGCGGGGCGTACGTCGTGGCTCCGCAGAGCACCTCGTACTGGATGGAGGACGGCCCCCGGTTCGCCCCGCTGATCCGCGAGATCGTCCAGGACCTCGTCCGCCGCGAGCGCGTCGATCCCGACCGGATCTACGTGGTCGGTTGCAGCAACGGCGGCTACATGTCGCTGGAGATGACAGTGGCCTATCCCGACCTGTTCGCCGCGTCGGTGCCGATCTGCGGCGTCGTCGAGCCGCTCGGCGGGGAGGGCCCGCCGCTGATCACCGACGCGGAGCTGGCGAACATTCGGACCCCTACCTGGCTGGTCACCTCGCTTGACGACGACACCGTGCCACCGGAGACCAACACGATCCACGCCCACGACCTCATCCCGGGATCGCTTGTCAGCCTGTACGACCACGTCGTCTGGAACGGCTACCAGTTCCCCGGCCACTGGTCCTGGATCTACGTGGCCCGCAACGACCCGAGCCTCAACGGCACCCACATCTGGCAGTGGATGGCCCGCCGCCGTCGGTGAGCGCAGCGGGTGCGGCAGCCCGAGCCCGGGCGGCCGCACCTGCTCGGCTCAACACCAGGTGAGTGTCGAGTTGACCCGCGAGACGTTGCTTATCGTGTTGTTCGCCCCACCGCAGGGGCTCTGGGTGATGTTGGTGCTCCTGACGGTCAGGTTCTGGAACCGGATGCCGGAGGAGATCGGGAGCTCGCCGCGATCCGTACCTCACCACCGCCCGTCACCGTCCCGGAAACCCCGGCGACGACGACGTTTTGACATCCTCGCCGTCCTGAAGGACGGAGATTCCCGCCACGCTGCGTGTGGGACACACGGCGTCCGGGTGGGTTACCGCTTCGCCGCGCGGTGCCAGCACGGATGCTGGTCTTACCTGCGCTTCACGGTCGTTGAAGTCCGCCTGTCCGGCGGCCTTGATGTTCTTCGACCCGTCTGTCGGTGCGGCAGTGCCGGCCGAGGCGTCGTGGCCGATCCGGTTGATCACCGCGCGGTGACAGCGGACCGGGTGTGTCCAGGAAATCTAGCCGGTGACCTGCTCAGCGTCCGGCCGAGGGTTGGCGTCGTGCGCGCGAGGGTCGACCGGTCGGCACGGTCAGAGGGCGACCAGACCGGTTCGGTACGCGACGACGACGGCCTGGACCCGGTCACGGAGGCCCAACTTGGCCAGGATCCGGGCGACGTGTGTCTTCACGGTAGCCTCCGACAGGTGCAGGCGGCCGGCGAGTTCGGCGTTGCTCAGACCGTGCGCCAGCAGGCCCAGCACCTCCAACTCCCGTGGGGTCAGAGCGGCCAGGTCCCGATGGATGGCCGGCGGGTCGGAGTCGCGCTGGGCGAACCGTTGCACAAGCCGCCTGGTGATCGTCGGCGCCAGCAGCGCGTCACCGGAGCGGACCAGCCGGACCGCACCCACCAGATGCTCCGGGGTGACGTCCTTGAGGAGGAAGCCGCTCGCTCCCGCGGTCAGTGCCGCGTACACGTACTGGTCGAGGTCGAAGGTCGTGAGCATGATGATGCGCGGCGCCTCGCCAACACCGGCGAGGATCTGGCGGGCCGCCGCGAGACCGTCCAGGTCGGGCATCCGGATGTCCATCAGGACCACGTCGGGGCGGTGCCGGTGGACCGCCTCGACGGCCTCGACCCCGGTCGTCGCCTCGGCGACCACGTCGATCCCGTCGGCGGTCAGGATCATCCGGAACCCGGCCCGGACCAACGCCTGGTCGTCAGCGACCACCACCCGCAGCGCTGCGGTCATGCCGTGCCCCCCAGAGGTGTGCCGGTCCGACCGTCGTCCGCGACGTCGTCGATCATGGCATTTTCCAGCGGGATCAGGGCCTGGACCCGGTATCCACCGGTGAGTCGTGGACCCGCCCGCACCGTGCCACCGTAGACCGCCAGTCGCTCGCGCAGACCGATCAACCCGCGCCCGGTGCCGGTACCGGCGGTCGCGCCGGCTCGACCGCCGGTGTCGGTCACCTCGACCCGCAGGTGCGTCCCGGCATAGTCGACGAGCACGCGCACGGATGCGCCGGCAGCGTGTTTGACGGCGTTCGTCAACGCCTCCTGCACCAGTCGGTACACGGTCAGCTCGATGCCGGACGGCAGCGGCCCTCGCTGCCCGCGCAGGACCAGCTCGACCTCGACCCCCGAGTCACGCACCCGCCGCACCAGCGCGCCCAGCCCATCGAGGCCGGGCTGCGGAGCCAGCTCGGCCGCGCCCTCCTGCCCCAGAACGTCGTCGTCCATCGTGAGTAGCCCCATCACGTGCCGCAGCTCGGTCATCGCCGCCCGGCCGCCGGCTTCGACAGCGAGCAGCGCCGCCCGGGCGTCCTCGGGCCTGGACTCCATCACCTTGCGGGCCGCGCCGGCCTGGATCACCATCACGCTGACGTTGTGGGTCACCACGTCGTGCAACTCCCGGGCGATCCGGGCCCGTTCGACCTCCGTTGCCCGGCGCAGCGCCTCGACCTGCTCGTGCTCCATGGCCGACATCCGCGCCCGGCCCTCGTCGGCGTGCTCCTTCCACCGGCGGAGCCCGTCGGCCGCCACCGCGATCGGCAGCAGGATCAAGAACGGCACGGCGCTGTCGGACACCGAGCTGGCGTCCGACTGCAACCCGGCGTGCAGAATCGCGGCCGCCGGCAGGCTGGCCAACGCCAGGATCTTGTACGGGCTGAAGACAGCGGCGCTGTAGCCGGCGACCACGCAGGCGAAGAAGGACAGCCGCAGCGCGGCCGGATTGTCGTCGACCAGCCCGGCGCTCGCCAGCACCACCCAGAGCGTCCCCAACGGGTACCGGCGGCGAAACAGCAACGGCAGGACGACGAGCATGAGCAGCGCCGCCGTCCAGCCGCTGCCGTCGTCCTCGACCGGCAGGAAGGGCGGCCACACCGGGTCGGGTGGCACCTGCGGACCCGACCAGACCTCACCCCGCTCGAACACGATGCGGTGCTCCGCCGGCCGGTCATCGACACCCCGGTCCGCCTGGATGGCGAGGAGACCGAGCCCGAGCGCCAACAGCGCGTCGAACAGCTGCCCCCGGCGCGACAACGGCGGCAACTGGCCGACCGGACGAGCCAGGGACCGGATGTGAGACCACAGCCGGTTCACCATCGCACGCCACGTCATCGGTTCATTCTCGGTGCCGACCGCGCCCGTGCCTATCCGCCTGGCGAGCGGTGTCGCTACATCGCACGCCTACCTCGCAGGGATGACGCCGGCACCGCTCATCCCGACGCGGTACCGAAGATGCCTCCCGCTGCCGATGTATCCGACTCGTACCCGCCCCTAGCGTCAGCCTCGCCAGCTCACCACCACCTGAGGAGACGGGGACATGACCACACCGCTTATCGAGTTGCACGAGGTGACACGCCGGTACGACGAAGGGCCACCGGCGCTGCGTGAGGTGTCGTTGAGCGTCGCGCCCGGTGAGGCGGTGGCGATTCTCGGCCCGTCCGGCAGCGGCAAGTCGACGATGCTGAACCTGGTGGCCGGGCTGGACCGGCCGAGCACCGGCACGGTCACCGTCGACGGGGTGCGGGTCGACCAGCTCGGCGAAGCGGCCTCCGCCCGGTACCGCAGGGCCCGGATCGGCCTGGTGTTCCAGTTCTTCAACCTCCTCGACGACCTGACCGTCGCCGACAACGTCATGCTGCCGGCACAGTTGGCCGGCATGGGCCGCGGCACCGCCCAGCGGCGGGCGGCCGAGCTGCTCGGCCGGCTCGGCGTCGACCGACACGCCGGCGCGTACCCCGGGAGGCTCTCCGGCGGTGAACGGCAGCGGGTCGCCGTCGCCCGCGCGCTGATGAACCGGCCGCCGCTGCTGCTGGCCGACGAGCCGACCGGGGCGTTGGACACCGCCTCCGGCGAGGAGGTCATGCGGCTGCTGACCGAGCTGCACGCCGACGGCCAGACCATCGTCGTGGTCACCCACGACCTGGTCCTCGCCGAGAGGTGCGCGACCCGGACCGTCCAGCTCCTGGACGGGCAGGTCGCCGCCGACTCCGCGCTGGAGCGGGCCCGATGAGCGCGCTGGCTCGGGTGGTGCGGGCCGGGGTCGGTCGGCGACGCGTACAGACTGTCGTGATCGGCCTGGTCGTGATGATCGCGGTGACCTCGGCCGTCCTCGGCGGTTCGTTGATGGTGGCCTCCCGGGGACCCTTCGACCGGGCCTTCAGCCAGCAGCAGGGCGCGCACCTCACCGCCCAGTTCGACGCTGGCGTGGTCACCGAGGCGCAGTTGGCCGCCTCCGCGGATGCCGCCGGGGTCGCCGGGTCGGCGGGACCGTTCCCGAACGCGGAACTCAACGTGACCAGCCCGATGGGCAACCCGGTGCCGCCGCTGACCGTCGTCGGGCGTGCCGATCCGGGTGGCGCGGTCGACCGGGTCGAGGTCGTCGACGGCCGGTGGGCGACCGGCCCGGGGGAGATCGTGCTGGCCACGGGGGAGCGCCTGCGGTTGCCACAGCAGGTGCTCGGCCAGCGGTGGACGGTGTCCGACGCGCCGGGCAGCCCGGCGGTGACAGTCGTCGGGCTCGCCCGGTCGGCCAGCCAGACCGCCGACGCCTGGACCACCCCGGCGCAGCTCGCGGCGTGGACCGGACCGGACGGCCCCCGCGCCTACCAGATGCTCTACCGCTTCACCGAGGCTGGCACGGCGGCACAGGTCCAGGCCGGCCGGACCGCCGTGCAGGCGTCCGTCCCCGCCGCCGCGCTCGACAGCGCCGTGTCGTGGCTCGACGTCCGCCGGGAGGCGACCGGCGAGACCGTCCTGCTGGTGCCGTTCCTGATCGCCTTCGGCATGCTGGGTGTGGTCATGGCGGTGCTGATCATCGGCAACGTCATCGCCGGCGCGGTCTCCACCGCCACCCGCCGGATCGGCATCCTCAAGGCGCTCGGCTTCACGCCAGCCCAGGTGGTTCGGGCGTACGTGGGGCAGGCGCTCATCCCGGCCACCGTCGGCGCGGCGCTCGGTGTGGTCGCCGGCAACCTCCTGACCGTGCCGATCCTCGCGCAGACCAACCAGATCTACGGTACGGACGACAACGGTGTCGCGCTCTGGGTCAACGCGGTCGTGGCCGGCGGCGCGCTCACCCTCGTGGCGGTGACCGCCCTGGCCGCCGCGGCCCGGGCCGGCCGGTTGCGCAGCGTCGACGCGCTCGCCGTCGGGCGTACCCCCCGACCCGGTCGCGGTCGATGGGCGGCCCGCCTGACCAGCCGGCTGCCGATCTCCCGGCCGGTGACGCTCGGACTGGCCCACCCCTTCGCCCGACCGGTACGAGCGGTGAGCATCGTCGCCGCGATCGCGTTCGGCGCGGCCGCGGTCACCTTCGCGGTCGGTCTGGGTACGTCGCTGAACCGGATCCAGGAGGTCGAGGACATCGCCGACGTCCAGGTCGGGCAGCCGCACCGGGCGCCGCAGGGCGGGCCACCGCCGGGCCCGGGGCAGCCGCCGGGCCCGGGGCAGCCGCCGAGGCCGGGGCAGCCGGAGCCGTTCGGCGACCCGGCCGCGATCGAGCGGGTGATCGCCGACCAGGCGGGCACCGACGGGTACCTGGGCATGGCCCGCAGCGAGATCACCGCCGGGGGGATCACCGGAGAGCTGGAGGCGGTTGCCGTCACCGGGCCGGACGCGGCGCGCTACTACCGGATGGTGTCGGGGACCTGGCTGACCGGCCCGGCGCAGATCGTCGTCTCGACGCCGTTCCTGACCGCTGCCGGCAAACAGGTCGGTGACCGCATCGTGCTGACCGACAAGGGTGTCGACATCCCCGTCACGATCGTCGGTGAGGCGTTCAACCTCGACGACGACGGCATGCAGGTCGTCACCGACGTCGCCACCCTCCGGGTGGCCGAGCCGGAGCTGGCGCCGTCGATCTACTACGTCACCGTGGCGTCCGGCACCGACGCCAGGGCGTACGCCACGGCGTTGACGGCGGCTCTGGAGCCGCTCGGCGCGCTGGCCGACGGACTCAACCACGAGCCCGACGAGATGATCATCATCATCAACGCGCTGACCGGGCTGCTCAGCCTCCTGCTGATGGTCGTCGCCGGCCTCGGCGTGCTGAACACGGTGGTGCTGGAGACCCGGGAACGCGTCCACGACCTGGGCGTGCACAAGGCGCTCGGGATGACACCCCGGCAGACCACGGCGATGGTCATCGCCTCGGTGGTGGTCACCGGCCTGGTCGGCGGCGTGGTCGGCGCGGCGGTCGGCGTGCTGCTGCAACGCACGGTCATCACCGAGATGGCGAGCAGCGTGGGTTTCCGCCTGCCGGACGCGGTCCTGGACGCGTACGGCTCGGTCGACCTGTTGCTCTTCGGTCTCGGCGGGCTGGTCATCGCCGTGGTCGGCGCCCTGCTGCCGGCCGGCTGGGCGGCGAAGACGCGGGTCGCGGTGGCACTGCGAACCGAGTGACGGGAGGGGAGCCGCCGCTCGCGGGAGTTGCCCGTGTGCGGCGGTCAACCGCGTGTGCCGGAAACTCAGATGGTCGCCGTGTCGCCGGGGCGCAGGTCGACGAGCACCTGTCGCAACCCCGCCTCCTCGAAGGCACGTACGACGTCGTCGGCGCCCTGGGTGTAGTGCGCCCAGCCGTGCTGGTGCACCGGGACCACCGCCCGCACACCGAGCAGGGCCGCCGCGCGGGCCGCCAGTTCCGCCGTCAGGGTGAGGAACCCCTCGCCGCGTGCCGCGATGTGGGCCGCGCCCAGGTTGAGGATCGCGATCTCGATCGCAGGGAACCGCTCCGCGATCACCGCCACGACATCCACCGAGGCGTTGTCACCGCTGACATAGACCGTCGGCCAGCCACTCGCCTCCAGCACGAAGCCGATCACCGGACCGTTGACCACACCGATCTCCGGCGTACCGTGCAGCGCCGGAACCGCCGTGACGCGCAGGTCACCGACGTCGGCGTGCTCGAACGGCCGGAGGCCGACCGCGCCCGGGCCGAGATTCGGCGCGCCCGCCGCCGTGGTGAGCACCCGTCGGGACTGCCGTGCGTACTCCCGCCCGGAGATGTCGAGATTGTCGAGGTGGTGCTCGTGCGACACGAGCACCAGGTCGGCCTGGCCCAGGTCCCCGGGTGAGATGGCCGGGCCGGCCAGCTTGGTCGCGGTGACCTTTCCGTAGTGGTACGTCTGCGGATCGTCGAAGGTCGGATCCAACACGACGCGCGAGCCCGCGTAGTCGAGGACGGCCGTCGGCCCGCCGATGGCGCGCACGGTCAGCTCTGTCATGGTGCTCTCCCTGGTCTCCGGTGGCACCCGCGGTCGCTCGCACGAGGTGCGCGAGTCGGCGTTCCCACTTTTCGGCAGGGAACGCCTCGATCTCGCGGCGGCCGGTCCGGGAGGGTCGCCGGCGGCCGGCAGGGATCACTCCGTGCCGAGTCGGCTCTTCTGCACCTTGCCGAGCGCGTTGCGGGGCAGGGCCTCGACCAGCCGCACCTGTCGGGGACGCTTGTGCGTCGACAGCTGTCGGGCCACGAACTCGATGAGGCGCGCCTCGTCGATCCCGTCGCCCACGACGTACGCCGTCACCTGTTGGCCGAGGTCAGGGTGCGGAGTGCCGACCACCGCTGCCTCCCGGACGCCCGGATGCGCCAGTAGCGCGTCCTCCACCTCGCCGGCGCCGATCCGGTAACCGCCGCTCTTGATCAGATCGGTGGCTGCCCGGCCGACGATGCGATGCCAGCCGTCCGGACCGATCGTGGCCACGTCGCCGGTGCGGAACCAGCCGTCCGCGGTCCGGGTGGCGGCGTCCGCGTCGGGCCGGTTCAGGTACCCGTCGAAGAGGGTCGGGCCGCACACCTCCAGCTCGCCCATCGCCACCCCGTCGGTGGGCATCGGGCGGCCCTGCTCGTCGACGACCCGGGTGCGTACCCCCGGCAACGGCAGACCGACGGCGCCGGGCCGGCGGGGGCCGTCGGCGGTCGCGCTGATCGTGATCAACGTTTCGGTCATCCCGTACCGCTCGACGATCTGATGGCCGGTGAGCCTGGTCAGGTCGGCGAAGACCGTCGCGGGCAGGGCGGCGCTGCCCGACACCAGCAGCCGCGCGGCGCGCAGCGCCCGGGCCGAGGTCTCGTCGGCGGCGATCCGGGACCAGATGGTGGGGACGCCGAAATAGAGGGAGCCGGCCGCCGCCGCGTACCGCTGGGGGCGGGGTTGGCCCACGTGGTGCAGCCGGCTGCCCACGCGCAGGGGGCCGAGCACCCCGAGCACCAGGCCGTGCACGTGGAACAGCGGCAGGCCGTGCACGAGCAGGTCGTCAGGCGTCCACCGCCAGGCCGCGGCGAGCCCGTCGAGACAGGCGGCGATGGCTCGGCGGGAGAGCGTCACGCCCTTCGGCGCGCCGGTGGTGCCGCTGGTGTAGAGGATCAGCGCGATGCCGGCCGGGTCGGGCTCCGGGTGGAAGGTGTCCGATCCTCGGCCCAGGTCGATCGGAATTGTCGGCAGCCCGTCGGATGGCTGCTGGTGCTCAGCGTGAGCCGGCACGAGCATCGCTCCGGGCGCCGAGTCGCGGAGAATGTGCTCACGTTCCATCGGGCCGGCGTCCGGCGGCACCGGGATCACCGCGGATCCGGCCAGCAGCGCGCCGACGACACCGACCACCGTGTGCAGGCTGGCAGTCGCGTCGACGGCGACACGGTCCACACCGCGCAGGTCGTCGGCCACCGCGGCGGCGAGCCGTCGCAACTCAACCCACGACGTGGCCCGGTCGTCGATCCGGATCGCATCCGGACGCTCGTCGGTTGCCGACAGCAGCCAGCTCAGCAGCACAGGCACGTGACCCTTCTCGTCGTGCCCCGCGTGCGCCACCGGCGTACGCGGGGTCAGCCGGTGCCGCCGAGGTGGTGCCAGGTGGAGCTGATGGCGGCTTCCAGTTCGGCGCGCATCCGCTGGGGATCCGCGGCCATCCGGGCCGCCACCGCGGCATCGGAGTAGAGCATGGTGATCGCGCCGACCAGGGTGCCCACCATGGCGCCGACAAGCGCCGCGGCGGCTACCGGGTCCAGCGTGTCGGGATAGGCGTCGAGCAGCGCCCGGACGATCTCGCGTTGACCTTCCAACACCTTGCGCACGGCGCCGGCCTGTAGTGCCGGTGTCTGGAGGATCAGGTTGGCGCGGACACGCTCGGACTGGCCCATCAGGTCGGTGTCGGAGTGGAGGACCGAGTGGAACGCCCGGACCAGCAGTTGCGCGGGGGTCTCGTCCGGACCGGGGTGCGCCAGCACAGCGGTGAAGAGTTCCAGCTTGAGCGGGGGATCGTCGAACAGCACGTCCTCTTTGCTGGCGAAGTGGACGAAGAAGGTGCGGGGTGAGACGTCGGCGGCGGCCGTCACGTCGGCGATTGTGGTCTCGTCGTATCCCTTGCTGGCGAACAGTGCGATCGCCGCGTCGACGAGCGCCTGTCTGGTGCGCGCCTTCTTCCGCTCGCGAAGGCCCATGTTGCCCGTCATCGCTGCATCCTACAAGCCCTGATGTTGCATCCATTGCAATCTTGCAGACAGTGTATCTGGGCTGCGGGCATGGAGAGAACCCTTGATCGGTTGGGGCGCACCACGGCCCGGCACCCATGGCTGACGCTCGCGGCCTGGGTCGTGAGCGTCCTGGCGTTGCTCGGTGTGGCCCAGGTCAGCGGCGGCGCCTTCGTGCCGATGCTGTTGTTCGCGGTCCTTTTCGGACTCTCCATGGACTACGAGGTGTTCCTGCTGTCGGCCGTCAAGGAGGAGTACGACAGTGGCCACGACGCGCAGCGCGCCGTCGTGGTCGGCGTGGACAGCACGGGTCGGCTGATCACCGCCGCCGCGGCGATCATGACGGTGGTGTTCCTGTCTTTCGTGCCGATCGAGGACACCAGCATCAAGATGATCGGTATCGGGCTGGCCACCGCCGTCATCATCGACGTCACAGTCATCCGCCTGGTGCTCGGCCCGGCGGTGCTGAGCATCCTCGGGTCGGCCGCCTGGCGTCGATGGCCGGGCCGGCGTCACCCAGAATCGCAGCCTGCCGTGGGCGACCACAGCAAAAGGCAGGGAGATCCGACTCCCTGCCACTTCTAACTTATAGCGTACCGGGGGGCTTGCGGCAAGACCCGGGTCGTGCCGCAGAATCGGCGGCTGCGGTGCGCTGGAGCACCGTCTCCGGGGAGGTGGCGATGATCGAGCCGTACGTTGTGGATCTCCGAGAGGTGGACCGGACCTCTGTCGCGCTCGTTGGCGGCAAGGGCGCGAATCTGGGCGGACTGACCCGGATCGACGGCATCCGGGTGCCGGCCGGCTTCTGCGTCACGACTGCCGCCTTCCAGCGGATCGTGGCGCAGGGGCCTGCGATCGACGATCTGCTCGATGAGCTGGCGCGCCTCAGACCGGACGACCGGGACGCGATCCGCGTGCTCAGCGCCGAGGTCCGCCAGCGCATCGAGGGGACCGCGATCCCTGACGACCTCGCGGCGGAGATCACTGACACGCTCCTCGTGCACGGCGAGCAATCCGCCTACGCCGTGCGTTCCAGCGCGACGGCGGAGGACATGCCGACGGCCTCCTTCGCGGGCCAGCAGGACAGCTACCTGAACGTCCGGGGTCCGGCGGCGATCCTCGCGCACGTCGGCCGGTGCTGGGCGTCGCTGTTCACCGAGCGGGCCGTGACCTACCGCCTCCGCAACGGCTTCGAGCACCGCAGGGTCGGCATGGCCGTGGTCGTCCAGCAGATGGTCGTCCCACGGTCGGCCGGCATCCTGTTCACGGCCGACCCCGTCACCGGCAATCGCAAGGTCGCCACCGTGGACGCCAGCTTCGGCCTCGGCGAGGCACTGGTCTCCGGTCGGGTGAACCCGGACGTCTTCAGGGTGCGCGACGGTGCGGTCGTCGACAGGGCGGTCGCCGCCAAACAGGTCGCGGTGCACGCCCTGCCCGGTGGCGGGACGCACGAGGTGACGATCGACGGCCAGCGGCAGGAGCAGCCGGCGCTGACCGATGAGCAGGTCGTCCGGCTCGTGCGACTCGGGCGACGCGTCGAGGCGCGGTTCGGCTGTCCGCAGGACATCGAGTGGTGCCTGGTCGACGATGACTTCCAGATCGTGCAGAGCCGGCCGATCACCACGCTCTTTCCCATCCCCGCGGCCGACGACCAGGAGAACCACGTCTATCTTTCCGTCGGCCACCAGCAGATGATGACCGATCCCATGAAGCCGCTGGGCCTCTCCATGTGGCAGCTGACGGCCATGACGCCGATGCACGAGGCGGGCGGCAGGCTGTTCGTCGACGCGACCCGGATGCTGGCCGCGCCGGCGAGCCGCGCCAGCTTCCTGGAGTTGGCCGGCCGAACCGATCCGCTGACCGGGGACGCGCTGCGGACCGTCCTCGACCGCCCCGGTTTCGTCCCGGCGCTGCCGGACAGCGGTCCCCTCCAGCCGCCGGGCGGTGCCACGGCCACCCCGATCGCTACCGACCCCGACATCGTCACCCAACTGATCGAGCGCAACGAGGCGTCCGTCGCCGCCCTGCGGCACGACATCGCCCCGTTGACCGGACCAGCGCTGTTCGACTTCCTGCTGAAGGCCTTCGACGAGCACAGGCGGGACCTCGGCGATCCGTTGAGCATGCAGGCGATCATGGCGGGGATGCAGGCCACCTGGTGGCTCAACGACCGGCTGGGGGAGTGGCTCGGCGAGCGGAACGCCGCCGACACCCTCACCCTGTCCGCCCCCGGCAACGTCACGTCGGAGATGGGGCTCGCGCTGCTCGACGTCGCGGACGTGCTCCGCCCGCACCCGGAGGTGGTGGCGTTCCTGCGGGGCGTCGAGGACGACGGTTTCCTGGACGAGTTGCCGAAGCTCGCGGGCGGGGCCGAAGCGCGCGACGCCATCGAGGCCTACCTCGACCGGTACGGCATGCGCTGCGTCGGCGAGATCGACATCACGAGGCCGCGGTGGCGCGAACGCCCGGCCACGCTGCTGCCCGTGCTCCTCGACAACGTCGCGAACTTCGCGCCGGGCGCCGCCCAGCGGCGCTTCGAGCAGGGACAGCAGGAGGCGCAGCGCAAGGCGCAGGAGGTGCTGACGCGCCTGCGGGCGCTGCCGGACGGGGAGCAGAAGGCCGACGAGACCGAGCGGATGATCGAACGGGTCCGGACCTTCGTCGGCTACCGGGAGTACCCGAAGTACGGCATCATCAGCCGCTACTTCGCCTACAAGCAGGCCCTGCTGCGAGAGGTCGAGCGCCTCGTGCGGGCCGACGTGCTCCGCGAGCCGGAGGACGCCTTCTACCTCACGTTCCAGGAGTTGCACGACGTCGTGCGCTCACACCAGGTGGACCACACGGTGATCCGGCAACGCAGGGACGCGTTCCGGTCGTACCACGCGCTCACGCCGCCCCGGGTGCTGACCTCCGAGGGCGAGGCCCTCACCGGGGCGTACCGACGCGACGACGTGCCGGCCGGCGCTCTGGTCGGCCTACCGGTCTCCGCCGGGACGATCGAAGGGCGCGCCCGCGTCATCCTGGACCTGGCACAGGCTCATCTCGAACCGGGTGACATCCTCGTCACGGCGCACACGGATCCGAGCTGGACGCCGCTCTTCGTCGGCATCGCAGGCCTGGTGACGGAGGTCGGCGGATCGATGACACACGGCGCGGTGATCGCCCGGGAGTACGGCCTGCCGGCCGTCGTCAGCGTGGTGGACGCCACCCGGCTGATCCCCGACGGGCAGCGGATCCGCGTACACGGCAGCGACGGCTACGTCGAGATGCTGCCCTGACTGACCGGTCGCCCGTCGGCGGGTGGGGTCGCGCGCCCATTTAATGCGGTGCCGACGACACGGGTGCCTCTCTAGGGTGGAGTGATGCCGTCGGTCAAGCAGGTTCAGATCACCTTCGACTGCGCGGAGCCGGAGCGGGTCGCTCGGTTCTGGTGCGCGGTGTTGGGATACGTCGTACCGCCGCCACCGGAGGGCTTCGCCACCTGGGACGATTTCGAGGCGACCCGGCCGGCTGCGCAACGGGGTTCGGCGTTCGCCTGCGCCGATCCCACCGGGGTGGGACCGCGCCTGTTCTTCCAGCGCGTGCCCGAAGGCAAGGTCGTCAAGAATCGAGTGCACCTCGACGTGCGGGTCGGCACCGGGCTCGTGGGTGATGAGCGAGTGGCCGCGTTGGAGGCCGAATGCACGCGACTTGTCGCGCTCGGTGCGACGCGCGTGCGGCTGCTGACCGCCGACGAGGACAACGAGTCCTGCCTCGTGATGCAGGACGTCGAGGGTAACGAGTTCTGTCTCGACTGAGGGGCCGCACCACCTGCGACTAGATCGGGAACCGGCCCCGGCGCCAGCGCCAGTGGCGGCCGGCCGCCAGGTGGTCGACGACCGCACGCTGGAGCACGGTGTCGCGCGGCAACTCGTCGAGTGGCGTGGTCAGGGTGCGGAACACGAATCGTCGCACCTCGACGTCGGCGTCCAGCCCCTCCGGCTCCTCGTAGGGGTCCAGTTCGAAGCGCCGTTGGAACCGGATGATGTGGGAGTCCGCGGGCAGGTACTCCCGCAACTGCGGGTCGAGCAGCCAGGAGCCGCAGGCGAACGCCGTGTAGTGCTCGTCGGGGAAGTGGCGGGGGAAGAACGCGCGGGCCTCGTCGAGCGACGCCTCGACGGCCTCGGGGGTCAGCGGCCCCGCCTCGGGGATGTGCAGGTCGATGCCGGTGCCGCCGCGCTGGTGCTGCAATCGGCCCAACTCGTAGAGGCCGCCGCGCGCGTGCAGCGTCAGCCAGCTCTGCATGACCGGCCAACCCTCGCGGCGCATCCGCCTGTCGATCGCGAGGTTGCGGCCCAGGTCCGCGAGGGTCGCCCAGGACACCTCGTCGGTGACGCCGTGGTCACGGTGGTAACCCCGGACGACGTCGACCAGGGCCAGGTACGCGTACACGTAGAGGTGCCGCCAGGCGGGACCTCGGTCGCGCGGCAGCTCCGGACCGGGCGGCAGCCAGCCGTGGCCACCGAGATCGGCGAGAACCAGGGCGGTCGAGCGGTCGAGCAGCCAGCGCAACTCGGGTGTCCACAGTGGTGATTCGGGGTGGGGCCAGCCCGCCATGATCTCGGCGGCGTCGTCCGGTCGTACCGCGAGCCGGTCGAGGATCGCGGGCGCGTCGGCCGGGGCGGGCAGCGGAGCGGACGGCCCGTCGTTCGCCAGGCGGTGCACGCGGTCGACGTCCTCGACGGGCACCCCGAGCCGATCGGCGACGACGTCCAGATTCACGCTGCCGATCGTACCGGCGGTGGATGCGCCCCATCGCCCGTCGATGCTCTGGCGGCCCCGATCCCTGGCGGGCCACCGGCGTGGCGTCGGGTGATCCGGCAGCGGCGCCCGGTGTGGCGCGGGACACGAGTTTGCCCTGTCTGGCATCAGCCGTCCTGACCGGGGCATCCGTAGTCGTTCGGCGGTTCTGCGCCGGCGAGCGCGGTCTGTCGGTATTCGGGTTCCCCGCCGACCGGTCGGGCCGAGGTCCGGTGGCAACCGTTCGCCGCCGTTGCTACAGTCAGATTGTTGCTAACGCAAATTTATCGCTAGCAACTACTTCGAGAAGGGACCCTTCGATGACCAAGCTCGCCGTCATCTACTACTCCTCCACCGGCACCGTCCACGCCATGGCCCAGCGGCTCGCCGAGGCTGGCGAGAAGGCCGGCGCCGAGGTGCGCCTGCGCCAGGTTCCGGAGCTTGCCCCGGCGGAGGCCATCGCCTCCAACGCCGCCTGGAGCCAGCACTTCGACGCCACCAAGAACGAGGCGAAGGCGACCGCCGACGACCTCGTCTGGGCCGACGCGGTGCTGTTCGGCTCGCCCACCCGGTTCGGCAACGTCGCCAGCCAGCTCAAGCAGTTCCTCGACACCCTGGGCCCGCAGTGGGCGCAGGGCCTGCTTGCCGACAAGGTGTACGCCGGCTTCACCGCGACCATGACCGCCCACGGTGGCCAGGAGTCGACGCTCCTGGCGCTCTACAACACGATCCACCACTTCGGCGGCCTGGTCGTCGCACCCGGCTACACCGACCCGCTGAAGTTCGCCGACGGCAACCCGTACGGCGTCTCGCACGTCACCGGCGGAAGCAACGACGCGCCGCTCGGCGACGCGCAGCTCAACGCCCTCGACCACATGGCGCAGCGGGTCGTCAAGATCGCCAACAAGCTCGCCGCCTGACCGCCCTCGCTGGGGCCGGTCTCCATCGATGGAGACCGGCCCAGGCATACTCGAACGCTTCCCGGGCTGGTCCGGGGCCGCGGGCAGCACGAGGGGGTTCCGATCAACACGATCGCCGAGCGGATGGCGGCGTCGTACTTCGACGCCATCAGGGGCCTCTGTGCGGTCACCCCGAAGGGCTGGTACGCCGAGCGAGGCACCGCCCGCGCAGCTCTGACCCACGCCGGGGTGGCGGCGCTGAACGCGGCCTACGACACGACGCTCGAACCGGACCTGGCGGCGCTCGACGAGATGGCGGTCGAGGTGGGCAGGCAGGCCGCGCATTGGTCGATCATGGTTCGCGGCGAGGCGGACGACGAGGTACGCGCTCTCGCGGCCCGACACGGGCTGCTCCAGAGCAATGATCTGCCGATGCTGGCCTGCGGCGCGGAGGACATTGTGTTCCGGGCCGACGCAGGAGAGTCGGTCCGCCAGGTCCGCGCGGCGGAGGCCGACCTCTACACCGACACCCTCACGCGGGGCTTCGAAGCTCCCGAGGGCACCTTCGGCTCACTGATGGGCGGCGGTGTGCTCGACGCCGACTCCATCACCGGTTACCTGGCCGAGGAGTCCGGTCGGCCCGTCGGCACGGGGCTCGCGATGTCGACCTCCGGCGTGGTTGGCGTGTTCAACATCGCGGTCGTGCCATCCGCACGAGGCCGCGGACTGGGCCGCGAGATCACGGAGGCCGTACTGCGGGATGGCATCGCGGCCGGCGCGGACGCCGCCTACCTGCAGTCGAGCGCGATGGGCCGGGCGCTCTACGAGTCGATGGGGTTCGGTCTCGTGGAGACCTGGACCGTCTTCACAGCGGGCTGACGTCACAGCGGGCTGACGAGCACGCGTTCGCGCAGGACGACCGCAGCGGAGAGGGAAGAACAGACATGGGTTTCAGCGAGGACGTTCGCGCGGCTTTCCGTCGGGGCGAGACCGACGCGGTGGTGCGCATGAGCGAGGCCGAGATCGACAGGGCACGGGCCGCCGGCGATCCGGCGGTGGAGGTGGAGGCCCGCTACAGCCTCGCCCGGGTCGCCATCCGTGGTGGTGACCTCCCAGGCGGGGAGGCGCGCGCCCGGGAAGCGCTCGAGGTCGCCCTTCGGTCCGGCGATCGGAGTCTGGAGGAGCGGCCCCGCCACGTGCTGGCCGCGGTGGCCCGGATGTCCGGCGACCTGACCCGGGCCCGGCAGCTCTACCGGGAGAGCATCGCGCTCAACGAGGCTCTGGGCCAGCCCAAGCTCGTCAACTCGGAGACCCACAACCTCGGGTTCTGCGAGTTGGGTCTCGGCAATCTCGACGCGGCGCGGGCCTTGTTCGCCGCGAGTCGGGAGAGGGTCTTCCGCAACGGCTGGGCGGACTTCGTCCCGTACGTCTGCCTGGCGGGCGCGGCGCTCGCGTCGGCCCACGGCGACCACGCGCGGGCCGGCCTGCTGGTCGCCGTCACGGACGCCGCCTTCGCGGAGCTGGGCCAGGTGCCCGACCCCGACGACGCGGCCGACCTGGCCGCGGTGCGGACGGCCGCGGTCGAGGCGCTCGGCGCGACCGGCTTCGCCGCGGAGTACGCGCGGGGCCAGCATCTCGCACCGCGTGCGGCGTTCGTCGAGGACGCCGACTGACGCGATCGACACCCACCGCGCCGACGGCCCCGGCTACCCGGCCCGCCGCGGCTCCGCGACCGCCGCGATGGCGGCATGGGGCCGTTGACCGCCTTCGGCCGGCCGCTGTACGCGTTCGACCTCCCGGAAGCCGGCCCGGCTGAGTCGCTCGGAGACCTCGTCGGGAGGCCAGCGGTAGGCGGTCACCACCTTGTGCGCGAAGGGGCCGACCTCGTCGGCGTCGAAGAAGCCCAGCACCAGCTTGCCGCCCGGGGCCATCGCCCGGCCGAACTCACCGAGTACGCCGTCGACCTCCTCCGGCGGCAGGTGGATCAGCGAGTACCAGGCCAGGATGCCGTCGACGGAGCCGGTGGCGACGTCGAGGCGTTCGAACGACCCGAGGTGGAACTCGACGTCCGGGTGGGCCGCCCGCGCATGGGTGACGAACTCGGGGACCAGGTCGATCCCCCTGGCGTCGACGCCCAGCGACCGAAGGTAACCGGTGAGATGGCCAGGGCCACAGCCCAGGTCGAGCACCGTGCCGGTCTGACCGGCCAGGTGTCGGCCGATGAAGGCCGGGTCGTCCGGGTTGATCTTCTGGGTCGTGCCGAACAGGTCGATGTAGAGATCTGCGACGGACCCGTACGCCTGCCGAACCTTCTCGCTCCGCACCGCCGGAACTATACGAGGCCCGGGTGGGGCGGGGTCAGGCGCACGCCGCCGGGGTCGGGGGGCCGACGATCCGGTGGTGGTCGAGCATGGCGCGGAGCCGGTCGGCGTCGGAATGGCCGAGCGCGCCGAGGATGTCCAACGCCCTCGTCCAGGCGAGCCGGGCGGCCTCCGGGTCGCCCGCCGCCTGGTGGCTCTCCCCGGCGTGGGTGAGCGTGTCGGCCTCGTAGTAGCGGTCGCCGAGATCCCGGAACAGCTCCACCGCCCGCTGGTAACAGACGGACGCCTGCTGGAAGTCGCCGAGGTGGTGGTGGGCGTAGCCGATGCTGTCCCAGGTGTTGGCCTCACCGAACCGGTCGCCCACCTCGCGGACGAGACGCAGCGCCCGCCGGCAGTGCCGCAGGGCCGCGCCGTGGTCGCGGAGCTGGGCGTACTGCCAGCCGACCGAGTTGAGGGCGCGGGCCTGCAGAGCGCGGTCACCGACGGC
The DNA here is from genome assembly GCF_049841595.1 of Micromonospora sp. DT228. Taxonomy (NCBI): domain Bacteria; kingdom Bacillati; phylum Actinomycetota; class Actinomycetes; order Micromonosporales; family Micromonosporaceae; genus Micromonospora; species Micromonospora sp. DT228. The sequence continues at coordinate 117,062 of NZ_JBNCKO010000011.1, forward strand.
CTCGAACAACGTCAGCGCGTGCTGCGCGTGGGCCAGGGCCTCCCGGTGCCGCCCCTGCCGGGCGCAGACCCAGGCGATGCTGCGGGCCACGTGCGCCTGGCCGGTCAGGTCGCCCAGGAGGGCGTACAGGTCGGCCGCCTGTCGGAGCTGGGCGTGCGCCTCGGCGAACTGGCCCAGGTGGGCGCGGGCACGGCCCAGACCACGGCGTACGCCCGCGGCCGCCCACCTGTCGGCGAGCAGGTCGGCGGCGGTCAACGCCGTCTCGTGGGTCGTGGTCCAGTCGTGCCAGTGACCCTTGCGGTCGAAGAAGTCGGCCATCGTCCACGCCAACCGCCACGCGTGCGCGTAGAGCCCGTCCTCCGCCGCGCGGGTCACGGCGTTGAGCAGCACCGGATGCTCCGCGACGAACCAGGCCATCGCCTGTCCGGCGTCGGCCGGCGCCACCGCCGCGACGCCGGCGTGGACGATGCCCAGGTCGATCGGGTCGCGGAAGGGTTGCAGGAGCCGGGCGCCGGCATACGCGACGTGCAGATAGGAGTCGAGCGCGCGGCGCACCGCGGCCTTCCGCTCACCGTCGCTGTCGAGGTCGTGGGTCAGCTCGGTCGCGTAGACGCGTAGCAGGTCGTGGATCGCGTACCGGCCGGCCGTGTGCTCGATGACCAGGTGGGTGCGGGTCAGCTCGGTCAGCAGCGCCCGGCCCTCGCGCAGCGGGACGCCGGCCAGGCTGGCCGCGGCCGGCACGGCGATGTCCGGACCGGGGTGCAACCCCAGCAGCCGGAACATCCGACCGGCCGCCGGGCTCAGTGCCCGGTAGGACCACGAGAAGACCGCGCGTACGTCGGTGGTCGGGTCACCGCCGTCGAGGGCGTCCAACGCGTCGGCCGCGTCGCGTAACTCACCGGCCAGGGCCGCCAGCGGGAAACCGGGACGGGTGGCGGCCCGCGAGGTGGCCACGGCCAGTGCGAGGGGCAGCCGGGCGCAGCTCGCGATGATCTGATCGACGGCGATCGGCTCGCTGGCGACGCGATGACCGCCCAGCCGGCGGGCCAGCAGGTCCCGGGCCTCCGACGCGGGCAGCAGGTCGAGAGCGAGCGGCTGGGCGCCCTCGCCGGCGACAAGCGAGGTGAGCTGATTGCGGCTCGTCACCACTGCGACACAGCCGGCCGAGCCGGGCAGCAGCGGGCGGACCTGCTCCGCGTCGCGCGCGTTGTCGATCAGGACGAGGACCCGTCGGCCGGTCAGCAGACTGCGGTAGAGCGCGGCCTGTGCGGACAGGCCGGCCGGGACACGCTGCACCGGCACACCGAGCGCGTCCAGGAATCCGCGGATCGCGTCGGCGGGGTCCAGCACCGCCCCACCGGCGTCGAAGCCCCGCAGGTTGACATAGAGCTGGCCGTCCGGGAAGCGCTCGGCGACCCGGTGGGCCCAGTGCACGGCGAGCGTCGTCTTGCCGACGCCAGGTGTCCCGGAGATGGTCGAGATGACCACCGCGGGCGGGTTCGGCGCACCCGGGCGGCCGAGCCGGTCGTCGAGCCAGCGCACCTCCGCGTGGCGACCGGCGAAGGCGCGTACCGCCGGGGGTAGTTGGGCCGGCGCGGGCTCCCGGGCCGCGACCGTGACCACCTCCCCGGCCGGCGTCGACCAGGCGAGCGCCGGGTCCTGCGCCAGGATGGCGCTCTCCCGGTCGCGCAGCGCCGGGCTCGGCTCGATGCCCAGGTCGTCGCGCAGGGTGCGGCGCAACCGCCGGTACGTCGCGAGCGCGTCGGACTGTCGGCCGGCGCGGTAGAGCGCCACCATGAGTTGGTCGTGGATGTGCTCGTCGAGGGGATGGTGCTGGGCCGACAGTTCCAACTCCGGTACGAGTTGCGCGTGCTCGCCGAGCGCCAGGCGGTTGTCGGCGAGCGCGCGCACGGCGACCAGCCGGAGGTGTTCCAGGCGTTCGGCCTGCGCGTGCAGCCAGTCGAGGCTGGCGACGTCGACGAGTGAACGGCCCCGCCACAGGTCGAGGGCATCCGCCAGCAGCGCGCGGGCGTGCCCGTGGTCGGTCGACCGGGTGCCCTCGCGGATGAGCCGCTCGGCCACCTCGACGTCGGTGGCCTCGCCGGGCAGATCCAGCAGGTAGCCGGGTGGACGACTCAGGATCGCGCCGCGGGCGCCGAGGACGCGACGCAGGTAGGACACGTGACTCTGCAGGCTGTTCGGCGCGGTGGCGGGGGCCTGGTCCGCCCAGATCACGTCGATCAGGCGGTCGGTGCTGACGATGACGCCCGGGTGCAGGGCGAGCACGGCGAGCACGCCCTTGCGGCGGAGTCCGGAAATCGTGCGGGCGGCCGTCTCCGTGGTCACGTCGACCGGTCCAAGAAGCCTGACTCGCATTGGGTCCCCCGCCTCGACCACACGATTCGACTCAGGTTATCGACGGAACCCGTGGCCTGGACGGCTCAGTCGGAGACCGGACGGTGCCGGCATTTTCAGCGCCACGTCAGCGTCGCGGCAGTAGGCGCTGCCACAGTCGTCGTACTGCCCTGGCAGCAATCGTGTTCAGCTCTCCGTAGGAGGAAGTCAGTCATGAGATTCCGAATCCCCATCGCAGTTGCCGGCGCGCTCGTCGTGATGATGGCGGCGTTGGTCGGCGGCACCGCCGCCAGCGCCGCCGCAGCCGGTGACATGGGCGTCAACGCTGTTCAGCAGTACACGATCTTCGTGCACACCGCGAACATCAACGGGGCCGGCACCGACGCCACCGTGAAGATGAAGGTCTACGGCACGGTCGCCGAATCGCCCGGCTATGTCAACCTCGACAACTCGGCCGACAACTTCGAGCGCAACAGCAATGACTATTTCGGGCCATTCTCGTGGTTCGACATCGGACGGCCGGACTTCATCGGCGTCTACAAGGGAAGTAATGGCTCCGAGTGGTACCCGGAGCACGCGCAGATTTATGCGCACGCCACCGGGACCTGGTACACCTGCCCGATGAACGCCTACTACGGCGACGGCGAGGAGACCCGCTGGTTCGACTGCCCCTGAGGTCGAGCCCGATCCAGCGCCTCGACGGTGTCCCCGGCCTACTGACGGCCGGGGACACCGCCGCGCCCGGTGTTCACGATGGGATGGCGGCACCTGAGCGCTCCGCTGCCACTGCGTGTTTGTGGCACCGGCCCGTCGGGCACAGAATCACCATGGCGAATGAACGAGTCTAGTCGGTCGGCGGCTACTTCATGCGACTTGTCGGCGGGGTGGCGGTCATCGTGGGCCTGCTGGGCCTCTTCGCGACCCTGGCCCAGGGCAATGTCACCGGGCTGGTCCTCAGCGTCATCTTCGTCGTGGGCGGTGTCGTCCTGCTCAAGCGGTCGCCAGACCTCGGCCGAGCGGGTCGACGGGAACGCGGCCCCGCGTGACCCTCCACGGCCGCGTCGCCGGCTCCGCACGAGAGCGCGAGGTGTCCGGCCCTAACCCCGCTCGCCGTTGATACGCAGTTGTTCGGCATCGCCGAGCTGCCGGTAGTGCCTCGCCGCGGCCTGGTGACCGACTCGGTCCGCCGCCTCGGCGGCCACTCGCAGCACCACCACAGGCAACCGGGGCACCTGGTGCGCCTGCCGGTCGGCCTCGGCGAACACCACGGCGGCAAGCTCGGCGCTGGCGCAACGGGCCAGGAGGAAAAGCTCCCCCACATACATCCGACCCAGGCCGACCTCGGTCCAGCCGGACACGTCGTGCAGGGCCCGGCGACACTCACGTAACGCCGCCCAGGCGGCGGCGTGGTCGCCGGCCTGGCGCTCGAGTTCGGCAAGGGACTGCCACGCCGACGCCGCATCCCATGCGGTGTCGGTGAACACCAGGCTCTCCCGCTGCGCCGCGGCGGCCTCAGTGAACGCCCCGAGGTCGGCCAACTCATCTCGCAGATGGTTCAGTGTGGCCTCGTCCCGAGGCCGGTCGACCGCCCAGCGGTCCAACAACTCGCGCGCCAACACCCGATCACCGACCAGTTTGGCGCGTGCGATCCAGGTGAGCGGGTCCTCGGCGGTCGGGTCACCCGGGAAGAACGTTCGTTTTTCTCGCCGCCATTCCGCCAACGTCTCCTCGGAGACCCACGGCTGGCCCTCCTCGTCCAACAGGTACGCCAGCACGTCGTCCCGCTCGGCGTGCCCGCTGTCCCGCACGAGGGCAACGGTGGCCGGCACGCCGGCGGCGAACAGGTGCTCACCGTCGTAGCCGCACCAGGTGTCGAAGTTGGCCCGCTTGAGTTCCCAGTGCAGCCACACGTCCTCGACCTGGCGATGCTCCGCGAGCAGATAGCCGGCCAGCTCGGTCTCGTCGGTCATGCCCTGAGACGGCGCCTCGCGTCGACACTGTGCCTCCTGCCCGGCCAGCCACCGCACCAGCGGGAGGTCCTCGGCCCACCGGTCGTACTGCAGCGCCCACAACACGCCTGCCCGCCGGCCCGCGTTCTCGTCGCAGGCCTCGCCATCGGGGTCGGTGCCGCGCTCGTAGCGCAGCTCGTGCCACCCGGCCGAGGAGCTTCGTGCCCGTTCGAGTTCACGTCGCGCGGCCTCCATCACCCGTACACGATCCCACCGTCGGCGAGCCTTCGATGGCCGAGGGAGCTGACGCTCGGGCCGCAGCGCGCCACCAGCGGCGCGACGCCAACGCGGCAAGTCCGGCGCCGGCGGCGTTGAGCAGGACGTCGTCCACCGACGACACCCGATCCAGCCGCAGGACGTACTGCGCGGCCTCGACCAGGATCGAGCAGCCCGCCGCGAGCGCGACGATCCGCGACACCGACGCCAGCGCCGCGAACCGCAGCGGGGCGAGGAATCCCAGTGCCGCGAACACCATCAGGTTGCCGACGACCTGGCCCATCAGCGTCACCGGCCCCCGGTCGGTGAGGATCGTGAGCAGATCCCGCAGCGGTACCAGGCTCGTCCCGGCCCGGTTGCCCGGCAACAGGATCATCCATACCCACGGCACCGTCCCGTAGACGATGCCGACCTCGGCGAGCGACATCCGCCACGCCCACGCCGGCGTGCTGCCGGTGGCCGTGCGGCGGCATGCCAGAGCCGACACCGCCAGCGCCGCCAGGGGCAGTGCGGCCATCGTGGTCGCGACCACGCCGGTGAACGTACCGATCCAGTGGTGCCAGTCTCTGAGCACGCCAACTCCGCTTCCGTCCGTCCACCCAGGCCGCCCCAGAGCGGCTGCCTGCCCGACCAACCGCTGCCGGGTGTGAACCACCCCCGAACAGGTCAGGAGATCGCGTCAGCCACCCCCACCCGGCCCGCCGGCGTCGGGCGAACCCCCGGTGACGGCCTGCATCTCCCGTTGGCTCATCTCCTGCAACGGCGCGCCGTCGCTGTTGCTGAGGATGACCCCGACCCAGCCGGTGTACGGGTAGATGCTCCAGCTGGCGCCGACACCGGGGTTGCCGCCGGCACGCGCGAACATCCACTGACCGTTGACGATGCGGACCGGAATCGTGTACGACCCGAACGACGCCGGCCCGTGGGGGAGCTTGGCCGCGGTGAGCAGGTCGGCCCAGGGCCGGCTCAGCACCGTGCCGTCGCCCAGCGCGTGCGCGAACCGGACCAGGTCCGGCGCGGTGGCGAAGCCGCCGTCCCCGGGGGCATCGATGAAGGCGCGGCCCGGGTTCTTGCCTGCCAGGTACGGGCTGCTCTGGTCCAGGTTGCGGACGGCGTCGACCCGGCTGCCGTCGGCCAGCATCATGTACGGGTGCGCGATGTGCCTGTCGGTGAGCCACTGGGGTCTGGTGGAGAACGCCGTGCCGGTCATGCCGCAGCGCCGGAAGATGTTCTCCTGGACGTAGTCCCAGTAACTCTTGCCGGTCACGGCCTCGATGATCAACGCGGGGATGGCGACCTCGGCCCCGGCCTGGTCGCTGGGAGTGCCGACGGGGGCCACCAGCTTCGACTGCCGGGCCCACCGCTCGCAGTACTCGTGCACCTCCTCCCGGCTCTGGAAGACGCGTGCCGTGTCTTCGTCCGGGGTGTTCATCCCGGAGTTGCCGGCCAGCATGTGGTGGAGGGTCACCTGCTCGGCGATGTCCGTGGAGAAGCCCGTCAGGTACGTGCCCACCGGGTCTGTCAGCTTCACCCTGCCCTGCTGCGCCAACTGCAACATGGGCCACCGCGTGGAACGGCTTGCCCGCCGAACTGAGGCTGAACGCGATCCCCTCGTGGTTGCGGATCCCCCTCTCCCTGTCGGCCATGCCGTAACTGCGGGACAGCACCGTCCGCCCCCGGTGCGACAGCAGTAGCACACCGGAGAACCTGCCCTCCGTGGCCAGTCGCGCCACGTACCTGTCGTAGGCGCCGCCGGGCAGGGCGTCCGGCGGAAGCCGGTCGTGCCCGGACGCGCTGGTCCGGGGTGAGCCGGCGTGGCCGATCCCGGCGCCCACCAGCGGCACCCCGGCCACCGCGCCGGCGGCGGTCAACCCGCCCCAGCGGACCAGCCGCCGCCTGTCGACACCACCTGAAGCCGAATCCATGACCGTGTGCCGGCTGCTGGCACAGCGCGGCACCGCTCGGGTGCTGATGCTCACCGCGTCCGGTGCCGTGGCCGACCGGGTGGACGGGCTGGCCCTGGGCGCCGACGACTACCTGGGCAAGCCCTTCGCGTTCTCCGAGCTGGTCGCCCGGGTGCGTGCGCTGGCCCGGCGCAGCACACCGGCCCGCCCTCCGGTGCTGCACGCGCGCGATGTCGCACTCGATTCGTCCCGACGGACCGCCGAACGGGGTGGCCGGCGGTTGCCGCTGACCCCGAAGGAGTTCGGGGTGCTGGAACGGCTGCTCGCCGCCGACGGCGCCGTGGTGAGCGCCGAGACGCTGCTGGACAAGGTGTGGGACGAGTACGCGGACCCGTTCACGAACGCCGTGCGGATCACCGTCAGCACCCTGCGGCGCAAGCTCGGTGATCCACCGCTCATCGAAACCGTGACCGGTGCCGGGTACCGGATCGTCAGGTGATCCGGCGACTGACCGCCCGCAGCCGGCTCACGCTTGTGTACACCGGCCTGGTGCTGGCCGCCGGGTTCCTGCTCACGGCGCTGACGTACCTGCTGCTGTTTCACCGCCTGCGGCTGCGTATCGACGAGGCGATGTCCAAGCTGCTGACCCAGGCCGTACCGGCGCTGCTGGTCGTGACCGCGCTGGCCGGGCTGACCGGCTGGGTGGTGGCCGGGCGGATACTGCGCCCCATCCGCGCGATCTCCGGTACCGCGAACCGGCTCTCCGCGGAAAACCTGTCCGAACGGATACCCGTCCGCCAGCCCGCCGACGAACTCGCCACGCTTGCCGCCACCATCAACGGCATGCTGGACCGCATCCAGCACGGCATCACCGAACGTGACCGGGTCCTCGCCAGCCATCGCCTGTTCGTCGCCAATGCCGCGCACGAACTACGCACCCCGCTCACCACCATGCGTACCGCCATCGACGTCACCCTCGACGGCGAGCCCGACCGAGCCGAACTCGTCGCGATGGCCGGCGACATCGCCACCGCCGTCGAAACCAGCCAGCGCACCCTCGACGGACTGCTGGTCCTGGCCCGCAGCCAGGCCAGCCCGCCCCGCCGAACGCCCGTGGACCTGGCCGACGTCGCCGCGACAGTCGTCGACGGCGTCGACCGGGCGGCGAACGACGCCGTGACCCTCCGTACCGACCTGCGGCCGGCCCCGGCGAGCGGCGAGCCGGTGTTGCTGGAACGGATGGCCGGTAACCTGCTGGAGAACGCGCTGCGCTACAACCACGCCGGCGGACACGTCACGGTGACCTCCGGCATCGCGAACGGGCACGCCTTCCTGCGGGTGGTCAACACCGGCCCGCTTGTTCCGCCGGAGGAGGAGCGGCGGCTGTTCGAGCCGTTCGTCCGAGGCGCGGGCAACGGCACCCGCGGGGCCGGTCTCGGCCTGTCCATCGTCTGGGCGGTCGTCACCGCGCACGACGGAGAGATCGTCAGCGCCGTGCGGCCGACCGGCGGCATGGACATCGCCGTACACCTGCCGCCGGCCCTGGCGGCTCCCACTACCGGATGACGCCCCGGTCACCTGCATCCGCGACCAAGGTCCGGCACATGATCGTCGCCTCGACCTGACCACCGAAAGAGGTAGGCCCGGCCCCCGAGTGGGAGCCGGGCCTTCTTGCGCTTCGGGGTCAGTGCTGCTTGGCGAACGAGAGGAAGGAGCGCCAGGTCTGGGCGCTGAAGTTGAGCGTTCCGCCGTCGCGGTTCTTGGTGTCACGCACAAGTACGACGCCGGGGAGGTTGTCGGCGACCTCTACGCAGTCGCCACCGTTGCTGCCGCTCTTGGTGCTCTTGCGCCACTGCGCGCCGCTCATGTCCATGATGTTGCCGCTTCTCTCAGGAGTTGCACTGATCGCCCCCGGGGTAGAGCCTCACTCCGGATGAGTTCCCACCGCCGTTCGAGCGTACCAAGCTCGGACGCTTGCTCGACGATCTGCGCGTTCGCTTGGCTGTCCACATGAGCCACTCGCGTCCCGTTCGGTAGATCGGCATTGGTGAACGGTCCGTTGAGCCCTGGGTAGGCCATCGCTTCGCGTGGTACTACATGAATTTCGACGTTGGGCAGCTCGGAGCATTGCACCAGGTGGTCAAGCTGGGCGGCCATGACCGATCGGTCCGCGGTGATGGGGCGCTCCAGTACGGCCTGGTCCACGACGGCGACGAACAGCGGGCCGCGCTCCCGGGTCAGGACCGCCTGCCGGTCCATGCGCGCGGACACCAGCTCGTCTATCTCGGCCGGTGTCAGCGCCTCCCACGCGAGCGTGGCTCGCGCGTACGCCTCGGTCTGGAGCAGGCCCGGCACCCACGCGAGCTGGAATGCGCGCAGCGCGAGCGCCTCGCGCTCGATGTCGACCCATCGACGAAACCAGGAAGGTTCTCGACGTTTCAAAACGTCCGGCCATAGCTCGGTTTCTTCACGACCCAACAAGGCGGCGACCTTCGAGCGGTGCCGAGTCTGCGGGATGCTTCCAGGGTTCGCCCACTTGGTTGCTGTCTTGGGGTCAACGCCGATTTGACCTGCGAGGCTGTCCGCCGTCTCGCGACGCAACAGTCGGCAAGGTGGCGATAGGCGGCGCGGCCGGTTGAAGGACCAGAGGCTCGGCGGCCGCGTTCGTAAGAGGGGCCGCTCCTGGCGGGCGAGCATCCACAGGGGCGGCCCCTTCCCAACCCAGCAGCAGGGGGAAACTGTGCCCGACGACTCCAAGCACGACAGTAAGCCCCAACCTGGGCGGCCGCCCGTTCCCTGGCCGCTGGGGACCGTGGTACCGATTTGGCCGGTGACGCAGTGATCGGGCAGATGAGGGCCGGTGACGTAATCCACCTGACGACCGCTGCGAGCGTTCAGTTCCTGCGCCCGATCACGGTCCGAGTGATCCGCGAGTTGCCTGATCGGCACACGTACGAGCGAAGCTGCGCCTGCTGGGCGAGTTCCGCGAGAATCGGCCGGGCCTGCTGCTTAACCTCGCGGGGGTGCAGAAGGAGGCCGAGGCCGACCTCGCTCGGCTCAACCCGGACGCCACGCTGCCCGACCTGGCGCCACGCTTCGTCGGCTGGGCCGAGCGCCGTTAGGCGAGTAAGTCCTCACTCGAGATGGGGCTGGGTTTGCGGCGATTGTCCGTGGCTCACTCGGCGATCGATCGGCTTTCCTCCGGCGCGTCCGGGCTCGGGGCGGGCGGGGGCGTGTAGCCGAGTTCGCCCGAGATCTGGTTCGCGGTCTCCAGCAGGCGCGGCAGGTTGCTCTTGAGTTGGTCGAGGCTGGCGATGACCTCGATCGCCGTGATCGAGGCGGCGGCGATGACCTGACCTCGGGAATCCCTGATCGGCGCGGCGACGCACATGACGTAGGCGTCGTGCTCGCCGTTGTCGGTGGCCCAGCCGTTCTCGCGGATGCGGACGAGTTCGGCTTCGAGGGCCTCGTGGTCGGCGAAGGTGGTGTCGGTGAATCTCTCGAAGACGACGTGGGAGAGCAGGCGGTCGCGTTCCTCCGACGGCAGGTACGCCAGGATCGTCTTGCCGACGGCGCTCGCGTAGATCGACACCGCCCGGCCCACCCGGGACGGCAGCTTGACGGCGTCGAACGCGGGGCTGTCGACCTTGTCGATGTAGATGATCTCGTCGCCGGTCAGTTGCGCCAGGTGCACGGTGTGGCTGGTCTCGCGCTGTAGTGCGCGCAGGTGCGCGGCCGCGAACTGACGCAGGTCCATCGAGCCGAGCGCGAGCTCGGACAGCTCGATCAGTCCGCTGCCGAGCACGTAGGTGCCCGCGCCGGTCCGGCGGACGAAGCGCGCGGATTCCAGTGTCTGCAGGATCCGCAGGGCCGTGGACTTGTGCACGCCGAGCACGTCCGCCGCCTCGGTGAGCGACAGCGGGTGCTCCGCCGACCGACGGATGAGGTCGATCGCACGGCGAATCGATTGCGCCAAGGCTATGCCTCCCCCTCGAAGCGACGGCCGAGCCCATCGCTTGCGTTGCAATATGTGCAATGTAGACGACGCCATGCGCAACCGCCACTTGACACCGTTGCGCATGGCGCTACGATCGTTGCAATTTCATCCGGATGACTCTGACTCGTAACACTGGAGTAACGATGGGTAACCAGCGCGCTCGTTTCGGCATCGCGGGGGCGACATGTGCCCTCGGCTTGGTCGCCACCCTTCTGACCGGCTGTGGCTCCGACGGCGGCTCGGGCGACGGGGTCACCAAACTGACCTTCGCCGCCTCGACCTTCGGCGACCCGGGCCGTGGACCCCTGCTGACCAAGTGGCTCGACGAGTTCAACCAGAGCCAGACCAAGGTCCAGGTCTCCGCCGCCGCGGTCCCGTACCCGACCTTCGGTCAGACGGTGCTCACGCAGATGGGCAGTGGCAAGGGTCCCGACCTGGTCCGCTTCGACATGCCCGAGTTCGAGGCCGCCTCGGACGCCGGCCTCGTCGCACCGCTGGACAAGGTGATCGACGCCGGCAAGTACGACCTGCTCAAGCAGCCGGACCAGTTCATGGTCCACGACGGCGTCCGGCACGGCGTCATCTTCGAGGCGTCGAACTACGCGATGTTCTACAACGCGGACCTGATCCCGACGCCGCCGACCACCTACGAGCAGTTCACCTCCACCGCGAAGTCGCTGACCAAGGGCGACGTCTTCGGCCTGGCGTTCCGCCAGACGGAGGCCGAGGAGGCCGGCGTGTGGCAGGACATCTTCAACTACGTCTACGGCTTCGGCGGCGCGTGGTCCGACGGCAAGAACCTGACGATCAACTCGCCGGAGAACCTCAAGGGCCTGCAGGCGTTCAAGGACCTGTACGACGCGAACGTGATCCCGCGCGGCGCGGACGCGGCGACGTTCCGGCGGATGTTCGCCGAGGGCAAGGTCGGGATGGAGCTCAACAACGGCGGCTACGTGACCGCCACGCGCGGCCAGAACGCCAAGCTGAACTTCACCGTCGCGCCCATCCCGTTCCCGGTCCGCAAGCAGGGCGCGATCCTCGCGCCAATCGTGATCAACGAGGCGAGCGAGGGCAAGGACGAGGCCGGCACCTTCATCAAGTGGGCGCTGGAGCCGCAGAACCAGGTCAAGCTGCAGGAGATCCTCGGCGCGAGCAGCGTCGCCACCACCACGCAGCGCAGCGCGGAGACGCTCAAGGCGACCCCGTTCCTCCCCGTCTTCGACGGACTCACCGAGACCAGCCTGCCGCAGATCGTCCTCGGGTTCGAAGCCAAGACGCCGGACATCCGCAAGGTGGTCGTGCAGAACGTGGTAGCGGCACTGCAGGGTAAGACCGACCTGAAGTCGGCACTGGAGCGCGCCCAGCAGCAGGCGACCGACCTGGTCCGCTGACCGCTCGACACGGCGACGCTGCCGGCGCGACGGACATGCGCCGGCAGCGTCCTTCCTCAGAAGGATCGAACCCGATGACTGTGGTCGAGCAGACCGGAGCACCGAAGACAACACCCCGAGCCCGGCGTCGGCCCAGCCCACTGGGGAGCAAGTGGACGCCGTACCTGTTCCTGGCACCCGCCGCGCTGTTCATCCTCGTCTTCCAGGCGGTGCCTCTCGTCCAGGAGGTGTACCTCAGCTTCACCCGGACGAGGCTGCTCAACCCGACCAAGAGCGAGTGGGTCGGCTTCGACAACTTCAACCGGATCTTCGGCGACCCGGAGTTCCGCCACACCCTGCTGATCACCGTCGTCTACGTGATCACCTGCGTCGTGGTCGCGATCGGCGCCGGGCTCGGCGTCGCGCTCCTGCTCAACGGGAAGTTCCGGGGCCGTGGTGTGGCGCGGGCGCTGATCACCGTCCCGTGGGCCGCTCCCGGCATCGCGGTCGCGCTCATCGCCACCTGGATGCTCAACGCCCAGTACGGGATCGTGAACCGGTTCCTCGACGCGGTGGGACTCGGTGTGCCGGGCGGCGCGATCCTGGACAGTTCCCGCTACGCGCTCCCGGCGGTGCTCGCGACGACCATCTGGCAGCTGTTCCCGTTCACCTCGGTGGTGCTGCTCTCCGCGCTGCAGTCCGTACCGCAGGACCTCAACGAGGCCGCGACCGTGGACGGCGCGGGGCGATGGGCCACCTTCCGCGCCGTCACCTGGCAGGTCATCAAGCCCACCGTGGGGCTCCTGGCGCTGCTGATGACGATCTGGTCGCTGCGGCGGTTCGAGCTGATCTGGCTGATGACCAAGGGCGGGCCGGTCGGCGCCACCGAGACGCTCGTCATCGACCTCTACTCACAGGCGTTCGACTCGAAGGAACTCGGCTCGGCGGCCGCCATCGGGATGGTCGGCGTCGTCATCTCACTCATCGTCGTCATCGGCAGCCGACTGGTCGCCCGTGCCGTGGAGAAGGAGCACGCCCGATGAGGCGCTTCCGTTTCGGTGTCACCGCACGGATCGTCGCCGTGCTCGTCGTACTCGGTGTCGCGGTGTTCCCGCTGTACTGGATGTTCGTGACGGCGCTGTCGAGCAACAGCGACCTCTTCGCCGAGCAGCCCCGGCTCACGCCGGACCTCGGCCAGTTCGGGGTGTTCGTCGACGCGCTGGCCGAGGGCAAGGCGGCCGGCTGGCTGCTGAACAGCCTGATCATCGCCGTGGGCACGATGGTGCTCTCGGTCGGCCTGGGCATCCCGCTCGGGTACGCGCTGTCCCGGTTCTCGTTCGGGGGCAAGGCCGTGCTGACCGTCGTGCTGCTGTTCACCCAGATGTTGCCCGAGGCGCTGATGGTCGTGCCGCTGTTCGCGCTGTTCCGCCGATTCGAGTTGCTCGACTCGCTGACCGGCCTCATCCTCGTCAACTCCGCCTTCGTCCTGCCGATCGTGGCGCTGATCCTCAAGGGGGCGATCGACGGCATCCCGAAGGAGTTGGAGGAGGCGGCGCGCGCCGACGGCGCGCGGCCCTTCACCACCCTGACCCGGATCAACGTGCCGCTGATCGCGCCGTCGATCGCGGCGACCGCGGTCATCGCGTTCTTCCACGCCTGGAACGAGTACGTGTTCGCGGTGACGTTCATCTTCAACCCGGACCTGCAGCCGGCCTCCGTGGGCATCGCGAACTTCATCGGTGAGCTGGGTACGCCGATCCAGACGGTGATGGCCGTCGCCTTCCTGTTCACGCTGCCCGCCGTCGCCTTCTACCTGCTGGTGCAGAAGTACGTGGTGTCCGGCATGACCGCCGGCGCGGTGAAGGGTTGAGCCGAAAAATGAAGATCGTCTCCATCGACACGCTTGTCGTCGACTTCTACCGCACGAACCTCGTCATCGTGCGCGTGCACACCGACGCGGGGATCATCGGGCTCGGTGAGGCCACCCTGGAAGGGAAGGAACGGGCCGTCCAGGGCGCCATCGCCGAGCTGGCCGAGGCGGTCGTGGGTCTGGACCCCACAGGCATCTCGAAGATCCTCTACGACCTGGCGCGGGACTGGTACTGGCGTGGCGGGCCGGTCATCATGACCGCGTTGAGCTCGCTGGAGATGGCCCTGTGGGACATCTCGGCGCGCGACCTCGGCGTCCCGGTCTCGCGGCTGCTCGGCGGTGCGACCCGTGACCGGGTGCGCGCGTACGCCAACGGCTGGTTCTCCGGCGCCGTCACGCCGGAGGACTACGCGGCCGCCGCGCGCCGGACCGTGGAGTCCGGCTTCCGCGGCCTCAAGTGGGACCCGTTCGAGAACTACGACCTCACCATCAGCACCGCGCAGTTGGATCGGGTGCTCGCCCAGATCGACGCCGTCCGGGGCGCGGTGGGCCGGGACGTCGAGCTGTTCGTCGAGGGGCACGGCCGCTTCGACGTCCGCCACGCGATAAAGGTCGCGAAGGAGATCGCCCAGTTCGACCCGGTGTGGTTCGAGGAGCCGTGCCCGCCGGACAACCTCGACGCGCTCGTCGACATCCGCCGCGCGTCGCCGGTGCCGATCGCGGCGGGGGAGCGGTGGTACGGCCGACAGGGCTTCGCGCCCGCGCTCGCCCGCCAGGCCGTCGACTTCGTCCAACCCGATGTGACCCACGCCGGCGGGATCGCCGAGTTGGCCTTCATCGCGACGCTCGCGGCGACCAGCTACGTGGGGTTCGCGCCGCACAACCCGAGCGGCCCCCTGAGCACGGCCGCGACGCTGCAACTCGGTGCGACGCTGCCCAGCTTCCGGTACCTGGAGATCATGGCGACGGACGTGCCGTGGCGACCCGAGATCACCAACGAACGGCTGGTGCTGACCGCCGACGGCGACGTGCTGATCCCGACCGGGGTCGGACTGGGCATCGAGCTGGACCTCGCCGCGATCGAGCGGCACCCGTTCACACCGCACCCGCTCCGGATGTTCCAGGACGCCGTGTACGACATCCGTCCGCGCGACGAGCGATCCTTCTTCAACCTGGAGAGCGGCTCATGACGGTGCCCCAGCCCCGGCGACAGCCCGACGGCGCGGACTGGTTCGGGACCGCCGCCGAGGCGCTGCCGGACGACGTCGACGACAGTGTCCTCATCGGCCGGATCTGGGACCCCGCCGGCGACGGCCCGTCACCCGTGACCGTCCGCGACGGTCAGGTCATCGACCTCAGCCAGCGGTTCCCCACCGTCCGGGACATCTGCGAGCTGTCCGACCCGGCCGCGACGGTGGCCGGGCTCGACGGGCCGCGGCTGGGCGACTTCGCCGAGATACTCGCCAACACGGCTGCCGTGACCCGCGACCACACCCGGCCCTGGTTGCTCGCCCCGGTCGACCTTCAGGCGCTCAAGGCCGCGGGCGTGACATTCGCCGTCTCGCTCGTCGAACGCGTCATCGAGGAACGGGCCCGCGGGGACCTGGCGCTCGCGGCCGACATCCGGCAGCGGATGCTCGCCGACATCGGTGCCGACCTGGACAGCCTGACCCCGGGCTCGGCCGAGGCCGACCGGCTCAAGAGCCTGCTTGTCGCCGAGGGCATCTGGAGCCAGTACCTGGAGGTGGGGATCGGACCGGACGCCGAGATCTTCACCAAGGGTCAGGTGCTCTCCGCCGTCGGCACCGCCGTCCCGGTGGGGGTGCTCGCCGCGTCGACCTGGAACAACCCGGAACCCGAGGTCACGCTGATCATCCAGTCCAGCGGCCGGATCGTCGGCGCGACCCTCGGCAACGACGTGAACCTGCGGGACGTCGAGGGCCGCTCGGCGCTCCTGCTTCCCCTGGCGAAGGACAACAACGCCTCGTGCGCCCTCGGTCCCCTGATCCGGCTGTTCGACGAACGGTTCGACCTGGAACGGGTGCGCGAGCTCGAGGTGAGCCTGGACATCAGCGGCGTGGACGGCTTCCATCTGGAGGCGGTCTCGGAGATGACGCGGATGTCGCGCGACCCGGCGGAACTGGTGCGGCAGTTGATCGGCCCGCACCACAGCTATCCCGACGGCGCCGCCCTGATGCTCGGCACGATGTTCGCGCCCACCCAGGACCGGGACCGCCCCGGCGAGGGCTTCACCCACAAGATCGACGATGTGGTACGGATCGGCTGCCCGGCTCTGGGCACCCTTGTCAACCGGGTGCGCCACGCCCAGGAGTGTGAGCCCTGGCAGTTCGGCGTCCGGGATCTGATGGGCAATCTGGTGAGGAGAGGACTGCTGTGAACATGGTCAGCACGGTCGACCCGCGCGACGGCCGCACTCGTACGACGGATCTGCGCGAAACCGACGAGCCGGGGCTGGAGACGATCGCCGACCAGGCGTCGCAGGCGGCGCGGTGGCTGTCTGGCCTGGGCAGACTCGGCAGAGCGGACCTGCTGGACGCGATCGCCGCGTCGCTGGAGGCCCGTCGCGGGGACCTCGTCGCGACGGCGGAGGCGGAGACCGGTCTCAGTAACGCGCGACTCGACGGGGAACTCAACCGGGCGGCGATCCAGTTCCGGATGTTCGGTGCCGTGCTGCGCGACGGGGGCTACCTCGAGGCCGCCATCGACCACGCCGCCGACACACCGCTCGGGCGCGGCCCGGACCTGCGGCGGATGCTCGTACCCCTCGGGCCGGTGGCCGTCTTCGGGGCCAGCAACTTCCCGTTCGCCTTCTCCGTCGCGGGAGGGGACACCGCCGCCGCGCTCGCCGCGGGATGTCCCACGGTCCTGAAGGCCCACCCGTCGCACCCGTTGACCTCATACGCCTCGGCCGAGGCCATCGCGGCGGCCGTCGGCGACCTGGGCGGGCCCGACGGTGTGATCGCGACCGTGTACGGCGAGCAGGCCGGCCGCTCGCTGGTACGCCACCCCGCGATCCGTGCCGCCGCGTTGACGGGCTCCGTCGGCGCCGCCCGGGGCATCCAGGCGGCCATCGACGAGCGACCTGACCCCATCCCCCTGTACGCCGAGCTGAGCAGCGTGAACCCGATCGTCGTCCTGCCCGGCGCGGCCGCCGACCGGGGGGAGCAGATCGCCGAGGGGTTGTTCGCCTCCTTCACCAACTCCGGCGGCCAACTGTGCACGAAGCCCGGGCTGGCCTTCGTCCCGTCCGATCCGAGCGGTGTGCGGCTGGTCGACTCGGTGCGGGAGAAGGTCGCCGGCACCGACGGCGCGGTCCTGCTCAACGACCGCATCCGGGCCGCGTACGAGCAGCAGGCATCGGCGTTCGAGCAGGCCGGCGCTCGCGTCTCGGCGCGGCCGAAGATCGAGGCCGAGGCGGGTTTCCGCGTCGCGCCGACGCTCCTGGAGGTCGATCTGTCGGGCCTCACCGCCGCGCTCACCGACGAGTGCTTCGGCCCGCTCCTGGTCGTGGTCCGCTACGACGACGTCGCCGACCTCGACGCCGTGTTGGCTACCGTCCCACCGTCGCTGACCGGTTCGATCCACACTGGACCGGACGACGACGCCGACGCCGTACGCCGGCTTGTCAACGGATTCGCCGGCCGGTCGGGTCGCATCGTCTTCGACGGCTATCCGACCGGCGTCCGGGTGTCGTGGGCCCAGCACCACGGCGGGCCCTGGCCGTCGACGAACGCCGTGCACACCTCCGTCGGCGCCACCTCGATCCGGCGCTTCCTGCGCCCGCTGGCCTGGCAGGACGCCCCGGTCTGGATCCTTCCCGAGGAACTACAGGACGGCTATACCGCCATTCCCCGGCGAGTCGACGGGAGGTTGGAGCCAGCGGTGGAATAGCCGCGCCGGTACTCGTTCACCACACCCGTCGAATCGTCGGCCGGCCGCTCGCCGCGGTCTGCCACACGCCGAAGAGGGAGTAGGAACATGCCCGTCGCAGTCCCCCGTCCCCTGCCGACGCCGCCGAGGCGCCGGCCGCTGCTCGCACTGCTCGCCGCCGTCGCCGTCGCGGCCACGACTGTCGTCGCCCCGGCGGCGTCGGCCGCGCCACCGGCGCGGCTGGGCCCGACCGTCACCCGCACCGACACACCACCGACCGGGTACGAGGTCACCTTCCGGTACCGGGCGCCCGAGGACGTCCAGCAGGTCCACATCTACGGCGACTGGTTCTACTCCCGGCCGGAGACCATCTCCTGCCAGGACTGCGGCGACGCCCGGCCACCCGCCGAGTGGCAGCCCGGCGACGTCGCGGCGACCCCGTGGCACATCCTGCCCCTGCGCAAGGGTCCCGACGGGGTGTGGACCATCACCACGCCGCTGCCCGCCGGCACGTTCCGCTACGCGTTCACCCACGACTGCGCCAACGAGCTGGCCAGCGGCTGCACGCTGCACGACGACCCGGCGAACCGGTGGCAGATCCAGCCGCAGTACCCGGGCGCGCCCGGCGCCGTCCGCAGCACGATCTACGTCCCGGCCAGCAGGAAGTTCCCGACGTACGACACCGGCTACCAGGCGCCGGTGGCCAGGGTCGGGCGGCTGGAGTCGCGGCGATACACCTCGCCGCTGTCGACGAACCCGCCCGGCGTGCACGACATCGTCGTCTACCTGCCGCACGGCTACGACCCCCACCGGGCCACGCCGTACCCCACCCTCTACCTGAGTCACGGCAGCGGTGACCACTCGACCGCCTGGACGATGCAGGGCGTCGCCCACCTGATCCTGGAGAACGCGATCCGGGATCGCGCCGTGGAGCCGATGGTGATCGTGTCCACCGACTTCAACGGCCTGCCCGGCGGCAACGAGGGCTACGTCGACGAGCTGCGGAACAACATCTTCCCGTTCGTCGAGCAGAACTACCGCGTCTCCACCCGCGCGCAGGACCGCGCCTTCGCCGGCTTCTCCGCAGGTGGCAGCCGGGCGTACACCCTCATGTACGACCACACGGACCTGTTCGGCTACCACGCGGCCTGGAGCGCGGGCGGCCCGGCCGCCACCCCGGCACAGGTCGACCGGATGAGGGCGGTGGCCGGCGGCATCATGATCGGCACCGGTCTCCAGGACCGCCTGGGCAACATCGCCGAGAACTCGCAGCGCAACGCGGCGGCCCTGCGGGCTGCCGGCGTGGACCTCGACGAGTACAACGTGCCGGGGGTGCACACCTGGCACGTCTGGCGTCCGCTGCTGGACCACTACCTGCGTACCCTGACGTTCCGCGCCACCACGACCGGTCTCGACGTCACGTCGGCGCCCGCCGGCGCCTCGCACCACACCAGGGTCACCGCCACCGCGACGGTCGGCGCCGTCAGCACCACCACCAGGGCGCCCTCCGGCCGTGTCGACTTCTACGCGGGTGACACCCGCCTCGGGTCGGCCCCGGTGCACAACGGTGTCGCCCGCCTGGCGAAGACCGTCCATGGTGGACTCGCTGCTCCGGTGGTCGCCCACTACCGGGGTGACAAGCTCTTCAACGCCTCACGGAGCGCACCGGTCGACGTCCGGTAACACCGGGCTCGACGCCTCCCCGGTGCGGTGGGAAAAACCCCGGCCGCCACCCCTGGTGACAGGAGTGGCGGCCGGGGCGCATCCGGCTCAGCCGGTCACGGGGTCGCTTCCGTGGCACGCATTCGCAGCATGGTCCAGGACGCGGGCGGCAGCGTCAGCCGGACGGCGGCATCGTCGCTCTGCGCGGTGTCGTTCGGTCGTGGTGCGGCGTGGTCCGGGCCGTCGGCGGTGTTCTTGGCGTCCAGGTCGGTGCCGCCGACGGTGACGCACTCGATGATCCCGGTCAGGAGGGCGCCGCTGACGTCGACGGTCACCTCGGCCGGGGTGTCGGTGACGCGGTTGACGAGAAACACGGTCATCTCGCCGGTGCTGTCGTCCCAGGTGGAGACCGCGTCGACAGCCGCCACCGCACCGTAGCGGTCGGTGGTCGTCGTGCTGCCGTGGCGGAGCACGTCGAGCACGGCCCCCCGGGCGTGCCGGGCGGTGCGGGCGAAGGGGTGGAAGATGGTCTGCCGCCAGGCCGAGCCGCCGGGCTCGGTCATGATCGGTGCGATGACGTTCACCAACTGGGCCTGGCAGGCCGCCGTCACCCGGTCGCTGTGCCGGAGCAGGCTGATCAGCAGGCCACCGACGACGACGGCGTCGGCCACGCTGTAGTGATCCTCCAACAGCCGCGGCGCGACCGGCCAGTCCTCGCCGCTGGGCGGGGTGGACGGGGTGGCGGACTGGTACCAGACGTTCCACTCGTCGAACGCGATCATGATCTTCTTGGTGGAGCGGCGGATCGCCCCGACCGAGTCGGCGATGGCGGTGACCGCGTCGATGTATCTGTCCATGTCCTCGGCGGAGGCGAGGAAGCTGGGCAGGTCGTCGTCGACCGGCTGGTAGTAGGCGTGCAGCGAGATCAGGTCGACGTCGTCGTACGCCTCGGTGAGCACGTCGCGTTCCCAACTGCCGAACGTGGGCATGCCGAGATGTGACGAGCCGCAGGCGACGAGTTCGAGATCGGGATCGAAGCGGCGCATGGCCTTCGCGGTCTGCGCCGCGAGGCGCCCGTACTCGGTCCCGCTCCGCTGGCCCACCTGCCACGGACCGTCCATCTCGTTGCCCAGGCACCACAGCCGGATGCCGTACGGGTCGGTCGCCCCGTTGGCGCGACGCTTGTCGGCGAGGTGACTGCCGCCGCGGTGATTGGCGTACTCCAACAGGTCGACAGCCTCGGCGGTGCCGCGGGTGCCGAGGTTGACCGCCATGATCGGTTCGACGTCGGCCTTGCCGAGCCAGCGCATGAACTCGTCCAGCCCGAACGCGTTCGTCTCCAGGCTGTGCCAGGCGAGGTCGAGGCGCGCCGGTCGCTTGTCGACGGGTCCAACGCCGTCCTCCCACCGGTAGGAGGAGACGAAGTTGCCACCCGGATAGCGGATCGTCGTCACGCCCAACTCCCGGACGAGCGCCAGGACGTCGCCCCGGAAGCCGTCGGCATCGGCCGTCGGGTGCCCCGGCTCGTAGATGCCCGTGTAGACACAGCGGCCGAGGTGCTCCACGAACGAGCCGAAGAGCCGGGGTGGCACCGGCGCCACGCGTCGCCGCGGGTCCAGGCTCAGGCGTGCGGTGTTCACGACGCCTCCCCGGTGGGCGTCGGCCCGATCGCGGCAGGCTGGTCCGGCGACCGGAAACGGTGGGGGAGTGGACGTCCGGCGCCGGCCAGGTGCGCCGGCGCCGTGTCGAGGTGGGGGTTCAGGACGGGCTCCCTTCGTGCGAGGTCCCGACGCCGGGGATCGCTGCCGCGGCGCGCGCGACCGAGGGCGGTGGGGTCCGGGTGCGGTCTGGACATCGCGGTGGCGGTGGACTACGTTCTCGATCTATGTAAACGTTACCGATTACGTTTACGGTAGGGAACAGTCGCCGGCGATCAATGTTCGATGATGGGCCGCCGCCGAGCCGGTGACGCCCGGCCGAACGCGACAGGCGTGGGTGCGTGCCGGTCGCCGCGCATTGTGTCGGTTATCGGGTTAACCGCATTTCGTGCTGCGCTGTGGAATGGAATCCGGCGGTCCTTTGCGCCCCCTTCTGCCGGCCGGCCGCCGCGGATATCGACAGTTCTCCTCGGGCGCCGAGAGTGACAGGCGTCCACGTTTCCGTGCGCGCCTCCGGTGGCTCGCCCCGCCCGCCCAACTGTCCTGGTAGGACGGTGTACCAGGCGTCGCGGAAGGCGCGGAGGTCTTGTGCTCGAAACCCCTGTCGGTTACGTTGGCAACACCCTGGAAACGTAACCGATAACGATTGCAGTCCAGAGGGAGCGGCATGATTGAGGTCAATGCGCCGGCCACAATGAGTGATGTCGCGCGGGTTGCCGGTGTTTCCACAGCCACCGTCTCGCGGGTGGTCAACGGCCACTACGGCGTCAGTGCCCGCACGATCGCTCAGGTCCGCTCGGCCATCGAGCAACTCGGCTACGAGTCGAGTCTGGTGGCCAGCAGCCTCCGGCGCAGCCGCACGAACGTCCTGGGCCTCGTGACACACAGCTTCCAGTCGTACACGGCCGAGGTGCTCAAGGGAGCGATGAAGGCGCTGAGCCGCTCCGGCTTCGACCTGATCATCTACGCCAACAGCGACCTCTACGGGTCATATTCGGAGGGCTGGGAGAAACGGCACGTCACCCGCCTGTCCGGCACCCTCACCGACGGCTGCATCGTCGTCACGCCCTGGGGCGAGGTGCAGAGCCGTACCCCGATCGTGGCCATCGACCCGGTGCGCGGCTCGACGGCGCCCTCGGTGACGGCCGACAACCTCGCGGGCGCCACCACTGCGGTCGAGCACCTGCTGGGCCTGGGTCACCGGCGGATCGGGTTCATCGCCGGCCGCTCCAGCCTGGCAGCGGCGTGGTCGCGGGAGGAGGGCTACCGGGCGGCGCTCACCGACGCCGGCATCCCGGTCGATCCGACGCTCATCGGCGAAGGGGATTTCAACCCCGAGTCGGCGACCCCGTTGGCGCGCGCCTTGTTGCAGCGGGCGGACCCGCCGACGGCGATCTTCGCGGCGAGCGACGGGATGGCCCTCAAGGTGCTGGAGGTCGCCGCGGAGTTGGGGTTCTCGGTCCCCGGGGACCTGTCCGTCGTCGGGTTCGACAACATCCCGGAGTCGGCGCTGACCGAGCCGGGCCTGACCACCGTGGACCAGTCGATGTACCAGCTCGGCTACGAGGCCGCGCGCATGTTGAAGTCACTGGTGACCGGCGAGTGGGAGGGCCCACGCCAGGTCGTGCTGCCGATCAACCTCGTCGTCCGCGGCTCGAGCGCGCCACCACGAGACGCGGCATGAGCGTGACGTACGCCCGCCGCGCCGGGCGATCCGTTCGGGTGCGGTGGTGGCCGGACCGCGAAGGAGGTGTGCGCGCAGACCGACGGCGAGATCCGCCGATGAGTTGAGCCGGCCGGCGGGTCGCATCCGCTGCCGGCGCAGGAAAGGAGTGGAGCGTGACAACCGCAACGTACCACTGGCGTTCACGCCGATCGGGCGTGCGTCGGCTCTCGGCGGTCCTCACCGCCGGGGTCCTGGCGGCCGCGGCCGTCCTGATCGTGCCGCAACCCGCGGCGGCGGCGGAAACACCGTGGCTGCAGGTATCCCCGGACCGCTACGCCTCGTTCACCGTCCCGGCCGCGTACGTCCAGGAGCGCCTGGGCTCGGTGTCGCAGGTCGTCGTCGAAGGCAACCTCGGCCCCTCCGCGGCCTGGGCGGAGTTCGGGCTGACCCGGCGCGGCGACGTCTGGTCGGGCATCCTCGGCCCGCTCAAGCCAGGGCTCTACCAGTACCAGCTCACCGCCGACGACACCTTGAGCCTCAAGGACCCGACGAACAGCACAACGGTGGCGTCCGATCCGCTCCTGAGCACCTTCCTCGTTCCGGGTGACTCGGCGCGGTGGCTGGCCGACGCTCCGCCGGGCACCGGCGGCACAGTCGAGACTCTCAGCTACCGGACCAGGAGCGGGCAGCGGTCGGCCCTGGTGTGGACACCACCGGGGTACGCGGCCAAGGGTCCGAAGGGTTACCCGGTGCTCTACCTCCAGTCGGGCGACGGCGCGACCGCCACCGACTGGCTCGACCTCGGCCGCACCAGGCAGATCCTCGACAACCTCTCGGCCGAGGGCGTCATCAAGCCGATGGTGGTCGTGATCAACGATGCCAACGGCGCGGACGGCAGGGAGTTGAGGGACCTCCGGGAGGCGGTCGCCGACAGCTACCGGATCCTCCGCGATCCGGCGCACCAGGCGATCGCGGGAGTGTCCGACGGCGCGACGACAGCGCTCGAGGCCGCGCTGGCCAGGCCCGGTCAGTTCGGCCACGTCGGCTGGTTCTCGGGCCGGACGGTCCCCCGGATCGACCGCAAGGACGCCACGACTGTCAACCGCACCGTGAAGGTGCTGCGCCTATACACGGGGAACGTGACAGATCCCGCGTACAACACCACTTATCGACTGCTGAGGGCGTTGGACCGAGCCGACGTCAGGTTCGAGTTCGACGGGGTCGACCCGGACGGCGGCGCGAACTGGACGACCTGGCAGGACGATCTCGTCGACTTCGTGCCGCGGTTGTTCCAGCACGTGTCGGACCACGGTCCGCGCCCCGGTCACCGGCCGCTGAGGGGGGAGTTCGCTCCGCCGCCGGCCGGCACCACCCCGACGCCCTTCGTCACCAAGGACGGGTTCGTCACGTTCGAGACGGGCCCGGACTTCACCGACGCCCAGCACGTCACGGTGTGGGCGAACATCGCGCCGGGCGGCAGTTGGCTGCGCGTGCCGCTGACCCGCGACGGTGACCGGTGGCGGGCGACGGTGGGCCCCCTGAAGCCCTGGCTCTACTACTACCGGCTGATCGTGGACCGGGTCGCGGTCAAGGACACCTCGAACCCGACCACTGTGACCACGGAACCGACGTGGAGCACCTTCCTCGTCCCCGGGCCGGGCGCCCGTCTGCTGACGGACGTGCCCGCCGGGCGGGGCGGGACCGTCGAGAGCATGACCTATCCCAGCACGGTGGCCGGCCAGGATCGCACGGCTCTGGTGTGGACACCACCCGGGTACGACCCGGGTCGGGCCGAGCCGTACCCCGTTCTCTACCTCCAGCACGGCGGCGGTCAGAACTACACCGACTGGGTCGAGATGGGGCGCGCCAAGCAGATCCTCGACCACCAGTTCCTCGACGGTGACCTGACGCCCATGGTCGTCGTGATGGGCAACGGCAACTCGTCCAACTTCAACAGGGAGTTGTTGGAGAACATCGTGCCGACGGCCCGCGCCCGCTACCACATCTCCAGCGAGTCGTCCCAGCAGGCCATCGCCGGGTTGTCGATGGGCGGTGGGCAGGCGCTGGGCGTGCTGCGGGCCTACCCGGGCGAGTTCGCCTACGTCGCGGCGCTCTCGGCCGGGTTCGGCAGCGGCACCGGCGTCGACGTCGAGGCGATCAACAGCGGCACGACGATGCTGCGCCTGTACGTCGGCGACCAGACCGACTTCGTCTACCCGAGCTTCATGGCGTCCCTGACC
The DNA here is from genome assembly GCF_049841595.1 of Micromonospora sp. DT228. NCBI lineage: Bacteria > Bacillati > Actinomycetota > Actinomycetes > Micromonosporales > Micromonosporaceae > Micromonospora > Micromonospora sp. DT228. The sequence goes on from NZ_JBNCKO010000011.1 coordinate 141,900, forward strand.
ACGCTCGACAACCTCGGTATCCGCTACGAGTTCGACGGGGTGACCCCCGGGCCGCACGGCTGGGACGTGTGGCAGAAGAACCTCATCGACCTGGCGCCGCGGCTGTTCAAGCGCTAGGAGCACGTCTTCGGCGGCGTCACCGGGGGAGGGCCTCCTGCCCCGGTGACGCCCGCCGAGCAGGTAACTGTCGCACCGCCATCGCCGAAGGGAAGAACGTCTTTGAAGACGAAACGAATACTCGCCACGGTAACCATGCTCGCGGCCGGGGCCGGGCTCGTCGGCTGTTCCTCCGACGAGGGGGGAAGCGACGCGAGCAACTGCACGAACACCATCACCAAGAAGGACGTGCCGGTGGTGACGATGTGGGGTTGGTACCCCAACACCCAGCTCGTCGTCGACAACTTCAACAAGCAGCACGACGACGTGCAGGTCTGCTGGACGAACGTCGGGCAGGGCGGCGACGAGTACGACAAGTTCCAGACGGCCGTCTCGGCGGGCACCGGCGCGCCCGACGTGATCATGGTCGAGGCGGACCGGATCCCGACCTTCCAGATCCAGGGCGCGCTCGTCGACATCAAGAAGTACGGCTTCGACGCGGTCAAGGCCAACTACGGCGAGGGCGCCTGGAAGGACGTGTCGGTAGGCGACGCGGTCTACGGCGTCCCGGTCGACGGTGGCCCGATGGGCATGATCTACCGGAAGGACATCTTCGACAAGTACAAGATCACCCCACCGAAGACCTGGGCCGAGTACGAGCAGGCCGCGCAGAAGGTGAAGGACGCCGGTGGCCCACTGTTCGGTGACCTCGGCGCGAACGTCCCGGCGGTCCTGATGGCGCTGCAGATCCAGAAGGGCGCCGCGCCCTTCACCTTCGATCCGGCGCAGCCGAAGTCGATCGGCGTGAAGCTCAACGACCAGGCGTCCAAGGACGTGCTGGACTACTGGGGTGGCCTCGCCAAGAAGGGCCTGGTCGGGACGCAGGACCAGTTCGTCCCGGAGTACATCTCCGGCGTGATCAACGGCAACTACGCGACGTACATCTCGGCGGCGTGGGCGCCGGGCTATCTCACCGGCGCGGGCGTCGGCAAGGGTCAGGACACCGGCAAGTTCGCGGTGGCGCCGCTGCCGCAGTGGGACGCGAACAACCCGGTGCAGGTCAACTGGGGCGGGTCGGCCTTCTCGGTGACCAAGCAGGCGAAGAAGCCGGAGTTGGCGGCGAAGGTCGCCTACGGGCTTTACGCCGACAAGGAGTCGCTCACCGACGGCTGGACCAACCAGATCATCTTCCCGCTGAACCTCACGGCGCTCAAGGATCCCGCGTTCGTCGACCTGAAGGTGGCGTTCTTCGACGGCCAGCAGGCGAACAAGGAGGTCTACCTTCCCGCCGCCGAGGCCTACAAGGGCGTGGCCTACGCACCCTTCGGTCAGTACTACCTCGACGCCATGACCAAGCAGATCAGCGAGATCATCAAGGGCTCCGTCACCGGCTCGCAGGCCGCCGACAGGCTCCAGGAGGACGTGGCGAAGTACGCCAAGGAGCAGGGCTTCACCGTTCAGTGACCGGATGGGTGGGCCGTGCCGCCGCTCGACGGCCGGCCCACCCGCGACCCCCGCAGCGTCCACGTCCCGGAGACCACAGATGACACTCCTGACCGAGCAGCGCACACCGCGTACCCGCACCGAGAAGCGCAAGACCCGTGGCAAGGTGCACCTCCGCGAACACCTGATGGGATGGCTCTTCGTCGGGCCGTTCGCGATCGTCTTCCTGGCATTCCTCATCGCGCCGCTGGGATACGCGCTCTACCTCAGCCTCTTCCAGAAGAAGCTGATCGGCGGCACCAGCTTCGTCCTCTTCGACAACTACGTGAAGGCGTTCACCGACCCGAGCTTCCTGTCCGGGGCGTGGTTCGTCATCCGCTTCGCACTCGTCGCCATCCCGGTGCAGATCGTCATCGCGCTGGCGATGGCGCTCATCCTGGACTCGGTGACCTCCCTGTTCGCGCGCTTCTCCCGCCTCATGATCTTCCTCCCGTACGCGATCCCCACGGTGATCGGCGCGGTGATGTGGGGGTTCCTCTACAGCAAGGGCTTCGGCCCGCTCACCGACATCTTCGGGCTGTTCGGGGCGACCGCACCCGACTTCCTGGGCAGCAACCTGATCTTCTACGGCCTGCTCAACGTCGTCACCTGGCAGTGGGTCGGCTACTACATGATCATCCTGTACGCGGCGTTGCAGGGCGTCGACCCGACGCTCTACGAGGCCGCCCGGATGGACGGCGCCGGGCGATGGCAGGTCGCGCTGCGGATCAAGATCCCACTGATCGCGCCCGCGCTGATCCTCATCCTGGTCTTCGCGCTCATCGGCACCCTGCAGTTCTTCAACGAACCACAGATCCTCCGGTACCTCGCCGCCGGCACGATCGGGACGGACTTCACCCCCAACATGTACGCGTACCAGCAGGCATTCGCGCTCGCCAACTTCAACTACGGATCGGCGATCTCGTTCGCCCTCGGCGGCATCGTGTTCATCTGCGTGTACGCGTTCCTGTTCTTCACCCGCAAGCGGAGGAGCTTCCTCTGATGGCCAACCGCACAAGCGACAGCGCCGGCCCCCGCCGACCGCAACGCTATCTGCCGCTGCAGATCCTTCTCGGCTTCATGGTGATCTATTTCCTCGTACCGTTCTGGTGGGTCATCGTCAACAGCTCCAAGGACGCGCCGGGGCTGTTCGGCGGCGGCAACACCCTGTGGTTCTCCGACCAGGTCGACTACCTCGGCAACCTCCGGCAGCTCTTCACCTACGACGGTGGCATCTACCTGCGGTGGATCCTCAACTCCACGTTGTACGCGATCGCCGGCGGAATCGGCGCCACGGTCCTGTCGGTGATGGCCGGCTACGGCTTCGCCAAGTACCGTTTCGCTGCCCGGCGCTTCAGCTTCGCCGTCGTGCTCGGCGCGTTGATGGTGCCCGCGACCGCCCTGGTCATCCCGACCTTCATCATGTTCTCCCGGCTCGGCCTGACCAACACGGTCTGGGCGGTGATCCTCCCGTCGCTGCTCAATCCGTTCGGGGTCTACCTGATGCACGTGTACGCGCGCGACGCCGTGCCCGACGAGCTGCTGGACGCGGCACGTGTCGACGGCGCGGGGGAGGTGCGGACCTTCGTCCAGATCGCCCTCCCGCTGATGCGCCCCGCGGTGGTCACCGTGCTCCTGCTGTCGGCCGTGGCGTCCTGGAACAACTACTTCCTGCCACTGGCCATGCTCTCCGACAACCGGCTGTTCCCGGTGACCGTCGGCCTGGGCCTCTGGCAGGGCATCGCCTCCGCCAACAACTCGGGAGGCACCTCGCTGTGGAGCCTCATCATCCTGGGCTCGCTGGTTTCGGTGATCCCACTGATCATCGCGTTCTTCAGCCTGCAACGGCACTGGCGCGGCGGCCTGTCCGTCGGCGGCCTCCGGTAGGTGCCACCCCTCGATCGCCGCGCACCCCACGCGGCCGCACGAATGACAGGAAGGTGAGCTGATGTCGACGACGGATCGTCCGCTGCGCAGCGGGCAGTGGTTCGGTGCGGAGGGCCGCAACGGGTTCATCCATCGCTCCTGGATGCGCAACCAGGGTTTCGCGGACGACGTCTTCGACGGTCGCCCGGTGATCGGCATCGCCACCACCTGGTCGGAGCTGACCCCCTGCAACGCCCACCTGCGCGACCTGGCCGAATCGGTGAAGCGGGGCGTGTGGGAGAGCGGCGGCCTGCCGTTGGAGTTCCCCGCCATGAGCCTGGGCGAGCCCCTGATGCGGCCCACGACAATGCTCTACCGCAACCTGCTGGCCATGGAGTTGGAGGAGTCGGTCCGTGCCAACCCCCTCGACGGGGTGGTGCTGCTCTCCGGCTGCGACAAGACCACCCCCGGCCTGCTGATGGGCGCGGCGAGCGTCGACCTGCCCACCCTGATGATCACCGGTGGTCCGATGCTGAACGGCAAGTTCCGGGGCCAGGACATCGGCTCGGGCACCGTCGTCTGGCGCTTCACCGAGGAGCAGCGCGCCGGCCGGATGACCGCGGCCGACTGCGCGGAGGCCGAGGTCGGCATGTCCCGCAGCCGGGGCCACTGCATGACCATGGGCACCGCCTCCACGATGGCCTGCGTGACCGAGGCGCTCGGCGTGCAACTGCCGGGAGCGGCGGCCGTGCCGGCGGTCGACTCGCGCAGGTACGCGCTCGCCCAGGCCGCCGGCCGCCGGATCGTCGACATGGTCGCGCAGGACCAACGACTGTCCACGGTGCTGACCCGGGAGGCGTTCGAGAACGCGATTCGGGTGAACGCCGCGATCGGCGGTTCCACGAACGCCGTCGTCCACCTGCTGGCGATCGCCGGACGCCTCGGCGTCCCGCTGACCCTGGAGGACTTCGACACCCTCACCGCCGACGTGCCCATGCTTGTCAACCTGATGCCGTCCGGGGCGTACCTGATGGAGGACTTCGCCTACGCGGGCGGCGTTCCGGCGGTGATGAACGAGATCGCCGCCCTGCTCAACATGGACCACGTCACCGTCAGCGGCAAGAGCGTCGCCGACAACATCAGCGGCGTGCGGTGTTGGAACCGGCAGGTCATCGGCACCCTGGCGGAGCCGTTCCAACCCGCCGGCTCGGGCACCGTGGTGCTCCGCGGGTCACTCGCGCCGTCCGGGGCGGTGCTGAAGGTCTCCGCTGCCTCCGCGCACCTTCTCCAACACACCGGGCCGGCGCTCGTCTTCGACCGGATCGAGGACTACGTCGTCGCCGCCGACGATCCCGACCTCGACGTCACCCCGGACACCGTGATCGTGGTCCGCAACGCCGGACCACGCGGCTATCCCGGTTTCCCGGAGGTGGGCAACGTGCCGATGCCACGACGGCTGCTCGCCGCCGGCATCACCGACATGGTGCGGATCTCCGACGCCCGGATGAGCGGCACCGGGTACGGCACCTGCGTCCTGCACGTGGCACCGGAGGCCGCCGTGGGTGGCCCGCTCGCGCTGGTGCGCACCGGCGACCTGGTCCGCGTCGACGTCCCGACGCGGCGACTGGACCTCCTGGTCGACGACGCGACACTCACCCAACGCCGCGCCGCCTGGCAGCCGCCACCGCGCACGGCCGACCGGGGTTGGTCGCGGCTCTACAGCGAACACGTTCTCCAGGCCGACCAGGGCGCGGACCTCGACTTTCTGGTCGGTGGCAGCGGCAGCGCCGTACCCCGCCACTCGCACTGACCGCTCGAGGCGAAACGGGAGCCCCGGCGCGCGGCCGGGGCTCCCGTCACCGTCCGCAGGCCGCACAATCCCGGCGGGTACGCCTGTGATAGTCGCCTGACGCCACGACGAGACCGAGCCCCAGGACCCAGTACGCCGACATCGCCACCCAGAGGAACGCGTCGGAGAACTCGCTGGCCGAGCCGGACACCAACTGCACAAGCCCCATGCCGAAGTACGCCACGATGCCCACCCCGAGCCCGAAGCCGGGCACCAGCAGCAGCAGACGGGGGATCGGGCGGCCGGCGAGCAGCGGCACCCACCCCGGCCAGACCTCACCCCAGCGGTGCACGAGCGCCAGCGGCAACAGCCCTCCCGCCAGCAACAGGCCGACCTCCAGCCCGATCACGGCGGCGTTCTGGGCGAGGCCGCCCACCATGCCCTGTGCCGCGAAGCGCGTTCCGAGACCGGCCACCGCCGCGTACGCGGCCCAGCGTGCCCACCGCGCGGGCACCGCGCGTCGGTGACCGGGCCGGACAGTCCGGCAGCACTGCGGGCAGTCGCCCCTGGTGCGCCGCTGATAGCGGGCGGTGGCCAGGCCGAGCAGGGCCGCTCCGGTCACACAACCCAGCCGGCTGACGAACGCCGTCGGGTCGAAGTACGGGCCGACCGTGAACAGCAGGAAACCCACAAGCTCCGGCAGCAGGATCGCGGCGGCCGCGACAAGCGCCCCGGTGACCGCCCAGGCGGCTCCCGCGAGCACCGGCCGCCACGTCGGCACCCAATCCAGCGCGACCGCCACGACGGCGGCGGCCAGACACAACGCCACCGACCACCAACCGGTGAACACCAGCAGGTCCGATCCGAACTGCCGGAACTCCGGGCTCCCGCCGACGGCCCAGGCCAGACGCACGCCCCCGTATGCCACAGCCCAGCCGAGCACCGCGTACGTCAGGCCGTGGCCCGCCCTGCGGGCGATCGATGTCGCCATGCGTCCGATCCTGCCGCTGCCGCGGCGGGAGAGAACCCCGCTGACAGGGGAGGGTGCTCCCTCGCCGGAGGGAGCCGCGCCGAACGCCGATGGCCGCACGCGCTGCTACGGTCACCGGCGCTGACCTGGCATTTCGCCGAACCTCGGCCCGGACGCAACCCGGCGGTCGTCCGGACCCGTCGAGCTTGCGGAGGAGGGAGCCTCAATTGATTGATGCCGAGCGGGAGTTCGTGGAGTACGTGTCCGCGCGACTGCCGAGCCTGCATCGGACCGCGTTCCTGATGTGCGGCGACGCCCATCTGGCCGACGACGTGGTGCAGCAGACGATCACGGCGTTGTACGTGCACTGGCGCAGGGTCAGCCGAGCCGACAACGTCGACGCGTACGTGCACCGGATGCTCGTCCACAAGCTCGTCGACGAGAAGCGGTTGAGCTGGTCGAAGGTCCGGTTGCTGGGGTCGACGCCCGAGCCGGACCGCCCGGTCCTGCCGCACGACGAGGTGGCCGAGCGGGACAGCCTGGTCGCCGCGCTCGCCCACCTGCCCCGCGGCCAGCGCACCGTGCTGGTCCTGCGGTTCCTGTGCGACCTGTCGCTTGCCGACACGGCCGCCGCGATGGGCTGCTCCGAAGGCAACGTGAAGTCGCAGACGGCTCGGGCGCTCGCGGCGATCCGCCAGGTGCTCGACGTCACCGAGATGGCCGGAGGGAATTCGAGATGACCACGGTGGACGACGAGCGCATCGCCGCGCTGCTGCGATCGGCGCCGGTCCCCGAGCCGCGCGTCGACCTGGACCGCGCGATCCGCGACGGCCGGCGTCGCCGACAGCGCCGCCGGGCCGGCGCCTTCGCCACGGTGACGGTGCTGGCCGGGCTCGGCGCCGTGGGCGCCGTCCAGTTCGGCGGGGTCGCCGGCGAACCCGCTCCGGTCCCACCGGCCCTCGCGGTGTCCCCGACCGTGTCCGTGTCGACCGCGCCGGCCAGGTCGCTCACCTGTGCGGCGTCCGTGCTGCCGCGGCCGACAAGGGGTCCGGTGGCGGTGGCGACAGGCGTCGACCCCACCGGGCGGCACATCGTCGGTGACATCGGCACGGGTAACGAGGACGGGCGGGTCGTGCTGTGGACCGACGGCCGGGCCGAGGTCCTGCCGGCCGCCGCCGAGCACGCTGGCGAGGTCAACGCCGACGGGTACGTGGTCGGCACCAACGGCGACGGCACCGGCTGGGTCTACCGGGGAGGGACGCTGAGTTTCCTGACCACCCCGCCCGGCTACGACGCGGTCCTGGTGCACGCGGTGAACGGCCGGGGTGACATCGTCGGCACCGCCCGGGGAGCCAACGACTCGCACCGTGCCGTGCTGTGGTCCGTGAACCGCCCGAAGCAGTACCGGTTCCTCGGCCGGCCGGGATCCACGGCGACCGGGATCACCGAGAACGGCACCGTCGTCGGCACGATGGACGACGTGCCCTACCGGTGGACGCCGCAGGGCGCCGGGGCCGCGTTGGCGCTGCCGGACGGCTCCCCGCACGCCTCGGTCGACTCCGCACACGGCAACTGGGCGATCGGCATGGTCCCCGGCGCCAAGCAGGGCGGGAGCGTGCAGATGCTGCCGGTGCGGTGGAACCTCACGACCGGGGCCGCGAGCCTGCTGCCGTACCCGTCGGCGAGCGGGATCGCCGGCAACGGCGACCTGCTTGTCGACGACGGCGCGCCGGTGATCGTGGCGGCGGACGGCACGTCGCTCCGGTTGCCGGGACGGCCCGAGGTCTCCTCGACCGAGGCGGGCACGTACTCGGCCGTCGGGATCAGCGACGACGGCCGGACCGTGGTCGGCTCCGTCTACGAGAACGAGGAGCACCGGCCGCTGGTGTGGCGCTGCGCCTGAGGCCCGCGTAGACGACCCGCCCCGCGAACACCGGGTCGGCGCCGAGGCCCGCAGCCTCGACGCCGACCCTGGTGTCACGTCGTCGGCGACGCTCGCCCGGACGACCCGACGCGTCAGGCCGGGGCGGCCGGACAGCTCGCGCCGACCGGCGGCAGGACTCGGTCGACAAGGTACCTGTCGACGCTCCTGCGGGTGCACTCCGTGCGTGGGTAGCTGGCGTGGCCCGACCCCTCGTAGGTGAGGAGGCGGCCGTGCGTGCCGAGTTGGCGCGCCACGCGCTGCGCCCCGTCGTACGGGGTGGCCGGATCGTAGCGCCCGTTGAGCAGCAGCACCGGGGTGCTCGTCCGCACCCGCAGCGGATGTTGCGGGTTGACCGCCGTCCAGCCCAGGCAGATCGCGGCGAAGCGGACGGCCACCGGGGAGGCCCGCAGGTGCGGCGCCTCGGCACGGGACAGCCCGAGATACCGGTTCCACTCGGCGAACCCGTTGACGGGCAGAGACCAGTCCTGGCAGAACGCGGGTAGCGCGTACTCGGTCAGGCTCTCGCCCTCGGCCGGCACCATCGGGGACGCGAGTGAGGCGGGCTCGCCCCGCTCCAACGCGAGAAGCATGGTCGCGAGGTCGGCCCAGGTCGCGTCGAAGAAGTTGACGAACGTCGCGAACCCGAGTTCGAACCAGGTGAGCGTGTCGCCGGTGCCCGCGTCGACAAGCGTGCCGGCGTCGGCGCGGCGCATCAGTCGGTCGTACAGCGCCGGCACGTCGCGGCCGTGCAGCGCGCAGCTCGGGGTCCGCTCGCACCAGCTCACGAACTCGTGGAACAGGGCCTCGTTACTGGCCGCCCCGCCGCGGAAGTACTCCCGGACCCCCTGGCTGTGGTCCATCACGCTGTCCATGGCCAGTGCGCGGACGCGGTCGGGAAACAGCTCGGCGTAGGCCTGCCCGATCAGGGTGCCGTAGGACCACTGGTAGAAGCTGAGCTGGCGCTCACCGAGTGCCGCCCGGATGGCGTCGGTGTCACGCGCGACGCTCACGCTGTCGAGGTGGTCGAACAGTGGGCCACTCTGCGCGCGGCAGTCCTCGCGCAACTGGCGGTTGTAGGCGCGGAGTCGCTCGAACTCCACCGCGGTGGCGGGCGTCAGGGAGGGGTGCCGGGCCAGCAACGCCGACGAGCAGCGCACCGGCGCGCTACGGACCGTACCCCTGGGGTCGAAGCCGATGATGTCGAAGCGGCGCAGCACGTCCGGCCCGAGCTGGCTGGCAGCCGTCAGCGCCACGTCCACCCCGGACAGGCCGGGGCCACCGGGGTTGAAGACCAGGGCGCCGATGCGGGCGGCCGGGTCGGCGGCGGGACGGCGGGCCAGGGCCAGCTCGAAGGTCTCCCCTCCCGGCCGGGCCCAGTCGACAGGCAGGCGCAGGGTGCCGCATCGCGTACCTGGATCGTCGGCGGGGTCCGCGCACGCCTGCCAGTCGATGCGGCCATTCCATCCGCTGGTGCTGCTGGCGACGACCGAACCGGTGGTCGGGCCGGTGCCGCCTGGCGACGCGGGCGTGGCGACCGCGAACGCCGGTGGGGCGTTCAGCGACAGGGCGACGAGGACCGCGACGGCGGCCGGAAGGCGACGGACAAGTGGTGGGCGTCGACGGTGGACCCCGCCGCGTCGCCGAAGAATTGGTCTCTTCATGGTCAGCATTCGTCCAGCCTGCCGACGACCGGTCCATGCCGGATCCATGCCGGTGCGGATGCGGCCCACGGGGGACGCTCAGCGCGCGGTCGCCAACCGCTCGGACAGCTCCTCGGCCCCCGGGTGACCGAGCCGGTCGAAGATCGCCAGCGCCTGTCCCCAGAGGTCTACCGACGTGTCGTGGTCGCCCACCGCCCGGTGGCTGTCGCCGAGCCGCACGAGTGTCTCGGCCCGTCCGCACTGGTCCTGAGCGTCGGAATACAGCGCGAGGGCGCGTCGATAGCAGGCCGCCGCCGTCGGGTGTGCCCCGAGACCCTGATGCGCGAAGCCGAGACTGTCCCAGGTGTGGGCCTCGCCCACCCGGTTCTGCGCCTCGGCATGGAGTGCCAGCGCCTGCTCACAGTAGGCGATGGCGCGGACGTGCTCGTCCAGCCGGGCGTGGCCCCACCCGATCGCGTTGAGCGCGGCGGCCGTGCCGTGTGTGTCGTCGCTACCGCTGGACAGTTCCAGTGCCGCCTCGGCGTGCGGCAGCGATTCGCGCGGGCTGCCCTCGATGTCGTACACCCAGGCGAGGTGCAGGTGGATGCTCGCCTGCCCGGGCCGGTCACCGATCGTGTCGTACCGTGCCATCGCGCTGCGCAGGTGGCTGCGGGCGGCAGCGTACCGGCGGAGCTGGAGCTGTGCCAGCGCGAGGTCCCGGTACGCCACCGCCTCGGCGCGCGGCTCGTCCCGGCGTCGGGCGACGGCGACCGCGGCCGTCTGTACGGTGCTCAGGTCGTGCCACCGCGACAACCGGCTGAGCAGGGGGGTGAGGGCCTGGGCGAGCTGCCCGGCGTGGGCGTCGAAGCGGTGGGCGACCGCTTCGTCGACGGCGGCCAGCAACACCTCCTGCTCGACGGTGAACCAGGCCAGCGCCGACCGGTGGTCGGCGAACGCCTGCGGTGCCGCGTCGGCGGGCAGCGGATCGGTCGGCTGGTAGCTGGCGTCGACAAGGCTCGCGGCGGCACGGACGGCTCGCAGGTAGTGGTCGAACACGCGCTTGCGGGCAGCTCTGCGGCCGGCCGCGGAGTCGTGGGTGTCGGTCAGTTCCTCCCCGTAGGCCCGGAGCAGATCGTGACAGCGGAAGCGGCCGGGGGACTGCTCGGAGAGCAGGTTCGCCCGGGTCAACTCGTCGAGCGCGGGCCGGATCCGGTGCGGTGGCGCCCCCGCGAGGCTGGCCGCCGCAGCCGCGCCGAGGTCGGCCGTGGGGTGCAGGCTGATCTGCCGGAACAGTCGGGCCGCGTCCGGACCGAGCAGGCGGTACGACCAGGAGAGCACCGTACGCAGGTCGGTGGCGGCGTCGTCGGTGGCCAGGGCCGTGAGCCCGCCCCTGGGCGCGGCCAGATCATCCGCGATGGCCTGGAGTGGGAACGTGGGTCGGGCGGCGGCCCGCGCCGCCACGATGGACAGTGCGAGGGGTAACCGCGCGGTACGGCTGACCAGCTCGTCCACCGCGGCCGGCTGGGCGGCGGCCCGCGCACCCAGCCGACGCACGAGCAACTGGCGTGCTTCGGAGGTGCTGGGCAGGTCCAGTGCGACGGTGTGGGCGCCCTCGGCGGCGACCAGGCCGGGCAGCGTGTGGCGACTAGTCACGATCACGCCGCATCGGCGGGACCCGGGAAGCAGCGGCCGGACCTGTTCGGCGTCGCGCGCGTTGTCGAGCAGCACGAGCAGCCGTCGCTCCGCGGTCAGGCTCCGGTACAGGGCGAACTGGGCCGCCGGTTCGGCGGGTATCTCCAGGGGTTTGACGCCCAGGGCCGGCAGCAGCGACCGGACGACCACGGCCGACGGTGCGGCCTCCCGTGTCGCCGTGCCGAAACCGCCCAGGTCGACGTGGAGTTGGCCGTCCGGATAGTGGTGCAGGCTGTCGTGTGCCCAGCGCAGCGCCAGCCAGGTCTTTCCGACCCCGCCGGTGCCGGTGACGACGACGGTGCCGGCCGGGTCGGCGTCGTCGAGCAACAGCGTCGTGAGTCGGGCCAGCTCGCGGGTCCGACCGGTGAACAACGTCGGCGGGGCGGGCAACTGCCGGGGAACGATCCGTGGCGGCTGTCTCTCCGGCGGCCGCGCCCCGGAGGTGGACACCTCCCGGTCGGCCCGCAGGATGCTCGTGTGCAGCCGTTGCAGATCGGCGCCGGGCTCGACTCCCACCTCATCGGCCAGGAGTCGGCGTAACCGCCGGTACGTCGTCAGCGCGTCCGCCCGCCGTCCGGCCCGGGCCAGGGCCACCATGAGCTGCCCCCAGGGGCGCTCGCGCAGCGGATCCCCGTCGATCTGTGTGCGGAGCGGCTCGATCAGCTCGTTGTGCCGGCCGGCGCGCAGGTGGAGGTCCGCGACCTCCTCCAGCAGACTCGACCGCTGCTCCTCGAGCCGGGTCCGGACGGAGAGCAACACGCCCGCGCCGGGGAGGCCCGCGAACGGTTCGCCCCGCCACAGCGCCAGCGCCGACTCGAACGCCCGCAGGGCATCCGCGCAGCGGTCCTGTCGCAACGCGTGATAGCCGCGCTGGGCCAGGTCGTCGAAGGCGACGCTGTCCAACGTCTGTTTGTCGAGGACGAGACGGTAACCGGTGGCCCCGGCTTCGATGGCGGGGTCCGGTGCGCCCGGGGACCGCAACGCTCGGCGTAACGCCCAGACGTAGGTCTTCACGTTGCCGGCTGCCGTCTTCGGCGGGCGGCCCTGCCACAGCTCGTCGACGAGTTGGTCGATGGACCACGCGCTACCCGGCTGCGACAGCAGGACGGCCAGCAGGCGCACCTGCATCGGCGTGCCGAGCGCCAGCCGTTGCCCGGCGGGAGAGCACACCTCGACCGACCCGAGCAGGTGATATCGCATCGCTGGCCTCCCCCCGTCACGCCGGGCCATCACCCCACCGTACGGCCTGACCTCCGTCCGATGTCGACCGGCGACGGGTGCGGCCGTCCGAGGCGGTCGACGGCGGCTGCTCCCACCACATTATTGTCATTCAATTCAGCTATGGAGTTGATCTATGGTCAATGAGAAGATGGCTGGCATCTGTCATCGGGGCGGCGGAGCACACGGGGAAGGGATGGCGTTCGCCGTCGGGTAGGCAATTCTCACCCATGGCTCGCCATACCTGGCGAGCCGACTTCCATTCGGTCATGATGTGCGTCCTCGGTCGCTGCATTGTGGATTCGTTCTGGAATGTGACAGCTATGTCTGGAGGAGTTATGGGTGCACGCACCCCAACCAGTCAACCTCCGTCAATCAGGTTCGGGCCACAGCCTCCGATAATCCGGGATGCTCTGCTCGTGCCACGAGTCTCGGCACGGTTCGTCGCCTCGCTGTTCGCGGTGATCGTGCTCCTCGCCGCGCCCCTGCCGGCCTCCGCGAAGGCGGCCGCCGGATCCGACGCCGGATCCGCTGCCGCGCTGGCCGAGCAGCTTGGCCTGCAGCGCGTTGCGCCGCCGTCGCCGATGGCGAACTGGCCGACGTACATCTGGTCGTTGGCCAGTGGCCGCTATGTCACCGCCAGAATGAGCCAGACCGATGGGCCGTTGCAGGCCCGCGCCGATATCGCGAGCACCTGGGAAGTCTTCTACACCCGTTACTCGGATGATGGCGAATCCTGGATTATCGAGGCGCAGGACAAGTATGTCACTGTCCGGATCAGCCAGACCGACGCGCCGCTGCAATTGCGTGCCAAGGTGGTGAGTGACTGGGAGAGGTTCGACCTGTGGAAGACTCCCGACGGCTACTCGGCCCTGCAGTCCAGAGCAAACGGGAAATTCGTCACCGCTAGAATCAGTCAGACCGACTCGCCACTGCAGGCCCGCGCCTCGACTATCGGGCTATGGGAGAAGTTCATCATCCCATAGGTTGGCTTTCTGACCTTTTCAAAGGCGGCGGACCCGGCCCGGGGCCGGTCACGAGAAGTCGAGGGCGCGACGTCCGGCCGGTTCTACGACGCAGCACTGTGGGCCACGACCAGCGGATGCCGGTCGTGGCCCACGGCGCTTCGGCGACCGACCCGGACCGGCGGGCAGCGGGCCCGGCCGGCTCCCGTGTGGCCCCGCCTCGGGGTGGCGTCGATTCGTTGCCTTATATACGGTGGCACGGTCGCGGGGCGACCGTGTCCTCGACGAGGCTGTCCCCGCTACGACATCGCGCCCGCGATTCGGAAGAGGGGTTCGTCGTGACCATGGACTCGCAGGCGACCGACCGGCCCGAGGCCGGAGCGGCGCAGAAGATCGACACGTCGGTGCCGCATTCGGCCCGGATCTGGAACTACTGGCTCGGCGGCAAGGACAACTTCGCGGTCGACCGCGACGCCGGCGACCAGTACCGGCAGGTCTTCCCCGGCGTCGTCGACGTCGCCCGCGCCTCCCGGCAGTTCCTGGTCCGCTCGATCGTGTTCCTCGCCGGCGAGGCGGGCGTCCGCCAGTTCCTCGACGTCGGCACGGGGTTGCCGACGGCCGACAACACCCACGAGGTGGCGCAGCGGATCGCACCGGCCGCGCGGATCGTCTACGTGGACAGCGATCCACTGGTGTTGGCCCACGCCCGTGCGTTGCTCGTCGGCACGGCCGAGGGTAGGACCGCCTATATCGACGGCGACCTGCACGACCCGGCCGCGGTCGTCGCCGAGGCCGGCAAGACGCTCGACTTCGGGCAACCGATCGGCCTCATCCTCAGCGGAGTGCTGGGCCACGTGCCCGACTACGAGGCGGCCCGCGCGATCACGCGGCAGTTGCTGGCGTCGCTGCCCAGCGGCAGCTACCTCTCGCTCAACGACGGCACGAGCCTGATCAGCGCCGAGATGCAGCAGGCGCAGGACGACTACAACGACAGTGGGGCGGCCCCGTACACGCTTCGCTCGCCGGACCAGATCGCCGGCTTCTTCGACGGCCTGGAGCTGGTGGAGCCCGGCGTCGTGCCGTGCCCGCAGTGGCGACCCGACGACGCGGTCGACACGCCCGCCGACATCGACGCCTTCGGCGGGGTGGGCCGCAAGCGGTAGGGCGTGTGTCAAAGCCCCTGGCCGGCCTGCGGCGCGCCAGGGGCTTTGACACACGCCTGGCACCTCTCGGACGCCCGCGAGGTCGCCGACTCCGGGCGGGGAATGAGCCCGTGGATAAGTGCGTTGTCCGGCATACGATCTGAAAAACAGATCATATTCTGGCAACATGACCACGGGGAATGTGAAGAGATGCCGGATTATGGGCACGAAATCCGTTTTGGTACGTTCCTGACACCCGGCGCGCAGAAGCCGGACGACGTGGTGGCGCTCGCCGAACTGACCGAATCGGCGGGACTGGACCTCACCTCCTTCCAGGACCACCCGTACAACCCCGAGTTCCTCGACACCTGGACCCTGCTGAGCTGGGTCGCGGCCCGCACCCGACGGCTGCGGATCTCCGGCAACGTCCTCAGCCTCCCGCTGCGCCCGCCAGCCGTGCTGGCCAGGGCGGCGGCGAGCCTGGACCGGCTGTCCCACGGCCGCTTCGAGCTGGGCCTCGGCGCCGGCGCGTTCTGGGACGGGGTCGAGGGCATGGGCGCTCGCCGGCTGACGCCGGGGCTGGGCGTCGAGGCGCTCCGCGAGGCGATCGACATCGTGCGCGGCGTCTGGGATGTCACCGCATCCGGGCCGCTGCGCCACGACGGGACGTACTACCCGGTCCCCGGCATGCGGCGCGGCCCCGAACCGGCACACGACATCGACATCTGGCTCGGCGCCTACCAGCCGAAGATGCTGGCGTTGACCGGTCAGAAGGCGAACGGCTGGCTGCCGACGCTGGAATACCTGCGGTCACCGGACCGGGTGACCGCCAACCGGCTGATCGACGAGGCGGCCGTCGCGGCGGGACGCGACCCCCGGGAGATCCGGCGGCTGCTCAACCTGTTCACCGTCGACGTTTCGTCGGACAGTCGTGGCTTCCTCCAGGGGCCTCCCGAGCAGTGGGTCGAGCAGCTCCTCCCGATGGTCCTCGACGAGGGGTTCAGCACCTTCCTGATCGGCCGCGACGACCCGTACCTGATCCAGACCCTCGGTCAGGAGATCGCCCCCGCGCTGCGCGAGGCGGTCGCCAAGGAGCGCGCGGCGGGCGCGCCCGGTCCGGAACGGGTCCGCGGCGTCGCCGCCCTGGCCGAGCGTCACCCGGGCCTCGACTACGCCGCGCTACCGGAGTCGTTGGCCGCCCGGTCCGTCGAGCCCGGCGACCCGGAGTACGAGGGGGTCCGACACAGCTACAGCTGGCACGGATCACCGGCCCTGGTGATCCGTCCCCGGACCGCCGCCGAGGTGCGCGACGCCGTGTCGTACGCGCGGACGCAGGACGTGCCGCTGTCCGTCCGCAGCGGCGGGCACGGCATCAGCGGCCGGTCGACGAACGACGGGGGAGTCGTCATCGACATGTCGCTGCTGAACAGGGTCGAGGTGCTCGACCGGGCAGCCCGCCGGATCCGGCTGGAGTCGGGCGCCCGTTGGGGGCAGGTGGCCCAGGCGCTCGCCCCGTACGGCCTCGCCATGAGCTCGGGCGACTACGGTGACGTGGGCGTCGGTGGCCTCGCCACCACCGCGGGCATCGGATACCTGGCGCGCAAACACGGCCTGACCATCGACCACGTCGTCGCCGCCGAGATCGTGACCGCGGATGGCCGCCTGCTCCGCGTCGACGACGAGCATCATCCCGACCTGTTCTGGGCCGTTCGTGGCGCCGGCGGCAACTTCGGCGTCGTCACCGCGATCGAGATGGAGGCGTACGAGGTCGACAACGTCGTCTACGCCCAGCTCGCCGTGGACGCGACCGAAACCGCCCAACTGCTGCGCCGCTGGGGCCGACTCGTCGAGGAGGCGCCACGGGACCTGACCAGTTTCCTGTCCCTCTTTCCCGGTCGCCGGGGCAACCCGCCGACGGCCCAGGTCACCCTCGTCCACGCCGGGGAGGACATCGAGGCGGCGCAGTCGGCCCTCAGCCCATTCCTGGAGATCGGACCGATTCTCGACCAGCAGGCGCAGCTCGTGCCCTATTCCGCGATCGTCGCGCCGCCCGGTAACCGGCACCGTGGGCAGGGGCTCAGCGACACCCGCAGCGGGCTGTTGCCGCACCTCACGCCGGAGGCGGCCGACCTCGCGGCCACCATGATCGATTCCGGCGACGTGATGATCATGCAGTTCCGGTCCGTCGGCGCGGCGGTCAACGACGTCGCCGCTGACGCGACCGCCTACCCGCACCGGACGCAGAACTTCTCCGTGCTCGCCGCCACCGTGCCGGACCGTAGAGTCCACCTCGACAAGCTGTGGACCGAGCTGTACCCGCACCTCGACGGCCTGTATCTCAGCTTCGAGACGGACACCGACCCGGCTCGCCTGTCCGATGCCTGGCCCGAGCCCACCCTCAGCCGGCTGCGCGCCATCAAGGCCACCTACGATCCGGACAACATCTTCAACCGAAACTTTCCGATCCCGCCGGTGGTTGGCACCGAGGGTGAGGCGATCGCCGGCTCCTGACGTGCCGGGCAGCGGCGTGATTAGCTGCACGGGTGATCACTTCCGTTTCCCTCGGCACGTGGCCGACACCCGTGGAGGCCGCGCCCCGGCTCGCGGCCCGGCTGGGGCTGGCCGAGCTCTGGTTCAAGCGCGACGACCTCGGCGGCCTCGGGGGAGGCGGCAACAAGATCCGCAAGCTGGAATACACCTGCGCCCAGGCGATCGCCGCCGGCGCCACGACGCTGATCACCTCGGGTGCGCCACAGAGCAACCACGCCCGGCTCACCGCTGCCGCGGCCGCGCGGCTCGGCCTCTCCTGCGTACTGGTGCTCGCCGGCTCGCGTCCGGAGAGCCGGCGTGGCAACCTGCTGCTCGACGGGCTCGCCGGCGCGGAGATCGTCTGGAGTGATGATCGTCCGCTCGCCGAGGTGGTGGCGGCCGAGGCGGAGCGACGATCGGCCTACGTCATCCCTTTCGGCGGCACCTCACCCGCGTCGGTCCACGGTTACGTGGACTGTGGTCGGGAGTTGCGGGCCCAGGTGCCGGGCCTCGACGGGACCGACGTCGTGGTGGCGCTCGGCTCGGGTGGCACGATGGCCGGCCTGGTGCGGGAGTTGGGCGCCGAGCGGGTGGTCGGCGTGGATGTCGGTGCCCTGCCGGACCCTCGTACGACAGTCGCCGGGCTGCTCGACGGCGAGGTCGAGGCGGGCGCGCTGCGGATCGACGGTTCTCAGGTGGGTGCCGGGTACCGCACGCTCACCGACGGCGCTCGGGTGGCGCTGGAGACGACCGCGCGCGAGGAGGGCGTCTTCCTGGATCCGACGTACACCGGTCGGGCGATGGCCGGGCTGCTGGCCGGCAGCTTCCCGCGCGGCGACAAGGTCGTCTTCCTGCACAGCGGGGGACTGCCGGGACTCTTCGGCCACCCGGAGCTGTAGGGGCGCGAGCGGCGGCGCCCGGCTGAGCTGGCATGTGCCGGCGTCAACCGGGTAGGCCGCCGTGGCCACGGGGGCCGGCGGAACGCCCAGGCTGACCGCCTTCGACGCAGCCGAGGAGTACCGACATGCCGATGGGGCGGGCCCGACTCTCACCGTCCGTCTCCCTGGTGCTGCTGGCGTCGATCCTCGTCTCGTTCCTGGCCGCGTCGGCGGCACCGACCCCGCTCTACGGTGTGTACCAGGAACGCTGGCACTTCTCCCCGGTCACGACCACCGTGGTCTTCGCCGTCTACGCGCTCGCGGTGCTGGTATCGCTGCTCACGTTCGGTAAGTTGTCCGACCACGTCGGTCGGCGGCCGGTCCTGGCCGTCGCGATCGCGGTGCAGATGCTCGCGCTTGTCGTCTTCATTGTCGCCAACGGCGTTCCCGCCCTGCTGATCGCCCGCCTCGTGCAGGGGCTGGCCGCCGGCGCCGCCACCGGCGCCGTGGGCGCCGCCATGCTCGACATCGACCGTGCCCGGGGCACGCTCGCGAACTCGATCGCACCCGGTATCGGAACCGGAAGCGGGGCCCTGCTCTCGGCGCTGCTCATCCAGTTCCTGCCCGCGCCGACGCGACTGGTGTACGTCGTGCTGCTCGTGATCCTGCTGATCCAGGCCGTCGGGGTCGCGCTGATGCCGGAGACGGTCACGCCGATGGCCGGAGCCCGACGTAGCCTGCGGCCGGACATCACACTGCCCCGCTCGGTGCGCCAACCGGTCCTGGTCGTCATCCCGGTGCTCTTCGCGGTCTGGGCGCTCGCCGGGTTCTTCGGCGCGCTCGGCCCGGCGCTGGTCCGCAGCCTCATGAACACGTCGATCGTGGTCGGCGGTCTGGTCCTCTTCGTCTTCGCTCTCTTCGGCTCGGTCGCCGTTCTGCTCCAGCGCAACACCGCCGCGCGGACCGTGATCCTGACCGGGATCGTCGCGCTCATCCTCGGCATGATCGTCACGTTGGTGGCGGTCACGGCGCAGTCCATCCCGGGCTTCTTCGTCGGCCTCGCGCTCGGGGGCGTCGGCTTCGGCAGCGGCTTCCAGGGCAGCCTCAAGACGGTCATGCCGCTTGTCGAGGCGCACCAACGCGCCAGCGTGCTGTCCGTGCTCTACGTCGTCTGCTACGTCGGCTTCGGTCTCCCCACGGTGATCGCCGGCTTCCTCGTGGTCTACGCCGGCGGACTGCCGCGGACTGCGGACGAGTACTCCGTCGCCGTCATCCTCCTCGCCCTGGTCGCCCTGCTGGGGCTGCGCGGGGCCACCAGGACCACGCCGGGCTGATGCCGGAAAGCCGGCGTCGAGCAGGGGCGCAACCAGTAGCGTGCTGATCAGGAAGGGGGCGGCGATGAGCCCGAAGGTTGCCCAGGGCGAGGCGAGCACGACCTCGCCCGTCGAGAGCCTGGACCTGAAGCTTGAAGTGATCGTCATCCCGGTGTCGGATGTCGACCGGGCGAAGGCGTTCTACGAGCGCCTCGGGTGGCGGCTCGACCAGACGCCGCCCGGCATCGTCCAACTCACCCCACACGGCTCCGACTGCTCGGTGCAGTTCGGTGCGGGGCTCACGTCGGCGGCGCCCGGCTCGGCCTCGGCGTACCTGGTCGTCTCCGACATCGAGGCGGCCCACGACGCCCTGGTCTCCGCAGGTGTCGAGGTCGGCGACGTCTTCCACGTCACCCCGGACGGCCCGGTCGACGGGCTGGACCCCGAGCGGCGCAGCTACGTCTCGCGCGCCACCCTGCGCGATCCGGACGGCAACACCTGGCTCATGCAGGAGATCACCACCAGGCTTCCCGGGCGCGTCGAGGGCGGCCTGACGTCGTTCGGCTCCGCGAGCGACCTGGCGAGCGCGCTGCGGCGCGCGGCCGCCGCGCACGGCGAGCACGAGAAACGTACGGGCGAGCATGACGACAACTGGCCCGACTGGTACGCGGCGTACCTGGTGAGCGAGCAGTCCGGGGCCACGCCGCCCGAGTGAGCCCGCGGTAGGCCCAGCCCGCTGCCGGTGAGTCATCGTGACGACTCACCGGCAGCACCGTTTTCGCTGCCCAGTGAGCGAGGGCTTCCCGCTGCGCGCGGTTCGTACGGGCGATGTACGCGGGTTGTACGCCGAGCGCCCTACCATCCCCCCGACACGATGATCTTCTTCGATCCAAGCGGCACCGCCGGCTTCAGAGCCGACTCCGGCGGCGTGCCGTGCCTCGTCGCCTGTGCGCGGTTCCCCGGCCGCCGGTAGGGAGGAGACCTCGATGACGAGTCCTGGTGCGGGCGGTGCGAGGCCGTGACGCGGGTACGGTTTCTCGCCCTGGGCCCGCTGCACGCCGAGGTGGGCAGCGAGTGGCTCGACCTCGGGCCCGTCCGGCAACAGGCGGTCTTCGCGATCCTGCTGTTCAACGCGGACCGCGTGGTCACACCGGCGTCGATCCTGCAGGGAGTCTGGGGCGGCCGGGCCCCGGCGACCGGCACGAAGCTGATTCCGCCGTACATCTATCGGCTGCGACGCACACTCCAGGCGGCGTGCGTCGGCCACGACGGCCCCTCGATCGACAGCTCCCGGATCGGCTACCGGCTGCGCCTCGGTTCGGCCCGGACCGACGTCGCGGACTTCGACGAGGCGGTGGAACGGGCGGCTGCCGCCGAGACGGCCGGCGACCTCGCCGGGGCCGTGGCGCTCCTGGCCGAGGCCGAGCGGAGCTGGGCGGGCGAACCGTTGGCGGGCCTGACCGGTCCGTACGCGGAGAGTCGGCGTCAGCACCTGCTCGAACGCCGCATCGTCTGCCTGGAACACCGGCTGGAGCTGCACCTGCGGCTGGGCGACTGCCACCGGGCGATCCCCGCGCTCATCGCGTTGCAGACGGAGTATCCCCTGCGGGAACGGCTGACGATCATGCTGATGACCGCCCTGTACCAGACCGGCAGGCAGGGCGAGGCGATGGATGTGTACGGCGCGTTCCGTACCCGCCTGGCGATCGAGTTGGGCGTCGAGCCGACCCCGGCGCTGCTCGCCGCGTACACCTCGATGTTGCGCGGCGACCTGGGCCCGGCTGCGGCGTCCGGCCCTCTTCCCGAAGGACCCGCCCGGGCACGGGCGGCCACCACCACGTGATGCGCGGCGACGCCGCGCGGTGAGGCGGAGCAGATGGACGACGGCCTTGCCCCGGTGCAGCCGGGGGACGCCGGATGGTTTCTGGGTCACTCCCTGCGGGAGCGGCTGACCGGCGCGGTGCCGACCGGCCCCGTCGACGAGGATCTCGGCCGGGTCCGGCTGAAGATGTGGCAGGACGAGCCCGTCCACGCGAGGCGGCCCGACCTGGTCCCGCGGCGGCTGGCCGAGCACGGGCTCGACGAGGCCGGTCTGATCCGGATCCTGGGCGAGCAACCCGAAGCGGTGCGCGCCCGGTTCGACAGCGCGCCGGACTACGCCCACCGGCTGGTCGAGGCCGCGCGGCGAGATCCGGCCGCCGCGGTGGCGCCCGGCCACGGCACGGCGGGACACGATGAGGCCGCGGGATTCGCGGTGCTCGTCGCGCCACTGATCGCCGCCGCGGTGGAACGGACGGGCGCGCTGGTGGCGGCGCTTGTCGACGGCCACCCGCACCTGTCGGCCGAGGCGCTGACCGCGCGGCTGGGTCCGGGTCCGATCGACACCGTCAACATGCTCGTGGCCCGGACGATGGCTCTGGAGCTCAACGTCCTGCGGATCCTGGGCGAGCTGTCCGGGAGCAGCCCGCACGAGCGCTTCCACGACTTCCTGCACCGGTTGGGGCAGCCGCAGCACGCGCTGCGGCTGCTGCGCGAATATCCGGTGCTGGCCCGGGACCTGGTGCGGGTCGTCGACAACTGGGAGGCCAGCCGGCTGGAGTTCGCCGAGCGCCTCGTCGCCGACTACGCCGACCTGGCCGACAGGTGCGGCGGGCCGGACGCGCTCGGTGACCTGGCCGAGGTGAGCTTCGGGGCGGGCGACAACCACCGGGGTGGACGCTCGGTGGCGGTCGTCCGCTTCGCGACCGGCGCGCGGGTGATGTACAAACCCCGGCGTCTCCAGGTCGACGGCCACTTCCAACACCTGTTGGCCTGGCTCAACGAGCGCGGCGCGCATCCCACGCTGCGGACGTTCTGGGTGCTCGACCGCGAGGTGTACGGGTGGACCGAGTTCGTCGAGAGTGGACCCTGCGCCGACCGGGACGCCCTCGACCGGTTCTATCAGCGGCAGGGCGCGCTGCTGGCCCTGCTGCAGACCCTCGGCGCGACGGACTTCCACCTGGAGAACGTGATCGCCTCCGGTGAGCACCCGATGCTCATCGATCTGGAGGCGATGCTGCACCACTGGCAGTGGGAGCGGCCGGTCGGCGACCAGGCGGGCTACCTGCAGAGCGTCGGCGTCGAGTTGATGAGCAGGTCCGTCGTCACGGTGGGGCTGTTGCCCGCGCCTGTGGTCTGGACCGAGGGCAACCAGGTCAACCAGTTCGACATGAGCGGGATGTCCGGGGCCGGCGGACAGTTGACCGCTCGGCCGGTCACGGTCTGGGACGGGTTCGGCACCGACGAGATGCGCCTGGATCGGCGACGGGTGCCGCTGCCCGGCTCGGGGAACCTGCCCACCCTGGGCGAGCAGCGCCTGGACGTGACGGAGTTCGCGTCCGAGATCGGCGACGGTTACCGCACGCTCTACCGGATCCTGCTGCGACACCGGGACGAGCTGCTGGCGCCGTCCGGCCCGTTGGCCGCGTTCGCGCACGACGAGGTGCGGGTGGTCCTGCGCGCCACCGAGTCGTACGTTCGGCTGCTCGCCGAGGCGCAGCACCCGGACCTGCTGCGGGACGCGTTGGACCGGGACCGGTACTTCGAGAACCTGTGGACGGGGCACGAGCACCGCGAGGACCGCGACGCCCTGATCGCCGCGGAGCTGACCCAGATGTACGCCGGTGACGTGCCGATCTTCGTGACCACGCCGTCGTCGACCGACCTCACCGGTGGCGATGGCACCGTGTTGCCAGGCGTACTGCGCCAGAGCGGCCTGGACGCGGTGCGCGACCGCCTGGCGGGCATGTCCGAGGATCACCTGGCCCAGCAGAGCTGGATCATCGAAGCCTCCCTCACCGCGCTGATCATGGGGGATCCGTCGCGGTGGCGTGCACCGAGCCAGCCGGGCGCGGTGTTGCCGCCGCCGGTCGTGCCCGCGACCGTCGTGCCCGCCCCTTTCGTGCCCGCGACGGCTGCGCCCGCGATCGTCGCGCCTGAGCGCTTCGTCGACGCGGCGCGGATCATCGGGGATCGGTTGTTGGCGACCGCGCTCGCCGAGGACGACCGGATCTGCTGGCTGGGTCTGAGCCTGATCGCCGACAAGGTGTGGGTGCTCGGCCCGAGCGCCATGGACCTCTACAACGGCATCAGCGGCATCGCCCTGTTCCTCGCCCGGCTGGCGAGCGTCACCGGCGACGCGGTCTACCGGCAGGCCGCCGACCGGGCCGCCACGATGATGCTCCGCGAGGCGCAGAGCTGGCTCGCCGGCCCGGCCGGCACCGCGGGCATCGGCGGCTTCGACCACCTGGGCGGCTCGGTGTACGCCCTGAGCCACCTCACCGCAGTCCTGGACCGCGCCGACCTGGTCGACACCGCCGTGGGCCTGGCCGCGTCGATGGTCACGCACGCCACCGACAGCCGCGAGTACGACATCATCAACGGCAGCGCCGGTGGGCTGCTGGCCCTGCTGTCGCTGCACCGGGTCACCGATGACCCGAGTCTGCTCGACGGTGCCCGTACGCTGGTCCGGCACGCGCTTACCGGCGCGCAGCCGGTGGGCGACGGGGTCGGGTGGTGCGGCACCCTCTACACCGAGGCGCCGCTGGCGGGGTTCTCCCACGGCGCGTCTGGCATCGCGACCGCCCTGGCCCGCTGGGACCGGTACGCCGGGACGCGCGAACACCGCGACACGGTGGACGCGGCGCTGCGCTACGAGCGCACGGTGTACGACGAGGCGACCGGCAACTGGCGCGACCTCCGCCCGGACACGCCGGAGGGCGACTCCATGGTCGCCTGGTGCCACGGCGCGGCCGGCGTCGCGATGGCACGTGCCGAACTGCTGGGCTACGCCACCGACGACGCGCTGCTGCGCGACGACCTGCGGCGCGCGCTGACGGCGACGCTCGAACCGAGCAACCTGCTGCGCAACCACTCGATCTGCCACGGGGACCTCGGCAACGCCGAGGCGGCGCTGGCCGCCGCACGAGCCCTCGGGGACGACGGGGCGGCCCAGCGTGCCGCCGCGATCGCGGCTGCCGCCGTCAAGGACATCGAGAACCGCGACTGGCGGTGCGGTGTGCCCCGGGGCGTGGAGACACCGGGGCTGATGAGCGGCCTGGCCGGCATCGGCTACGCGCTCCTGCGGTGGGCCGATCCGGCGGGTGTGCCGTCGGTGCTGCTGCTGGAGCCGCCGACCGACCATCGCGCTGCCATCGATCTGCCATAGCGCGGACCTACGGTTCCGCCCGTGGAGGCCCATCCACGTATCGCACCCCAGCACCTATAGATCGGAGTTCAGATGGACTACATCAGGGCGTGGAAGGACCCGGTCTACCGGGCGTCGCTCAGCGACGAGGAGCGTGCCAGCCTGCCGGCGAACCCGGCCGGCTTCGTCGAGCTGAACGACCAGGAGCTCGACGGGGCCGACGGCGGCACGTGGACCCCGACTCCCACGATCACCGTGGTCACCGGGGCCGCCGGCTGCTTCTCCTTCAACGGCACCTTCTGCAACGGCACCTGCGCGGCGTTCACCGTCGGCTGCTGCGGCTGACCGCTCCACCTCGGCGAGCGGACGCGCTCCGTCCTCCACACCGGTGTCCTCTCGCCAGCGCATCCCCAATCCCCTGAGGAGAGACCTTCATGGACATTGTGCAAGCCTGGAAGGACCCCGAGTACCGGGCGAGCCTTTCCGCCGAGCAGTTGGCCGCGCTGCCGGAGCACCCCTGCGGCGTGGTCGAGCTCGGTGACGACGTCCTCGCGCACATCGCCGGCGCACGCACCGAGGGCATCTGGACCCTTGGCTGCTGTGGCGGCTTCACCGCCCGGGAGACCCCGTGCGGTTCCTGTGGCGCGACGTGCGGCGGAACCACCTGTGGCACCTGCCAGACGCAGTCGACCTGCGGTCTGTGCACCGCCTGATCCACCCGCTGGACCGGCGGTGCCCGGACGCCTGAGGTGTCCGGGCACCGTCCCCGCGAGACCCGACCGCTGCGCGAGAGAGAGCACCCCCGATGACGCAGTCGCACCTGCCCGGCCACGACCCGGTGGACGTTTCGAACCCCTGCTGGTACCTGGCGTACTCCCTGCCGGAGAGGCTCGGCGGTGCGGCGTCGACCGGCGCGGTGGACGAGGACCGGGGGCGGCTCCGGCTCGATCGGTGGAAGAACGAGCCGGTCTTCGCCGGTGACACCGACCTGTTCGAGAGCTGGCTCGACAGCCTCGACCTCGACGAGCCGACGCTGAGCAGGGTGCTCGGCGAGACGCCGGAGACGGTCCGCAGCCGATTCGCCGACATCCCGGACTACGTGCGCACCATCGAGCGCGCCTGGCGCGACCACCGGACGGGCGGGACCGGCGACGGTGACCACCACGGGCACGACCACGAGCACGAGCATGACCACCACCACGAGCCGCACCCGCACGCCGCGTTCGTCGAGCTGGTGCGGCCGCTCGTGGACGACGGCGTGCGTCGGGTACGCGAGGCGGTGCACGCGGCCTGCGCGCGTACGCCGGGGTCACACGTCGACGCCGACCTGCTCGCCGACCAGCTCTGCGAGCCGCCCTACGGGGCGATCAACCTGCTCGTCGGGCGGGTGCTCGTGCTGGAACTCAACGTCCTGCGGATGCAGGGGCAGTTGGCGGGGGAGACCTCGCAGCAGCGCTTCCAGGACTTCGCCCGGCGGCTGCGCGACCCGAAGTACACGCTCGACGTCCTGATGGAGTACCCGGTGCTGGCCCGGGACGCGACGATCCTCGTCGACAACTGGGTGGACGCCCGGGTCGAGTTCGCCGAGCGCCTCACCGCGGACGCGACCGCGTTGGCCACCAGGCTGGGCGACCCGGTGGAGCTGGGCACCGTGACGGACGTGTCGTTCGGCGCCGGCGACTCGCACCGCGGTGGCCGCTCGGTCGGTTTCGTCCGCTTCGCCAACGGCGCTCGCGCCGTCTACAAGCCCCGAGGCCTGCAGGTGGAGCTGCACTTCCAGCACCTGCTGGAGTGGCTCAACGCGCGCGGCGCGCAACCGTCGCTGCGTACCATGTGGGTGCTCGACCGCGCTGACTACGGCTGGTCGGAGTTTGTCACCGCCGGGCCCTGCGCCGACCACGACGCGCTGCGCCGCTTCTACACCCGGCAGGGCAGCTACCTGGCGTTGCTGCACAGCCTCGCGGCCGTCGACTTCCACCTGGAGAACATCATCGCCGCCGGCGAGCACCCGATGCTCGTCGACCTCGAAGCCCTCTTCCACCCGCAGGGTGAGCAGACCGACCAGCAGATCGGCGTCTCGGCGGAGTCGTTCCGGACGATGCGGGAGTCGGTCCTGGAGGTCGGGCTCCTGCCCCGGCCCATCATCTACCAGGACGACGACGGCGTCGGCGGCGTCGATTTCAGCGGCCTCGCCGGCACCGCCGGGCAGCTCACGCCCACCCCGGTCGCCACCTGGGAGGAGTCCGGCACCGACGAGATGCGCCTGGTCCGCAAACGGATCGAGATGGGCGGCGGGCAGAACCTCCCCAGCCTGAGCGACGCGACGCACCACACGCTCGACTTCAGCGCCGACATCATGACCGGGTTCGAGCAGACCTACCGGCTGCTGCACCGCCACCGCGACGAGCTCCTGGCACCGGACGGGCCGGTCGCCGCGTTCGCCGCCGACGAGGTACGTGTGATCCTGCGCGCCACCCGCACCTACGGCAAGCTGCTGCAGGAGAGCCGCCACCCCGACCTGCTGCGCAACGCGCTGGACCGGGAGCGGTTCTTCAGCTTCCTCTGGCTGCAGGAGGAGTGGCCCGGCGCCGAGGCCCGGGTCGCCACCGCCGAGCAGGCACAGTTGAGCCGCGGCGACATCCCCTTCTTCAGCACGACGCCCGCCTCGCACGACTTCGTGGCCGGAGACGGCTCGGTGGTCGCCGGGGTGCTGCCCACAAGCGGCCTGGAGCGGTCTCGGCAGCGCATCGGCGCCCTCTCCGAAACGCACCTGGCCCAGCAGACCTGGATCCTGCGCAGCTCGCTCGCGGCACTGACGATGGGCGTGGAGAGTCAGGGGCAGTGGTCGGAGTACCAGGTCACCGCCGCCACCGCTCCCGCCGGCACGGACCGGTTCGTCGCCGCCGCCTGCGCCGCCGGCGACCGGCTGCTGCTGTCGGCCGACACCGGCGAGGACTCGATCGCCTGGCTCGGGCACACCCTGGTGGCCGACAAGATCTGGCAGTTGGGCCCGGTCGGGATCGACCTCTACAGCGGGTTGTCCGGAATCGCGTTGTTCCTCGGCTACCTCGGCGAGGTCAGTGGCGAGCAGCGCTTCCGCGGCGCGGCCGAGGTCGCCGCCGGCATGCTGGTGCGTCAGATCGACCTGCTCGACGAGACGCCGACGGAGAGCCTGGAGAACTTCACCGTCGGGGCCTTCAACGAGCTGGGTGGGCCGCTGTACGCGTTGAGCCACCTGGGCGCCCTGTGGCGGCGCGACGACCTGTTGGACGCCGCCGAACGCGTCGTGCCCGTCCTGCTGCACCTCGCGCCGCAGGACGAGGCGTACGACGTGATCAGCGGCGCGGCCGGAGCGATCCTCGCGCTGCTGGCGCTGCACGCGGCACGGCCGTCGGAGCCGGTACTCGACGCGGCCCGCACGTTCGCCGGGATCCTGGCGGACAGGGCGGAGCCGGCCGGCGACGGGATCGGCTGGGCGGGCGCGGTGAACCCGAGTCGACCGCTCGCGGGTTTCTCGCACGGCGGGTCCGGCATCGCCGTCGCCCTGGCCCGGCTGGACCGGACGCTCGGCAACCGCGACCACCTGCCGTTGGTGGAGGGCGCGGTGCGCTACGAACGCTCCGCCTTCGACCCGGAGCACATGTGCTGGCTCGACCTGCGGGACACCACGCCGGAGCGGTACTCGATGGTCGCCTGGTGCCACGGCGGGCCCGGCATCGCGCTCGCCCGCGCCGATCTGGCCGGCTACGTCGACGACCACGACCTGCTCGACCGCGACCTCCGCGACGCCAGCACCGGCATGCTGCGGTTCGGCCTGACCGGCGAGGTCATCACGGGCACCGGCAACCACAGCATCTGCCACGGCGACCTCGGGAACGTCGAGGCCCTGCTGGCCGCCGCACGGGTCCGCGGCGACGAGGACGCCGCCCGGCAGGCCGAGCTGGTGGCCGCCAGCATCCTCGACTACATCGACCGGGACGGCTGGCTGTGTGGGGTTCCCCTCGGCGTGGAGACTCCCGGCCTGATGAGCGGCATTGCCGGCATCGGCTACAACCTGCTCCGCCTGGCGTTGCCGGACCGGGTCCCGTCGATCCTGCTCGTCGAGCCTCCGGTTGCCGTGGCCGGTGGTGACGGGCGTGGCTGAGCAGGTGTGGCCGTACCGCCCGCAGGCGTTGGCCACCTACCGCGGCGGTGTGGAGGACGGTCCCGCGCGGAGCCCGATCCGGTCCTCACGACGGCCACTTGTCGCGCTCGCCGTGCTGCTGCTGATCGGCCTGGGCTTCGCGGCGGTCATGCGGGTGCCGCGCACTGTCGACGGCGTCCTGATCGGTGCCGACGGGGCGAATCTGGTCTCCATGTTCGCCGGGCGCCTCGATCCCGAGCCCGTGCAGGGCGCCGAGGTCACGCTCGTCCAGGAGGGCGGGCGCGCGACCCTGCGGGTCGTCCGGGCCGAGGTCGTCGTGGACGACGCCGCCGCCCGGCGCTGGAACCTCCCGGCGGAGGTGGCCCGGCCGGTCACCGTCGTCCTGCTCTCCGGCGGCGCGCAGCAGGCCTTCGGCCGGCTCAGTCTCGTGGTCGCCAGACCCACCCTGCTGGAGCTGGTGCCCGGCATCGAGGGGGTCCTTCGATGACGGTGAGCTGGCCGCGACCGGGCCGCCGGGTGCCGATCATGCTCCAGATGAGCGCCACCGAATGCGGTGCCGCGTGCCTGGCCATGGTCTTCAGCGCCTACCGGCGGTGGACCTCCGTGGCCGAGTGCCGGGAGCAGTTGGGCATCGGCCGCGACGGCGCCACCGCGCTGCAGATGGCCCAACTCGCCCGCAGGACGGGCATGCGGGCCCGCGGGGTCAGCGTCGATCTCGAGGCTCTGTCGCAGCTGCGGCTGCCCGCGATCGCGCACTGGAACTTCCGGCACTACGTGGTGCTGGAGCGGTGGGACCGACGCGGCGCGGTCGTCGTCGACCCGGGGATGGGCCGGCGGCGGTTGAGCCGCGACGAGTTCGGCGAGGGGTTCACCGGCATCGCCATCGAACTCACCCCGGGCGAGGACTTCGAGCGACGTCCCCGACCGGGGCGGCTGGCCTCGCTGCGGTTCGCCCGCAGCATGCTGACCTTCTCCCGTCCGCTGCTCGCCCTGGTCCTGGTCGTCTCGCTGCTGCTGCAGTTGGCGGTGTTGCTGCCCGCACTGATCACCAAGTTCGCGGTCGACACGGTGATCGGCAAGGGGCAGGTCGAAGCCCTGACCGTCCTCGGCCTCGGCATGCTCCTGCTGTTGGCCACCCAGGGCGTGGGCACCTATGCCCGAGGCGCCGTCCTCAACGTGTTGCACGCCCGTATGGACGACACCATGATGCGGCGCTTCTTCGACCACCTGCTCGCCCTCCCGTACTCCTACTTCCAACTGCGCAGCAGCGGTGACCTGCTGATGCGGATGTCCAGCAACACCGTCATCCGTGACATGGTCACCAGCCAGACGATGTCGCTCGTCCTCGACGGACTGTTCGTCGTCGTCTACGTCGGCATGCTCCTGGCGATCGCGCCGCTCTACGCCTGGCTGGTGCTGGGCCTGGGTCTGCTGCAACTCGGCGCGATCGTGGCGACGTACCGGGCCATGCGGGAACGAACGCACCGGGACATCGCCGCGCAGGCCGAGGAGCAGAACTACGCGGTCGAGGTGCTGGCCGGGGCCGAGACGGTCAAGGCGATGGGCGCCGAGCAGCAGGTCCTCGGCCGCTGGTCCGGGCTGTTCCAGACCCGGCAGTTCGCCTCGCTGCACCGCCGTCAGTTGGAGACCGGGTTGGAGGCGATGCTCGGGGTGTTCCGGATGGGGTCGCCGCTGCTCCTGCTGTGGGTCGGCGCACACCAGGTCGTCGCCGGCGCGATGTCGCTGGGCACCATGCTGGCGCTCAACGCCCTCGCCGCGGCCGTGCTCACCCCGCTGATGGGACTTGTCAACACGGCCCGCCAACTACAGACCGTCGGCACCCACCTGGAACGGATCCGGGACGTGCTGGACGAGGCCGCCGAGCAGGACCGCTCCACCTCCCAGCCGCCGGGCGACATCTCCGGGCAGGTGACCCTGAGCGGGGTCGGCATGCGCTACAGCGCCAACGCCGCCTGGGCCGTACGCGGGGTCGACCTGTCCATTCCGGCCGGCGCGAAGGTGGCGCTCGTCGGGCGGACCGGTTCGGGCAAGACGACACTCGCCAAGACGATCATCGGGTTGTACGTGCCCAGCGAGGGCGAGGTCCGCTTCGACGGGCGTCTCCTGCAGGACCTCGACTTCCGCGAGCTGCGCCGCTGGTGTGGCATGGTCAACCAGGAGCCGGCCCTGTTCGCCGGGTCCGTCCGCGACAACATCTCCCTCGGCCACCCGTCGGCGACCTACGACGAGGTCGTCCTCGCCGCCAGTCGCGCACAGATCCACGACGAGATCATGGCGATGCCGATGGCGTACGAGACACGTCTCACCGAGGGCGGCGGAGGGCTGTCCGGCGGCCAACGGCAACGGCTCGCCCTCGCCCGCGCCCTCGTGCACAACCCGCCGCTGCTGCTGCTCGACGAGGCGACCAGCCACCTGGACGTGGTCACCGAGCGTCGGGTGGACGAGGTCCTCTCCGCGCTGTCGTGCACCCGGATCGTCATCGCGCACCGGTTGAGCACCGTGCTCAACGCGGACCTGATCGGCGTGATGGAGGAGGGCGCCCTGGTGGAGCAGGGCACGCACGAGGAGCTGATCGCGCACGGGCGCTACTACGAGGCGCTGATCCGCGACCAGCTCCAGACGGCCCGGCCGCTGTAGCCGGACGTCGCCCCGCCGGTTCACCGACCCGGCGGGCCGGGCGCGACACGTGCCAGGAGCTGTCGCACCACCTCGGCGGCGGGGTTGCCCAGGTCGTCGTAGATCCGTATCGCCCGCTGCCAGGCCTCGGCGGCGGCGGGAGGGTCGGCCATCGCCTCGCGCGCCTCGCCGAGCCGGACGAGGGTCAGCCCCTCGTGATATCGGTTGGCTGACTCCTGGAAGCGCTGGACGGACTGCTCGTAACAGACCGCCGCCCGGGCCGGGTCACCGAGCCGGTGGTACGCGAAGCCCAGACTGTCCAACGTCGCGGCCTGCCCGACGCGATCGTCGATCGCCTCCTGTTGGGTGAGCGCCTCGGCGCAGTCGACGACGGCCTGGTGGTAGTCACCGGTCAGGGCGTGCAGGTAACCCTTGACGTTCAGCGCGCGGGCCTCGGCGTACCTGTTGCCGATGAGCTGCGAGACCCGGAGCGCCTCCGCGCTGTGCTTGAGCGCCTCGTCCAGCCGGCCGTACTGGGTGCAGTGCTCGGTGTACTGGCGCAGGATCAGCGCCAGGCTGTCCAGGTCCTCGAGTTGCTCGTACAGCTCGAGCGCCCGCCGCACGTGCTGCTCGGCCGCGTGCTCGTCGCCGAGCCGCATGAGCGCGCGGGCGAGCATCCGGCTGGCCAGCGCCTGCGCCCGGACGTCGCCGATGCGCTGCGCCGCCGCGAGCGCCGCCTGCTGGGCCGCGAGCTGCTCCTGGAACATGCCCCGGGGCGAGAGGTACGCGGCCAGGGTCCAGGCGAGCTGACAGGCGTACCGCTCGAAGCCGGTGTCCGCGGCCTGCCGCAGCACCCGCAGCAGGACGGGGTGCTCGGCGTGGAACCAGGCCGCCGCGACGACCCGGTCGGGCATCGGCACGTGCACGTTCGCCGGCATCGGTGGTTCCAGGTCGATGGGTGCCCAGGTCGGCTGGAGCAACACCGCGCCGGGGTGCGCGCTGTGCAGGTAGTGGTCGTACATCCGGCGTGCGGCGGCCTGCCGCTCCTCGGCCAGGTCGGATGCCTGGGCCAGCTCGGCCGCGTACGACCGGAGCAGGTCGTGCAGGGCGTACCGCTGGGGGAGGTGCTCGGTCAACAGGTGCAGACGGGTCAGCTCCTGCAGGAGCGGGGTGACGGCCGTGCGGGGGCGGCCGAGCAGCGCGGCGGCGGCGTCTCCGGTGAGGTCGGGGCCCGGGTGCAGGCCGAGCAGGCGCAGGAGGCGGGCTGCCTCGGTGCTC
The DNA here is from genome assembly GCF_049841595.1 of Micromonospora sp. DT228. Lineage (NCBI taxonomy): Bacteria > Bacillati > Actinomycetota > Actinomycetes > Micromonosporales > Micromonosporaceae > Micromonospora > Micromonospora sp. DT228. Next base: position 174,648 of record NZ_JBNCKO010000011.1, read on the forward strand.
AACGTCCGGTACGACCAGGAGAAGACCCGGCGGACGTCTCCGTCGGCCAGTTGCTCCAACCGGGATTCGGACGGGCGTAGTTGGGCCGCGACGGCGTCGATCGGGAAGGTGGGCCGGGCGGTCAACCGGGCCGCCACGATGGACAGGGCGAGTGGGAGGCGACCCGTCGATTCGATCATCTCGCTGGTCGCCGCCGGTTCCGCGGCCACCCGGTCGGCGCCCAGCCGGGTGCGGAGCAGCCTCGTCGACTCGGCGGCCGTCAGCACCTCGAGCGTCAGCGGTCGGGCGCCCTGGGCCACGGCGAGGCTGCTGAGCTGGTCGCGGCTGGTCACCAGGACCGCGCACTGGCCCACGCCGGGCAGCAACGGCCGTACCTGGTCGGCGTCGCGCGAGTTGTCGAGGACGACGAGCATCCGGCGCGAGGCCAGCAGGCTGCGGTAGAGCCCGGCCCGAGCGTCGACACTGCTGGGGATACGGCCGACCGGCACGCCGAGCGCATCGAGGAAGTCGACAAGGGCGTCGGCGGGGGACACCGCGTCCGCGTCGTCGTAGCCGCGGAGGTTGACGTACAACTGGCCGTCGGGGAAGCGGTCGACAGCCCGATGGGCCCAGTGCAGCGCGAGCGTCGTCTTGCCCACGCCGGCCATGCCGCTGATGGTGACGATGTCCACGGTGGCGGCCCGCTCGGGCCGGGCGCCGAGGGCCGCGTCGAGGAGGCCGAGCTCGGCGCTGCGCCCGACGAAGCCGGGCAGGGCGAGTGGCAGTTGCTGAGGGCGGCCCGGCGCCGCGTCGTCCGCCGGCCCGGTCGTCGTGGACCGCTGTCCGAGACGGTGGTGCAGGATGTCGTCGTGCAACCGCGTCAGCTCGGGGCCGGGGTCCATGCCCGTCTCCTCGGCCAGCGCCCGTCTGGCCTGCTGGAACGCCGCCAACGCCCCGGAGATGTCGCCGATCTCGTAGAGACCTGTCATGAGCTGGGCCCAGGCCCGCTGGCGTAGCGGGTGACGGTCGAGTAGCGCGCGCAGCCGGGGGATCACCTGGGCCGCCTCGCCGAGCGCGAGCCGCGCCGCGGCGTGGTCCTCCTCGGTCAGCAGCCGCCGCTCCGTGATCCGCGCGACCCGGCTGGTGAGGAGCCGGGGCAGCGGCAGCCCGGCGAAGGCGGACCCCCGCCACATGCCGAGCGCGACGGCCAGTTCCGGCTGCGCCGCCGCCGGGTCGCCGGCCGCCAGCGCCGCCCGTCCGCGTTCCGCCGCCGCGTCGAACCGGTCCAGGTCCCGCTCGTCCGGCTCGACGCGAAGCAGGTAGCCGCCAGGTGTGGTGAGGATTCGACGGCTCTCGTCGGGAGCGCGGTCGAGTGCCTGGCGCAGCCCTCGCAGGTAGCTGCGCAGGTTCGCGGCGGCCGAGGCGGGGGGCTGGTCGCCCCACACCATCGTCATCAGCTCGTGGGCGGAGATCGCCTCGCCGGGGCGGAGCAGCAGAGCAGCCAGCACCAACTGCTGTTTCGTCGATCCGAGGGCGACCGGTCGGCCGTCCCGGGACACCGTCAGCGGCCCGAGTAGGTCGAAGTGGAGGGGCATCGTCACCTCGGCCCGCGGTGCCGGCCGCCCGAGACTGGCGATCGTTTAAGCATCGATCAATGACGTTAGCACCGATTGAACATGGTCTTCATATTTGGCCGGGTGGCTCCCGCCGGTGGCCGGTGGAGTGGCCCGGACCGACGCGGAGATTCCACGCGTACTCGCTGCTGTCCCGTGGCCCGGAGGCCGCGATCCTGCCGGCGTTGCGCGAACTGGGCATCGGGCTGACCGCGTACGGGGTGCTGTCCCGAGGTCTGCTCAGCGGGCACTGGTCGGCCGACCGCGAACTGACCGGCACGGACTTCCGGGCGAACAGCCCTCGTTTCCAGGGCGCACACCTGACCGCGAACCTGCGCCTCGTGGATGCGCTGGGCCGGGTCGCGCGGCGGCTGGGCCGGGTCGCGCGGCGGCTGGGCGCGACCACGAGCCAGGTGGCGATCGCCTGGGTGGCGGCCCAGGGCGAGCAGATCGTGCCGCTTGTCGGCGCGCGGCGGCGAGACCGGCTGACCGAGTCGCTGGCCGCGGCCCACCTGGTGCTGGACCGGGAGGCGTTGGACGAGATCGAGCGTGCCGTGCCGGCCGGCGCCGCCTCCGGCCAGCGGTACGCCGCGCCGATGATGGACCTGCTCGACAGCGAGAAGTGACGGCGACGTCAGGGAGTTGACCGCCAGACCCAGTTGCGGCGCTCGTAGAGCGGCACCAGCCCGGCCCGGCGCAGGTTGTCCAGCGACGGGTTCCGCGTACCGGGTGCGGGTTTCCCGGTCTCGGCGAACAGCCACCGGCATCCGGCCTCCGCCGCGGCTCGGGCGCGGGCGGCGATCAGCGCCGACTGCGCACCGAGGCCGCGGTGACCGGGCACCGTCGCGGCGGCGTTGAGCGAGGCCGACTCGCCGTGCAGGAACAGGTTGCCGCCGGCCACGACCTCGTCGCCGTCCCACGCCGCGTGTGGCCTCCAGGCCGGCTCGCCGACGGTCGCGGCCAGCATGTCGGTGAGCCCACCGGCCGGCATGCCGAAGCCGGCGAGCAGCACGTCGGCCCAGCGCCGCGCTTCGGCCGTCGGCACCGGGCCGACCCGCAGGCGGGTCTGCGCCGCGGCGACGTCGCCCGCTCGGGCGGCGAGCTTGACCCAGGTGCTGCCCGCTTCGAGCCCGCGCGCCGCGGCGATCTCGTCGAAGCCGTCGGGCAGCACCGCCGGGACGAGCTGGAGGACGGCCTGGTCGACGCCCTGCTCCCGGTAGAAGTCGAGGGCACGATCCAGGACCCGCACGGTGAACGGCTCGGTGACGCCGAAGCCGAGCGCCTTGCTCCAGTACCCGCTGGAGGGGTCGTTGCGCATCGCGAGGGCGACACCGCCGCCGATGCGCGCGGTCGCGACCCCGAGATCGGTGTACGCGGGCTCGGGCGCCCGCGACTCGTAGGCGTACATGAACTCGCACTCCACGCCCTCGGCGAGCGGGGTCAGGTCGGTCGTGTCGGTCATCAGCCGATTCTCGCCTTGTACCGATCCCAGGCCCGCACCAACTGCATCCGATTGTGGATACCCAGCTTGTGGTAGATGGACCGGAGTTGGGTGTCCACCGTGTGGAAGGAGACGAAGAGGGTGCCGGCCGCCTCCTTCTTCGTGGCGCCGGCCGCCAGCACCTCGGCCACCCGCTCCTCGGCCGGGGTGAGCGCGCCGATACCGGTCCGCGGCGCACCGTCGACCGGCGGCCGGTGCCGCGGGGTGGCGGCGAGTTCGACACACCGCCGATCGGCTGTCGCCTGGTCGCCCGGCGCGCCGATCCGGGCGTAGAGGGCTGCCGCCTCGTGCGCGGCGTCCCACGCCTCGGTCGGGCGTAGTCGAGGGGTGTTCGCGAGGTCGAGCAACGCGTCGGCGAGCGCCGGCCGGGCGGCGGTGGTCCGCAGCCCGTCGACGGCCGAGCGCAGCGCGTCCGGGTCGCGATCGCGCAGACCCCTGGTCTGCGCGGCCAGCGCGTGCCACAGCGGAACCGGGGTACGGGTGGCCACCAGCTCGACGAGTTCGGTGACCCGGCGGGCCGCCCGGGCGTCGCCGACGGCCATCGCCGCGCGCACCAGTCGAGGGCCGAACTGTGGCACGGGCAACAGCGACCGAACCGACCGGTGCAGGTCAGCGACCACTCTGTCGAGCAGGCGCGCCGGCTCGCGGAGGGCCGGGTCGCGGACCGCGACACAGAACGCCGGAGTCCACATCGTACTGTCCGGCCATCGTCTCTCCCGGAGGCATCCGCGCAGGACGGCGCGGGCGGCGTCGTGGTCGCCGCGGCGGTAGTGGACCTCGGCGATCACCGCGACCAGCAGGGCACGCACCTCCGCGCCGAGGTCCGTCGAGCCCGACCCGAGCGTCGTGACCGCCAGCGCGCCAGCCTCGGGCAACTCTCCCACCGCGACCATCCGTAGGCCGTCCAGGGCGGTCAGTCTGCCGCTCATCAGGATGTCGGGGGAGGCCGTCTCGTCCGCCGCCGTCGCGCTCCGCGCGTCCTGGTGCCGGCCCAGGCCGAGATGGACGAGGATTCGTTCGGCCCGGATCGACGTGGCCTCCGGTCGTGCCACCCAGGCATCGGGGTCCAGGGCCGCCAGCACGGCGTCCGCGCCCGGTAGATCGCCGTGCGACAGCGAGCGAGCGGCCCGAGCGAGCGCGAGGTGGCGAGCGGACGAATTGTCGCCCGCGGCGGCGTGCGCGGTGCCCGCGTCGCGGAGCAGGGCATCGGCGTCCGGGTGGCCGGTGCGCGCCGCGATCGCGGCGACCATGGCGAGCAGAGTGCTCCGGCTCCGGTCGTCCAGGCCCTGGCCGAGCGCCTCCCGCAGGCCGGCGAGGGCGATCGACGGCTGCTCCCGCGCCGCGAGCCGGGTCAGGTGCCCGAGCGCCTGGGCCCGGCTGCGCTCGCCGTGCCGGTGCTCGCCGATCTCGGCCGCCACCGCGTACGGTGCCGCCGTCCCGCCTCCGGCGAACCGGAGTTGGTCCGCCGCGGCGAACAGCGGACGCCGTCGGTGCTCGGCGTCGGCGAGGTCGTCAGCCGGAGATGTTCCGGCGTCGAGGGATGATTCGGACAATGGCGTTCTCCCCGGTGGTTACCCGGCGCGTCGACATGCCGTCCTGCGACCGAGCCTAGCCACGGCGTTCGGAGCGGGCGACCAGATCGACGAACCGGCCCGATTGCGCTTGATGGCCCACGCCGTCCCCTATCTGACCTGCGGTAATGGCGCGATCACGGGATGCGACGGCGACGGCTGGGCCCGGATCATCGACTGTATGACCCCATCGACTGAGCTGCCCGGCCGGTACCGACTCCGGGTCGTACTGCTGGCTCTCGTCCTCCTCGCCACCACCGGGGCGGGTGGTCACGCTCCGCCGTGGACCCGCCTGGTGCTGGCGGCGACCGCGGCAGCGGTTCCCGCCGCGATCGCGGTGACGTACGGCTGGCCGGCGGTGCGCATCTTCCTGGGGCTGCCGTCCCGGCCACGCCTGCGAGGTGGATCCCTTTCCGCGCCCAGTCCGGGCCAACCGGAGTAAGGAGACAGCGATCATGGCGAACAGCGATCCTCAGCCGCGCCGCGGCGACCAGGGGGCCCCGCCCTTCGCGGGCCGTAACGTGGAGGTCGAGCGGCAGAACCCCGATCTGCTGGTGCCGCCCACGACCGACAGCCGGCTGGTGCCCAACCTCAAGTTCTCGTTCTCGCAGGCGCACACCCGGGTGGAGAAGGGTGGCTGGACCCGCGAGGTCACCACTCGCGACCTGCCCATCGCCACGCAGTTGGCAGGTGTCCAGTTCGGCCTGGAGCCGGGCGCGTACCGGGAGATCCACTGGCATCAGCAGTCGGAGTGGGCGTACATGCTCAGCGGCAGTTGCCGGATCAGCGCGGTCGACCACGAGGGACGCAACTTCATCGAGGACGTCAAGGCCGGTGACCTGTGGTTCTTTCCGCAGGGCGTGCCGCACAACATCCAGGCGCTCGCCGACGGCGCCCAGTTCCTCCTGGTCTTCAACGACGGCGCCTTCTCGGAGAACAACACGTTCCTGCTCAGCGACTTCTTCGCCCACACGCCTCGGCACGTCCTCGCGAAGAACTTCGGCTGGACGATGGAGCAGATGGAGAACCTGCCCGAACGGGAGAAGTACATCTTCCAGGGCGACGTCCCACCGTCCTTGCAACAGGACCGGGTGATCAGCCCCACCGGCGACATCCCGCGCAGCTTCAAACACCGGATGACGGCACAGACGCCGCAGCGTTTCCGGGGCGGGACGGTCCGGATCACCGACTCGACGAACTTCGCCGCGTCCGTGACCACCGCTGCCGCCCTCGTCGAGGTCGAGCCCGGTGGGATGCGCGAGTTGCACTGGCATCCGACCACCGACGAGTGGCAGTACTACATCTCCGGGACCGGTCGGATGGGCGTCTTCGCCTCGCAGGCAGCCGCCCGCACGTTCGACTTCCAGGCCGGTGACGTCGGCTACGTGCCGTTCGCGTACGGCCACTACATCGAGAACACCGGTGACGAGCCGTTGGTGTTCCTGGAGATGTTCCGGCATCCGCGCTTCGAGGACATCTCGGTGATGCAGTGGATGGCCAACACACCTCACGAGATCATCGCGGACACGATAAACGTGCCGAAGTCGATTGTCGACGAGTTGCCGACCACCAAACAGGTGGTGCTCTGACCCGGTGACCCACCCTCGCGGGGGTCGCCGCGACCGCCGGTCCGGTCCGGGCCGGACGGTCCGGCGTCCGGCCGCCCGTCCGCGAACGGACGGCCGGACCGGCGGATCACCTCCCGACGGGTGCCGGCGAGACGGGCGCCTGGGCGGGTCGTCGGCGGCGGGACACCGCGCCGGCGACGACGTCGATGACGAGGAAGGCGAGCAGGGTGAGCCCGAACAGGGGGAGCGCCCAGCCGATCGCCGCGGTCACCGGTACGCCGATCAGCAGTGCCCAGAGCGGCAGGCCGCGTACGCCACCACGGGCCGGCGGGGTGCCGGCGAGGGCGCGTCGGTCGGTGCGGGTGGGTCGGCGTTGCCACCACATGCGGTAGCCCCAGACGATGACGCAGAGCAGCCCGAGGGCCAGCGCGGCGAGCAGGATCTGGTTGGCCAGGCCGAAGAGCAGGCCCATGTGGGCCTGGATGCCCAGGCCGCTGAGTTGGGCCAGCAGGGGCCAGTCGGCGAAGTCACTGCGGGCGGTCACCGTGCTGGCGGCCGGGTCGACGGCGATGCGGTCCTTGGCGACCGGCCAGGTGTTGTCGATCTGCGTGACGGTCCAGGCGAAGCCCGGCTCCGCCGCCGGGATGATCTCGACCGGCCCGGAGAGTCCCGCGTCGCGGGCGACGGTCAGGACCCGGTCGAAGGCCGCCGACTCGACTGTCCCGCCCTCCCCGGCGTCACCGTGGTGGTGACCACCGCCCGGCGCGGCGGGGACGGCGGTGAGGCTTGTGGAGATCTCCGGCGTGCGGGCATTTAGCGCGTCGAGACCGGAGGCGAAGTTCGCGCCCGCGTAGCGCGACCAGGTCAGGCCGGTGGCCGACAGGAAGAGCAGACCGACGGCCAGCCAGACACCTGTGGTGGCGTGCCAACCCCGGGTGCGGCGAACACCCCTACCCGTGGACAGGTCCGGCACGAGCAGGTGCCGGGCGGTGGCTCGGGCCGCGCCGCGTCGACGCCACCAGAGGATCACCCCGCCGAGCGCCAACACCCACAGCCAGCTCGCGGCCAGCTCGGAGTAGTGCTCGCCCACCGTGCCCAGGTGCAGGTGGCGGTGCAGGTCGTCCAGCCACGTCGCGGCCGGCGTCGAGCCGAACCAGGTGGTGAGCTGCCCCTGGGACTCGGCGGTGTACGGGTTGACGTAGACGGTGTGCTGGTTCTCGCCGAGCTCCGGCAGGGAGAACACCACTTTTGTGGTCCGGTCGCCGTCGCCGGGCTGCACGGCGGTGATGCTGCCGGTGGGGTGCGCGTTTCGCGCGGCCCCCACCTGCTCGGCCAGCGGAAGCTGACGGTCACCCACCTGGGCGACGGTCAGCTTGTCGCCGTAGAGGATCGAGTCGAGTTGCGGGGTGGTGGTGTAGGCCAGGCCGGTCAGCGCGGCGACCACCAGGAACGGGGCGACGAGGAGGCCGGCGTAGAAGTGCAGCCGCAGCAGCAGCGCGCCGAACGGCGACGGGCGCCGGGCCGGCCGGGCGGGTTTCTCGGGCGCTGCCGACGCTGGCGTCGGCGTACCGGACAACTCGGTAAGAGACATGGTGATCCGATCGGAAGAGTCGGGATGCACCCGAAGGTGTCTCCCGTACTGGTCTGGTCGCCCGGTGGTGTGTCGCGTCGGCTCTGTCTGGTAGTCGGCTCGCCGGCACCGCCGGTTCCCGGCGATGTGGATGGTCGATTCGCCGAGGTCAGCGCCCGGCGTCGCGGCGCGCCGGGACCGCGCGAGAGCGGGTCGGCTCAGCGGCGGGCGGACCGCCGCCGCCACAGCAGCCCGGCCGCCACCACGACGAGGACGGCCAGCGCGGCGCCCGCGACGAGCACGCCGGCACCCGGGCCGTCGTCGGTCTCGACCGCGGCGGCGGCGGACGGGGTTGTGGCCGGCGTACCGGCGTCGGGGACCGGCGCGGCGCTGGACGCGGGGTCGGCCACCGTGAACGGGTACGACCCCTGCACCGGATGCCCGTCGGCGGAGACGACCCGGTAGGCGACCGTGTACCTGCCGTTCGGCAGTGTGTCGGTCACCTGGACCGTGCTCGTCGCCCCGGCGACCACCGGCTCGCCGGTGGTGAGCTTCCGCTTGGCGGCGTCGGTGAGCACGATCGTGGTGAACGTGGGGTCGAGCCGCTGCATGAATTCGAGGGTGACCTCGGTCGGTGCGCTCGGGAGGGTCGCGTCGCGGGCCGGCGTCGACGACGTGAGCGAGTTGTGCGCCCAGGCCGGGGCGGCCGGAATGAGCAGCGCCACGAGGACGGCGAGCGCCGCCGCGCCGAGCCGGACGGCGGTGGGGCGGGGCGGCGGCACGCGCGTTGTGGAGTCTGAAGTCGGCGGGGTCATCCGAGCACCTGCTCGCCGATCCAGCCATCCGGGGCGCATCCGGGTGGGATGGCGAAGACGGCGGACCCGATCGGTGTGGTCCATTCGTTGAGCAGGTCCCGGTCGGCCAGCCGGCGTTGGATGGGCAGGTACTGCCGGGCGATGTCGGCCTGGTACGAGGTGAAGATCAACCCGCTGTCGGCGTGGCCCTCGGCCGTCGGCGCGCCGTCGTAGTTGTAGGGCCGGCGCAGGATCTTCAGCCGGTCGTCGGTGACCCGGGCCCGGGTGAGGTGGGAGAAGTCGGGGATGACGGTGAGCCCGTCGGGGCCGGTGGCGGCGAAGTCGGGCTCGTCGTGTTCGGCGGTGCCGGTGAGGGGTGCGCCGGTGTCGAGCCGCCGCCCGATGGCGAGTTCGCGATCGGTGCGGCCGAGCAGGTCCCAGGTCTCCATGTTCATGCTGATGCGTCGCACCACGAGCGTGGTGCTGTCGCGCAGCCACGCCGGGCCGTCCGGCACCCAGAGGGCGGTGTCCAGCGGGGTGCCGGGCCGGGGGTTTGCCGTGCCGTCGAGTTGGCCGAACAGGTTGCGCTGCGTGTGGCCGCCCGGCTCGACGCCGGGGCTGCGCCGGAAGCCCTGCTGGACCCACCGGACGACGGCGAAGGGCCGGCTGTCCTTGACCAGGACTCGTTGGGCGTGGGCGACGGTGACCGCGTCATCCGCGCAGATCTGCACCAGCAGGTCACCCCCGGACCAGGCCGGCTGGAGCCGATCGACGCGGAACGGGGGCAGGTCTTTGACCGAGGTCGGCCGCCGATCGTCGACACCGGCGGCCCGGTACAGGCCGGGCCCGAAGCCGAAGGTCACGGTCAGCCGTGCCGGCAGCAGCCCGAGTTCGGCCTCGGTGTCGGCCAACGCGGGTTGGCCCTGGGTGAGTCGGGCGGCGTCGTCGGTGAGCAGCCGCAGCATCCGACCCAGCGCGGCCCGGTCGGTGCCGGCCCGCAGGGTCAGCGCGACGAATGCCGCGTGCGCCTGCGGTTCGGTGGCGATCCCGGCCTGCCGGGCACCGTGAAACGGCTCGACCAGGCTGCCCACGCTCGCCGCGGGCGTCGTGTCGGCAGCGGCCACCGACTCTGGTCCGGGCTGCCCGGCACGGGTCGCGACGATCGCGGCCCCGCCGGCCACGGCGCTGCCGACGGCGAGAGCCCCGCCGGTGAGCAGGCCACGCCTGCTCACCGGCCGGACCTGTGACGTCTCGGTCACGACGCCGGGCTCATGCTCATCCCCGGCGTAGCGCTCATCCCGGTCATGGGCTCGCCGTGCCCGGGAGCGTAGCTCTCCTGCGCGCCGGTGAACGGCTTGGCCACCGCGCTGAACTGCTGGGTCCGGCCGTCGGCGAAGGTCAGGGTGAAGGTCACCTCGTCACCAGCCTGAACGGGCTTGGTGAGGTTCATCAGCATCAGGTGATCGCCGCCAGGCTCCAGCGCGTGCGTGCCCTTGGCCTTGACGACGATGCCGCCCTGCTTCTGCCGCATGACCATCGTGCCGTCCTTCATTGCCATCTCGTGCAGCTCCATCGACGACACAGTGGTCGTGGCGCTGGTCACCGTGACATCGCTGTCGCCGTCGTTGACCAGCGTCCCGAAGGCCGCCGTCATGCCCTTGTCGGCGGCCTTCACCCACGGGTCGCGAATGCCGAGCACCCCGGCGTCCGGGTTGGCCGAGACCGACGCGGACGGGCGCGACTGCGCCGACGACGGAGCGTCGGACGAGTCGCAACCGGCGGCCCCCAGCGCCAGGACGGCGGCGGCGAGGACGGTGGCCGAGCGGCGTGAACCGAGCGGGCTGGTGGTGCGCATGTGTTCTTCCTCCGATGATTGCTGCTGGCTGGATGGTCGGCCGCAGCGGGGAGAAAGTTCCAGCCTCAGGGCACGTTGATCGTGTACTCGGCGGTGTGCACCTTGCCGGCGACCTGGAAGTCGAAGAACGCCCGGTACCGGCCCGAGCTCGGGGCGGTCAGCCAGAACTTGACCGACCCGTCGACCAGCTCCGGCTCGGGGTGGACGTGCACGTACCCGAGGTCGCCCTCGCGGACGACGACCAGGTGCCCGTACGCGCCCAGGTACGGCTCCAACTGCGCGGGAATGGTCGGGTCGGCGCTGACCTGGAAGTGCATCGGCGCCGTCACCCCCACCGTGGGGGTGCCGCTCATCGACACGGTGTACGGCCCGGCCGTCGCCTGGGCCCGTACCGGTGGCAGCGGCGTCGGGGTGTGCGCTCCGGGCACGGTGTGGTCGACGCCCAGCACGAGTGGGAGCTGCGTGTCGTTGGCCGCGGTGACGGAGAAGTCGGCGTAGACGCGGTAGCCGCCGGGTCGGGCCAACGTCAGCGGGACGCTCCAGGTGCCGTCGGGCGCCATCGTCGGGTGCAGGTGCTGGTAGCCGGACAGGTCACGGCCGACCACGATCAGGTGCAACGGCTTGTCGTGGACGACCGCGAAGCGGGTCGCCGGTTGCCTGTCGGTCCCGACGATGCGGAACCGGTAGTCCGCGCGTACACCTGGGGGTTGGGATCGTTCCAGTGGTTGCAGGGTGTACCCGCCGGCGCTGACCGTCGTGCCGGTCGCCAGCGTCTCGCCCGTCGCGCCGTCACCCCGATGCGTGTGCGGACCGGTGCCCGCCGGGTGTTGGTGCCCGTCGTTCGCGGCGCCCTCCTGGCCCGGGGCGGGCGGACCGCCCGCGGGCTGCCGGGCGCTGCGGTCCGCCGGGTTCCCGTCGCCGGTCCCGATGCGGGCCAGCCCGAACCCGGCCAGCAGAGCGATCACCAGCCCGCCGACGAGCAGCGCCAGGTGGGTGTTGCTCAGCCGGGATCCAGGAGTCGCGGCCGCCAGGTCCGTGTCGGGCCGTGCGCCGGGCTCGACCGTCGGCTCGCCGTCCGTACCGCTGCCGGTCTGATCGATCGGCGTCGGATCGGCCGCGACGCCCGTGCGGGCCGCGACGCCCGTGCGGGCCGCGACGCCCGTGCGGGCCGTGACGACCGTGTTGCCCTTGCGCGCCGCCGGCACGGTGGCGGGTTGCCGCCTGTCGCCCGTGACCGGCGCGACGACGCCGACCTTGCCCCCGACGGTCTTGCCGCCGACAGCCTTGCCCCCGCTGGTCTTGCCCCCGACAGCCTTAGCCCCGACAGCCTTAGCCCCGACGGTCCTGCCCGCGCCGGCCTTGGTCGTGGCACGGGCGCCACCGCCGCGCCGACCGGAGGTCGCCGCCGAGGTACGGCCCCGGCCGGTGGATGTGCCGGCGGAGGCCGATCGGCGACGCCAGACGACGTACCCGGCCACCGCCAGGGCCGCCGCGACCGCCACCGCCCAGCCGGCCAGGGCCAGCGTTCCGGGGCCGCTCTCCTCGGTGGACCCGGTCGACGGAGCCGCCGCGGCCGGCGGGAGGGACGGATCGTCCGCGGTGGTCGGCACCGCCGAGGCCGGCCCGCTGTTGTGCTGCTCGGTGGCGGCCACCAGCGCCGGGTCCGGCTGTGTCGACGGCGGGCTCCATCCCTTCGGCGCCGCCGTCACCCGCCCGTCGTAGCGGAAGGTCAGGGTGCCCCGCACGGTGTCGCCGTCCGAGGCGACCGACAGATAGCTCACCGAGTACTGGCCCTTGGCGGGCAGGTGGGCGACGCTCACCACCGCGGGGAACCCCGTCGTGTACTCCCGCGGCTCGAACTGCCCGTTGACCAGGAAGTACTCCCGTACCGGCTGCTCCAGCGGTTTCGGTTCACCCTGCGACCAGCCGTTGTCGACACGGGTGCCACCCGGGGCGGTGATCGTGAAGAACGCGTTGGCGGCGGCCTTCTCGGTGAAGAAGAGCCGCACCTCCGTGAACGGCTCACGCACGGTGGCCCCGCTCGCCGGCGTGGACGTGGCGAGGGTCCCGTGCGCCGCGGCGGGTTGGGCGGACGCGAGGAGGGCGACCGCCGAGGCGAGGAGGAACGCGAGGAGGCCCGAGACCACCCGCCCGCAAGTCTGGGGGAGACGACGCATCTGGATATCCTCACCCTCGCGAGACTTTTTTCAAGAGGTGGCGATCTTCTTCCTCGAACGTCAAAAGTTGACGACGAGCACGCGGCCGCCGCGGCACGATGCCCCCGGTGGACAGATTCCCTGGCCAGCTATGCTGCCGACGGCGCTGGTTCGCCCCGTCCTGACCGGCTGGGCGTCGTAAGAGGGAACCCGGTGGAAATCCGGGGCTGCCCCGCAGCGGTGAGTGGGAACGACAGCCGTCATCAGCACTGGGCCAGCGGCCTGGGAAGCGACGGCCAGTAGGGGACCGGCACGACCGGTCGGGCCCGCGAGTCCGAAGACCTGCCGGCGCCGCGTACACAACCGTGTGCGCTGCCGTCGGCCTCGCGGGTGGGCTGAGCGGGTGACGGGCCGTGCGTGTGGTGCACGGCCAGGTCCTCGTCAGCGTGTGTCCGCGACCGGCGGCGTGGTTTCCCGAGGGACGGACTACCGCTGTGCACGACACCACCACGATCGCCGGCCGAGCGCCGTCGGCGTCGCACCTGACCCTGTCGCAGATCATGGACCAGCACCACACAAACCTGATGGGTACGGTGCACGGCGGCCGGATCCTCAACCTCATCGACTCCGTCGCCGGTGTGGTCGCCGCCCGGCACTCCGATGGGCCGGCGGTGACCGCCGCCATCGACGAGACCGCGTTCCTGCGCGCGGTGCGGGTCGGCGACGTCGTGCACGTCGACGCCCGGATCACCTGGGCCGGCCGTAGCTCGATGGAGGTGGCCGTCAAGGTGACCGCCGACCGGTGGGACCGGGCGGTGCCGCCCACCGACGTGGCCACCGCCCACCTGGTCATGGTCGCCATCGACGACGACGGCCAGCCCCGTACGGTGCCGCCGCTGCTGCCCGAGACCGACGGGGACCGGCGACGGTACCGGGAGGCGGAGATCCGCCGGGAGCACCGGCTGGCGCTGCGGCGCGCGCTGCTCGACGGCGCCGACGACGGCTGACCCGTGCTCGGTCCGCCCGTCGCGGTGCTGGCCGGTCCGAGGAACCCGCCCCGCCGTCGATCTGGTCGGATAGCGTCCACGTGAAGCCTCGATCACGGAGAGTGTGGATGGTTATGCGCGCTGCGGTGCTGCGGGAGTTCGACGTTCCGCTCCTGGTCGAGGAGATCGACAGACCCACCCCCGAGCGCGGGCAGGTGCTGGTGCGGATCGTCGCCAGCGGCGTCAACCCGCTCGACACGAAGATCCAGGCGGGAAAGGCCGCGCACGCGCGCGTCCAGCCTCCCGCGGTGCTCGGCCTGGACCTCGCCGGCGTCGTCGCGGCGGTCGGTGCGGACGTGACCGACTTCGCGCCGGGGGACGAGGTGTACGGGCTGTGCGGGGGAGTGGGCGACCTCCAGGGGTCGCTTGCCGAATACGCCGCCGTGGACGCGCGGCTCCTGGCCCGCAAGCCGAAGACCCTCTCGATGCGGGAGGCCGCCGCGTTGCCCCTGGCGGCGATCACCTCCTGGGAGGGGCTTGTCGACCGGGCCGGAGTCCGTGCCGGGCAGAAGGTGCTCGTGCACGGCGGCGCCGGCGGTGTCGGATACGTGAGCGTCCAACTCGCCCAGGCGCGCGGCGCCGAGGCGTACGCCACGGGCGGGCCGGCGAGCATGAGTCTGATCGAGAGCCTGGGCGCGGTGGCGATCGACTACACCTCGACAAGCGTCGAGGAGTACGTGCAGAGATACACCGACGGGGCGGGGTTCGACATCATCGCCGACAACGTGGGCGGCCCGACCCTCGACGCGTCCTTCGCGGCGGTGCGCACCTATCACGGACACGTGGTCAGCGCGCTGGGCTGGGGGACGCACTCGCTCGCCCCGCTGTCGTTCCGGGGAGCGACCTATTCCGGCGTGTTCACCCTGCTGCCGATGCTGACCGGGCGCGGACGCGAACACCAGGGCGACATTCTGCGCGAGATCGCGACGCTTGCCGACGCCGGCGCCCTGCGCCCGCGACTGGATCCGCGCACGTTCACGCTCGACACGGTCCTGGACGCCCACCGACTGGTCGCCAGCGGCACCGCGAACGGCAAGGTGGTCGTGGACGTCGCCGGTTGAGATGCGGGGACCGCCCGTCCGATCTGCAGGGCGCGTCGCTGCGGGCCGCCCTCTGACCCTGGAGCTTCTGCGACCCCTCGGGCCGGCGTTGCCAGCAGGTCGGGGCCCGCCCGGATCACACGCGCATACCTACCCCGGCCTCGTTGCATTGCTGCCGCACCCTGGCGCCTCGCAGGCGTCAGGGCGCTCGTGACGACGGATTGGGTAGTGGCAGCCGGATACCCTGCTGGATAACCGACCGGGGAGAGCCAATGGGCCTGTCAAGCCGTGAGTGCCCGGACTGCAGACGACGGGTGAAAGAGCCGTTTCAAGAGACGATCACCGGCCGCAAGGTCTGCCCGGACTGCGCCAACGCCCTCTTCATGGGCTCTGCTGCCGGCGCAGTCACGGGAAATGTCGGCTCCGGGTACGGAGTCTGGGCCATGCTCATGCGCAAGATCCGGCGTTCGTCTGAGTGACGACCAGGACGACTGTGCTCGGACGTCCATGAACTCCGGTGGACTTTGAGGCAGCTCGATCCTTCTGGTCACCCCGCTCGCCGAGGACCGGTGGTTCCTTCGGGACGACGAGTCGAGCTTCGCCAGCGATGTGCCGCCGTCGAAGTTGGTGCACCCGCAACTCACTTGACTGGTGCGATCCGCCCGCGATTTGGTAGCGCCGTGAGCAAACTGTGGACAGCCCCCCCAGGATGACCCCAGGATCTTCGGTCAGCCCGTCGGCGAGAAGGCAACCTACCGGGAGTACCTCGGCAACTACCGTCTGACCATAGAGATGAAGTGCGACGGACTGGACGCCGAGCAGCTTGGCCGACGCTCGGTACCGCCCAGCAGCCTGAGCTTGCTCGGCCTGGTCCGCCATCTGGCGCAGATGGAGAACCAATGGTTCCAGCGTGTGCTGCAAGGGCGAACCGACGCACCGTGCCTTTACCAGCACGAGGACCACACGGATTGGGACTTCGGGGGCGCGGTCCCCGACCCAGCGGTGGTGAAGGACGCCTTTGCAACCTGGAAGGCCGAGATCGCCAAGGCGGACGAATGGCTCGACGCCCTCAAGGAGGCCGACCTGGGCCGCGAGGTGTCGGTCGACGGTGGCAGCCACGCCACGCGCGACGCGCTTGTCCACGTGATCGAGGAGTATGCGCGGGACGCTGGCCACGCCGACCTCCTGCGCGAGTGCATCGACGGGCGAACCGGCCTGTGACCCACCAGGGCGGTAAGGTCTGAGTTCCGCTCCGACATCTGAGTCAGGAGTTTCTGGCTCGCACGAAGTCCGCGTAGTCCTCCCCGGAAACCCCGTGGTTGACCCAGCGATCCGGCGACGCCCCGGTCGCGCGCTGCGCCAACTCCAGCGCTTCGGCCGGGTCTTCAACGTGACAGATCAAGCGGCCGGGCCCCGGGTCGTCCTCGCCCTCTGGGTCCAGCGACGGGAACACGGACAAGTCCCGGCGGTTCTCGTCGTCCAGGTCCTGCACGTCATGGATGGATACGTTGTAGCCCTCTTGCCAGGGCCAGATAGACACCCAGCGGATGCCTTCGACGCCTGCAACCACGACGGGTCCGAGGAACTGCTCGACCTCCTTTTTGCGGTGCAGCGCGCCAAGGAGGAACGACCTGCTGAGGTATCGCACCCTCGGAGGTTAACCGGCCCCCCGTTTATGCAAAACGCATGCCCGGTTGCTGTCGACAGCAACCGGGCCAGACGGGAGGGGCTCAGTCGGAGAAAGGCGGAACATTCCCGACGTCACGAACACGTGCGGGCCGACCCGAACAATGCGTTCAGAACTTGCAGGCGTGAAGTCGCTGTGGCGGCCGACTCTACGGAGCAAATTCACTCGGCGACGAAGACGCCAACGCCGGGAAGCGTTTCGGTCATCCCTTTGATCCGTAATACCTGCATGGCGCGGTCGATCACCGGCTCGGTGACCCCGTAGTGCTCGATCAACTCACGCCGACTGGGCAGCTTGGAGCCGGGCTGGAACTCGCCGGACTTGATGCGTTCGGCGAGGTCGTCGGCGATCTGCTCGTAGCGGTAACGCGGTGGCACGTGGCTCTCCTCGGTTGGCAACACGAGTAGACCACCTACGTCAGCCCTTGACTACCCAACGGTGCCTGTTGGGGGTTGCCGAGGAGGTCGATTCCCTCGGTTGGCGCTGTGGGCCGTCCTCGCCGGCGTGGATGTCCGGCGCGTCCCCCGCGCTCGGGCATCCACGCCTCCAGATCGCTCCGGCACAAGGAGACGGCAGTGTTCCCTTCGACAAGGGCAGAGCAGATCCTCGCGCGAGCGGGCGAGGCCAGCCGGTTCGCACAAGTGGATCCCGCCAGATCCGGACTACGACCAGGAGGTCTGGGACGAGCAGGTCCGCCAGCACAAGCACGGCCATCTCAGGAACGAGCGTCCGAAGGTCCGACTCCAACGCCTCGTCTGACGTCAGCCGTACGGCAACGGTTCCGACCGAACCAGGGCCGAAAGGCGCGCCAGCAGACCGGTTGACCTCGCATTGAGCCTGGTCTGACCGTCATGCCGAGAATCCACACCGAAGAGGTCGCTGGTTCGATACCAGCATCGCCCACTCTCCGTTTGTGCAAGTCACGAGCCCGATACCAGCTCGATCGACAATGGGCTGTCCGCGTGTACGTCCTAGCATTGCGAGCAGCGGTCCGAGCGCGGGTGCGGCGGCCGTCGCGATGACCGGGCGTGCGGTCCTCCGAGGAAATGGCAGGGAGAAGGCGGGACAGTGGCGGTTGAGCAGTTCGGCTCATTGGCGGAGGCCGGCGTCACGATGCGGCCCTATGTGGGTGCCAGTGACATTGCCGGCGTCCAGGCCGTCCGTGCCGAGGTGCACCGGGCCGACGGTGATCTCTGGCTGCCCGGACCCGATACCAGCGAGGATCCCGACGGAGTACACCCGTTCTGTCTGGTCGCCCAGGCCGACTCGGGGCGAATCGTGGGCTTCACCTGGATGGACCGGTGGTCCGAAGCGGCCGACACCCGGGTCTACCTCCTGAGTGGATGTGTGGCACCAGGGTGGCGCCGCCGGGGCATCGGCACCGCGATGCTGCGGTGGCAGGAGGCACAGGCCATCGAGTTCGACCGCAGCAGGCCGGTCGACGGCCGGAGCGTCTTCGGCGCGAACGTGGGCGAGCACCAACCGGGCAAGCTGGCACTGCTGACAGCTCACGGCTACCGAATCGCGTTCACGGTCGTTGACATGGCCCACGACCTGAACGGTTTACCGGACGGCGACATTCGGCTGCCCGAAGGGCTCATCCAGCGTCCGGTCGAGGCTGCCCACCACCCCCAGATCCACCAGGTGATCGAGGAGTGCTTCGCGGGAGCACGTAACGGCTACCGGGCCAGGACCTACGAGGAGTACCTCCGCGACGTCCAGGACATCGACATCTGGTGCGTCGTCTGGGCGGGGGACGACATCGCCGCGGTTGTGGTGAACGAGTTGCAGACCGACGGTACCGCGCTGACGCCGTGGGTTGCCGTAGGCACCGCGTGGCGTCGGCGGGGCGTCGGTCTTGCGGTGCTGGGGCGCACGCTCCGTATTTTGGCGGAGGCGGGAGTCTCGACGGCCCGCCTCAGCACGGTCGCGGAGAATCCGAACAACAGGGTTCGGTTGTACGAGAAGGCGGGATACCGGGTGACGGCTTGGCAACCCCGTTACCGCAAACCAGTCGAGGCGCGCTGAGCTGAGGCGGCGGGATCCCGCCGAAGGCCTACTCCTGCGGCGGGGGAGTGAGCCAGGCGAGGGGTTGTCCGCTGAGGGCGGCGTCGGCGAGGCGGTGGGCGCTGGCGGTCTTGAGTGCTGCTCGTGAGCTGTCGATCCAGCGCTGGACGTTGTCGATGCCCTGATGGCGGTACTCGACGGCTTGGACGAGGCATTCCAGCTTGTCGGCGTCGCGGGCGACGACGGCTTCCGGCGTCTCGCCGGCTTCGTACTCGGCGACGGCAGCGGTGATGACGTCGGCGACGGCCGGTGGGCAGGCCGCAACCTGGTCGGCGGTGACGGCGGTGTTGGGTACGGCGGTGAGGTAGCGCTTGGCGATGTGCGGGATGTCGGTGATCCGGGTTTCCTGAGTGTCGTGTAGAACGCACAGCATCGACACCCGCGCCGGGTCCGCGCCCTCCATGGCGGCGAGCATCATTCCGATGAGCGAGGTCCGGAACGAGTGCTCGGCAATGGATTCGGGGTGCTTGACGCCAGCGAACCACCAGCCGGTACGGGCGGCGCGTTTGAGGACGCCGGCCTCGAAGATGAAGCTGACTGCTCCGGCGGCGTCGTGGTCGTCGGTCATCTGCCCGTCCCTGTGCCGGTGAGTCCGTCCGCCCGCAGGCGATAGACGATAGAGGTTAGTTCCTGCCGTGACTGTGCGGAGATTCGATCACTGTCCAAGAGCGGGACACTACGGTCGAGGAACGCCCGAGTCACGGCGGGGTTGTCGACAGCGAGACCGCGTCGTGCGGCCAGCAAGGCCCAGACGTTGTGGATGTTGAGGTCGACGAAGGGATGCCCTGGATCCAGGCGATGGACCAGGTGTCGAAGAAGGATTGAGCCATGCCAGTCAGCGAGCGCTTCGGGCATGAAGGAGTCGTCGCGGTGGCGGTACGGGATCTCGCCCACCCAGTAGGCCGAGTAGTTGAGGGCCGCTCGCTCGCAGGCATCGTCGGGGTGTGCGTGAGCGATGAAGTCCCGTAACGGTTCCGGGTCCCCCTGGTTGGCGAGGGACGTGACGACGGAGCGGGCGTCGGGCCACAGCGGTGACCAGGTGCGGAAGGTGGTCATGGGGCGAGCTCGGGCGGTGGTCTGGGTGAGCCAACCTGCTGCCGCCTTGGTGGGGTCCATGCCGGCGAGGAAGCAGGCTTGCCGGTGCAGCAGCACGTTCCGATGCCGTCCGGCTGCGGCGCGATCGGCGAGCACGTGTAGGTGAGCGAAAAACGCACGCTGCTCGTCGACGGGCAGGGTCGGCCCGGACGCGACTGGACCCCGCCGGGTATGGGCGATGGATAGACCTTTGGCGAAGGTCGGTGTCTGCCCGAGGACGGCCCAGAGGATCAAGTCGGCCAGACGGTGGGTGAGCACAGACCAGCCCAGCGGATGTTCGGCGAGGTCGCAGCGGTCGACGTGTTCGTTGAGGACGGCGGCGAGGATGAGATCCGCCTCGGCGGCGTCGTCGAGTGCTGCGAGCAGGACGGTGTTCGCGCAAGCCGCCCGAGCCGGCGTCGGACGGCGATCGCCTGCCCGAGCGGTACCGCGGTGAATGGCCGACGCCCGGACTCCCAGCTCTGCACCGTTACCCGGTCGACGTTGAGGTCGACGGCGAGCTGCTCCTGCGTGAGCGGGATGGACTCCCGGATCACCTTGAACAGGTAGCCGGTCACCTCGCCGCGATGTGGTGCTGATCGTCCGCGACCTGTCATCCATCATCCCTACGTTGACCCGTGGTCGACGTTTCGCCGTGAAACCAATCCTCCGGCAGCTCATCTGGCCTGCTCACTCGTACTGCGGGTGAGTCCAGCCGCCGTCGTCGTGATCGTAGCGTCGTAGTTACCGAACGTTCCAGATCCGGTCCCGTGGTTCGGGGTCGGCCATGGAGTGCTGCCTGGTGGAGGGAGTAAGTGATGCGAGACAGGACACCACCACGGCGACGAGTTTCCTACGACCAGTACCTGATCGCCGCCGCGATGACCCTGGCACGGCGACACCGCCCGGCGTGGTCGTGGCGGAAATGGAGCTGGATCTGCCGCTGTGGGGCGGAGCTGCCCTGTCGTAGCCGACACCGCATCCCGATCAACCGGGGGCACTGGCCCGCCGAGGAGGAGCAGTGAGCAACGAGGCGGAGCAGCGGATGCAGCTTGGCGGCTGCTCATGACCACGCACGGCCCGGTGCTGCCGATCTGGAGTTGCGGCGGCTGCGATGCGCCCTGGCCCTGCCGCACGCGGCAGCGCGAGCTACGCGCCGAGTTCGGCGACGCTCGGATCTCCCTGGCTCTCTACCTGGGTGCCCACCTGGTGCGGGCCTCCGAGGATCTGACCTGGGTGCCGGCGGGGCTGCTGCACCGACGCTTCCTCGGCTGGATTCGGTGAGCATCCTGCGACGCGGTGACGAGAAGTTCCACTACGGCGACGGCTCGCACAAGTGGATCCCGCCAGATCCGGACTACGACCAAGAGGTCTGGGACGAACAGGTCCGCCAACATAAGCAGGGACACCTGAGAAACGTGCACCCGAAGGTGCGGATCCAGCGGCTGGTCTGACGTCAGCAGTACGGGCAACGCTGCCAACCGAACCGAGTCAAGAGGCGCGCCAACAGGCCGTCAGACCTCGCATCTAGCCCGCTCCGAGCGCCCGTCATCAGACTTTTTTACTGGCCCAATAGTCCCGCTCGGGCAGCAGGACCCAGTGGTCGGCGGGGCCGGTGATGCATCGGGCGTCGACAGGACGCAGGCCGACGAACGCGCACGCGTATGCGGGGGCCTGCGACTGGTAGAGGTAGCTGAGCAGGACCATCTGGCTGGTGTCTGTGCTCCTGGGGGCACCGCCGGGGTGCAGGTCCCAGCCGATCGTCTCCCCATCGCGGTAAATGCTGCCCTGGTTGCCGCTTTTCGGGTTCGCGTACAGGGCGTAGGCGATGGTGCCGGCGGACAGCAGCCGACCGGTCAGGGGTGTCCGAGGCTGGTATCCCCACGGCTGGGTGATCACGCAGCCGCCGGGCACGTCGGTGACGCCGACGAGCAGCAGATCGCTCGTCTCCGAAAGCCAGAACCAGTCGTGCTCGTCGCCTGGTTCGGGATCCTCGTCGACGTCGACGTCGTAGTGGGCGAGTAGGTCGTCCTCGGTCATCGGGGTGCCGTCGAGCCGGCGGATCGCCTCGATCGCGTCGATCCCCGCGACGCAGAGAAGCCCGGTCCCGTCGTAGTGGTCGACCTGCAAACGGTCGCCCAGTTCACCGGCCAACTCGACGGCTTCCCGCTCGGCCGGGCTCAGCTCGACACCGGCCGGTGCGGCGCCGAACAGGTCGGGTTCGCGGCTGGCGAGGCTCAGCCGGCCGGGTGACCAACCGGCCATCATCGGCTGCCACGGGTCCGCACCAGCGGCCGCCAGCACCCGGGCGTTGTCGTGCCGCCGCGAGTGAACCGCCAACCACAGCGGGGACTGGTCGTCGGACAGGCAGTCGACATCGCTCGCTGCCGCCGCCATCGCCGCCACGACTGCGGGCGAGCAGCGTTCCGCAGCGACGTGCAGGGCCGTGTCAAGCCCGAGTGGCATGCAGGGGTCGGCTCCCGCCGCCAGACGAGCCCGCACCTCATCCTCGTCGCCGCCGTCCCGCAACTGCACGCCATCCCACCCCGTCATGACTCGCCCTCCCGTCGCCTGTCAACACGCGCGACGCTAATCGGCGCATACGACACCGCCTGCGGGAGATTGCCGATGGCTCCAGCGGTGCGACGGCGGTACCGCACTGCGGCGGCGGTGTGCGGTGGGGCTGGTGCCGCGGACTCGTTTGAAGGCGACCGAGAGGGCGAAGGCGTTCGCGTAGCCGACCCGGCGTGCGATCGCCTCGACAGTGTCGGTCGTTTCGCGCAGCATGTCCGCAGCCAAGGCGATCCGCCAGCCGGTGAGGTACGCCATCGGCGCTTCGCCCACCAGTGGGCTGAACCGCCGGGCCAGGCTTGCGCGGGAAACGCCGGTCCGCTCCGCCAACTCGACAATGCTCCATGGGTACGCCGGGTCCTCGTGCATCAGCCTGAGTGCGAGGCCGACGACCTGGTCGCTCTGCGCCCGATACCACCCGGGGGTGTGGGAGTCCGGCCGGGCGAACCACGCACGTATTGTGGTGATCAATGCCAGGTCCAGCCAGCGGTCGAGGACGCTCTGCTGGCCCGGCTCGTCGCGCTGGATCTCGCCGAGCACCATCGACATCACATGTCCGGCGACCTCTGCCGCGGGAACTACGAGGACCGAAGGCAGGGCCGCGAGCAGTCGCCGGCTGACATCGCTCTCCAGCTGATAGGTGCCGCTGACAACCATCGCCTCGCCGTCGGGGTGACCGCCATGGGTCCGCACGCCGAGCCGGGTGCTGTAGTCGGTAGGTGCGCCCGGTAACGGTTCGCAGATGCCGCCGGGATGGATCCGAAGCTGTGGGGCGGTGCCGAGTTGATCGCCCACGACGTACGGCGCGGGGCCGGTGAAGATGGCGACGTCACCCTCGTGCATCCGGGCCGGTTCGATGCCATCGCGCACCACCCAGGCGGATCCGCGCACGAGGGTCGCGAGGGTCAGCGGCGCCTTCTCGCGGATCTCGAGCGCCCAAGGCGTGTCCATGATCGTCAGGTTGAAGACCCCGCCTCGTGCGCGGGTGCCGGCTAGCAGGTCGTCGAGCACATCCATGTGTGAAACTCTAGCTAGAGGCGAGACGCACAAACATGAAATCGCGCGGAACAGCCATGTTTTGTCTCATCGGTTCGCGGTGAAATTGAGCCATGACAAACACACCGATCCTCATCCTCGGCGGGCAGGGCAAGACCGGTCGCCGGGTGGCAGAGCAGCTCACCTCCCAGCAGGTCCCGGTCCGGCTGGCCTCGCGTTCGAGCGAACAGCGTTTCGACTGGTACGACGACAGCACCTGGTCGGCCGCGGTTGCCGGCATCGACACGGCGTACCTGGCCCCGCCGGTCGGGCCGATGGGCCTCGCTCAAGCTGGCACGTTCATCAAGCAGGCCGCAGCCGAGGGCCTGCGCAGAGTGGTCCTGCTCTCCGGCCGTGGCGTCGGCAGTCCGGGCCGCGAGTTCGCGGTCTACCAGGGCAGCCTCGACCTCGAGAACGCCGTGAAGGACAGCGGCGCTGACTGGGTCATCGTACGGCCGTCGTGGTTCGCGCAGAATTTCAGCGAGGACTTCCTCCACGACCACGTCCTGGCCGGCCAGATCCGGCTGCCGGCGGGCGACGGCGCCGAACCCTGGATCGACGTGAACGATGTCGCCGAGGTGATGACGGCCGCCCTGCTTGACACTGGGCACGACGGCCGGGCGTATGCCCTTTCCGGACCGCGCACCCTCACCCTGACCCAGGTCGCGGCCGAGCTGTCGGACGCCATCGGACGGCCCGTAGGGTATGTCGACCTCGAACCGGAGCAGTTCGTCGCTGAGCTCGTCGGGCACGGCGCACCGCAGGAGGACGCCGAATCCCTCCGCGATCTGTTCGCAGTGATCCGCAACCACCGCTCCGAGTACACCTCCGACGGCGTTCAAGAGGTTCTCGGCCGGGCACCCCGCGATTTCGGCGACTGGGCGCGCACTGTCGCGCACACCGGGGCATGGTCGGCATGAACATCATCAAGATCCTCACCCTCGTGAGCCTGACCGGTACGGCGTTGATGGGCGGCGTGTTCTACGCCTTCGGCACCGCGATCATGGGCTCGCTGCAGCGGATGCCGACCGGACAGGGCGCGGCCGCGATGAACCTGATCAACGTACGGATCCAGAACCCGCTCTTCCTGCTGATCTTCCTGGGCACCGCGCTGGTCTGCCTGGCGCTGGCGGTGCTCGCCGTCGTCAAGGACAGCCCGGGCAGGTGGTGGCTGGTGGGCGGCGCGGCACTGTACGTCGTCGGCGTGATGGTCATCAGCTTCGCCATCAACATCCCGCTGAACGACAGCCTGGCCGCGGCCGACCCGACCACCGCCGCGGGTCACACGGAGTGGGTGAACTACCTGGCCAAATGGAACCCGGCGAACAACGTCCGCGCCATCAGCTGCACTCTGGCCGTCGTCGCATTCGGCCTCGCCCTGCACGCCGGCTCCACCACCTCCGCCGCTGTGGCGCCATCCCGATCCCCGCAGAATGCCCAGCCGAGCCTTCCCGCGGAACCGTGAACACCACCATCGCGCTGCTCACCCTCAAGGCACCCGCCGCCCAGGCGCTCGTCCTGGCGGTGCAGATCATCGTGGCGGCCGCGCTGCTCGCCGCAGAACGCAACCGTGGCCAGGACCGACCGGCGCTGGACCACCGCCAAATGGCTGATCTGCGGTAAACGGGTCGCTGGGTCGATACCAGCATCGCCCACCACGTTCCACAGCAGGTCAGAGGCCGGCTGGACGGAGTCCAGCCGGCCTCTTCGCCACGCGCACCTTCACCGGGGCGCCCTCGTCCGATTGCCGGAGGAACCGTCGATGAAGATCACTTGACGCATTGGGTTAACGCAATTAACCTACAGGAAGTGCCATTAACCAGTCCTGTGGAGGTCGTCATCACCGAGTGCCTGAGCATCGCCGGCAACAACCTCGCCTATGAGGTGTCCGGGCAGGGCCCTCTCGTGGTCTTGGCGCACGGTATCGGCGACAGTCGGCACTCCTACCGTTTCCTCGCTCCGGCCCTGGTCGGCGCCGGGTACCGGGTCGCCAACGTCGACATCCGCGGCTGCGGCGACTCGAGCCTCGGCTGGGATGCCTACAGCCGCACCGACATCGCGGGTGACCTCGTCGCGGTCGTGCGCCACTTCGGCGGCCCCGCCGTGATCATCGGCCAGTCGATCAGCGGCGGCGCGGCGACCATCGCGGCCGCCACCGCGCCCGATCTGATCAACGGCATCATCGAGCTGGCGCCGTTCACCCGCTTACAACCCTTCGATCTTGGCGGGCTGATGCGGGTGAAGCGCTTCCGAACCGGTTACAGCCAGATGGCGCAGGTCATGGTCAATGTCACCTGCCCGGTCCTGATCATCGAGGGCAGCCTCGACCCCGACTGGGCCGACCCCCGCGCCGAAGGCGAGAAGATCATCGCTGATCTGCCCAGGGGGCTCGGTGAGCTGGCCATCATCGAGGGTGCCGGTCACTACCCGCACGCGCAGACACCGGATCAGGTTCTCGCGCTGGCCCAACCTTTCCTCGACAAGACGCTGGCGAATGCCTAGGGCCCGGCTCACCCCGCTGACGGTCACCGAGGCCGGCGCCGCCCTGATCGACGAGATCGGCTTCGAGAACTTCAGCATGGGCCTGCTCGCGGAACGGCTCGGAGTCAAGACCCCCGCGCTCTACAAACACGTCGCCAGCCAGGCCGATCTGGCCCACCGCATCGCCATCCTGTCCATGGCCGAGTTCGCTGACGCCATTCGTGACGCCATCCAGGGCCGGGCCGGCAGTGACGCCCTCGCCGCCGGCGCGCAGGCGATGCGGACCTACGTGCGGAAACACCCCGGCCGGTACACCGCCGCCGACGCTGCCCGCCCGACCGGACCCGACGACCCGCTCATCCCCGCCATCGAGCGGGTCGTCGCCTCCTGGGCGGCCATGCTGCGCGGCTACCACCTGGACTCCAGCCAGGAGATTCACGCCCTGCGGACGCTCCGCAGCGCCCTGCACGGGTTCTCGACCCAGGAAGCAGCCGGCGGGTTCCGGATCGGCGCATCCGTCGACGACAGCTTCACCTGGATGATCAACTTTCTCGACCACGGCCTGCGGGCTGCCGCCAGCGCACCCACGAGCACCCGGACACCACCATCCGGCGGCCACTGATGGTGAACATCGACGAAGAGCCCAAGGACACCACCGTCGAGCGGCACGCGAGCTGGGCCGAGCTCTTCTTCGATCTGGTGGCGGTGGCCGGAGTGGCCGCCCTGGCACACGTGCTCGGGCCTGAACTGGACGCCGCGGCGCTCGGTCTCTACGCACTGCTGTTCCTGGCTCTGTGGCTGTCCTGGACGACGTTCATGCTGTACGGCAACGTTGCCGCCGGCCAGACCCGCGTGCTGCGGCTGATGGTCGGCATGTTCGGCCTGGGGACCATGGCCGCGTCTGTGCCAGGCGTGGCACACACCGTGCTCGGCCACGGCAGCGACATCCGTCCGCTCAACGTCTTCGCGATCGCATACATCGCCACGCGTGTCTACGGGTCCAAGTCGTGGCAACGCGGCGCGGTACTGCTGGACTTCCCGGTGGTGCAGTACTCGGTAGGACTGCTGCCCTGGTTCGCGTCGCTCTGGGTCGACGAACACTGGAAGCTCGCGCTCTGGGCAGCAGGAGTCGGCCTCGACCTGCTGCTGATCCTGGTCCTGTCCGGCAGCAGGATCCTTCAGCGCGTCCAGTCGTACCTCACCGCGCCAGAAAGTGCTCGGCGTCGGCCACGATCAGGAGGCCGCCCCGACGGCACGGGACCGGTCATCCACGGGGTGTCGGTCGATCCGGCCCACCTTTCCGAGCGGCTGGGACTCTTCGTCATCATCGTGCTGGGCGAATCGGTGGTGCAGGTCGTCGCCGCCGCAAGCGAGACGCGGTACGACATGGGCCTGCTGGCCACCGCAATCGCGTCCTTCGTTCTGCTGGCCGGCATGTTCGGCCTGTCCGTCGTCTTCGGATACGCCGGCCTGCCGCACCTGCGCGCCGGCCGGATCCCCACCCGCGCCGCCCTCGGCCTGCACTGCCTGGTCACCGGCGTCGTCGCCACCATCGCCGTACCGCTCTCCCTGGTGGTCGGGCACGGCTCCGACCCACTGCCCGAGCAGGATCGCTGGCTGCTGTGCGGCGCGGTTGCGGCCTACTTCACCCTCGGCGTGGTCACCGGCATCGCCAGCCACAGTGCCGACCTGCCGAGAACGATCTCACGGGTCACCACGGGCATCGCGGCCCCACTGCTGCTCGGCCTGCTCGCCGCCGCCGTCAGTGGCCGAACGCTCGTGGTCTACCTGGCCCTGATAGTCCTGGCCCACCTCTGGTTCGAACGACGACTGGGGCCACGATGACCGCATCCGTCACCCCTGGAATCGCCGCCACTTCCCCTCCACAGACGACTGACTGATCAGTCACCCCGACGGAAACGGAAAACATCATGAGCAAGCTCCGGCCCCTCGCCGCTGCCGCCTTCCTGCTGGGCCCGGTGATCTATCTCGCCGCCGAAGCGATCACGGCCGCGGCGTGGAAATCGCCCAGCTACAGCTACGCCGACAACTGGATCAGTGACCTCGGATCCGCAACGGCCGGGGTGTTCCAGGGCCGCGAACTCGACTCGCCGCTGCACGTCGTCATGAACTCCGGATTCATCATTCAGGGCGTCCTCTTCGGGATCGCCGCGGTGCTGCTGTCGCGGATGATCAGCGGGCGACGTACCTTCACCGCCGTGACGGGGATCGTGACCATGATCGGCTACATCCTTGTCGGAACCTTCCACGGTTCCCTGCAGGCGCAGCAGAACGGCACGCTTCCCCTGCACTTCACCGGAGCAACGCTGGCGATCCTCGGCGGCAACGTGCTTGCCCTCGTCCTGGGCATCCACTGGCGAAAGTCTCCCCAGACGCGGCTGATCGGCCTCATCAGCATCGTCGTGGGAGCATTCGGCCTGGTCTCCGTAACCGCTCTCTTCCTCACCTTCGATGCCGGCCTGCCCTCGGGCGCAATCGAACGCGGCTCCGTCTACACCATCGTCATCTGGCAACTCGCCGTCGCCGTCGCACTGCTCCGCGGCCGGGCCGACTCTGGCGCACCCCGCGTCGCCGCGACCAGCGCATCCACCAACACGGCATCCACAAGCAACTGACCTCCAGCTCCACAACCCCGATCAGCGACCGGAAACACGCCCGAGGTCCGAAGCCCTCATCACCTCAGTGATCAGTCTCACTCCGTACCCAGGCAGCCTGTCGTTCGTCCAACCTCGACTTACCGGCGGACGGATACCTCACGGAGGGCGCTGGGTGACGATGGGGAAACGAGTGCGAGGAATAGGGGCGGCTGCGCTCAGTGCGGCGCTGGCCGTCGCGGGTGTGGGGCAGGCGGGGGCCGCCGAGTCCACCGGTACGGCGGTCCCCGGGAGCACCGGAGTCGACGCGGCGGACCCGCTGCGTACGGTGACTCTGGTTTCCGGCGACCGGGTCCGAGTGCGGTCCGGCACGTACGAGATCCAGCCTGGTCCCGGTCGCGAGCGGATGGTTTTCGCACAGCACCGGATTGGTGGCCACGACTACGTCATTCCGGCCGATGCGCTGCCCATGATCGGTGCGCGTCGCGTCGACCGCCGACTGTTCGACATCACCGAGTTGCTGGCATCGAGGTACGACGACGCCGCGCAGACGGAACTGCCGCTGTTGGTACGCGCGACGGACCAGACCGCTGCCAGGCAGCGCGCTTCCGGCTACGCGGTGGTACGTGACCTGCCGGGGATAGGGGCTCAGGCGGTCCGGGTCCCCAAGAAGCGGGCCGGCGAGTTCTGGAGGTCGCTCGACACGCAGGTTGCCGGCAGAGGCGCGAGCGCGGGCGTGGAACGGGTGTGGTTGGACGGGCAGCGTCAGATCAGCCTGGACCGCAGTGTCCCGCAGATCGGTGCGCCGACGGTGTGGCAGGCGGGCCGGACCGGCCGGGGCGTCACCGTCGCGGTGCTGGACACGGGCATCGACGCCACGCACCCGGACTTCACCGGTCGGCTGGCGCAGGTACGCAACTTCACCGACGACCCGGACGCCGATGACCATTTGGGCCACGGCACCCACGTCGCCTCGACCATCGCCGGTTCGGGTGCCGCCTCCGGTGGCCGGTACCGGGGTGTGGCGCCGGACGCGACGTTGCTGGTCGGCAAGGTCTGCACCGATGGTGGGTGCCCCGACTCCGCGATCCTCGCCGGGATGGAATGGGCCGTCGACAATGGCGCGGTGGTGGTGAACCTCAGCCTCGGCGGCGCCGACACCACCGAGACGGACCCCCTGAAGGAGGCGGTGGAGACGCTGACCGCTCGTGCGGGCACGCTCTTCGTCGTGGCCGCCGGCAACAGCGGGCCCCAGGCCCGAAGCATCAGTTCGCCGGCCAGCGCCGACTCCGCGTTGGCCGTGGGCGCGGTGGATGGCGCCGACACACTCGCCGAATACTCCAGCCGTGGCCCGCGGCTGACCGGTGGTGCGATCAAGCCGGAGATCACCGCACCGGGCGTGGACATCGTCGCCGCCCGGGCGCGCAACTTCGAGGCGGACGACCCGGTTGACGAGTCGTACACCCGGATGTCGGGAACCTCCATGGCGACGCCACACGTCGCCGGTTCCGCCGCGTTGCTCGCCCAACAGCACCCGACCTTCCGGGCGGCGGATCTGAAGGCGACCCTGATGGGCACGGCCCGGCCCGCTGCGACGTACCGGCTGACCGAGCAGGGCGCGGGTCGCGTCGATGTGGCGGCGGCGTCGGGCTCGACGGTGCGGGCGGACCCACCAGCGGTGGATCTCGGCATCGCGAGATGGCCCCACCAGGACGACCGGGCGGCCAGCCGTACCGTCGCCTTCCGCAATGACGGCGCGACGGCGGCAACGCTGTCGCTGACGGTCTCCCTGACCGGGCCGGACGGCGCCCACGCGCCGGCGGGCATGTTCCGCATCGAACCAGCGCAGCTCACTGTCGCGGCCGGTGGTTCGGCGTCGGCGACCATCACCGCCAGGACCGCCATCTCCGGCTCGGAAGGGGTGTACGAGGGGCGGGTGGTCGCCAGCGGCCCCGCTGGGGTGGTGCGGGTCCCGGTGACCATCGACCGGGAACCGGAGAGCTATGACCTGAAGCTCACGCACCTGGACCGGACGGGCAGCCTGACCGGCAGCTACACCACCTCGCTGGATGGTCTCTCCGCCTCCGGCACCGTCGTACCCTACGAGCCGGACGGGACGGCCAGCATCCGGCTCAGGGCCGGCAACTACCACCTCACCAGCATCATCTCGGAGGAACACGGCGATGATCGCCTCGTGTCCCTGCTCACCCAGCCGCAGGTCGAACTGACGGCGGACACCACAGTCGTGCTGGACGCCCGGCTGGCCAAGTCCAACACGGTGACCGTGCCCAGGCCGGCGGCAACGCCAAACGGATCGGTCGTCGGGTACTACCGCCACCTACCCGACGGTGGTCTGAACTCCGCGTCGGTGGTCTCGCTCGACGGCATGGCACCGCTGTTCGCCGCACAACTCGGTCCCGCGCTCGCCGGGAACGTGATGCGGGGACGTCTGCAGACGGTCTTCACCGAGCCAGGCCCGGACGGCCAGTTCGGGTCCGGGTCGCACCGCTACCACCTGGCCTGGTTCCCGTCCGGACAGGTGCCGTCCGGGATCCGCAAGGAGGTGCGGCCCACGGATCTGGCGGAGGTGACCGCGACGTATCCCGCGAGCGGGTCGGGCACGATCGGTGAGAAGGTGGTCACGGCGTCACGTCCGGACTACACCGAAGCGGTGTCCTTCGGCGGCCTTGTTCCCTTGCCGGGCACGCGCACCGAGTACTACTCCCGAGCGGACGACACCCGATGGTCGGCCGATGTCAGGATGGGGGAGGTCGAACAGATGTCCGCGCCCACCGCCTATCCGGCCGGCCGGCAGACCGAATCGTGGCAGGCGGGCCCGCTGGGCCCGGGCTTCCCGGCACTCCCGTCCATCATCGCGGTCTATTCCGACGGTCACTGGGTCACCCGACAGGGAAATCGGATCGTCGCCGCCGTTCCGCTCTTCTCCGACCGGGATATCCGGCACGCCGGCTTCGCCGACACCACGTCCTACACACGGCACCTGTTCCGCGACGGGAAGCTGGTGCCCTCGATCGACGGTTTCGACTACGAGGTGCCCGCGGCAGCGGCGAACTACCGATACAGCGTCACCGCAACCCGAGACGCCGAACTCTCCACCCGCGTGCAGGCCGAGTGGACGTTCCGCTCCGAGAGGTCGGAGCAGCTCACCCAACTGCCGGTCATGGCGGTGCGCTTCGCACCCGCGCTCGACGGCGACAACGCGGCGCCGGCCGGCAGAGCACTCCGCATCCCGGTCACCGTGCAGCGGCAGGCCGGTGCGACGCCAGCACAGGTACGGTCGCTGACCGTCGAGGTGTCGTACGACGACGGCCGGACCTGGCAGCCCGCATCGGTCCGCGAGTCCGGTGCTGGCTGGCTCGCCGACGTGCGTCATCCGGCCGGCGCTGGCTACGCCGCGCTCCGCGCGTACGCGGTGGACCAGAGCGGCAACACGGTGCGCCAGACCATCACCCGCGCGTACCGCATCAAGGGCTGACCTCGGCGCACGCCCTCACCTGCGAGATGACCGACGCCCCTGCTGGCCCCGATTCCATGTCGGGGCCAGCAGGGTCAGCCCGCTGGCCGCTCGCCTCTACCTACTACCCTCGGGGCTTGTGATATCTGACCTGGCGGATGTCGTCGCGGCGTGTGGCTCGGCGATCGCGGTTGTCGTGACCGTCGTCTTCGCGCTGCGCCAGCTGCGCTCGGCGCAGACCGCCAACCAGACCCTCGTCGCGATCGAACTGCTGACCCGAGACCGGTCCAGCGACGAGTTCCTCCACGCTGAGGACTTCGTCCTCAATGAGCTCACCCTCCGCCACCCGCCACCCGATGTCAGCGTCAGTGACCTGCCGGCCGAAGCGCGTCACCAGGTGGTCCGGCTGTCTTTGTACTACAACGGTCTGGGCCAAATGCTCGCTTTCGCGGCGGTCGATCCGAGGCTCCTCGTGGGCACGGTCAGCTACCGCTCCCGGCAAGCCTGGCGCGTGCTGGAGCCCTACATCCTCGCCGAGCGTGCCCAGCGCGGCGAGACGTACCTGTCCCACTTCGAGCACCTGGTCCACCTGGCCACGCACAACCCGTGGGCCACGGCGGTACGCAAGTTCAACCTCCAGAGCTTCGGCAGCTATCCCGCCGAGCTTGGCCTGAACGACAGTTCGGCACAAGCGTTGTCGCGTCAGCACGAGAATGCGCAACAGTGAGTTCATGCAGATTGTCGAACACCCTGGGGCATCACCGCGTTCGGAAGGGCGAGGCGGCCGGAGTCGACGCCGGGTCGTAGTTGGCGTCGGATTTAAATAGGACGATTCCGCTCGCCGAGTCCAGCAAGTATGAGACTGACACGGCCGAACCTTCCTCGCCGTCGCTCCAATCGAGGCCGGTCCCGCCGCGCCATTTCGGCTCGGTGGGCAGCCAGGACGACAGCCGGGGGTGTGGCGCGGCATCGTCGGGAATGTCCACGTCCAAGGCTGTCGTCAGTTCGGTCAGCCTGGCAACGTCCGCTGGCGCAACCCGGACCGCGCCCTCACGCACCAGGAAGAGGTCGCCAACGTTGAAGTCGCAGCGGCCGTTTTCTGTCCACTCCCACCAATGGACCTCCAGGACCCGACCCAGCGGCTGCAACTCGGGCTCGATCGGCGCGGTCTCGGTGTGCACGGATGCGTCGACCGTCACCTCCGGCTCCGGGCAGCTGAACGGCATGGAACAGCCACTCTGGGACGTCGATAGCGCGACCAGGGCAAGAACGGCCACCACACGGCGCCTCACGTCACTACCCGGACGAGCATTGTGGGTAGCCAGGAGTCGATCACCCGACCCATGGTACGGACGTCAGGCGCCAGTTATGTCGACAGGCCCGATCGAGGAAGCTCGCTGACGGCAACGTGCGGACGGTCGGTTGTTCGCCAGGAGGCAACTCGGCCGTGTTTCAGGGGCCAGAATATCGGTCGATCTGGCCGCCGGCTTGGAGCTGCGTGGGCATCGTTCCCTCGCACAAGGCAATCAGGCCCCGGTCGCCTGGCCCGAAAGCGGCAACCCAGGTCTCGACCAGGAGAATCACGCCCCGATCGTCCATCCCGAGGAAGAACCGACCCTGGTCCAACTCGCCCAGCGGGTATAGCGACCGTCCGATCTTGCCACCCCACGCCAGGAACCGACCCTCCTCACCGACGCAGAGCGACGGATTCAGCTCGAACGGGACACGCGCCGCCGTCCGTCCCGGTCCATGAACATCAACGACGAGGTCGCCGAACTCGCTGAGGAATGCCTCTGCTGCCGGGTGCATCTCGAGCCCAAGCAACTCCGCTCGCCATCGCGCCGTTTCCACCCGCCGCCCCAAGAACCACCCGGCGCGCCGCAACGGCCGCTCGACGTCAGGCGGGAACCTCCCGACCATCCGCTCTCCTTACCCGTCGTTGACCCACCCCGAGCAACCTGCACTACCGATTCCTCGGCTGGACCCGATGAGCATCCTGCGCCCGGGTGACGAGAAGTTCCACTACAGCGACGGCTCGCACAAGTGGATCCCACCGGGCCCGGACTACGACCAGGAGGTCTGGGACGAACAGGTCCGCCAGCACAAGCACGGCCACCTCAGGAACGAGCGCCCGAAGGTCCGCATCCAACGCCTCGTCTGATGCCAGCAGTACGGCAGCGGTGCCAGCCGAACCGAGCCGAGAGGCGCCAGTAGGCCGAGTAACCTCACACCACGCAACAATGCGAGTAGCGGTCCGTAGCGCGGGTGCGGCGGTCGTCGCGATGACCGGGCGTGCGGTCCTCCGCGGAACTGGCACGGAGATGGCGGGACGGTGGCGGTGGAACAGCTCGGTTCGCTGGCGGAGGCCGGGGTCACGATGCGGCCCTATGCGGGTGCCAGTGACATCGCTGGCGTCCAGGCCGTCCGTGCCGAGGTGCACCGGGCCGACGGTGATCTCTGGCTGCCCGGTCCCGACACCAGCGAGGATCCCGACGGAGTACACCCGTTCTGTCTGGTCGCTCAAGCCGACTCGGGGCGAATCGTGGGCTTCACCTGGATGGACTGGTGGTCCGAAGCGGCCGACACCCGGGTCTACCTCCTGAGTGGATGTGTGGCACCAGGGTGGCGCCGCCGGGGCATCGGCACCGCGATGCTGCGGTGGCAGGAGGCACAGGCCATCGAGTTCGACGGCAGCAGGCCGGTCGACGGCCGGAGCGTCTTCGGCGCGAACGTGGGCGAGCACCAACCGGGCAAGCTGGCACTGCTGACTGCGCACGGCTACCGGGTCGCGTTCACAGTCGTCGACATGGCCCACGACCTGAACGGTCTGCCGGACGGCGACGTTCGGCTGCCCGAAGGGCTCATCCAGCGTCCGGTCGAGGCTGCCCACCACCCCCAGATCCACCAGGTGATCGAGGAGTGCTTCGCGGGAGCACGCGACGGCTACCGGGCCAGGACCTACGAGGAGTACCTCCGCGACGTCCAGGATGTCGACATCTGGTGTGTGGTGTGGGCGGGGGAGGACATCGCGGCGGTGGTGGTGAACGAGTTGCAGGCCGACGGCACCGCGCTGACGCCGTGGGTAGCCGTCGGCACCACCTGGCGTCGGCGGGGCCTCGGTCTTGCGGTGCTGGGGCGCACGCTCCGTATCTTGGCGGAGGCGGGAGTCTCGACGGCCCGACTCAGCACGGTCGCGGAGAATCCGAACAACAGCGTTCGGTTGTACGAGAAGGCGGGATACCGGGTGACCGCGTGGCAACCCCGTTACCGCAAACCAGTCGACGCGTGCTGAGCCGAGCCGGGGCCTCGCATCGAGGCCCCAACCCCCGAACAGGTCGTCGACCACGGCACTCGGTCCAACGCGGCTCGGGGGCGGCGATCGCCGTGCGGCGTGGCGCTTGGTCGGTGCTCAGTCGAGGCCGGTGCGGCCCTCGGCCCAATATGCCTTGCCCATGACCTGCCGGGGCTTGCGCGTCCACCCACGGCTGTCTCGCCGTACGGCGTGCACGGTCGCGGCGTCGCCGGTGACGATGAGGGTGTACGGCGCCGGGATGACCGCTGCGCGGCACTGGTGGAGAAGCGCGACCGGGTCGGCGTCCTTCGTGACTACCGTCAGTCGTTCGGTGATCCCCAGTTGGGCGAGCACGTCGGTGAGCGCGACGGGATCGCGTGCCTCGAAGACGTACGACGTCTCGGCGGGAAGGGTGCCCAACGCGCGGGCGAGCGCCACGCTTGTCTCGTCCCCGACGAAGAGCACGGGACCCGTGGCCGCGCGCAGGTCGATCGAGCGCCGTGGCCCGAGGACCTCGCAGGTCTGGCCCTCTGTCACCCGCTCGAACCACTGCCTCGCCGGACCGTCGCCGTGCGTGTAAACGACCAGCTCCGTCACACCTGCGGCGGCGTCCCAAGTCGTGGGTGTGTAGGTGCGGAGGCTCATCGAGCCGCGCCGTGGCCGGAGCTGGAGTTTCGCTCCGGGCACCCAGGTCGCCTTCCGGAACGCCTCGGCCGACAGCGTCATCCGAATGAACTCGGGTGAGAGCTGGCGGAGGCCGGTGACGTGGGCGTTGTCCAACATGGCGCCACTGGCGAGGTCGGCCAGGCGTCCGGCGAGTCCGGTCATCGTTCCTCACTTCAGGCTTCGTTGTGGTGCGGCAGCGATCCTCGGGGGTGCCCGCCGACGAGCACGACCTCCAGTCGGCGTGGGCCGTGCACGCCCTCGACCCGGTTGAGTTCGATGTCGCTTGTCGCGGACGGGCCCGAGATCCAGGTCTGGGGCGCGCGTGGGTCGAGCCGGGTCAGCGCCTCCGGCAGCAGGCCGACGACCTGGTCGGCGCGGACGACGCAGATGTGCCGGTCGGGCACCAGGGTGAGCGCTCGCCGCCCCTGCGTCGGGCCGGCGTCGAGGATGATGGTGCCGGTGTCGGCGACCGCCACGGCACAACCGGTCAGGACCGCGTCCATCGTGTCGAGCTCGGCCGGTGTCAGCGGGGGAGCGTCGCGGTGCGCCTGCCCGACGTGGCCGGTCAGCCAGTCGGCGGGCACGTCGGTGGGGACGGCGAGCCGGTCGACCTCGGCCAGCAGCCCGGCCAGGGCGTCGATGCCCCGGTGGACGGTCGCCCGGTAGTCCACCAGCCGGTCGACGAAGACCTCGACCAGGTCGGGGCGGTCGTCGGCCCGGCGGTATCGGCGGGGCACCCGCACCGGGGGCGGGTTGTCGGCCAGGGCCGTCCGCAGCCGCGCCAGGATGTCGTCGCGCGCGGTCACTGCTGCTCCCACCACTCGCGGAAGGTCTGCGGCGCGGGCAGCGGCAGGTCCCGGGACCGGGTCCACGCCGAGGCGGGCCAGGGCAGCCGGCGCAGCGTCCGAGCGCCGGTGCGCCATTCGCGGTACGCGCCGAGCGGCCCCGCGCCCCGGCGGGCCAGCCGCAGGGCGGCGGCCCAGCGCCGGGGGCTGCGCATCACCCACGACAGGACGCGCATGGCGGCCCGTTCCGCACGTGGATGCGGTGCCTGCTGGCGGAGGTGGACGAGGATCTCCGGGATATTGATCTTCACGGGGCACACGTCGTAGCAGGCGCCGCAGAGCGTCGACGCGTACGGCAGGGAGGCGTTGTCGGCCACCCCGGTCAACTGGGGCGACAGGATCGCCCCGATCGGCCCCGGATACACCGAGCCGTACGCGTGTCCGCCGGCCCGCTCGTACACCGGGCAGACGTTGAGGCACGCGGAGCAGCGGATGCAGGACAGCGCCGGCCGCCCGACCGGGTCGGCGAGCACCGCGGACCGGCCATTGTCGACGAGCACGACATGCACGTCCTGCGGGCCGTCCCCGGGGGTGACGCCAGTCCACATCGAGGTGTAGGGGTTCATCCGCTCGCCGGTCGAGGACCGCGGCAGCAGTTGCAGGAAGACCTCCAGGTCGGTGAAGGTCGGCAGCAGCTTCTCGACGCCCACGACGCTGATCAGCGTCTCCGGCAGCGTGAGGCACATCCGCCCGTTGCCCTCGGACTCCACGACCACGAGCGTGCCGGTGTCGGCGATGGCGAAGTTGGCGCCGGACACGGCGACCCGGGCCGCGAGGAAACGTCGCCGCAGGTGGGCGCGGGCCACCTCGGCCAGGGCGGCCGGCTCGTCGCTGAGGTCGGCCGGCGCGTCCGGCATGCGACGCTGGAAGATCTCCCGGATCTGGGTCCGGTTCTTGTGGATCGCCGGCACCAGGATGTGCGACGGGGTGTCGTCGCCGAGCTGCACGATCAGCTCCGCGAGGTCGGTCTCGTACGCGGCGATCCCGGCCGCCTCCAGGGCCTCGTTGAGCTCGATCTCCTGCGTGGCCATCGACTTGACCTTCACGACCTCGTCGGCCCCGGTGGCCCGGGTCAGCTCGACGACGATCCGGCAGGCCTCGGCCGCGTCCCGGGCCCAGTGCACGGTGGCGCCGGCGGCGGTGGCGGACGCCTCGAACTGCTCCAGCAGCTCCGGCAACCGGCGTTGGACGTCCGCCTTGATCGCGGCGCCGGCGTCGCGCAGAGCCTCCCAGTCGGGCACCTCG
Source organism: Micromonospora sp. DT228 (assembly GCF_049841595.1). Lineage (NCBI taxonomy): Bacteria > Bacillati > Actinomycetota > Actinomycetes > Micromonosporales > Micromonosporaceae > Micromonospora > Micromonospora sp. DT228. The sequence goes on from NZ_JBNCKO010000011.1 coordinate 212,394, forward strand.
TCGACGACCCGGGCGCGCTTGCCGCGGATGGTGCGGGTGGCCCGGTGCAGGTTGGCCCGCAGTTGTGTGTCGGCGACGGCCGGCTTCGCCATTGTGGGAAAGGGCAGTGGGATGCGGATCCGCCCGCTCCCGGTGGCCGGTGCGACCGACCCGCTCACGAGATGGCCCCCGTCGCGGCGAGGATCTCGGCGTAGTGCAGGGCCCGCACGCCCGACCGGTGGCGGTCCAGGCCGCCACCGATGTGGGCCAGGCAGGAGTTGTCGGCGGCGGCGAGCACCCGTGCTCCGGTCTCGCCGACCCGGGCGCACTTGTCGGTGAGCATCGCGGTGGAGACGTCCGGGTTCTTCAGGGCGAACGTGCCGCCGAAGCCGCAGCACTCCTCGGCGTCGGCCAGCTCGACCAACCGGATGCCGCGCACCTGACGCAGCAGCCGCAGCGGCCGGTCACCAAGCCGCAGCAGTCGCAGCCCGTGGCAGGTGGGGTGGTAGGTCACCGTTTCCGGGAACGCGGCGCCGACGTCGGTGACGCCGAGGACGTCGACGAGCAGCTCGGACAGCTCGTAGGTGCGCTCGGCCACCGACGCGGCGGGCGGGTGCAGCCGTGGGTACTGGTCGCGGATCATCGCGGTGCACGACCCGGACGGCACGACGACGGCGTCGTAGGCGTCGAAGACGTCGACGTAGTTGCGCACCATCGGCATCGCCTCAGCCCGGTAGCCGGTGTTGGCGTGCATCTGCCCGCAGCAGGTCTGGCCCGTCGGGAAGTCGACGGTGTGACCGAGCCGGCGCAGGATGCGGGTGACCGCGATGCCGGTGCCCGGATAGGCGATGTCGTTGACGCAGGTGATGAAGAGGGCTATCCGCATGGCGGCGTCGACCCGCCTTGACTGTGTTGGTGTGAGCGAGTACACACTGGCGAAGCAAGATCCTATCGGAAACGACTCTGCCGCCACCAGGCACCGGAGGATGGTTCGTGAGATTCATGCGCGTCGGGCCCGTCGGGCGGGAACGCCCCGTCCTGTCCGTCGACGGCCGGCACTTCGACCTCTCCTCGCTGACCGCCGACATCGACGCGGAGTTCCTCGGCGCGGACGGCGTCCGGCGCGTCCGCGAGGCCACCGACCTGCCCGAGATCGACGTCACCGGTCAGCGGGTCGGCGCACCGATCGCCCGTCCCGGTGTGGTCCTCTGCGTCGGGCAGAACTACGCCGCGCACGCCGCCGAGTCGGGCGCCGAGCCACCCACCGCCCCGATCATCTTCTACAAGGCGCCGAACACCGTCGTCGGCCCCTACGACGACGTCCTGATCCCACGCGGCTCGACGAAGACCGACTGGGAGGTGGAGCTGGCGGTGGTGATCGGCCGGCAGGCCCGCTACCTCGCCTCGCCGGCCGACGCTCTCGGGCACATCGCCGGGTACGCGCTGTCCAACGACGTCTCCGAGCGCGACTTCCAGCTCGCCGTGTCCGGTGGCCAGTGGTCGAAGGGCAAGTCCTGCGAGACGTTCCAACCGCTCGGCCCGTGGCTGGTCACTCCGGACGAGATCGACGACCCGCAGGCGCTGCGGCTGCGCTCCTGGGTCAACGGCGAGCCCCGGCAGGACTCCACGACGAAGGACATGATCTTCGAGGTGGCGTACCTGATCTGGCACCTGTCCCAGTACACGGTCCTGGACCCGGGCGACGTCATCAACACCGGCACCCCGCAGGGCGTGGCGCTCTCCGGCCGGTTTCCGTACCTGGCCGCCGGCGACGTGATGGAGGTCGAGATCGAGGGCCTCGGCCGGCAGCGCAACATGCTGGAAGCCGCCTGACGGCGGTGGGTGTCGACTCGGAGGACTGCTCGGGAGGGGAGTGAGGCATGCGGTGTGACGGTCTGGTGGCGGTGGTGACCGGAGGTGGCTCGGGGATCGGTCACGCCTGTGTGCGGGCGTTCCTGGCCGCCGGCGCTCGGGTGGGGGTGCTGGACCTGGACGTGTCGGGTCTCCCCGAGGACCCGCGCGTGCTCGGCGTCCGGGCGGACGTGGCCGACAGGTCCTCCCTCGCCTCGGCCGTCGCCTCGGTCGCCGACACCTTCGGCGGCATCGACGTCCTGGTCAACAACGCCGCAATCTCCGCCGTGGGCACGGTGGAGGACAACGACGACGAGGCGTGGAGCCGGGTGCTCGACGTCAACGTCGCCGGTGTGGCCCGGATGAGCGCCGTCGCGCTGCCGTACCTGCGCCGGTCGTCGTCCGCGGCGATCGTCAACATCTCCTCGATCGCGGCGACCGTCGGCCTGCCCCAGCGCGCCCTCTACTCGGCGTCGAAGGGCGCCGTGCACGCCCTCACCCTCGCCATGGCCGCCGACCTGGTCACCGAGGGGGTCCGGGTCAACTGTGTCGCCCCCGGCACCGTGGACACGCCCTGGGTGGCCCGCCTGCTCGCCGGCGCGGCCGACCCGACGGCGGAGAAGCGGCAACTCGCGTCCCGCCAGCCGACGGGACGGCTGGTGACCGCCGACGAGGTGGCCGCCGCCGTCGTCTATCTCGCGTCGCCGGTGACCGGGTCGGTGACCGGGTCGTCGCTTCCGGTGGACGGCGGCATGTCCGGCCTGCGGCTACCCGCCCGGGTCGCCTCCGCGCCGGCCCCGGCGCAGCGGGGAGCGGTCGCCTCCTGAGGGGGCCGGTGGCGCGTGACATGATTGCGCCATGGGGAAACAGCAGGACGTCGGCGAGCCCGACCGTCACAGCGGGTCCGACGTCGCCGACCACCGTCCGATCGGTGGCAGCGCTGACGCCCGGCTCGCCCTCGCCCAGGACCCCACCACGCCACAGATGACACTTTTCGACCTGGCGTCCGATCCGTCGGCAGTGGTCCGCAAGGCGGTCGCCGCTCGGGCCGACGCGCCGGCGCAGGCACTGCGGCCGCTGACCCGCGACCATGACCGGCAGGTGCGCGAGGCCGTGGCGAGCAACCCCTCGGCCTCGATCGCCAACCTCATGCGTCTCGTCAAGGACGACGACCGGTGGATCCGCTGGGCGGTCGGCAGCAACCCCGCCTGTGACGAGTCGATCCGCCGGGTCATGTCCGAGGCATCGGACAAGGAGCTTCGCGGTCTCCTCGCGGAGCGCCGGGACCTGGAGCCGGAGCTGGCCGCCAAGCTTGTCGACGACGTCTCACCCGAGGTACGGGAGCGGCTCGCCAGCCACACCCACGACCCGGACGTGCTCACCGCCCTGCTGGCCGATCGCACCGCACGCGTACGCAAGGGGTTGGCCCGCAACCCGCGGACCACCGCCGCGCAGCGCAGCGCGCTCGCCGCGGACCCGGTGGTCGACGTCCGCGTCGCGCTCGTGCGTGCCGTCGAGGTGGACGAGGCCGACCTGACACGCCTGCTCGACGACCGCTCGGTGCAGGTCCGCCTGGCCATGGCGACCTCCGAGATCGTTCCGGCGCACATCCGGCAGGCCCTCGTCCGCGATCCCGACGAGATGGTGGCCAGCGCGGCCCGGGACTTCCGCCCGGGGTCCGGCAACTCCTCGGCGGTGCGGCCTCCCCGCATCGCCCACCGGCCCTCCACCGCCGGCGCGGGTCGCCGCGGCGGCACGTCTCGGTAGGGCGAGTCGGTCGCCTCGCCGGGGCGGCGGAGGTGGAGCACCTCCGCGCAGAGTGCGGCCCACGTACTCAGGACCGTTTCCAGACATTTACATCTGCCGTCCCAATCCTCTCTAGGCTGCGAATACCCAGGTCCTGGGCGTATCTCGGCAGGAGAGGATCAGCGATGCGGATCAGGAGATCCAGGTCAAGGTTCGTAGCGATGGCGATGGCGGTCGTCGTCGCGGGAGGAACAACTGTTGGCGGTGCGATTCGTACGGCGGCCGCCGACGCCACCGACACGAAGTTCAGCTTCGCCGTCCTGCCGGACACCCAGCAGGAGGTGATCAACAGCAGCGACACCCGCTTCCTCAACCGCACGAACTGGCTGGTGCGGAACCGGTCCGCGCTGGACCTGCGCTTCGTGACCTCCTCCGGTGACGTGGTCAACTGGGACACCCCGGACCACGCGCAGTACGTTCTCGCCCGCAACGCGATGCGCCCGATCGAAAACGCCGCCATCCCGTACGCCCTGGCGCTTGGCAACCACGACACCCAGGCCCCCGGCGTCGGCGGCCCGGTCCGCGACCCCGCCCGCGAACTCATCCGCGACACCACGGTGTTCAACCAGTACTTCACCGTCAGCCAGTACCGCGGGGTCAAGGGGCAGTTCGAGGCCGGCAAGGTCGACAACTCGTACTCGACGTTCGAGGCCGGCGGCGTGCAGTGGTTGGTGCTGACCCTGGAACTCTGGCCCCGGGTCGCGGCCGTCACCTGGGCCAGGAACGTCGTCGCCGCCAACCCCCGGCACAACGTCATCGTGGTCACCCACGACTACATCGACGGCAACGGCGGCATCGAGCAGAGCGCCGGGTTCGGCGCGACCAGCCCGCAGTATCTCTTCGACAACCTGGTCAAGCAGTACGCCAACATCCGGTTCGTCTTCTCCGGCCACACGGGCATCGCCGGCAACCGGGTCGACACCGGAGTCAACGGCAACAAGATCTATTCGTTCCTCCAGACGTTCCACTCCAACTCCACGAACCCGGTCCGACTGGTCGAGGTCGACACCGCCGCCAACTCGCTGCGGACCTGGATCTACGCGCCGCACACCAACAGGTCGTTCACCGAGTACGACAGGTCGTTCACGGGTATCGGGGTGGTCCGCTGACGCGTACCCCGGTCGGTGCCGTGGTCCCGGCGGTTGGCGGCGGAACGGCCGCCTCAACCGCCGAGGCCCGGCAGTCGGACGGTGCAGAGCGTGCCCCGGCCCGGTTCGCTCTGCACCTCGATCGTGCCGCCGTGTGCCTCGGTCAGGTGGCGCGCGATCGCCAGGCCGAGCCCGCTGCCGCCCGTCACCCGGCTGCGCGACTCGTCGGCCCGCCAGAAACGGTCGAAGATCCTCGGCAGGTCGGCCGCGGCGATGCCGCTGCCGGTGTCCCGGACGGAGATGGTCGTGCCGTTCGCGCCGACCGTGACCGAGCCGCCGGACGGGGTGTGGCGGATGGCGTTCGAGATCAGGTTGCCGACCACCTGTCGCAGGCGCACCTGGTCGGCGTGCACCACCGGATCGCCCACGACGCTGAGTTGCAGGCGTACCCCGGCCGCGAGCGCGCTGCCCCGGTGGCTGTCGACCACGTGGGTGAGCACGTCCCGCAGGTCGGTCGGCTCCGGGTTGATCCGCAGCGTGCCCGCGTCGGCGGCCGCCAGGTCGCCGAGGTCGTCGATGATGTGCTGGAGCAGCAGCGCCTCCTCGTGCAGCAGCGCCAGCAGGTGGGCGTCGGTCGGGGCCAGGTCGTCCTGAGCCGCCTCCAGCCAGATACGGATGTTGCTCAGTGGGGTACGCAGCTCGTGCGCCACGTCGTCGACCATGGTGCGGCGTTGTGCCTCGGCCCGGTCCCGACGTCGCGCGGAGTCGTTCAGGGCGCGCGCCAACCGGCCGATCTCGTCGCGGCCGGACACCGGGGCGGGCGTGCGCAGTTCGGCCGCGACGGCGAGGTCGCGCAGCGGCCGCACCAGGCGTCGCCCGACGAGTACGGTCGCCGCGACGGTGGCGAGCAGGACCGCGCCGGTGACCGCCACGATCCGTCCGATGCTGCCGCCGGACAGGCTCAGCGTGGTGCGGCCGGTGCCGGGCGCGGTGACGAACAGCAGCGCGCGGGGCGCCACGTACGGTCGGAGTTGGGTCCGGCGCGCTGATTCGACGCAGCCCTGCACGACGCCGATCGGCCCGGCCGGCTTGAGCAGTGACGGCGGCTTCACCTCGATGTCGTCGTGCGCGGTCCGGACGACGGCCGAATCGCTCAGATATGCCGTGAAGGTCGGCGTGATGCGTAACTGGGAGGCGCGGTCGCCCAGGCCGAGACAGCGGGCGGTCAGGGTGGTCAGCGTCTCGAGCGCCTTCTTCTCGGCGGCACTGACCAGGCTGTCGAGCGCGAACCCGCAGCTCTCGGTCACGGACCGGGTCAGGGCCCGCTCGGCCTCGGCGCGGACGGTGGTGAGCACGACGCTCGGGCGGCCGGTCTTCGCGATCTCGATGGCGCCGTCGTAGCCCACCTTGTTGAAGCAGGTCAGGGTGTTCTTGGCCACCTCGTTCAGCACGTACCGGTCCTCGGACGGCACGACGTAGGGCCCGACGGCCCGCTCGTCGATGTGCGCGTCGCCGCCGGTCAGACCCAGGTCGACCGAGAGCGGGTCCACCACGGCCGAGGGGCGGGTGTTCCGCAGCGACGGCCCGGCCTGCGAGTCGAGGATGACCCGGTGGTCGTCGGTGGTCAGCGTGATGCGGCGACCCAGCTCGGCGGCGCGCGCGTGCACCAGGTCGGCGGCCCCCGACCAGTCGCGGTGGGTGGCCGCGTAACCGACGAGCGCCTGGTAGACGGCCTTGTCGTCGGCGACCGCGCCGCCCTGCTCGTGGCTGATCGCGCGGGTGGTCGTGGTCGCCGCCAGCCAGGCGGTGGCCGAGATCGCGGCCAGCGCGATCACCACGGAGGCGACCAGCAGCCGGGTCACCAGGCTGTGCCGCAGCGGCACCCGGTCCTTGCTCACGGCGTCGGGCCCGGAGTCAGCTTGTAACCCACACCGTGCACGGTGAGCAACTGCTGGGGACGTCTCGGGTCATGTTCGATCTTGCGGCGCAGATTCACCACGTGCACGTCTATGGTGCGTTCGGTCGAGCTGCGGTCGAGGCCACGGGTGTGGTGCAGCAACTGTGCCCGGGTGAAGACCCGGTCCGGTTGCTCCGACATGGCGGCCAGGATGGCGAACTCGCCACGGGTGCACTCGATCCGCGCACCGTCGACGGTCACGTGGTGCCCGACCGGGTCGACGCTGATCCGACCGGTCTGCCGGATGCCGCGGGCGGCGGGCTCGGGCGCGCCCCGGGACGCGCGGCGCAGCAGCGTACGGGTGCGGGCCACCAACTCCCGTGGGCTGAACGGCTTGGTCAGGTAGTCGTCGGCGCCGAGGTCCAGGCCGAGCAGCAGGTCGCTCTCGGCGCTGCGCGCGGTGAGCATGAGCACCAGGACGTCCGACTCCTGCCGCAGCGTGCGGCATACCTGTAAGCCGTCCATTCCCGGCATCATCACGTCCAGGATCAGCAGGTCGGGCCGGTCCCGGCGGGCGGCGTCCAGCGCCGCCCGCCCGTCGTGCACCACGATCGTCTCGTGGCCGGCGGCCACCAGATAGCGGCGGATCCCCTCCGCGTGCCGCAGATCGTCGTCAGCAACCAGGACCATCGCACACATGCCGGCGATGATAGGTCGCCGCTGCGGCACCGAACCGGTTTCCGGCCCGACCTGACAGATTCCTAACGGCAGCTCAGACACTCGACAGGGACTCGGTGGGATCGAGCGAGGCCGCCCGCATGGCCGGGTAGACCCCGGCCAACACCCCGATGATCAGCGCGCCTCCCAGCCCGACGGCGGCAGCCGCCGCCGGGATTGTCACCGGCCAGTCCTGGAGGGTGGCGTAGCCGGCGACGGCCACCGCGCCGGCCAGCGCTCCGGCCGCTCCGCCAAGGGCCGACAGCACGATCGACTCGGTCACGAACTGGACGCGCACCTGGCCCCGGTTCGCGCCCAGGGCCCGGCGCAGGCCGATCTCGCGGCGTCGCTCCAGCACCGAGATGTACATCGTGTTGGCCACCCCGATGCCGCCGACGAGCAACGCGATCCCGACCAGCCCCAGCAGCAGCGAGTTGAAGGTCTGCCGCACCGCCTGCTTGGCGGCGAGCCCGTCGGAGGGACGACTGACGAGGACGTCGCTCGGATGCTCCGGGTTGGCCGTGGCGGCCAGCACCGAACGCACCGCCACGACCTGGGCGTCGGTGGTCTGCACGTAGATCCGGGTCGGGTGTCCGTCGAAGCGCAGCCAGCGGTTGGCCGCCTCCCACCCGATCATCGCGGAGCGGTCGATCTCGGGCGCGAGCGGCACCGCGTCGAGGATGCCGATCACGCTGAACCGCTGCCCGCCGAGGTGGACCTGCATCGGCCGGGCGAGGTCGACGGTGGTGAAGCCGAGCCGCTGGGCGGCCACCGAGCCGAGGACCACGGTCGGCAGGCGTTCCATCGCGGCATCCAGGAAGCGGCCGGAGCGTACCCTGCCGTCGATCGCCGCGAGCAGGTTGGCCCTGGTGGCGACGACCGCGATGGCGTTGTAGTCGCCGGCGGCGGTCCGGTCCGAGCGGGCGACGTTCAACCCGAAGTCGGCGGTCGCGCTCGCCACCGTCACCGGCGCGATCCGGGACACCATGTCCACCGACTCGACCGGCAGTTTGACCGGTGGCTCGCGGTTGGGCGCCGGTGTGACCTGCAGTCGGTTGGTGCCCAGGGCGGCCAGCTTCTCCTCGAGCGCCCGCTGGCTCGACGCGGGAATCCCGGTGACCAGGACCAGGGTGGCGATGCCGATCGCGATGCCGAGCGCCGACAGCGCGGCTCGCGCCGGTCGCGTGCGGAGACCGAGTAGGCCCAGACCGACCAGGTCGGCAAGGGCCAACCGGACCGGTGCGGCGTCCCGGTCCACTCTCGCCGCTCGACGGGTACGCCTCATGCCGGCGCACCGCCCGCCGCGGAGTCGGACACCAGGCGGCCGTCCCGGATGCGGAGCTGTCGGGGCACCCGGGCGGCCACCTCGTGATCGTGGGTGATCAGCGCGATCGTGGTGCCCTCCCGGTTCAACTCGGTCAACAGGTCCAGCACGGCCGAGCCGGTGGCCGCGTCGAGCGCCCCGGTCGGTTCGTCGGCCAACACGAGCGCGGGACGGTTGACGAGCGCCCGGGCAATCGCCACCCGTTGGCGTTCGCCGCCCGAGAGCGCCTGGGGACGATGGTCGGCGCGGTGGGCCAGACCGACCCGCTCCAGTGCCGCCAGGGCCAGCGCCCGGCGGTGCCGGCGGTGTACGCCGGCGTAGAGCAGGCCGGTCGCGACGTTCTCGGTCGCGCTCAGCCCGTCGGTGAGATGGAACTGCTGGAACACGAAGCCCAGCCAGCGGCCACGCAGGCCGGACAACTGCCGGTCGGACATGGTGCCGAGGTCCCGCCCGCCGATCAGCACCCGGCCCTCGGTGGGCCGGTCCAGCGTGCCCATGATGTTGAGCAGGGTGGACTTTCCCGACCCGGACGGCCCCAGGATGGCCACGAACTCGCCCGCGTCGATCCGCAACGAGACGTCGCGCAGCGCCGTCACGTCCCCGCCGTAGCGCCGGCTGGCGCCATCGATCTCCAGCACCGTCGTCACGACGTCGTCACCACCCGGGTGCCGGCGGTGATGCCCGTACCGGTGATCTGCACCAGGCCGTCGGCGAACAGGCCCACCTTCACCGCGACCAGGGCGCCGTCGGAGATCTGGACGCCGTAGCCGCCGCCGCTGAGCGCGAGCAGCGCGCCGACCGGGACGGCGAGCACGTCGCGCTCGGTGGTGCCGGTGAACCGGACCTCGACGGTGGCCGAGCTGATGTTCTGGATCGCCGCGGCATCGTCCACCGCGATGACGACCTGCACCTTCGGACCCTCCGAGCCCGGATTGTCGCCGTCCGACGAGCTGGCCTGGACGTTGCTGCTCACCGAGGTGATGGTGCCGCTGGCGTGCGAGCTGTCCGGAAGGGTGATCTGCGCCTTCTGCCCCGCACCGAGGTCATCGGCCCGGCTGGCGTCGATCTCGACGGAGACCGCCTTGGCCTGATCGCTGATCGCCATCAGGTTGCCGGTGGCGTCGTCGCCGAGTTGGGCCGAAGCCACGCCCACCCGCACCGCTCCGGGCAGCACCAGGACGTCGCCGAGGGTCACGGTGCCGGTCGCCGGACGTACGCCCTTGGCCGCCTGCCAGCGTTTCACGGCGTCCTTGAGCGATCGGGTGAAGACGGCGTCCTGGCTGGTCACGACGGTCTGGTACGTCCCCGTGCCGGAGGCCGTCGGCGTCGGATCCGGCTTGTTCGCATCCCCGCTCGCACCCTGGTCGCCGGCGGCTGGGCTCGACAGGCCCTGGACGGTCACCCGGGTGCCCGGCGCGGGCTGGGACCCGATCCGGTAGCCGAGCGCCCGCAGGTTGTCGGCCAGCACCTTGACGTCGCGGCCGACCATGCCGACCACGTCGATGTCGCGAAACATCGGCGACGACCCGTAGAAGAGGATCACCGGCCGGTCACCGGAGCGATACATGATGTCACCGCGGGCGATCGTGGCGCCGGGCTTCGGCAACCAGGTGAGCACCCCGGGCGCGACACCCCGCAGGGTGCGCTGCTTGCGGTAGCCGACCGTGCCGCTCTCGGCCCAGTAGTCGGAGAGGTCGGTCCGGACCACCTCGGCCGTGGCCACCTCGGCCGTGGCCGGCTGCGCGGCCGGAGAGTCGTCGCCGGCGCTGGTGTGGACGGCGTAGCCCACGCCGCCCAGCGCGAGCACGCCGCACGTGATGGTGATGATGAGGGGTTTCGTCCGCATGGTCGGCTACCGCTGCGTGAAGGCCGAGATCTCACACTGACGCTGGATCTCCATCCCCGCGTCGCTGTTCGCCTTCTCGAGGTTGGCCTTGGTCTCCGGCGCGACCCAGATGTCGGCGTTGTCGGTGCCCCCTTGCCGGATCTCCATCGACAGGCCGTGCTCCCGGACGCACTGCAGTTTCTCGCGGAGGTCGTCGGCGAAGTTCGGGTTCTGGTGCGGGTCGAGCTCCGGAGCGCCCAGCGGCTCCTTGTCGGCGCACGCGTCCACGGCCGGCTGATACTTCTTCTCGTCCATCTTGTAGCTGAGAAGCGGGCCGCCGCTGCCGTCCCTCGCCGGTGCCGAGGGCACGCCGTGCTGCGTCCAGCAGGCGTAATACGCGCCGTAGAGGCGGTCGATCTCCTGCTTGCTCGCGCCCAGGGGGAGCTGGCGGTCGGCGTTGCTCGTCGAACCGGCCGGGCCGGCGCTCGCCGACGTGGTCGCGCCCGGGATCGCGGCCACCTCCGGCCCCGATCCCCTTGAGTCGCCGCCGCAGGCCGCGAGCGACAACAGCAGACCCGCCAAACCGATCATCTTCACGTTCGTTGTGCGCATGCCGGTCAGCCTGGTCGCCGCATGTCAGCAATGTGTTAGGTGCGCACACCGTTTTCACAGGCGCGGTCAGGTCCCGGGAACTTTCCCGGGCCCACCGCCGACCACCAGAGTGCGCGGCTGAGCGGCGCGATCCGATGACGGCATCTCGGCATGGAGGAGCGCCCGTGGCACCCAGGACGGTGGTCTGTGCGCAACGGCGCCGCTGACGACGAGCAGGTGACCCGGTGGGCGCAGGAGGCGGGCCGGGGTGACCGGCAGGCCGCCACGGCGTTCGTCCGGGCACTGCAGGACCAGGTCTGGCGGTTCCTGTCGCACCTGGCCGGGCCGGGTGAGGCCGACGACCTGACCCAGGAGACGTTCCTGCGGGCGTTTCGCAACCTGCCCGGCTTCGCCGGCCGCTCGTCGGCGCGTACCTGGGTGTTCACGATCGCGCGCCGCGTCGCCGTGGATCACGTCCGGACGGCGGTCGCCCGGCCACGGCTGGCGTCGGTGCCGGACTGGCAGGCGGCGGCCGAGGCCGCCGGCGCCATCACTACCGGCGCCGACGAGGGTGTCACCCTCCAGCAGGTGATCGCGGGTCTGAGCCGTGAGCGTCGCGAGGCGTTCGTGGCCACGCACGTGCTCGGCCTGTCCTACGCCGAGGCCGCGGAAGTCTGCCAGTGCCCCGTCGGCACGATCCGCTCCCGCGTCGCCCGGGCCCGCGAGGATCTCGTCGCGGCCTGGCAGGCCGACGGGGGTCCGACCCGTAGTCGGCGAACCGGCTGAGGGCGTATCGAGGCACGGTGCGGCCGGCCGCCGGACGGCGGGCACCCGTCAGTCTGCCGCCATGCAGATGTCGAAGGCGCCGTCGCGGACGTCGGCGACCGGGTGCCTCCGCAGCGACCGGAGCAGGTCCCGCCAGGCCTCCGCCCAGCCGCGCGCCCGGCCCTCGTGCACCAGGGCCACCGCGAACAGGCCGGTGGTGGCCTCGCCGCGCGCGGCGAGGGTGCGGGCCGTGGCGAGCACGAGGTCCGGATCGGGTGCCACCGGGGACCACCGCGCCGTCCGCTGGCTGAGGAGGTCGGCCAGCCGGGCGGCGAGCGCCGGCCGACCGGCGACCAGCTCGGCGATCTCGACCACGTCGGCGGTGATCTGCTCCGGTGTGGTGCCGCTGAGCCGCAGCAACGCGGTCAGCAGCGTGGCCGCCTCGGCGACGTACGCCGGGTGCTGTCCCAGTTCGCGGGCCGCTGCCTGAGCCAGCGCCCGGTCCCGGTGCGACTCGGCGGACCGCGCCCAGGCCCCCGCCTGGCCCAGGATGGCGTCGACGCGCCGCCGGGCCGGGCGGTCCGCGAAGGGCCCACCGTCGTCCGGGTCGGCCTCGTCGATGCCGACCAGGGCCCGCAGGGCGGTGGAGAGCACGTCCCGTTCGGGCCGATCGGGGTGGTCGAGCATCGCGCCGACGATCGGATGCGCCGACGGCCAGGCGGAGTGGCCGCCGAGGTCGGTGAGCGCCGCCGTGACCAGGTCACTGAGATCCGGCGCCCAGGGCATCCACTGCGCCATCCGGGGCCAGGCGGACCGGGCGACGCCGTGGTCCGGGCTCGCGCAGGCGAGCGCCACGAGGGCGCCGTAGCGGGGCCGGTCCGGTCCGGCAACCTGCTCCGGCGACGTCGTCAGGACGATCTGCGCCTCCTCGGGACCGCCGGTGGCCGCCTCTTCGAGGATCACCCAGCTCTCCGGTGCCGGTAGCCGCTGCCGGGCCGCGGCGACGACCGCCACCCGGACGTCGCGGTGCTGGTCGGGTAGCTGCCACGCCGCCAGCAGCACCGGCATCGTTGCCGGCGGGCCGAACTGGCCGAGCAGACGCAGCGACGCCTTGCGGCTGGTCACCTTGCCTCGGCCGAGGGCCACCCGCGACAGGGGCGTCAGGAGGTCGCTCGGCCGGATGAACCGGGCCGCGCGACCGGCCGCGTACAGGGCGACCCGGGCCCGATCGTCGTCGGCGTGCGCCAGCAGCAGCGGCAGGGCCTCGTCCGGTCGGTCGGTCCACGGCAGCGCGCCCAGCGCCGCCTCGGCCAGGGTGACGTCAGCGGACGCCGCGTACCGCAGCACCAGGTCCCGCCCGACGCCGGGGATCGGCGCGGCGGCCTGGATGGCGGCGGCGCGGCCGTGCCGCGGCGTGCCGGCATCGGCGGCGACCTGCTCCAGCAGGCGTACGTAGGCCTGCTGCTGCCGGGGCAGCCACCGCTCGGCGTGCACGGGTGGGCCGGGAACCCAGCGGGCGTCGGCGGTCAGGAACGCCCCGCGGGGCGGTGGGTCGAGCAGTACCCGGTCGAGCAGGTCGGTACGCCGTGTGCTGACCGCCCGCCACACCGTGGGGAACGTGATGGTGGACAGGTCCCGGGCCAGCACCTGCTCGACCCGCTGTGCCCGGGTCGTCGGGTCGGCCAGCCACAGCTCGACGGCTTCGCGGACAACGGGGGCGACAGTGCCCGGCGTGCCCGCCCGGCGCAGCAGCTCCTGGAGCTGGGGCAGCCGCCAGGCCCGCCGTCCGAGGGCGCGGGTCACCGCGAACAGCTCGGTGCACCGCCCGCGGGACATGCCCGCCTCGATCCATGGCCGTAGCCGGTCGAAGACCATCTCCTCCTGGCCGTGGCGCAGCGTCTCGTCGAGCGGGGGCAGCGGGGGGAGCCGGTGGCCGCCGAAGAGTCGATCGAGGGTCTTCAGCGCCCATCCCAGCAGGGGCGGGTCGTCGTGGTGTTGGCCCAGCACCCCGACGGCGAGGCTGCCGAGTGCGGCCAGGGTACGGCTCGACGCGTCGCGCGTGGTCGTCGCGTCGACAGTGAGCTGGGTCAGCGCCTCGACCGAGTCCGCGCGCAGCAGTCGGGACAGCTCGGCCAGGGCGGTCAGGGCCGCCGCGCGGACCGAGTCCTGCTCGTTGCGCAGCCGAGCCAGCCGGGCCACCGCCTCGGCCACCGCCGCCGGGTCTCCGCTGCGCCGCGCGGCGGCCAGCAGCAGCTCGTACGCGACGGCGCGCTCCTGCGCGTCGGCCGCGCCCAGCCCCGGGCCGAGCGCCGCGGACGCCTCCGGCCAGGGCAGGAAGGCACTCCACGACCGCACCGCCGCCGCGTCGTGGCGGACCCGGTCCAGTGCCAGCACCCGGCGGGCCTCCCGCGCTCGCCAGGCGCGGGGGAGTACCTCGATCAGCGGCGGATCCGGGATCTCGGCGGCGGTCTCCACGCCGTCGTGCACCGCGTCGTAGAGGACGCCCCGCCGAGACGGTGCGACGGCCGCCAACAGCCGGTCCAACGAGTTGTTGTGGCCCCGCACCCGCCGACCCAGCTCGACCAGCTCCGCGTCCGGCAGGCGAACCAACCGGCGCAGCAGCGCCGGAGGTAGCCACTGGTAGGGCACCCAGCCCGCCCGGGAGGGGGCGATCAGCATCGCCAGGACCCGTTGCGGCGACGCGGCGGCGAGCGGGCCGTAGGCGGTCAGGCCGCCGGGGAGGTAGTCGGTCGGGGCGTAGCGTTCCAGCAGCGTCAGCGCGTGTCGCGGCCGCTTCCGGCCAGCCAGCAGGACGCCACTGGAATGCGTCGTCCACCAGGTGTTGCGCTCGCGGGGGCCGAGACCGGCCAACACCTCCTCGGCGTGCTCCAGCAGCACATCGCCGTGGCGACGGGCCAGTGGCCCCCACCCCGGCACCGTGTGCTCGACGGCCGGCAGCAGCCGGCGGACCGTGTCCGGACCGCAGGCCGGCAGCAGCGTGGCCACCTCCGCGGCGCCGAAGCGATCCCACACGCCGTCGACCAGCCCGTCGGCGATCGCCGGGCGGCGTAGGCGCCGCAGTGAGCGGTAGACCAGGCTGCGCAGGTCGGCCGGCGCGTCGCGCACGAGCGCCAGCAGGTCGGCACCGGCGAGCCACCCGCCGCGCAGGCCGGCCTTCACCGCGACGGACCGGATCACGCGGTCCGGGTCGCCGAGCGCCAGCCGCACCGCCGCGTGGTCACCGACGATCTGGCTGGCGGTGACCGCCAACAACCTGTGGTACGCCGCCCCGGCGCGCAGGTCCGCCAGCACCACCGGCAGGTCACCTGTGGTGCCGAGGTCATCGACTCGACGCGCGAACGTCGCCATCCGCTCCGGGTACGGCAGCCCGTCGAGGTCGTCGAGCAGGCGCTGTGTCGATCTCTGCACGGCGCCCATTGTGGCCGGTACGACCCCGAACCGTCGCCCCGTTTCCGGCCCGCCGCCCTGACCCGAGGGCTCAACTCTGGACGTAGCGGGTCCCGTTCCAGCGGTAGGTGCGATCCACCGGCACCTCGGGCTCGGCGTACTTCTTGAACGAGGAGATGACCAGGCGCCCGCCGGTGATCCGCACGTCGTTGCCCGCCTCGGCCACCGGCCCGACCCAACTGCCGACCAGTTGACCGGTGCGTCCGGTGACGACCAGCACCTGACCGGAGGCGTCCTCGTCGCCGGCGCCGGCCAGACAGGACCCGTACACGACCGCCTCGTCGCGGCCGTCGCCGTTCAGGTCACCGAACGTCGCGGGGCCCTCGTCGTACGCGGAGGAGATCGAGATGTGCGGAGCGTCGCCCGACTGGCCGCCCCTTCCGTCGACGAATCGGATCCTGCCGGTCAGGCACTCGTCGCCCGTCGACGCCGTCATGGTGATCGTGGCGTTCGCGAGGTCGACACCGCGCACGCTCACCGGCGTCGGAGCGCTGCCGGTCGCGCTCGGTGTGCCGGTCGGTGACGGCGTCCGCGACGGTGTCCGCCGGTCGGGTGGTGTGGAGGGGGACGTCGTCGCTGGTGTGGGCGGTGGCGCAGGCGTGGGGGAGACGCTCACCGACGGCGTCGGGGTGGGCCCGATCACCGGTGGGTCTCGGTCCGGATCGGGCCCGAGCCGGGTGATCGTCGCGATGCTCCCGGCGGCGACCACCACCGCGGCGAAGGAGAGCGCGACAGTCGTCCTGGTACGACGCCGGGCCCGGCGCACGATCACGTCGGCCGAGGGCGCGGCGAACGACAGGTGGCCGCTGTCGGCGTACGACCGCAGCAGGGAACCGGTGACGTCGTCTCGGCCGGGATCCGGCTCCGGGGGTGTCACGACGTGACCGCCTCTCCGCTCGACGTTTCGCTCAGATGCTCCGCCAGCTTCGCCCGGCCGCGGTGCAACCACGACACCACTGTGCCCTGGGGCACGCCGAGACTGGCGGCTATCTCGGCGGTCGGCAGGTCGGCGATGTAGTGCAGCACGATCACCCGGCGCTGCCGCTCCGGCAGCGTACGCAGGGCGGCGACGAGCGCCACATGGTCCGGCTGGACCGCCGGCACGGGCGCCACGAGGGGCTGGCGGCGTAACACGCGGGCCGCCACGGTGAGCCGGCGCAGCCGGTTGGTGGCGAGGTTCCAGGCCACCCGGCGTACCCATGCCACCGGATCGTCGTACGAGGAGATGACGCGCCACCTCTGCCAGGCCCGCAGGAACGCCTCCTGGCTCACGTCCTCGGCCTCGGCCCGGTCGCCGAGATAGGCGTGGACCTGAGCGCTGATCCGGCCGTAACAGGTCTCAAAGAACCGTTCGAAGGCGGCACGGTCATCCGGCTGGTCGCCTCGCACGGCACCTCCTGCGGTCGCGGATCTCCCACCACAGACACACCCGGGGCCGGCCGCCGATTGCGCCTGACCCGGGTGCAATCGCCGGGACCGCCACGGCGTGTCCTGGGTGGAGCATT
Organism: Micromonospora sp. DT228; assembly: GCF_049841595.1. NCBI lineage: Bacteria > Bacillati > Actinomycetota > Actinomycetes > Micromonosporales > Micromonosporaceae > Micromonospora > Micromonospora sp. DT228. The sequence continues at coordinate 229,210 of NZ_JBNCKO010000011.1, forward strand.
CCCACTCGCCGCCCTGGAGGAACCCGTGCCTCGTACCGGCCTCGTCCTGACCGTCACCGCACTCACGCTCGGCGCGGCCGCGTGCGCGGCGCCCACTCCTGCCGAGAAGCCGACGGCGTCGCCGCCATCGAGCCCATCGGCGTCGCCGCCGTCGTCGAACCCATCGGCGTCGCCGCCGTCGTCGAACCCATCGGCGTCGCCGCCGTCGTCGAACCCATCGGCGTCGCCGTCCACTCAGGAGGCGTCGCCGTCGGACGACGGGGTCTTCTCGGGTGCGCGCAAGATCGCCATCGCGATGGAGTCGGGGCCACCGGCGTACCTCGTCGTCGGGTCTGACGGGAAGGTCGTCGGCAACGTGCGACTGACCGAGCGCAGCGTCTTCGTCGCCGTCCCGGCCGGTGACCGGCACCAGCTCCGGACCGCCTTCGCCGACAACTCGTGCGTGGGGGAGCGCCGCGACGCCGGCGGGCCGCCAACCCTCGTGGTCGCCGCGTGCTCCCCGGAGGCGGCGGGGCAACTCTTCCGCTTCGTGCCGACCGACGGGCGGGACAGCGAGGGCCGCCGCACCCACCGGATCGAGGGCACGTCCGGTCCGGTCACCTTCAACTCGCTGAACGGGCTGCACGTCCAGGCTCGCGACGACGACGCCCGTGTCACCGGCTTCGCGGTGATCGACCGGGGACCAGCCTGATCAGACTGGTCCCCGGTCGGCGTCACCCTCGGCGTCAGCCCAGACGGGCCTCGATGGCCTCGATGATGCGCGGACGCAGTTCGGCGGCCCGGACGACGGCGTCGACCGAACCGACCTCGACGGCGCGCTGGATGTTGTGCACCCGGTCGAACTCCGTGGCCACCTCGCCGAGCTTCTCCGCGCGCACCGAGGAACGCAGCTCGTCCAGCTCGGCGGTCAGCGCGGCGCGTTCGGTGCCGGCCGCGGCGGCGGCGCGCGCCTCCAGGTCCCGCACCCGGGGGTCGGCCGCCGTGCGGGCATTGACGTCGGCGGAGAACACCACCGCGGCGGCGGGCGCGCCACCGAGCACCGACGCGAACGAGCCCTCCAGGGCGAGCACTGTCATGTTCGGGTTCAGCGCCTTCGAGAACACCACGAAGGCACCGCCGTGGTAGCGCGAGATCACACAGAAGACGATCGGCCCCCGGAAGTTGACGATCGCCCGGCCGATCTCGGCGCCGTACTCCAGTTGCAGCTTGCGCATCGACTCCGGTGAGCCGTCGAAGCCGGACAGGTTGGCCAGCACCACGAGGGGCCGGTTGCCGCTGGCCGCGTTGATGGCCCGCGCCGCCTTCTTCGACGAACGGGGGAACAGCGTGCCCGCCGTGTAGGTGTCCGGACCGTCGGTGGGCGGGAAGCCGTGCCGAGGCACCGACCGGGACTCGATGCCGAGCAGGCACACCGGGATGCCACCGAGGTGGATGTCCTGCACGACAGCGGTGTCCGCGTCCGCCATGCCCGCCCAACGCTCCAGCACCGGGTGGTCCTGGTCGGAGAGGGCCCGCATCACCGTACGGATGTCGAACGGCTTCTTACGGTCCGGGTTGTGCGCGACGGAGAAGATCTCCCCGACAGTGGTGAAGGCACTACCCGCCACGTCGTGCGGGAAGTCGGAGATGTCGCGGTCGGTCGGGTCGACGGTGACCGCGCGTCGGGGCGCGTCCTCACCGGGCGCGACGTACGTGTGGTCGTAGTGCGACATCACCACGTCCCGCGCGGCCGTCAGGTTCGGCGCCCAGTATTGCGCCTGCCCGTTCGGCCCCATCACCCGGTCGTAGCCGCCGATGCCGAAGTTGTCCTCGGCGGACACGCCACCGGAGAAGTCGAGCGACTGCTTGCCGGTGAGCACCATCGCCGATTCGGGCGTCATCACCAGGATGCCCTTGGTGTGCATGAGCATCGTCGCCTCGGCGTTCCAGTATGGCTGCGCGCCGACGTTGATGCCCGCGACCACGATGTTGATCTCACCGCCGGCCTGGGTGAACTCGACGATCCGCTTCAGCGCCGCGGCCACCCAGTCCATGTTCTCCGTACCGGTGGTCATCGAGATGCGCGCCCCGGCGGACAGCGCCCACCACTCCAGGGGCACGTTCATCCGCTCCGCGAGGTCCAGTGCGGCGATCACGCGCCGGCACTCCGGCTCCGACAGGGCGCCCAGCGCCTTTGTCGGGTCGCCGAGCAGCACCACCCGGGTGACGCCCTGCGGGTGCCGCTCGGTGGGCGTGGTGACCACCCCGGCCACGATGGCGGCGCTGTTGCGCCCCTTCGGCCGCCGCACCGGCACCAACACGTGCTGGTCGTCGAGGTCGTGCTCGACGAAGTCACCGAGCCGGCCGGTCAGCTCGTACGGGTACACGGTGTTGCGGCTGCTCGCCCGCAGCACCTTCAGCCGGTACTCGTCGAGCGGCTCGATCGGCTCGACCGGCGGCTCACCCACGGCCAGCTCCGCGCCGCCCGCGGCGTCGAACGAGATCCGTACGGCGATCTTGGTCAGCTCGCCGGTCCGACGGTCGCGCTGCCGCGCGATGAACAGGATCTCCTCCAGTCCGGCGCCCACTGTCGTCGGGCGGACGCGCCCGGCGATCATCTCCATCTCCTCGCGGGTCAGCTCGCTCGGCGGCCAGACGTAGACCACGATCCGGTTGGTGTTGAACCGGGTCTTCGACGGTCGCCGCGACTGGGCGCGACGGATCGAGTCGAGGCAGGCGGCGATGGCGTCCTCGGCCGTCGGCAGCGCCACCAGGCGGCCGTCCTGCTCACGAAGCTCGGTCAGGTCACGCACCTGCGCGAACGCGACGAGGCGTTCGTCCGCCCGGTTGTCCCGTGCCACGCACTGGAAGAGGTAGACCTCCTCGTCCGACGACGGCAGGCGGGTCAGGTCGAACTTGTGCAGCCGCTCCAGCTGCATCCGCTGCGCGATGTAGGGGTGCAGGCCCCGGATCAACCGGTCCTCGGTCAGCGCGTCGTTCGACGGGCGGAAGGTGAAGTGGTGGTGCATGACCGCCCCGCCGCGACCCGCGACGGTGGTGGTCACCCGCCGGACCTGCGGCGGCAGCGGGTGCGCGGCGATGACCTCCGCCAGTGCCGCCGCCATCGAGTCGAAGTCCTCCGGCTGGTTTTCCCACCCGAGGTAGATGTCGGCGTCGACGGAGTCCTCGTCGGCGGCCAGCTCGGCCAGGCCGCGCAGCGCGCCGCCCAGCGCGTCGAAGCGCACCGCGACGGAGACCACGCTCGAATCGGCGCGCTCGGCCACCACGAACGTGCAGCCCGCGACCTCCTGGGTCCGCACGCCGGTGAGCGCCCGGTTGCCGTAGTACCGCCGGGTCAGCACCTCCAGCACGACGGCGTTGTCGAGGTGGTCGCGGACGAGCCGCTGGCCGAGCAGCCGGACAAGTGGTTCGGTGCTGCGTACCATCTCGGCGACGCGTTCGGTGCGGTCGGCCGCGTCCGGGTGGGCGTCCAGGTGCCGCAGGTGCCCACGGACCTGGGCGTAGACGCGGGCGCGGTTGCGGCGCAGCAGCGGCTGGGCGAACCAGGCGAACACCACGCCGCGGGCGAGGTCGGCGATCGCGGGGAAGCGCACCTGTGTGGCGGCGATCAGCCGTTCCAGCGCGAGACCGGCGGGCTCGCGCAGCGCCTCGTCCGGCGGGGTTTCCCCCAGCCAGGCGCGCAGCAGCGTCGCGACGACGGTGGCGTCGGCGGACGCCCGTTGCTGGGCGAGGAAGATCCGGAAGACGGCGGCTTCGAGCGCGGGGGAGCGCTCCAGGTCGGTGACACCGTAGTGGCCGAGCGCCTTGGCGAGCCTGGTCTGGAAGGCGTCCGGCAGCCCGGCCCGCTCGACGTCGAGGCTCTGCAGGTAGGTGTGGAAGTACTCACGGGCGCTGTGTACGTGTGCGGCGCCGCCGTCCTCGCCCGTCGGCCGGTTGCGGCTCAACTCGGCGAGGTCGGCGAACACCTCGATGAGGTCGAGTTCCGCGGCCAGCTGCCGCGGACCGGCCTCGCTGGCGGCCCGGCGGGCCGTGAGGTAGCCGTCGAGCACCCGACTGTCGTCGTGCGGGTCGACGTCGAAGCCGAGCAGCAGGCCCCGCAGGTCCTCCTGGCCGCGCCTGCTGCGCGCGGACGCCGGAACCTCCCCGGCGGCGGTGGGCAGGTCCAGCTCGACGGCCTCGCTCGTCGGGTCGGCCGCGGTGTCGTCGGCCTCGTCCGCGAGCGGCTCCAGGCGAAGCAGCGGCGCACCCGTCTCCACCTGGCTGCCCACCGAGACGGCGCACTCCTTGAGCCGCGCCTTGAACGGCGCCCGCAGCACCGTCTCCATCTTCATCGCCTCCAGCACCAGCACCGGTGCGCCGGCCTCGACCTCGGCGCCGATCTCCAGTGGCGTGGCGACGACGAGCGCCGGCATCGGGGAGCGCAGGACGCCGCCCTCGTCGCGGCTGATCCGGTGGGTCACGCCGTCCACCTCGACCAGGTGGGTCGGCCCGTGGGTGCCGGTGAGCAGGCGGTACCGGATGCCGTTGACGACGATCTGACCGGTGTGCCGGTCGAAGCGGTCCAGCTCGACGTCGGCGGTGCGCACGGCAACGCCCGCCTCGATGCCGACGCGGAACCGGTGCGCGCCGACCCGCGCCACGCGCGTGCGGTAGCCGACACCGCGCAACTTGAGGTCCAACGGTCGACCGCTGGCGTGCTGCACCTGCGGGCGGCCACCGGATGCCGTCGACAGCAGCCGCTGCCGCTCGATGCGCTCGTCCTCCTCGTACGCCTCGATGGCGGCGGCGGCCAAGGCGATCGCGGAGTGCCGGTGCGTGACCAGCCGGCCCTCACCGCGGACGCGGTCGATCCAGCCGGTGTCCGCGCTGGCGTCGATCACCTCGGGCTGGTCGAGCAGGTCGAGCACGAAGCTCTTGTTCGTCGCGCCGCCCTCGATGATCACCGTGGTGTTCGCCATCGCCCGACGAAGCTTGCCGAGCGCCTCGTCCCGATCGCGGCCGTACGCGATGATCTTGGCGATCATCGAGTCGAAGTCGGCCGGGATGGTGTCGCCCTCGCTGACGCCGGTGTCCACCCGGATGCCGGGGCCGCTGGGCAGGTCCAGCCGTGCGATCCGGCCCGGCGACGGCGCGAAGTCGCGGTCGGGATCCTCGGCGTTCAGCCGGGCCTCGATGGCGTGCCCGCGCTCCGCGGGCGGCGCACCCTCGAGGCGCCCGCCGAAGGCGACGTGCAGTTGCGCCTTGACCAGGTCGAACCCGGTGGTCAACTCGGTGATCGGGTGCTCCACCTGGAGGCGCGTGTTGACCTCGAGGAACGCGAACAGTCGATCGCCGGGGTGGTACAGGAACTCGACTGTCGCCGCCCCCCGGTAACCGACAGCGATGGCCAGTCGCTCGGCCGACGTCTTCAGCTCGGCGGCCTGTGCCGGGTCGAGCACCGGCGACGCCGACTCCTCGATGACCTTCTGGTTGCGCCGCTGCACCGAGCAGTCCCGGACGCCGAGCGCCCAGGCCGTGCCCTGCCCGTCGGCGATCACCTGGACCTCGACGTGCCGAGCGCCGGTGACCAGGCGCTCCAGGAACACGATGCCGCTGCCGAACGCGCGCGCGGCCTCCTGGCTGGTGCGCTCGTACGCGTCGTCGAGTTCGGCCTCGTTGCGGATCACGCGGATGCCGCGCCCGCCGCCGCCCGCGGTCGCCTTCAGCATCAGCGGGTAGCCGACCTCGGCCGCCGACGCACGTGCGGCGTCCAGGGTCTCGACGGCGCCACGGCTCCACGGCGCGACCGGCACGCCGACCTTCTCCGCGATCAGCTTCGAGCCGATCTTGTCGCCGAGTTGGCGCATGGCGTCCGCGCTCGGTCCGACGAATGTGACGCCGATCTTCTCGCACAGCTCGGCGAACGCCGGATCCTCGGCGACGAAGCCCCAGCCGACCCACGCGGCGTCGGCCCCGGTCTCGGTCAGCGCGCGCTCCAGCACCGCCAAATTGAGGTACGGGCGAGCGGCGGCCGGACCGAGATCGTAGGCGACGTCCGCTTCGCGGACGAATGTGGCGGTGCGGTCGACGTCGGTGTAGAGAGCAACGGTTTCGATCCGTCTGCCGGTTTCCGCAGCCAGCTCGCGGACCGCGTGGATGAGCCGCATGGCGGCTTCACCTCGGTTGACGATGGCGACACGGTTGAACACCCGACTGACCCCTTAGCTAGACCTCGGACTGCGTGCCGCGAGACGACGGCTCCCAGCAGTGATCACCCTTCCGGCTGGCGGCGGCCAGCGCTATGGCGCAACCACCGAACCCACCGTCCCCCAGTTGTAGGAAGTGCACAAAACTTTTTGGCGCCCCGGCCTGCTCTGGCAGCTGATCAAGACGGTGTGGTGGGTTCACGTCGCCCGCCTCCGCCCTTCACCCGCGCCTGATCGGCTGGTCGAGACGATCGTCGCCGGTCCGGTCAAGCGCCGCCCCGGCTCGACCATCCCGGCGCGGGCGGTACGGAGTGTGTGGTCGCCAACGGTATCGGGATCTTCGGGGCAGGCGCTGATCGGTGCCCCACTCGAATTCGCCCGCCCGGTGCTCGATCCGCACGGCCTCGCGTGCGGTCGGCGGGCCACGCGTGATACTCAGGAAATGGCCCTTGCGGCCCGTCAGGTTGAGGCCCCGACAGAGCCAGCGGAGGACCGTCGCCCAATCGATCTTGATCGCTGAAAGTGTCGTACACCTGTCCTATTCTTTGCCCATGATTGAGGCGCTGACGCGGGCAGACGACGCGGTCGCCGCCTGCGTCGACGCCGCCGCCTGGGCCCTCACCGAGGACGAGCTGGTCGCCGCACTCGACGCCGCGCACCGCCTGGAGCAGCGACTCGCCGCCGTCACGCTCGCCCTGGTCCGCGAGATCGACGGTCGGGGCACCGCCCACGCGCAGGGGGCGTCCAGCACAGCGGTCTGGCTGCGTGAGCGACTCCGCCTCACCGTCCCGGCCGCCCGCCGGCTCGTCGACCTCGCCGCCGCTCTGGACACCGGCAACCCCGCGATACGCGCCGCCCTGGCCAACGCCGACATCACAACGGAGCAGGCCCGGGTCATCGCCGACACCGTCGCCACCGTGCACACCGCCGCCGACGCGCAGGCAGCCGACAAGGCCGTCGG
>NZ_JBNCKO010000012.1:0-69317 GCF_049841595.1 Micromonospora sp. DT228
ACGTCACCGCACCTGGACTCGCCACCAGCACCTCCACCACAACCAAGATCAGTTGCACTGAAGCCTAGAAACCACCCGGCGTGTCGCCGCTATAACCTCATGATCAACCGGTCGGGGTGGGGGTGGGTGGGGGTGGGGTTAGCGGGTTATGTTGCGGTGTTTGCTGCGGAGGCGGAACGGCATCAGTGCGCTCTCCACCTTTGTCGCGGTGGTCATCTTGGAAATGCCGTCGCGCCGCTCCTCGAAGCGGATCGGCACCTCCAGAATGGTGTGGCCCAGCTTGGTGGCCAGGTAGTGCATCTCCACCTGGAAGCTGTAGCCGTTGGACTGCACCCGGTGCAGACCGATGTCGCGCAACGCGTCCGCCTGCCAGATCTTGAAACCGGCGGTCAGGTCACGGATGCGTACCCGCAACAGGGTGTGCACGTAGAGGTTCGCCCAGCCGCTGAGGGCCCGGCGGTACAGCGGCCAGTTCTCGTCCAGCTCCCCACCGGGCACGTAGCGGGAACCGATCACCACGCTCGCCTGGGTGGACAGCAGCGCGCCCAGCATCCCCGGCAGCGCCTCCGGCGGGTGCGACAGGTCCGCGTCCATCTGCGCCACGTACTCGGCGCCACCATCGAGCGCCCGAGTCATCCCGTCGACGTACGCCCGGCCGAGGCCCTCCTTGCCGGCCCGGTGCACGACCTCGATCCGGTCCGGATGCTCGATGGCCAGCTTGTCGGCCACGTCGCCGGTGCCGTCGGGGGAGTTGTCGTCGGCGACGAGGATGCGCAGACCGGGCAGTGGCAGGGCGAGCAGGCGCTCCACCAGCGTGGGCAGGTTGCCCGCCTCGTTGTAGGTGGGCACGACGACGGTCAGACGTGCGTCCCGCCACGGCGACGGTAGCGGCACAGGCTCGATCATGCGGACATCCTCGGTTTGCGGACAGGGGCTCCCGGAAAGGGTATCCAGTTGTCACATTCGGGTTGAAGAGGCACCCCTTCCGGGCGTTGCGGACGGCGCTGCCACGCCGGGCGCGCGCATCGATCCCGCTGGTCGCGAACGGTGCGTGCCAGGTGGCCGCGACGACCGGCCAACGCCGTCGACCCGCTGCGGTCACCGCCACCGTCGGCGTCACTGCTGCCCTTTCTGTCGGGTGGCGATGTCGGCGAGCCGGTCCAGCGTCTCCCGGTTGCGTAGGTGCAGCACCAGGTCGTTGACCTTGTTGCGGATCCAGCGCAGCGGACCGGCGGCGAAGTCCTCCCCGAGGCGGACCCGGGTGGCGCCCCCGTCGACGGGTTGCAGCGTGAAGACCACGATCGCCTCGCCGGCCGGCCAGAGGCCCGCCTTCAGCACGAGCCGGTGCGGCGGCTCGCAGACCAGCACCGTCGACGCGTCCTGCAAGGAGAACGGCCACGGCCCGGCCCGGTGGTGCAGTTGGCTGCCCACCCGGGGCCAGGCGTCGTCCACGGTCCGCACGTGTGCCGTGCCCACCACCCAGTCGCTGTACGTCCACCCGTCGGCGAGCACGTCGAACACCTGCTGCGGGGGCGCGTCGATCACTTTCTCCACAATCGCCACTGGGCTTCCATACCCCCGGCCGGGCGCGGGCTAACGACCCGCGGGTTAGCTCCTCCCGGACGGCGGGTAAGGCCGACTCTGGGCACCGCTTGCGGCGCTGGCCCACCCCTGGACCGGCGACGTTTACTCCTTCGGGCGCAGGGAACCCGCCGGCTGTGCGACAGGACCAGGAGGATCCGTATCAGCGCAGGTCAGCCACGGTTTACGCCGCTGCTGACCGCGCCGGTTCCGCCGGGTCCGGGCGCGTCACCGGCGGGAGCGATCGACATGTCCTGTACGACGCGGTGCTGCTGGACCGCGACGGCACCCTGATCGAGGACGTGCCGTACAACGGCGACCCGGAGAAGGTGCGACCGGTGCCGGGGGCGCGGGCGGCGCTGGACCGGTTGCGGGCGGCCGGGCTGCGCCTGGCGGTCGTGACGAACCAGTCGGGCCTGGCCCGGGGCTATTTCAGCGAGGAGCAGATGCGGGCCGTGCACGCCCGCGTCGAGGAGCTGCTGGGCCGGTTCGACGCGTGGCTTGTCTGTCCGCACGACGACGCCGACGGCTGTGGCTGCCGCAAGCCGGCCCCCGGTCTGGTGTACGCCGCCGCCCGGGAGCTGGGCACGACCGCGTCCCGGTGCGTGCTGGTGGGCGACATCGGGCGGGACGTCGCCGCCGCGCTGGCCGCGGGGGCGGCGGGAGTGCTGGTGCCCACCCCGGTGACCCGACCGGAGGAGATCGCCGCCGCCGGCTGGGTGGCCACCGATCTGCCGGCGGCGGTGGACGAGATCCTGCGCCGCCAACAGGCCGTGCGACCCGCGACCCGGCCGGACGACCCGGTGCGGACGGCGTTGGTGGTCCGCTCGGATTCGGCGGGGGACGTGCTGGTGACCGGGCCGGCAATTCGCGCCGTCGCGGCCGGTGCCCAGCGGGTGGTGCTGTTGTGTGGGCCGCGTGGCCGGGCCGCCGCCGACCTGCTGCCCGGCGTCGACGAGATCATCGAGCACCCGCTGCCGTGGATCGACCCCACGCCGGGGCCGGTCGACCCGGAGGCGGTGCGGAGTTTGACCGCGCGGCTGGGCGCGGTCGGTGCCGACCAGGCGGTGGTGTTCACCTCGTTCCACCAGTCCGCGCTGCCGCTGGCGCTGCTGCTGCGGATGGCGGGGATCGGCCTGATCGCGGCGATCAGCGACGACTATCCGGGTTCGCTGCTGGACGTCCGGCACCGGGTGCCGGTGGGCGTCCCCGAACCCGAACGTGCCCTCTCCCTCGCCGCCGCCGCCGGCCACCGGCTGCCCGACGGCGACGACCCCGTGCTCCGACTGCGCCGCGACGTCGTGCCGCCGCGCCCGGCCGATCTCGGCGACCCGGGGTACGTGGTGCTGCACCCCGGGTCGGCCGCGTCCAGCCGGGCCTGCCCGCCGGAGGTGGCGACCCGGATCGTCGGGGCGCTGACCGCGGCCGGGCACCGGGTGCTCGTCACCGGCGGCCCGGACGAGCGGGGGGTCACCGCCCGGGTGGCGGCGGCCGGCGGCACCGACCTGGGTGGCCGGACCGACCTGGCCGGGCTCGCCGGGATCATGGCGGACGCCAGCGCGGTCGTGGTCGGCAACACAGGTCCCGCGCACCTGGCCGCCGCGGCCGGCGTGCCCGTGGTGAGTCTCTTCGCGCCGACCGTCCCGTTCGGCCAGTGGGGGCCCTACCGGGTGCCCACGGTCCGGCTCGGCGACGCCGCCGCACCCTGCCGGGACACCCGCGCGCCACACTGTCCGGTCCCCGGGCACCCCTGCCTGAGCGGCATCGACCCGGACGAGGTGGTCGACGCGCTGCGGACGCTCACCGTCAGCGGTGGTGGCCGGCGATGAACATCCTGCTCTGGCACGTGCACGGTTCCTGGACCACGTCGTTCGTGCACGGCGGCCACCGCTACCTGATCCCCACCACACCCGACCGCGGCCCGTACGGCCTCGGCCGGGCCCGCACCTACCCGTGGCCGGACAGCGCGGTCGAGGTCGCCCCGGAGGATCTGCCGGGCGCCGACGTGGACGTGGTCGTCCTGCAACGGCCGGAGGAGATCGAGCGGGCCGAGGCGTGGCTGCGTCGCCGCCCGGGTCGCGACATCCCGGCCATCTACGTCGAGCACAACACCCCGAAGGGCGACGTGCCGAACACCCGGCACCCGATGGCCGACCGCGACGACCTGCTCATCGCCCACGTCACCGGGTTCAACCAGATCTTCTGGGACACCGGGGCCACCCGCACGACGGTGGTGGACCACGGCATCGTCGCCCCCGCCGTCTCCTACACCGGCGAACTCGACCGGCTCGCCGTGGTGATCAACGAGCCGGTCCGGCGGGGTCGGGTCACCGGCACCGACCTGCTGCCCCGGTTCGCCGAGATCGCGCCGCTCGACGTGTTCGGGATGGGTGTGGCCGGCCTGGCCGACCACCTCGGGCTGCCCGCCGACCGGCTCGTCAGCCACGACGACGTGCCCCAGGACCGGATGCACGCCGAACTGGCCCGGCGGCGCGCGTACCTGCACCTGTGCCGGTGGACCTCGCTCGGGCTCAGCCTCATCGAGGCGATGGCGATCGGCATGCCGGTCGTCGCGCTCGCCACCACCGAGGCGGTGACGGCGGTGCCGCCGGAGGCGGGCGCTCTCGCCACCCGGACCGACACCCTGCTCGACGCCGCCCGCCGGTTCATCGCTGAACCGGCGACCGCGCGCCAGGCCGGCGCGGCGGCGCGTACCGCCGCGCGGGACAGGTACGGCCTCGACCGTTTCCTCGCTGACTGGGACCGGCTGCTGGAGGAGGAAGTATGCGGATCGCGATGATCTCGGAGCACGCCAGCCCGCTCGCCGTCCTCGGAGGGGAGGACGCCGGCGGCCAGAACACGCACGTCGCGGAGCTGTCCGCCGCGCTCGCCGCCGCCGGGCACGAGGTGCGGGTCTACACCCGCCGCGACGCGCTCGACCTGCCGGTGACCGTCCGCAGCCCGGACGGGTACGACGTGGTGCACGTGCCGGCCGGCCCGGCCGAGCCGGTGGCCAAGGACGCCCTGCTGCCGCACATGCGCGAGTTCAGCGCGTGGCTGATCGAGCGCTGGCGGGGCGGGGACTGGGTGCCCGAGGTGATCCACGCGCACTTCTGGATGAGTGGCCTGGCGGCGCTGACCGCCGGCCGGCAGACCGGGGTGCCGGTGGTGCAGACGTACCACGCGTTGGGCACCGTGAAGCGCCGCTACCAGGGCGTACAGGACACCAGCCCGGCCCGTCGGGTCTCCTACGAGCGCGAGTTGGGCCGCTCGGTGGACCGGATCGTCGCGCAGTGCCGCGACGAGGTGGGCGAGCTGGTGCGGATGGGCGTGCCCCGGTCCCGGATGACTGTGGTGCCCTCCGGAGTCAACCTCGCCACGTTCGCCCCGCTCGGGCCGGCCGCCGACCGTGCGCCGGGACGGGCCCGGATCCTCACCGTGGGTCGGCTCGTCGAACGCAAGGGCTTCCAGACCGTGATCCGCGCGATGGCCCTGGTCGGTGACGCCGAGTGCGTGGTGGTCGGCGGCCCGCCCGAGGGGCTGCTGGAGACCGACCCGTACGCCCGGCGGCTGCGGGCCCTGGCGGAGACCTGCGGGGTGGCCGGCCGGGTGCACCTGGTCGGCGCGGTACCCCGGGAGGAGATGGGCCGCTGGTACCGCTCGGCGGACCTGCTTGTCGCCGCACCCTGGTACGAGCCGTTCGGGTTGACCCCGCTGGAGGCGATGGCGTGTGGGGTGCCGGTGGTCGGCACCGCCGTCGGCGGCATCCGGGACACCGTGGTCGACGGGACGACGGGTGACCTGGTGCCGGCCCGGGACCCGCAGGCGTTGGCCAGCGCGATCCAGGGCCTGCTCGACGACCGGATCCGGCGGTTCGCGTACGCCACGGCGGCCCGCGAGCGGGCCCGCGCGCGGTACTCGTGGGCGGCCACCGCCGAGCGGCTGGTCGAGGTCTACAGCGAGGTCGCCGCCGTTCGCCGCCCGGCCCGGGTGGTGGCCTGATGCCGGCCGGCAGCCTGCTCGACACCCACCTGACGAACCTCGCCGCGGCGCTGGCGCCGTACCGGCGGTGTGAGTCGCAGTTGGCCCGCTGGGGCGCCGACCTGGCCCACCGGCTGACCGCCGGGGGTCGCCTGTTGGTGGCCGGCAACGGCGGCAGCGCCGCCGAGGCCCAGCATCTCACCGCCGAGCTGGTCGGCAAGCTCCACCACGACCGGCAGCCGCTGTCGGCGATCGCGCTGCACGCCGAGACGAGCGCGCTCACCGCCATCGCGAACGACTACGGCTACACCGACGTGTACGCCCGTCAGGTGCGCGCGCACGGCCGCCCTGGCGACGTCCTGCTGCTGCTGAGCACCAGTGGCAGCAGCCCCAATCTGGTCCGCGCCGCGCAGGCCGCCCGCGAGGCCGGCCTGACCACCTGGGCCCTCACCGGCGTCGCCCCGAATCCCCTCGCCGACGCCTGCGACGAGGTGCTGGCCGTCGCGTCGCCGGACACCCAGGTCGTGCAGGAGTTGCACCTCGTGACCAGTCACCTGCTCTGTGAGTACCTCGAACAGGAGCTGGCGGCGGTCGCCGATCCGGTGGTCGTCCCTCCCGCGTCGGGGGAGCCGGCACCGGTGCGTACCGGGGTCGAAGTGGTGCTCGACGGTGGGTCCGGACAGCAGGTCGACGCGTGAGCGATGGGGAGGCAAGCGTGAGGGGACCGGTGGTGGTGCTCGGCGACACCCTGCTCGACCGGGACGTGGAAGGGGTGGTGAACCGGCTGTGCCCGGACTCCCCGGTGCCGGTCCTGGACGAGACCGCCGCCAGCGACCGACCGGGTGGCGCCGGTCTGGCGGCGGTGTTCGCCGCCGCGCAGGGCGCCGAGGTGGTGCTGGTGACCGCGCTCGCCGACGACGCCGGCGGGGCCCGGCTGAGCGCGCTGCTCGCCGCGGCCGGCGTGCGGGTGTATCCGCTGGCCCTGTCCGGTGCGACACCGGAGAAGATCCGGCTGCGGGCCCGGGGTCGGGTGCTGCTGCGCCACGACCGAGGCGGCACGTCCGGGGAGCCGGGGCAGCCCTCCGACGAGGTGCTCCGGGTGATCGGCGCGGCGTCCGCGGTGCTGGTCAGCGACTACGGCCGGGGGGTGGCCCGGCAGCCGGCGCTGCGCCAGGCGTTGGCCGCCACCCGCGCGCCGGTGGTGTGGGACCCGCACCCGCGCGGCCCGGCGGCCGTCCCCGGCGTGCATCTGGCCACTCCGAACGAGTCGGAGATGCGCGAGCTGGTCCCCGCCCTGCCCGGCGCCTCCCGGCTGGCCGCCGCGTCGCGTGGCGCACAGGGGCTACGGCGACGCTGGCGCGCCGGCGCGGTCGCGGTGACGCTCGGCGGTGACGGCGCGCTGCTCTGCCACGCCGGGTCGACGCCGCTTGTGGTGCCGACCCCGGGCAGCGCCGAGGGCGACACGTGCGGGGCCGGCGACCGGTTCGCGGCCGCCGCCAGCCTCGCGTTGGCCGAGGGCGCGCTGGTCTCCGAGGCGGTGCAGGCGGCGGTCGCCGAGGCGTCCGCGTACGTGGCCGGTGGGGGAGTGGCGGCGGCGCTGCCACCGCCGGTGCGTCAGACGCCGACGAGCGTCGCCGGTCCGGGCGGCGACCGGGTGGGCGTCGCGGCGGTCGCCACGCTCCTCGGTGAGGTACGGGCCGCGGGCGGCACGGTGGTGGCCACCGGCGGTTGCTTCGACCTGCTGCACGCCGGGCACGTGGCCACCCTCCAGGCGGCCCGGCAGCTCGGTGACTGCCTGATCGTGTGCGTGAACTCGGACGCCAGCGTGGCCGGGTTGAAGGGGCCGGACCGACCGGTGATGTCCGAGGGTGACCGCAGTCGGCTGCTGGCCGCCCTGAGCTGCGTCGACGCGGTTCTCATCTTCGACGAGCCGACCCCGGACGCGGCGTTGTCCTGGGTCCGACCGGACATCTGGGTCAAGGGTGGCGACTACGCCACCGGCGGTGGCGACGCCGCCGCCACCCTGCCGGAGGCGGAGGTCCTGCGCCGGTGGGGTGGTAACACGGTGGTGGTGCCCTATCTCGACGGTCGTTCCACCACCGATCTGATCGTTCGCTCCAGCGGGGAGCGCACCCGATGACCGGCACGCGGCCCGGCGCCGGGCCCACAGTCCTGGTCACCGGCGGCGCGAGCGGGCTCGGCGCGGCGGTGGTCGCCGCGGTGGCCGCCTCCGGCGGCCGGCCCATCGTGCTGGACCGGCAGCCGCCGGCCGACGGGGTGTCCTGGACCGAGTGCGACCTGGCCGACACCCGGGCCGCCGAGGTGGCCACCCAGCACCTCGCCGAGCAGGCCGGCGGCCTGGACGCGGTGGTCACCGCCGCCGGCACGGACGTGCCGGGTCGACTCGCCGACGTGCCCGGGGAGACCTGGGACCGGATCATCGCCGTGGATCTGCTCGCCACCGCGGCGGTGATCCGGGCCGCCCTGCCGTTCCTGCTCACGTCGCGGGGCCGCATCGTCACTGTCGCCTCCACGCTCGGTGTCAAGGCGGTCAGCGACGCCACCGCCTACTGCGCGGCGAAGTTCGGCGTGGTGGGCTTCACCCGCGCCCTCGCCGCCGAGCTCGCCGGGCAGGTAGGCGTCACGCTGCTCATCCCGGGCGGGATGCGTACGTCGTTCTTCGACGAGCGCGACCCGCAGTACAGGCCGGGGCCCGACGCGATCCTCAACGATCCCGCCGACACGGCCGCCGCGATCATGTTCGCGCTCAACCAGCCGCCCGGCTGCGCGGTGCGGGAACTGGTGGTCTGCGCCGAGCAGGAGACCTCGTACCCGTGATCCTCGTGCTGCGGGCGCTCGGCGTCGGCGACCTGCTCACCGCGGTGCCCGCGCTGCGGGCGCTGCGGGCCGCGTACCCCGGTGGGGAGTTGGCGCTCGCCGCGCCCGCCTGGCTGGCCCCGCTTGTCGACCTGGTCGGCGGCGTCGACCGGCTGGTCGACACCGCCGGGCTGGATCGGCCGCTGCGGCCCGGGTCGGCGGTGTCGGTGGCGGTCAACCTGCACGGCCGCGGCCCGCGGTCGCACCTGGTGCTGGCGGCCACCCGGCCGGGCCGGCTGCTGGCCTTCGCCAACGCCGAGGCCGGCTTTGTCGACGGCCCGCGGTGGTCCGTCGACGAGCACGAGGTGGACAGGTGGTGCCGGCTGCTGTCCTGGTACGACATCGCGGCCGACGGCGCCGATCTCGGCCTGCGTCGGCCCGGGTCGGCCGGGCTGCCCACCGGCGTCACCGTGCTGCATCCCGGCAGCAAGGTCCCCGCGAAGCGGTGGCCGGCCGAGCGGTTCGCCGCGCTGGCCCGGACGCTCACCGACCAGGGGCACCGGGTCCTGCTCACCGGCTCGGCCGACGAACGGGCGCTGGCGACCCGGGTGGCCGACGCGGCCGGCCTGTCGTCCGACGCCGTGCTGGCCGGCCGGACCGACCTCGGAGGGCTCGCCGCGGTGGTGGCCAACGCCCGGTTGGTGGTCAGCGGGGACACCGGGGTGGCTCACCTGGCCACCGGGTTCGGCACCGCGTCGGTAGTCCTCTTCGGGCCGGTGTCGCCTGCGCTCTGGGGGCCGCCGGTGGACCGGCCCCGGCACCGGGTGCTGTGGGCCGGCGAGGGCGATTGGCCGGGGTGGGACGGGGAAGGAAGCCACCCGACGATGGTGGCTCTGCGCCTCGACGAGGTGCTGGCCGCCGTGGCTGAGGTGGACAAGGTGGTGCGGGTCTCCGGTGCGGTTGCGGCGTAGCGACCCGGGTCGACCGGGGTACGGGCGGCGTCGGCGCGGTCGGGGCTGGCTCTTCGTCGACCCGACCGGTGCGCCGGTCCGGGATCCGGAGGCGCTGGCCCGGCTGCGGGAGCTGGTCATCCCTCCGGCCTGGCAGAACGTGTGGATCGCGCCGCACGCGAACGGCCACATCCAGGCGATCGGGATCGACGCGGCCGGGCGCAAG
Source organism: Micromonospora sp. DT228 (assembly GCF_049841595.1). NCBI lineage: Bacteria > Bacillati > Actinomycetota > Actinomycetes > Micromonosporales > Micromonosporaceae > Micromonospora > Micromonospora sp. DT228. The sequence goes on from NZ_JBNCKO010000012.1 coordinate 9,556, forward strand.
CAGTACGTCTACCACCCGCTGTGGCGGGAGCAGCAGGACGAGGCGAAGTTCGACCGCATGCTGGAGGTGGCCCGGCGGCTGCCGGTGCTGCGCGAGCGGGTGGGCCGTGACCTGGACGGCCGTGGGCTGGGCCGGGACCGGGTGCTGGCCACGGTGGCCCGACTGTTGGACATGGGCATGTTCCGGGTCGGCAGCGACCAGTACGCGGCCGGCGACGACCCGACGTACGGGGTGTCCACGTTGCGCCCCGAGCACGCCCGGTCCCGGCGCGGCTGCGTGGTCCTGGTGTTTCCGGCGAAGGGTGGGATCGAACAGGTCCGCCGGATCGAGGACCCGGAGCTGTGCCAGGTGTTGGCCAATCTGCGCCGTCGTCGGCGACGAGCGGATCGGCTGTTCGGCTACTGGGACGGCCGGGAGTGGCGCGACGTGCGCAGCGACGAGGTCAACGGCTACCTGCGGGACGCCAGCGGCGGGGAGATGACCGCCAAGGACTTCCGCACCTGGCACGCCACGGTGCTCGCCGCCACCGAGTTGGCCACCGCCGACCCGGGCCGCTCGGTGACGGCCCGGCGCAAGGCGGTGGTCGCCGTGATGCGCGAGGTGGCCGAGCTGCTGGGCAACACCCCGACGGTGGCTCGGGCGTCGTACGTGGACCCGCGGGTGGTCGACCTGTACCACGACGGGGTGGTGGCGTCGGTGGACCCGGGGGCGCCCCGCGAGGAGGCCGAGCGGGTGGTCCTGGAGTTGCTGGAGAAAGCCTGACCGGCCCCGTCGGCGATTCTGGGGGGATGCGCGCGACGGGGCCGGAGCCTCGGCACCACACCGGGCGGCCGCCCGCCGCTCGCGCGGCGGGCGCCTCGCCACGGCCCCCGTTGGCGGCCCACCTGGCGTTGGCCGGCCGCGTTGGTGTCAGTCTGCCGGCAGCGAGTTGACCGTGGATGCCTGGCGGTTGAGGATGCGCGCCAAATCCGAGCCACCGTCGCGGTGTTCCTGTGGGGTGATGCCGTACGTGGCCCGGAACGCCCGGCTGAAGTGGGCTTTGTCGGGAAACCCCCACCGCGCCGCGACGGCCTGCACGGGCAGACTGCGCAGCGCCGGGTCGGTCAGGTCGCGCCGACACCGGGCCAGCCGCAGATCCCGGATGTACGACGCCACAGTGGTGTCCTCGGCCTCGAACAACCGGTGCAGGGACCGCACCGAGATGTGGTGGGCGTCGGCGACGACCTGTGGGCCGAGCGTCACGTCGCCGAGGTGGCGGTGGATGTACGACTGCACCTGGGTGAGCAGCGCCCGGCGGCGGACCTCGGTGGGAACGGCGTCCTCGGCGACGAGGTGCCGGCCGAGCATCGTGGTGGCCAGGTCGAGCCCCACCGTGCCGAGCCGGCTGGCGTCGGCGGCGTGGTACTGCTCGGGGTGCCCGGTCACCTGGAGCAGAAACTGCGCCAGCAGCGCCCCGATGCCCTCGCTGCCGGACATCCGGCCGCCGTAGAGGGCGGCCATCCGCTGTGGTGGCAGCGGCAGCGCGGTGTGCGGGATCATCGTGATGATCGAGGTGGCCTGGTCCCGCTCCGGCTCGGTCGCGTGGTGGCGCACGTCGTGCGGCCGGGACGCGTCGTAGAAGGTGAACTCGCCGGCCAGGATCTCGCTGCGGCGCCCGTCCTGGCTGGACGCGCCGACGCCCCCGGTGGTGAGGGCGAGGATGTACAGCTCCGGGTCGGACCGCTGGACCAGCTTCCGGGTCCGGGTGGCGTCCAGGGACGGGTACTCGTACTGCACCAGCTCGATCGAACCGAGCGCGATGAAGTTGGCGCGAGCGGCGAAGTCGCCGCTGTGCGCGGACCGGATGCGCAGCGGTGCCGAGGTGCGCGCCACCAGGTCCAGCCACATGCCGAACCGTTCGCCCGGTGGCAGGACGGTGGTGTCGATGGTGTCTCTCGGTAGCATCGGATTCTCTCAGCCCGCTCGACGTTGGATCAGCGCCTCGACGCCGTCGAGGATCCGATCCAGGCCGAAGGTGAACTCGTCGTCGGGATCGTCGTCCTGGTCGAGCACGCCGGCGGCCAGCACCCGGTGCAGGGCCGGGAAGCGGGCCGGGTCGATGAGCCGGGCCACCAGTCGACCGTACGCCGGCATCATCTCGCTCGGTTCGACGCCTGTCGCCCGGCTGCCCTCGGCGACCTGCGAGGTGAGGGTGGCCTCGTTGCGGACGTACCCGGTGAGCAACAGGAGCACCGACATCTTCTCGCTCTCGGCGAGCGTCAAGCCGTCCAGGCAGCGCAGCCCGTCCTCCATCCAGCCGAGCTGCTGGGGGGTGATCGGCGGGCCGGTGATGGGCACGTGCAGCAGCCAGGACCGTTGCCGCAGCACGTCGTGTTCGGCCCAGGCCCAGCGGGTCAGCCCGGCGCGCCAGTCGATGCCCGGTGGGGGTGGGCCGGGCGAGGGGCCGTACCCGACGTCGACCATGAGCATCAGCAGCTCGTCCTTCGAGCCGACGTACCGGTAGAGGGCCATGGTGGCGGCGCCCAGCTCCTTGGCCACCCGGCTCATCGAGACGGCGGTCAGCCCGTCGGCGTCGGCCACCCGGACGGCGGCGTCCACGATGGCGGGCACGCTCATGCCCGGCCGCGGGCCCTTGGGTGGACGGTCCCGCAGCCCCCACGCGTTCTCGATGGCCGGTGGGAGCACCGGCTCGTTGTCGTCTGTCGTCGCCGCCACGTTTTCCTCCTTGCCCGGCCATCCTAGTTCTGCGTATGGTCTACGCATAACAGCGTACGCCATACGCAGAGAGGAAATCGATCATGACGAGGACGACCACCACACCGGCACCACGGGCGGGCCGACGCGAGTGGATCGGGTTCACGGTGTTGATGTTGCCGCTGCTGCTGGTCTCGATGGACGTGTCGGTGCTCTACTTCGCCGTCCCGTTCATCAGCGCGGAGTTGCGCCCGACCGCCACCCAGCAGCTCTGGATCTTCGACATCTACGGCTTCGTGCTGGCCGGACTGCTCATCACCATGGGCGCCCTCGGTGACCGGATCGGCCGACGCCGGCTCCTGCTCATCGGCGCCACCGCGTTCGGAGCGGCGTCGCTGCTGGCCGCGTACGCCGACAGCACCGCGACGCTGATCGCCGCGCGCGCCGTGCTCGGCGTCGGTGGGGCCACCCTGATGCCCTCCACGCTCGCCCTGGTGCGCAACATGTTCCCCGACGCCAAGCAGCGCGGCACCGCCATCGGCATCTGGACCGCCACCCTCACCGGCGGCATCGCGATCGGCCCGGTGCTCAGCGGCATCCTGCTGGAGCACTTCTGGTGGGGCTCGATCTTCCTGATCAACATCCCGGCGATGCTGATGCTGCTCCTGCTCGTCCCGCTCCTGGTGCCCGAGTTCCGTCACCCGAGCACCGGGCGGTTCGACCTGATCAGCGCGGCCCTGTCGCTCGGCGCGCTGCTGCCGGTGATCTACGGCGTCAAGGAGATGGCCCGCGACGGCGTCACCGCGCCGCGGGTGCTCGTCATCGTGGCCGGCCTGCTGGTGGGCGCGCTGTTCCTGCACCGGCAGCGGACCCGGGCGTACCCGATGGTCGATCTCGCGTTGTTCCGCCGTCGCGGCTTCGCCGGATCGCTCGCGGTCAACCTGTTGGCGATGTTCGCCATCGTCGGCTTCGCCATCTTCACCACCCAGCACCTCCAACTGGTGCTCGGCCTGAGCCCGCTGCGGGCGGCACTGTGGAGCCTGGTGCCGTCCCTCGCCGTGGGTGGGGTCGCGCCGGCCGCCGCCGCGCTCGCCCAGCGCGTCGAGCGCGCGTACCTGATCGGCGCGGGGTTCGCGATCGCCGTGCTCGGTTTCGTGCTGCTGACCCGGGTCACCCCGGACTCGGCGCTGTGGGTGCTGCTCGTCGGCGCGAGCGTCTACGCGGGCGGCCTGGTGATGGTGATGTCACTCGTCACCGAGCTGGTCCTCGGCGCGGCGCCGCCCGATCAGGCGGGTGTCGCGTCGGCGCTCACCGAGTCCAGCAGTGAACTGGGCGGCGCGCTGGGCATGGCGATCCTCGGCAGCGTGGGTGCCGCGGTCTACCGGCGTGAGGTCCTGGACGGGTTGCCCGCCGGGCTGCCGGCGGACGCCCGCGACGCGGCGCGGGAGACGTTGGGAGGTGCGGTGGCGGTGGCCGAGGGGCTCCCCGCCGACCTGCGCGACGTGGTGTTGCACGCGGCCCGGTTCGCGTTCACCGACGGGATGCACCTGGCCGCGATCGCCGCGATGGTGGCGATGGTGGCGGGCGCGGTCGCCGCCCTGGTCACGCTGCGCGGCGTCCAGCCGGCCGACCCCACGGCGCTCGCCGCCGAGCCGGCCGGTCCGGCCGATGCCTCGTTGTCGCCGGTCAGTCGGTGAGCACGTGCGCGAGCCGGTCGCGGAAGCGCCGCTCGGAATCGCTTACCGACTCGCCGCCGATGCCCAGCAGTCCACCGCTGGAGGCGGCGCCCACCACCTGCTCGGCGATCTTCACGAGCCAGTGCTTGTACGCGCCGGCCTCACCCTCGTCGACCCGCGCGGCCAGCAACGCGCCGGCCTCGCCGGCCCGCAGCAGCACGTCGTCGATGTACGCCGCGGGGTCGGCGGGCGCGATGACCGGCAACTCCTCGCCGGTGTCCGGGTCACCGACCCGGGTGACGATCTCGCCGGCCACGGCGACGACCAGCGGGCTGGCCGACTCCCGGCCGGCGGCGATGGTCTCCAGCCCGGCCGCGTTCTCCGCCATGGTCCGGCGGGTGCCGTCGGACTCGGCGGCGCTCGCCGCGGTCAGCACCGACTGCGGCAGGCCGACCAGCAACCCCCACTCCCCGTCGGAGAAACCGAACCCGGTGTACGCCGGCTGCTCGATCACGGCAACGCCCCTTCCGCCCTGCTCTGCTTGGTCAATCGGTGCTCTGCTTTGTCGATCCACCGGGCCCGAAACCGGCGCCCGGGTCAGGTTAGTCCAGGGTCAGCAGGCCCTGTTCGGACACCACGCGCACCGACAACGTCTTGTACCCGACCTCATCGAAGAGGACCGTCATCTTGTCCTCCTCGTAGGAGAGCACCATGCCGGTTCCCCACTCCGGGTGACGCACGTGGCTGTGCACCGGGAACGGCCCGACCGCGCCCTGGTCGGCGACGCTGGTGCCGGCGTGGCAGTTGTCGCAGTGCCCGCAGACCTCGGTCATCTGCTCACCGAAGTAGGCCAGCAGGGTCTGCATCCGACAGGCGTTCGTCTCGGCGAAGGCCCGCATCATGTCGGTGCGGGAGCGGGTCACCGTCTGCTGGCGCTCCGCCTCGGCCAGCGCCGCCGCGGCGGCCTCGGTCGGGGCGGGGGAGTAGCGCGGGGCGCCGATGCGCTGCCGGGCCCGCGGCTCGGCAGCGCCGATCTGCTCCAGCAGGGAGAGATACTGGCCCAGCTTGCGCGGCCCGAGGCCGGTGGTCTCGCGCAGCTCGGTCTTGGTGGCCGGCTTGCGGCGCAGCAGCGCGGCCAGGTCCCGCAGCTCGTCCGCGTCCGGCAGGCCGCCGCTGAAGAAGCGTTGCAGGCCGACGTCCTCGGCCCGCCAGAGCAGCAGCACCCGGGCCGGTTGCCCGTCGCGGCCGGCCCGGCCGATCTCCTGGAAGTAGCTGTCCGGCGAGTCGGGCAGTGCCATGTGCACCACCCAGGCGATGTTCGGCTTGTCGATGCCCATGCCGAACGCCGAGGTCGCCACCATGATGGGGACCTGGTCGGCGAGGAACGCCTCGTGCAGGTCGGCGCGCGCGCCGGCCGGCATCCCACCGTGGTAGAACTGCGCCGGGAAGCCGGCGTCGGTCAGCCGGGTGGCCAACTCCTCGGCCGCGCGGCGGGTCGGCACGTAGATGATCCCCGGCCGTCCCTCGTCGCGCAGCAGGGTCATGAGCCGCCGCCACCGGTAGTCCTGGGCGGGGCAGTGCGCCACCTCGATGAACAGGTTGGGCCGGTCCAGCCCGGAGACCACCACCTCCGGGTCGCGTAGCCGCAGCCGGGCGATGATGTCGTCGCGTACCGGCGGGGACGCGGTGGCGGTCAGCGCGACCACCGGCGGCCGGCCGATGCCGTCGATCAGGTGCCCGAGCGCGAGGTAGTCGGGCCGGAAGTCGTGCCCCCAGGCCGAGATGCAGTGCGCCTCGTCGATCGCCACGAGCGCCGGTTTCAGCGCGGCGACCTCCGCCATCCGCTCCGGGTTGCTGAGCTGCTCAGGTGTGATGAACAGGAACTCCGCCCGGCCCTCGCGGACCTCGGTGATCGCCTGGGCCTGTTGGTTGGGCGACTCGTTCGAGCTGATCCGCACCGCCCGCAGCTCCGGGCGCTGCCGCTCGTTGAGCGAGGCGATCTGGTCCTGCTGGAGGGCCAGCAGCGGGGAGATCACCACGGTCGGGCCGGGGATCAGGCTGGCCGGGATCTGATAGATGGCCGACTTGCCGGCGCCGGTGGGCAACACCACCAGAGCGTCACGTCGCTTCATCACCGCGCGCATGGCGGCCAGTTGGTTGGGCCGCAGCGCCTTCCAGCCGAAAAGGCTGCGGGCCGCGCGGCGCAACGTCATCGAATGCGTGGACAGTTTCATCGAGGGCCGGAGGTACCCGAGCCCATGACCGCCGAAACACATTCGGGCGATCATGGGCAGGGCGTCGGCCATGTCCCCGGGCAGCCGGCTCGGCTGATTCCGGGCTCAGCGCAGCCGGGGCAGCACCTCGCGCTGGTAGAGGTCGAACAGGCCCTGGTAGTGCGGGCCGGTGTTGGCGACGTAGACCTCGTCGAAGCCGGCCTTGGCGTACTTGTCGATCATCTCCAGGTGCGCGTCGACGCCGTTGCCGCAGACGAACGCCTCCTTGACCATGTCCGGCGTGACCAGCTCGGCGGCCTGCTCGAAGTGCCGCGGCGAGGGCAGCACCTGGGACAGCTCACCGGGCACCCCGGCGTTGGGCCAGCGCTCGTACGCGATGCGGACGCCCTCGTCCTCGCTGTCGGCGTACGCCGCCTTGAAGCCGGCCTGGCACGGCTTGTCGCCACCGCCGTTCTCGCGGAAGCGCCGGACCATGTCGCCGTCGGGCATGGTGCTGACATAGCCGTCGCCGATCCGGGCGGCCAGGTCGATGGCCTTCGGGCCGAAGCCGGAGACGTAGATCGACGGTGGGGTGTCGGGCAGCGTGTAGATCCGCGCGTTCTCCACTGTGTAGTGCGTGCCGCGGTGGCTGACGAAGCCGCCGCCCCACAGCTCCCGTAGCACCCCGACGGCCTCCTCCAGCATCTCCAGTCGGACGTCGGCCGACGGCCAGGCGTCGCCGAAGATGTGCTCGTTGAGGGCCTCGCCGGTGCCGACGCCGAGCACGAAGCGCCCGCCGTGCAGCACCGCGCTCGTCGCCGCCGCCTGGGCGATCACGGCCGGGTGGATCCGTACCGTCGGGCAGGTCACGGCGGTCGTCACAGGTAGTGAGCAGACCTGGCTGAGCGCGCCGATCATCGACCAGACGAACGGGCTCTGACCCTGTGCGTCCACCCAGGGGTGGTAGTGGTCGGAGATCCACAGCGCCTCGAAGCCGGCCCGTTCGGCGCCGCGCGCCTGCTCCAGCAGTTCGGCCGGCGTGAACTCCTCACTGGACAGAAAATACCCGATCTTCATGGTTTCCCCTTCGGCACGCGGACCTGCTGATGGGGAATGCCGTACCCCGGTCGCGGTCGGCCACACACGCTGCGACGGGCCGGGATCGGTGCCTGGCGCTCAGCGTCGGCCGAACATCGCCCGGATCGCGGCGAGCAGCAGCAGGGCGCCGACCACCAGGCCGAGCAGGCGTACGCCGGGGATGTCGGCCGGGCTCGTCGCGTCGGCCAGCAGGGCGGGGTCCATCCCCGCACTCTCCCGAAGAGCGGGCCGCCAGGCAACTGTAAGGTTTATTGACTATTGAATCGCCCGGTGTGACCATGTCATGACCGCCTGCCGGTGGCGGTGCGCCGAGGGCGCGGGATAGATGGGGTACGGGGGCCGCATGAGCGAGCGCAACCAGTGGGTCGACGGGGGCGCACCGACGCCGGTGATCGACGTCGAGCGCCAGGAGGCGGTGGCGTGACCACACCCGCCGGGCACCTCCCGGCCCTCGCCGCCGCGGTCCTCCAACCCGGGTTCGTCGGCACCACCCCGCCACCCTGGGTGTGCCGCTGGCTCGGCGAGGGCCTCGGCTCGGTGGTGCTCTTCGCCCGCAACGTCGTCGACCCCGAGCAGGTGGCGGCACTCACCGCGACGCTGCGCGCCGAACGTCCGGACGTCATCGTGGCGATCGACGAGGAGGCCGGCGACGTCACCCGACTCGAGTCGGCCCACGGCAGCTCCCGGCCCGGCAACTTCGCCCTCGGGGTGGTCGACGACCCCGAGCTGACCGCGGCGGTCGCCCGGGACCTCGGCGTCGAGCTGGCCGCGGCGGGGGTCACCCTCAACTACGCCCCGGACGCCGACGTCAACTCCAACCCCGCCAACCCGGTGATCGGTGTCCGCTCGTTCGGCGCCGACCCGGCGTTGGTCGCGCGGCACACCGCCGCCTGGGTTCGCGGGCTCCAGGCCGGCGGCGTGGCGGCCTGCGCCAAGCACTTCCCCGGGCACGGCGACACCCGCGTCGACTCCCACCACGACCTGCCCCGGATCACCGCCGACCGGACCCGGCTGGACACCTGCGAGCTGGTCCCGTTCCGGGCCGCCGTCGCGGCCGGGGTGCAGGCGGTGATGACCGGCCACCTGCTGGTGCCGGCGCTCGACCCGCGGCTGCCGGCCACGCTGAGCCAGCGCATCCTGGGTGGGCTGCTCCGCGACGAGATGGGCTTCTCCGGGGTGGTGGTCACCGACGCGGTGGAGATGCGCGCGGTCGCCGACCGGTACGGCTTCGCCGGGGCGACCGTCCGCGCCCTCGCCGCCGGGGCCGACGCGATCTGCGTCGGCGGCGAACGGGCCGACGAGCAGGCGGCCCTCGAACTGCGCGACGCCATCGTGGCGGCCGTCGTCTCCGGTGCGCTGCCCGAGGAGCGCCTCGCCGAGGCGGCCAAGCGCGTCGGCCAACTCGCCGCCTGGACGACGGCCGCGCGTACCACCGGTCCGGCCGGAGCACGAGGCGCCGCCGACGTCGGGCTCGTCGCCGCCCGTCGGGCCGTCCGGGTCACCGCCACCGGGACCGCGCCGGACGCGCTGCCGTTGACCCGCGCGGCGCACGTCGTCGAGTTCGAGCCGCTGCGCAACATCGCCATCGGCGCGGAGACCCCGTGGGGCATCGGCGCGCCGCTGGGCGAGCTGTTGCCCGGCACCAGCACGGTCCGCTACGCCGAACCCGACGTGCCGGCCGACCCGTGCGCCGGAGCGGAGGCCCGCCCCCTGGTCCTGGTGGTCCGGGATCTGCACCGGCACGACTGGATGCGCGCCGCCGTGCGACGGGCTCTCGCGACCCGGCCGGACGCGGTCGTGGTCGAGCTGGGCGTGCCCGAGGTGGTCACCGGTGCGGTGCACCTGGCCACCCACGGCGCGACCCGGGCCAGTGGTCGGGCCGCCGCCGAGGTGCTGACCGGGGCCCGCTGAGCCGAGCGCCTACGGCAGGTCGGCCACCAGGTCGGCGTACTCGGGGTGCTTGTCGATGAACGCGGCCATGAACGGGCACTGCGGCACCACCGTGGCGCCCTGGGCGCGGACCTGGTCCAGGGTGCCCCGCATCAGCGTGCTGCCCACGCCCTTGCCCTGGAAGCTCCGGTCCACCTCGGTGTGCGTGAAGACCAGGACCTCCCCGCGCATGAGGTACGCGGTGAAGCCGGCCAGCGCGTCGTCCACCAGGATCTCGAAGCGGTGCTTCGCCGGGTTGTCCTCGACCAGGGTGCTCATCCGGCCATTCTCCCCGCACCGTCGACCACCGCGTCCAGTTCGGCGAGCAACCGGTCCACCTCGTCGGCGGTGTTGTAGTGGTAGATGCTGGCCCGCACCGCGCCGCCGCTGTCGCGCAGACCCATCATCTGGAAGTACTCGTAGGCGTAGTAGTCGCCGACGGAGAGGCAGAACCCGGCGTCGCCCAGCGCCTGCTGGGTGGCCGATGGCGACATCCCGGCGACCCGGAACGACACGGTGGGGCAGCGCCGCGCCGGCGAGCCGTACACGGTGATCGCGGGCCGCCGGGCGAGCCCGGCGAGCAGCCGGTCCAGCAGCGCCTCCTCGTGCGCCTGCGCGGCGGCCAGCCCGGCGCGCACCCGCGCCCGCCGGTCTCCGACCGCCTCCGGGTCCAGCCCCGCCAGGTGGTCCACCGCGGCGGTCACGCCGGCCAGCAGCGGAAAGCTCGGGGTGCCGTACTCGAACCGGTCCGGCACGGCGTCGGAGGACGGCACCAGCTTCGCCGGGCGCAACGCCGCCCACCGGGCCGGGTCGGCCACCATCGCCGCCAGGTGCGGCCCGGACCACTTGTACGCGCTGGTGACCAGCACGTCGGCGCCGAGCGAGGCCAGGTCGGTCGGACCGTGCGGCACCGAGTGCACCCCGTCGACGCAGACCAGCGCGCCGACCGCGTGCGCGGTCTTGGCGATCGCCGGCACGTCCGGCACGGTGCCGATGGCGTTGCTGCCGGCGGTCACCGCGACCAGGCGGGTCCGCTCGCCGACCAGGTCCGCGTACTGGGCCGCGGGCAGCTCGCCGGTGTGCCTGTCGACCTCGGCCCAGCGCACCGTCGCGCCGGCCGCCTCGGCGGCCTGCACCCACGGCCGGATGTTCGCGTCGTGGTCGAGCCGGGACACCACCACCTCGTCAGCCGGGCGCCAGGTCGCGCCGAGCGTGCGGGCCAGGGTGTACGTCAGCGCGGTGGCGCTCGGGCCCAGCACCACCCCGGCCGGGTCGGCGTCGAGCAGGTCGGCCACCGCCGCGCGGGCTCCGGCCACCAGCTCCAACGACCGGCGACCCGGTACGAACGCGGCGCTGCGGTTGCCGACGGCCGTCCGCATGGCATCGGTGACCGCGTCGATCACACCGATGGCGGTCTGGGTGCCCCCGGCCCCGTCGAAGTGCACGAATCCCTCGGTCAGGGCGGGGTAGGCGGCCCGGGTGCGGGCGATGTCGAACGGCATGTCCCGGACCCTAGCCGGTGCTCCCGCCGCCCCCCTCGGCCGGCGGGTGGATCACCAACGGGCGGGGCCGTCGCCACCGTCTCGTACTCTTGGCGAGGTGACGAACCGACCCGCCACCATGCCCATTCCCCCCGTCCGTCGCGTCGCCGGTCTCTTCGCCGGTCTGGCGCTCGGCCTCGCCGTGCTCGCCGGGTGCAGCTCCCAGGGCGCCTCCACCGACTGCGGGCTGGACGCCTGCACCGTCACCTTCGAGCGTGGTGTCGACGCGAGCGCCACCATCTTCGGCATCGAGGCCAAGCTGGTGGGCGCCGAGGGTGACCAGGTGACCGTCGAGGTCGCCGGTGAGCAGCTCAGCCTCACCACCGGGCAGCAGGCCGCCGAGGCCGGCGGCTTCGCGGTCACCCTGGACAGCGTGACCGACCAGCAGGTCAAGATCCGCGTTTCGCGCAACCCGGGTAGCTGACCTGGGCGGGCGGCGGTGGCCGACGTTTGGGAATCTTCAGAATCGGAGATTGTGACGCCATGTCACTCACCCGTAGCGCCGAAGCCACCGCCTCCCGTACGGCGGACAGCCGGTGGCTGGAACTTCTCGCCCGGGCCGGCTTCATCGGCTACGGCATCGTCCACCTGCTCTTCGCCTGGTTGGCGTTGCAGATCGCGTTCGGCACGTCGTCCGACGACGGCGACCAGTCCGGCGCGCTGCGTACCCTCTCCGCACAGCCCCTCGGTAAGTTCCTGGTCATCGCCGTCGCGGTCGGCCTGCTCGCCATGTCGATCTGGCAGGCGCTGGAGGCGGCGGTCGGGCACCGCGCCGAGCGCGGCAAGGAGCGGGTCACCGAACGGCTTGCCTCGGCCGGCCGGACCATCGTCTACCTCTACTTCGCCTGGACCGCCTTCAAGGTGTTCAAGGACGCCGGCTCCAACAGCGCCGACCAGCAGGAGGCGTTGACCGGCAAGCTGATGACCTCCAGCGGTGGCCGCTGGCTTGTCGGCCTGGCCGGGCTGGTGCTCGCGGCGATCGGTGTCGGCCTGGTGATCTACGGGGCGGTCAAGCGGTTCAAGAAGCACCTCAAGACCGGCGAGATGAGCGCCAAGACCCGTACGCTGACCCTTCGACTCGGCATGGCCGGCTACATCGCCAAGGGCGTCGCGTACGGCATCTCCGGTCTGCTGATCATCGTGGCGGCGGTGAACTACGACCCGGAGAAGGCCCGTGGTCTGGACGCCGCCCTGCACGCGCTGCGCGAGCAGTCGTACGGCGTGTTCCTGCTGACCCTTGTCGCCCTGGGCATCGCTTGCTTCGGCGTCTACTGCTTCCTCCAGTCCCGGTACCGCAAGGTCTGAGCTGGTCGATACGCGGGCCGTCGGGCACTCTTGGGCTTTTGCCCGGAGTGCCCGACGCCTTGTCGAAGGGGAGCATCGAAGCCGTGCGGAACTACCTCGAAACGGCGGTCGCCGCGTTCGTCGCGGCGGCGGTCGCCCTGTTCCTGGTGGAGATCGTCCACCGACTCACCCGGCGGTTCGGCCGCCGATCACTGCTGTTGACCGAATTGACCGACCACGCGCACCGGCCGTTCCAGGTCGCCGGCGTGGTCGTCGCCGTGCAGTTCGCCGTCCGTTTCAGCACCGGGTACGCGGTCGGCGAGAGCTGGCGGCGCCTGCTGCTGCACCTGCTCATCCTCGGTGTCATCGCCACCACGGCCTGGCTGGTCGCCTCCCTGCTTGTCGTCGTGGAGGACACCGCGCTGGCCCGGTTCCGGGTCGACGTACCGGACAATCGGCACGCCCGCCGGGTCCGGACCCAGGTGGTGATGCTGCGCCGACTGACCATCGCGGTGATCGTCATCCTCACCGTCGGCGTGATGCTGATGACCTTCCCCGCCGTGCGGGGCATCGGTGCCGGTGTGCTGACCTCGGCCGGGGTGGTCGGTGTGGTGGCCGCGCTCGCCGCGCAGAGCCTGCTCGGCAACGTCTTCGCCGGTCTCCAGCTCGCCTTCAGCGACGCCGTTCGGCTCGACGACGTGGTCGTCGTCGAGGGGGAGTGGGGTCGGATCGAGGAGTTGACCCTCAGCTACGTGGTCGTGCAGATCTGGGACGACCGCCGGTTGATCCTGCCCACCTCGTACTTCACCAGCAAGCCCTTCCAGAACTGGACCCGGACCGAGGCGGCGGTGCTCGGCACCGCCGAGTTCGACGTGGACTGGGCGGTGCCGGTGCAGACCATGCGCGAGGAGCTGCGCCGACTGGTCGAGGGCACCGAGCTGTGGGACGGGCGGGTCTGCGTCCTGCAGGTCACCGATGCCACCGGCGGGATGGTCCGGATGCGGGCTCTGGTCAGCGCCGCCGACGCGGGCAGCCTGTGGGACCTTCGCTGCCTCGTCCGGGAGCACCTGGTGGCCTGGATCCGGGACAACCGCCCGACGGCGATGCCCCGGCTGCGCACCGAGCTGGGCGACGCCAACAGCAACCTGCCCTGGCAGTGGGTGCAGCCGCGGCGGCCGGCACGCCGTGCGTCCGAGACCGAGGCGCCCGACGACGCCCGCGTCTTCGGCGGCAGCGACGACGGCGACGCCCGCAGCGAAGCCTTCGTGGGCCCCGAAGAAGCCCGCACCTAACCCACCCCCACCCCACCCCCCCGGGGTAACCCGGGTTGATCATGAGGTTATTGCCACCGCCGTCGGCGTGTCGTGCCGCTAACCTCATGATCAACGCGGGGATCGGGTGGGCTCGGGCGGGTTGAGAGGTTTGTTCGGGCTTGGGTGGGGGATGTGCTGCCGGGCATCTCTGACGCCAGCGGAGTGGGTCTGTCGGCGCGGCGTTCGGACAACCGGAACGGAGGGCCGCTCGTCGCGTTTTAGGATTGACGGGCGGCAACTCCGGGCATACAGCGCGGTGATAGGGAAAGGAGGACAGCATGGCTGACGTGGCGAACGCCCGCACATCCCACAACGGGAGCGAGCCCTCCACCGCAGAGTTGGTCCAGCGGGCCACCGAGCAGGTCTCTCGCCTGATCCGGGACGAACTGACGCTGGCCCGGGCGGAGTTGACCCAGAAGGGCAAGCACGCGGGCATCGGGATCGGCCTGTTCGGCGGCGGCGGCGCGCTGGCGTTCTTTGGCCTGGGCGCGCTTGTCGCCACGGCGATCCTGCTGCTCGACCTGGTGCTGCCCGCCTGGGCCGCCGCGCTGATCGTGGCGGTGGCCTGCTTCCTGGTGGCCGGCGTTCTCGCCCTGGTGGGCAAGAAGCAGGTCAGTCGGGCCGTCCCGCCGGTGCCGGCGGCCACGGTCCGCAGCCTCCGGGCCGACATGGACACCGTCACCGCCGCGGTGAAGGACAGGGGGCGGCAATGACGGGCAACGGGACCGGCGACACGGAGGCCCTCCGCGAGGAGATCCGTCGCACCCGTGTCGAGTTGGGCGAGACGATGGAGGCGTTGGCAGCCAAGGCCGACGTCAAGGCCCGCCTCCGGGAGTCCGCCGAGCAGGCGAAGGAGCGGATGCGCGAGCAGGCGGCGCAGACCGTCGCCCGGGTTCGCGGGCAGGCCGCGCGGGGCGCCGGGATGGCGCGGGCGCAGGCCTACGAGAAGGGCGGGTTGGTGCGCGCGCAGGCGCACGACAAGGGCGAGTTGGTACGCCGCAACCCGGTACCGTGGGCGGTTGTCGCCGCCGGTGCGGTGGCGACAGTGGTGGTGTTGATGATCGTGCGGGGGAGGCGTAGGTGAGCAAGAAAATCGGCAGGGTCGCGTACCGGCCGGTCGGCGTGTTGTTGGGTATCGCCGCGGGCACGGTGGCCGGAGCGATCTTCCGGCAGGTCTGGAAGGTCACCGCGGGCGACGGTGAGGCGCCCAACGCCACCGACGAGGATCGCGGCTGGGGCGAGATCCTGGCCGCCGCGGCGTTGCAGGGGGCCATCTTCGCGGTCGTCCGGGCCGCTGTGGACCGGGGCGGCGCGGTCGGCGTCCGCCGGATGACCGGCAGTTGGCCGGACTGACCAACCGACGACGTCAGCCCTCTTCCCGCATCGATGGGAAGGGGGCTTTCGCATGGCTTCCGACGCCGCCCAGCGGAACTGAGGCATCCGTCAGGTCACATGTCGGAGAAATTCGTCGCGGAGGTCGTGACAGACTTTTTGCCTCCGTGATTTGCTGTTCCACGCTGTTGCGAGATGGCGTGGGTTGAGAGAAGTCTCCTTCGTGGGGCCGCCTCAGACGCCGCTGCTCGAAAACGGCCAATTGGCCGCACGGCGTGCACGGCCACCAGTTTTAGAAGGAGATACACATGGCTCAGGGAACCGTGAAGTGGTTCAACGCTGACAAGGGCTTCGGCTTCATCACCGTCGATGGTGGGGGTGCTGACGTGTTCGTCCACTTCTCGGCCATCCAGACCAGCGGCTACCGTTCGCTGGAGGAGAACCAGCGGGTGGAGTTCGAGATCGCACAGGGTCAGAAGGGCCCGCAGGCCGAGCAGGTCCGTCCCATCTGAGTGAGGCGGTCGGCTCCGGCCGGCCAGTGGGACGATTCGGTCCGGGTCGTTGCGAAGCCCCGTATCCCTTCCGGGATACGGGGCTTTGCCCGTGGTGGGGCCGACGCCAGTGTGGACCGGCGGGTCAGTTCCGGCGGCGCGAGCGCAGGCCGAGCCAGAGCACCACCAGCCCGGCCAACGCCACGAGCGGGCCGATCACCGCCCAGATCTTCTCGTCGGTCATGACGCTGCCGCTGACGTAGCCGAGGCCCTGCACCGTCCACACCGCACCGATCACCACGGCCAACAGGCCGAGGGTGAGCGAAAGCCAGCCCCTCATCGCATCCCCTCTCCGCCGCCCGGAGCGGCACGCCGTCGTCCAGCATCGCTGCTCGGGCGGCGCGGCGCGAGTGCTCCGGGCGTGCCGGTCACCACCTGTCGTGTACCTGCGGGCGGATCAGCTCGTCGTAGATATCGCGTACGGCGGCCAGTTGGCCGTCGGTGAGCGGCGACAGGGCCGCCGCCTGGGCGTTGCGCCGGGCCTGCTCCGCGTCGCGGGCGCCGGGGATGACGACTGTGACGCCCGCCTGGTCCAGCACCCAGCGCAGGGCGAACTGCACCATCGTGCGGTCCGCGTCGACAAGCGGCGCCAGCCGGCGTACGGCGGCCAGGCCCCGCTCGTAGTCGACCCCGGAGAACGTCTCCCCGACGTCGAAGGCCGCGCCGTGCCGGTTGTAGTTGCGGTGGTCGTCGGCGGGGAACTCGGTGTGCTCGTCGTAGCGGCCGGAGAGCAGGCCGCTGGCCAGCGGCACCCGGGCGATGATGCCCACCCCGGCGGCGGCGGCCGCCGGAAGGACACGCTCCAGGGGCTTGTGGCGGACCGCGTTGAGGATGATCTGTACGCTCGCCACCCCCGGCCGGGCGATCGCGGTGAGCGCCTGGTCGCAGGTCTCGACGCTGACCCCGTACCCGGCGATGGCCTTTTCGGCGACGAGGGTGTCCAGGCCGTCGAAGACCTCGTCGGAGGAGAAGACGGCGGTGGGTGGGCAGTGCAGCTGGACCAGGTCCAGGGTGTCCATGCCCAGGTTGGCCCGGGACCTGTCGGTCCACTGCCGGAAGTTGTCCAGGGTGTACGCCTCCGGCCGCTGCTCGACGCGCCGGCCCATCTTGGTGGCGACGGTCAGCCCGGCGTCGGGTCGGGTACGCAGGAAGCGGCCGATCAGCTGCTCGCTGCGGCCGTCGCCGTACACGTCGGCGGTGTCGAGGAAGGTGACCCCGTCGTCCACGGCGGCGGCGAGCACCGCCATCGCGTCGGCCTCGCTGACGGTGCCCCAGTCTGCGCCGAGTTGCCAGGCGCCCAGGCCGACCGCCCCGACGGTCCGGCCGAGCCGGTTGAAGCTGCGCTGTTCCATGCCCCGAGCCTAGTGATCGGGTTGCCGGCCTGCCACGCGAGCCGTACGGTAGCAAGACGGACGTACGGTTTGGGAGGCAGAGATGTGGGATCCGACGACCTACCTGCGCTACGGCGACGAGCGAGCCCGGCCGTTCCACGACCTGGTCGCGCGGATCCCCGCCGACCGGCCCCGCACGGTGGTCGACCTCGGCTGCGGCCCCGGCCAGCTCACCGCCACCCTCGCCGAGCGCTGGCCGACGAGCCGGGTGCGCGGCCTGGACTCCTCGCCCGACATGATCGACCGGGCCACCGCCCTCGGTGCTCCTGTCGACTTCGCCGTGGCCGACCTGCGCGACTGGCGTCCCACCGGCGACGAGGACGTGGTGGTCAGCAACGCCGCGCTCCAGTGGGTGCCCGGCCACCAGGAGCTGCTGCGCCGCTGGGCCGCCGAACTGCCCGCCGGCGCGTGGCTCGCCCTGCAGGTCCCCGGCAACTTCGCCGCACCCTCGCACCGCGCGTTGCGCGAGGTCGCCGACCTGCCGGCCTGGCGGGCCGAGGTCGCCCCGCTGCTGCGCGCCGACCCGGTCGACGAGCCGGCCGACTACGCGGGACTGCTGACCGCCGCCGGCTGCGCGGTGGACGCCTGGGAGACTACCTACGTGCACCTGCTGCCCGCCCGGCCCACCGGCGACCACCCGGTGCTGGCCTGGATGGAAGGCACCGCGCTGCGTCCGGTGCGGGCCGCGCTGGACGCCGCCGGCTGGTCGGCCTTCCGGGCCGAGCTGGGGGTACGCCTCGCCGCCGCCTACCCGGTCCGGCAGGGTCAGGTGTACTTCCCGTTCCGCCGCGTCTTCGTCGTCGCCCGCACCGGCGACCGTGCAGAGGAGAGTCCGTGACCGACCCGTCCGCCTTCATCGCCGGCCTGCCCAAGGTGGAGCTGCACGTGCACCACGTCGGCTCCGCGTCGCCCCGGATCGTCGCCGAGCTGGCCGCCCGCCACGAGGGACGCACCCCCGTGCCGGCCGACCCGGAGGCCCTCGCCGCCTACTTCGAGTTCCGCGACTTCGCGCACTTCATCGAGATCTACCTGAGCGTCGTGGACCTCATCCGCGACCCGGAGGACGTCTGGATCCTCACCCACGAGGTGGCCCGGGAGCTGGCCCGTCAACAGGTCCGGTACGCGGAGCTGACGATCACCCCGTACTCGCACGTGCGACGGGGCATCCCCGCGCCGGCGTTCTGCGAGGCCATCGAGGACGCCCGCAGGCGCGCGGCGGCCGACTTCGGCATCGAGCTGCGCTGGTGCTTCGACATCCCCGGCGAGGCGGGCCTGCCCGCGGCCGAGGAGACGCTGCGCATCGCCCTGGACGAGCGCCCGGACGGGCTGGTCAGCTTCGGTCTGGGTGGCCCGGAGATCGGCGTGCCGCGACCGCAGTTCCGGCCCTACTTCGACCAGGCCCGCGCCGCCGGGCTGCGCTCGGTGCCGCACGCCGGGGAGACCACCGGACCGCAGACCGTCTGGGACGCGCTGCACGAGCTGGGCGCCGAGCGGATCGGGCACGGCATCTCCGCCGCGCAGGACCCGGAGCTGCTCGCCTACCTGGCCGAGCGGCAGATCGGCATGGAGATCTGCCCGACGTCGAACGTCCGGACCCGGGCGGTGGCCACCCTCGACGAGCACCCGCTGCCCCGACTGGTCGAGGCCGGGCTGCTGGTCACCATCAACTCCGACGACCCGCCGATGTTCGGCACCACCCTCAACGACGAGTACGCGGTGGCGGCCCGCCTGCTCGGGGCCGGTCCCGAGGGACTGGCCGGGCTGGCCCGCAACGCGGTGACCGCGTCCTTCCTCGACGCCGACGGCAAGCAGCGGATCACGGCCGAGATCGACGCGTACCTCGCCACCGCCGGCTGAGCGAGCGAGGGGCGGGTCGGGACGAGCGGGGCGCGCGGCGGGAGCGTGGGTGTGGGGGGACCTGTGACTCCCGCCGCGCGCGCGGCTTCACCGGCCATGGGTGCGCGAAGGCGCTCGACCGGTGAAACTGGTGGGTTCGTGTTCTGATCCTGTCAGCTCGCGACCGGTCCAGCCCGCTCGTTAACCGCGATCTAAGGAAGACTTGCGACGGGCCACAACCCGGTCAGTCGTCGGTGGGGCGCTGGCGCGGCCAGCGACGCCCGGCGCCCTTGGTGTCGCGGGCGTCGCGTGCCATTCGGCCGACCAGACCGAAGCGGCTGACCTGCCGCGGCGTCGCCTCCGGGTCGGCGAGCAGCATCACCACGCTCGCCCCGCCCAACCGGGCCCGGTCGATGCTCACCGACCCGTTGGCCTGCAACGCCACCCGCTTGGCGATGTCCAGGCCGAGCCCGGTCGAGCCCTGGTCACTGGTGCCCCGGCGCAGCGCCCGGTCCGGGTTGGCGATGCCGGGGCCGGCGTCGTCGATCCGGATCGCCACGTACCCGTCGCGCCGGGACACGGCCACCTCGAACGCGGTGCCCTGCGGCGTGTACCGGAAGACGTTGCCGATCACCGCGTCCAGCGCGGCGGCCAACTCGGCCCGTGGCACCGGCGCGGGGATGCGCAGTTGCGCGCCGTTCACCCGGTGTGGCCGGTTCTGGTCGCCGGCCAGGGCCGCCCAGAACACCATCCGGTCCCGAACCACCTCGCTGACGTCACACATCGCCGGCCCGGCCTCGAGCGCCACCGACTTACGGGTCGTCTTGATCAACACGTCGATCTCACCCTCCAGGGTGACGATCGCCTGCCGGATCCGCCGGATGCCGCGAAGCCGGTCCAGCTCCGCCGGGCTGAACGACCCCACGCTCGTGTCGTCGGACTCCAACGCCTCCGCGTCCAACCGCAGCACCGTCAACGGGGTACGCAGCCGATGCGACAGATCGGCCACCAGCTCCCGCTCGTCGGTGCGGGCCGCGTCCAGCCGGTCGGCCATCCGGTTGAAGGCGTACCCGGCCTCGGCCAGCTCGCGCGGACCGGTCGGCTCGACGCGTACGCCCAGGTCGCCGTCGCCGATGGACAGCGCGGCCCGGACCAGACCCCGGGTCGAGTCCACCGCGCGGGCGGCGACCCGATCGACCACCAGCACCGCCGCGCCGGCCATCGCCGCGCCGACCGCGAACAGCAGCAGCCAGGTGCCACCGGCGCCCTCGCCAAGCGTCGAGTCCGGGAGGAACACCTCGACCACTGCCGTCCGGTCACCGAGCACGACCGGGTCCAGCCGGAGCACGCCCCCGTCCACGTCGACGACCCGCGACCGCCGGTCGGCCCGGGCCCGGTCCAGGTCATCCCCGGTGGCCCGGCCAGCGGACTCGTCCAGGCCCAGACCGTGCACCACGGGCCGGGTCGGCGCGCCCTCGGCGCTCGCCACCACGGCCCGTTCGACGACCGCAGGGTCGGTGCTCACCGCCAGCGCGCCGGTGACCAACGCGCTGCGTCGGGCCGCGTCGGCGATCGCCTCGTCCCGGCTCTGCTCCCGCAGGCTGAGCCCGAGCGGGATCAGGAACGCGAGCGCGACAAGACTGCACATGCCGGCCGTGAGCAGGGCCAGCGCCGTCCTCAGTCCGGTGCCACCAACCGGAATCCGACCCCCCGCACGGTGCGCAGGTAGCGCGGCTTCGCCGCGGACTCGCCCATCTTTCTGCGGAGCCAGTACAGGTGAACGTCGATGGTCTGATCCTCGCCGACCGATGGCTGCCGCCATACCTCCTCCAAGAGTTCCCGGCGGGACACTACCCGCCCGGGTCGTGCGGCGAGATAGGCCAGCAGGTCGAATTCTTTACGGGTCAGCGCCAGCGGCTCCCCGTCGAGCTGGGCGCTGCGCTCACCCACGTCCACCCGGAGCCCGCCCACACTGTGCACCGCGGGCTGCACCGTCCGACTGGCCCGTCCGGCCCGGCGCAGCACTGTCGTGATCCGCGCGTCCAGGTGCGCCCCGGTGAACGGCTTGACCATGTAGTCGTCGGCGCCGGCGCGCAGCAGTTTGACAACCGACTGCTCGTCGTCCCGGGCGGTCGCGATGATGATCGGGATGTCGGTGATGCCACGCAGCATCCGCAGCGCGTCCGAGCCGTCCAGGTCGGGCAGGCCGAGGTCCAGCACCACCAGGTCGGGTGTCTCCGCCGCGACCCGACGCAGGGCGTCCAACGCCGTACCCACGGCGTGCACGGCATGCCCCCGGTCGGTGAGGGACCGCAGCATCGCGCCGCGTACGACGTGATCGTCTTCGACCAGGAGCACGGAGGCCACGACAAGACCGTACTTGGCCTGGCAAGTTGATCGCATTGCGACGTGCCTGGCGAGCGGGCAAGCTGGTACGACGATGTCGTTCACCCTGTTCGTCGATGCCCGTCTGTCGCTCGCCCGGGACAGCCTCGCCGGTCTCTCCACCGGCGACGCGCTCGGCGCGCAGTACTTCCTGCCGCGGGCGGCGCCCTCGGATCTCGCCGCGGGCGCACTGCCGCCGACCCCCTGGGAGTGGACCGACGACACCGAGATGGCCTGCTCGGTCCTCGCCGAGCTGGCCCACTCCGGCGGCATCGACCCCGACCGGCTGGCCCTGGCCTTCGCCGAGCGGTGTGCTCCGCACCGGGGCTACGGGGCCGGCGCGACGGCGATCCTGGAGCTGATCCGTACCGGCACCCCGTGGCCGCTGGCCGCCGCGTCCGCCTTCGACGGCCAGGGCTCCTGCGGCAACGGCGCGGCGATGCGGGTCGGCCCACTGGGCGCGTACTTCGCCGACTCGACCGCGCGTGCCGCGGCCCAGGCCCGCACCTCGGCCGAGGTGACCCACGCGCACCCCGAGGGGATCGCCGGCGCCGTCGCGGTGGCCGTCGCCGCCGCCCTGGCCGCCCGGGGCCGCCTCGACGGGCACCGGCCGGCTCCGGAGCGCCTGCTCGCCGGCATCGCCGCCACGCTCGACCCGGGCACCGAGGTGCACCGGAGCGTGAACCGGGCGGCCGGGCTGCTCGGCCGACAAGTGGACCGGGTGGTGGCGGAACTCGGCAACGGCTCCCGGGTGACCGCCCAGGACACCGTCGGGTTCACCCTCTGGGTGGCCGCCACCCACCTCGACGACTATCCGACGGCGATCCGCAGATGCGTCCTGGCCGGCGGTGACATGGACACCACCGCCGCGATCGTCGGAGCGATCGTGGCGGCGTACACGGGTGTCGGCACCCCCGGCGGCGTGCCCGAGGCGTGGCTGTCCGCCCGCGAGCCGCTACCCACCTGGCTCCCCTGACCACCCAGGCTGCCGTACCCGCGCCGGCTTGTCCTGCGTCCGCGCTGGCGTGCCCTGCGCCCGCGCCGGCTTGTCCTGCGCCCGCGCCGGCGTGCCCTGCGCCCACGGTCAACTCGGCTTCCCGGAAATCGGGGCGTCCGTGCGGCTTGGATGCCGCAGTTTCCAGGAAGCCGAGTTGATCATCGCTAAGTCGGGCTGTCCGCGCGGCGTGGATGCGCCGGTTTCCGGGAAGCGGAGTGGATCACCGCGACGCTGCGGGAACGGCGGGCTGGGGATCGACGGTCTGGGGTTCGGCGAGCGCCGCCGTGTCGTCCGCACGTCCGGCGATCTCGGGTGCGGCGGTGTCGTCCGCGCGGCCGGTGATCTCGGCGAGGGTCGCGTCCTCGTCCGGGCCGCCGGTCACCTCCGCGAGGGCCGTGGCCTCGTCCGCGCGGCCGGTGATCTCGGCGAGGGTCGCGTCCTCGTCCGGGCCGCCGGTCACCTCGGCGAGGGCCGTGGCCTCGGCCGGGTCGCGTCGACGCCACCGGCTGACCAGCCAACCGATCGCCGCGCCGCCGCCCAGCCCGGCCAGCAGGCCGGCGGCCAGCATCCCGTCGGCGCTGCCGGACTCCTCGCCCGCGTCGCCCGCGGCCGGCGCGGCGTCGACGGCGTTGTCCGGGTCGGCGGGCGCACCGGCCGCCGGGCCGCCGTGCCCACCGTGGGCGGCCGGACCCGCCGCGCCGGGCGCCGCCGGCAGCAGGGTGAGAGCCGGGGCGCGGTGCGGGCCGGCGGCGTCCGCCCAGCGGACCACCGTGCCATCGGCGTACGTCTGGACGACCTCGAAGGTGAGCCGCTCCGCCTGCGGCATCGGCCCCATGGACAGCGCCAGCCGGGCCGGGCCGGGGTCGCTCTCGCCGACCCGGACCCAGGTCACCGCGGTGGTCACCGTGCTCACCCCGGAGGAGTGGATGCCCGCCACCGGCTTGTCCAGGGTGCGGGAGCTGATCCGGGGCGCCCAACCGTTCACCGACATCGGGTAGACCTCGGCGATCGGCGCGTCGGCCGGCAACCGGACCTCGATCTGGTTGGTCTTCGTGCCGGCCCGCTCCTCGGGAACGGTGAACTCCAGGCGTACGGCGTCGCCCTGCCGGGCCTCCGTCGGGGTGGTCGTCACGTCCGCCGCCCGCGCCGCGCCGGGCCAGAGCAGCAGCCCGGCGGCGGTCAGCGCGGTCACCGCCGCGATCCGCCGCCGACGTCCACCACCGTGCGTGCTCGCCATCTTGTGTCCCCATCCCTGTCGACGCGACCGGCACCGGTTTCCGACCACACCTTCTAGTTCGGCTCCGAGGTGCGAAAGGTTCAACGCGGCCGTGAGGAAGGTGCCGTTCCCGATCGGGGGCAGCGCGACCGATAGCATCGGCAGGAGCCGAGGATCGGCACCGTTTCGTACCGCTTGGAGGAGTCACCGTGTCCGCACCCCGTACCCCCGCCGTGGCCGACCCCGTCGTCGTCGCCGCCGGGACCACGGCGGCCGACGCGGTGGCCGCGGCCGGACTGCCCGCGAACGGCCCCAAGGCGATCGTCGTGGTCCGCGACCCGCAGGGTCAGCTACGCGACCTGGACTGGGCGCCGGCCGAGGAGACCGTCGTCGAGCCGGTCAGCCTGGACTCACCCGACGGGCTCACCGTGCTGCGCCACTCCACCGCGCACGTGCTCGCCCAGGCCGTGCAGGACATCTTCCCCGAGGCCAAGCTCGGTATCGGCCCGCCCATCGAGAACGGCTTCTACTACGACTTCGACGTCGACAAGCCGTTCCAGCCCGATGACCTCAGCAAGCTCGAGAAGCGCATGCAGGAGATCATCAAGAGCGGTCAGCGGTTCCGTCGCCGCCGCTTCGGCAGCCTGGACGAGGCGCGCTCCGAGCTGGCCGACGAGCCGTTCAAGCTGGAGTTGATCGAGGTCAAGGGCGAGGGCCTGGACACCGACGAGGTGATGGAGGTGGGCGGCGGCGAGCTGACCATCTACGACAACCTCGACGCCAAGGAGGACAAGGTCTGCTGGTCGGACCTGTGCCGGGGTCCGCACCTGCCGACCACCCGCCTGATCGGCGCGTTCAAGCTGATGCGCTCGGCCGCCGCCTACTGGCGTGGCTCGGAGAAGAACCCCCAACTACAGCGGGTGTACGGCACCGCGTGGCCGACCCGCGACGAGCTCAAGGCGTACCTGAAGCTGTTGGAGGAGGCCGCCCGGCGCGACCACCGCAAGCTCGGCGCGGACCTCGACCTGTTCAGCTTTCCCGACGAGATCGGCTCCGGCCTGGCGGTCTTCCACCCCAAGGGCGGCATCATCCGCCGGGAGATGGAGCACTACTCCCGGCAACGGCACGAGGCCGCCGGGTACGAGTTCGTCAACACCCCGCACATCACCAAGGCGCAGCTGTTCCAGACGTCCGGCCACCTGCCCTACTACGCGGACACCATGTTCCCGCCCATGCAGTTGGAGGGCGCGGACTACTACCTCAAGGCCATGAACTGCCCGATGCACAACCTGATCTTCAGGTCGCGCGGGCGGTCGTACCGGGAGCTGCCGCTGCGGATGTTCGAGTTCGGCACGGTCTACCGGTACGAGAAGTCCGGCGTCGTGCACGGCCTCACCCGGGTTCGTGGTCTGACCCAGGACGACTCGCACATCTACTGCACCCGCGAGCAGATGGCCGGCGAGCTGTCCGCGCTGCTCAGCTTCGTGCTGGACCTGCTGCGTGACTACGGCCTGGACGACTTCTACCTGGAGTTGTCGACCCGCGACGACTCGCCCAAGTTCATCGGAGCCGAGGAGGACTGGGCGGAGGCGACCGAGGCGCTCCGGACCGCCGCCGCGACCTCCGGCCTGGACCTGGTGCCCGACCCGGGCGGCGCGGCGTTCTACGGCCCGAAGATCTCCGTGCAGGCGCGGGACGCGATCGGCCGGACCTGGCAGATGTCCACCATCCAGGTCGACTTCAACCAGCCGGAGCGGTTCGGCCTGGAATACCAGGCCGCCGACGGCACCCGCCAGCGGCCCGTGATGATCCACCGGGCGCTGTTCGGGTCGATCGAGCGGTTCTTCGGGGTGCTCACCGAGCACTACGCGGGCGCGTTCCCGGCCTGGCTGGCCCCGGTGCAGGTGGTCGGCATCCCGATCCGCGAGGACCACACCGACTACCTGCACGGCTTCGTCGCGGCGCTGCGCGCCGAGGGGATCCGGGCCCAGGTGGACGCGGGCGACGACCGGATGCAGAAGAAGATCCGTACGGCGCAGCAGCAGAAGATCCCGTTCATGGTGATCGCCGGAGACGACGACGTGGCCGCCGGCACGGTGTCCTTCCGCTACCGCGACGGCTCGCAGCGCAACGGGGTGCCGACCGCCGAGGCGGTGACCCACATCCTGGACGTGGTCAGCTCGCGCACGAACATCGGCCCCTCCGCCGCCGCGGAGTAACGGAACCGGGCGCGGCCCTCCGGCCGCGCCCGGCAACCGCGACTGCGGGCCGCGCCGGGGGTCAGATGCCGCAGCTCGGGGCCGACCAGCCGCCGACGGCGGCCACGTGGGTGTGGTCGTTGTGGTCCGGGTAGCCGGGGCCGAGGATCTGCCCGAAGCCGTGGTAGCGGGCCTGCTGGGCCAGCCGGCAGAACGACGGTGACCCGACCAGGTCCACCGCGTCCCCGTACAGGTGCCGGCTGTTGGACGCCCCGCCCACCGCGCTGTTGCAGGCGTAGCTACGGAAGCTGCTGCTGATCGAGATGGCCACGTCCCCGAGGGCGTGCCGCAGGGCCTGGAGCTTCCACATCGAGACGAGCGCGTTGGCCCGTGCGGTGCTCGCCGCTACCGCACCGCCGGACCAGTCGCTGTTGCACCTGTTCAGCTCGGGGTAGCTGAAGTTGGCAGGTGTGCAGTCGTCGTCCTGCAGGGCGTAGAGCCGGTTGAACGTCTGCGGGCCGGCGATGCCGTCCGCCGGTAGCCCGTACGCCTGCTGGAAGCGGATCACCGCCGAGCGGGTGGCCGGGCCGAACGCGCCGTCGATGGTGAGCACCGCGCCGTAGCCGGGGTAGCCGGCGACCCGGATCTGGAGTTGCCGGACGTCGTCGCCGGACGCCCCCTGGGAGAGGGTGCGACCCCAGGTGTAGCAGCCGTCCGCCTGTGCGGCGCCGGCGGTGAGGGTGATGCCGGCCACTGTGGTGGCGGCGGTCAGGGCGAGTGCCGCGAGGAGCCGGCCGAGCCGACGGATCATGGGTGACCCTCCATCGATACATGCGCGCTTATGGATGCATGGAATCTTCAGGTTTCAACATCGATCCGTCAAGAATGTGCAGCAAGAGTTTTCCCGGCGACGGGAGTCGCGGCTCGACGGGATGGCTCCGTAGGATCGGCTCGTGACAGGGGCGGAACGGCACACGGACACGGATGGCATGGCGGACGGCCTGGAGCGGCTCTGGACGCCGCACCGGATGACCTACATCTCCGGCGAGGACCGTCCGGCCGAGGGCTACGAGAAGCCCACCGGCTGCCCCTTCTGCCGGGCACCCAAGCTGCCGCCGGAGGACAGCCTGGTGGTGGCCCGTGGCGAGCACGTGTTCGTGGTGCTCAACCTCTATCCGTACAATCCGGGGCACCTGCTGGTCTGCCCCTACCGGCACGTCGCCGACTACACCGACCTGGACGTGCCGGAGACCACCGAGCTGGCGTCGTACACCCAGACCGCGATGCGGATGATCCGCAAGGTGAGCAACGCGCACGGCTTCAACCTGGGCATGAACCAGGGCGGGGTGGCCGGCGCCGGCATCGCCGCGCACCTGCACCAACACGTGGTCCCGCGCTGGGGCGGTGACGCGAACTTCATGCCGGTGATCGGCCGCACGAAGGTCCTGCCGCAACTGCTCGGCGACACCCGCGACCTCTTCGCCCGCGCCTGGCCCTCCTGACCACCGGCCACGCGGGCGTCCGGCCACGCGGCGTCCGCGCGGGGCACGGCGGACGGGTCGACGCGCACCCACGATTGCGCTCCGAGATCTGCTACGTCCCGACCAGGTGAAGGTGGCACGATCGGCCGATGGCAGTCACGACACGGACGCTGGGGCGCAGCGGCATCGAGGTCAGCGCCCTCGGCATGGGGTGCTGGGCGATCGGCGGGCCCTGGGCGGAGGGCGCCCAACCGCTGGGCTGGGGCGCGGTCGACGACGACGAGTCGGTACGGGCGGTTCACCGGGCGCTCGACGAGGGCATCACCCTGTTCGACACCGCCGACACGTACGGCGCCGGGCACGGCGAGCGGGTCCTCGGCCGAGCGCTCGCGGGCCGCCGGGACGAGGCCGTGATTGCCACCAAGTGGGGTTACACCTTCGACGAGGCGCGCCGACAGGCCACCGGGGAGGACGCGTCGCCCGCGTACCTGCGCCGGGCCGTGACGGACTCGCTGCGCCGGTTGGGCACCGATCGGATCGACCTCTACCAGCTACACCTGGCCGACCTGTCGGTGCCGCGGGCGCAGGCGCTGGTCGGCACCTGCGAGGACCTGGTCACCGAGGGGCTGATCCGGGCGTACGGGTGGAGCACCGACCGTGTCGACCGGGCCACCGCGTTCGGTCACGGCGCCGCCGGTGCCACCGCCGTGCAGCACACCCTGTCGGTGCTGCGCGACGCCCCCGAACTGCTCGCCGTCTGCGACAAGTACGACCTGGCCAGCGTCAACCGGGGCCCACTGGGGATGGGGCTGCTCACCGGCAAGTACTCGGCCGGCTCGGTGCTGCCCCGCGACGACGTACGCGGGTCGGCCCCCGGCTGGTTGGAGTGGTTCCGCGGTGGCCGGCCCGCGCCGGAGTGGCTGCGCCGGGTCGGCGCGGTCCGCGCGGCGCTCACCGCCGATGGGCGCACCCTCGCCCAGGGAGCGCTGGGCTGGATCTGGGCGCGCAGCGGCCGCACCATCCCGATCCCCGGCTGCCGTACGGTCGCCCAGGTCGAGGAGAACGCCGCCGCGCTGCGCCGAGGGCCGTTGCCGGCGGACCAGTTCGTCGAGGTGGAGCGCCAACTGGCGGCCCTGCGCACCGCGGCCCTGCTGGACGCCGACCGCCCCCACTGGCCCCCTCCCACCCACCCCACCACCCACCCCTGAGCGGGGCAGTGGCACCCGTCCGCCCCGCGCTGCCGTCGCGTCCCGACCCGGGTGCTCACCCCACCAGGTCGGTGCGGGCCTGCTGTAGAGCTGCCCCGTTTCTGGGGCGGTGGCGGAATGGGGTGGGTGCGGGCCTGCTGTAGAGCTGCCCCGTTTCTGGGGCGGTGGCGGGGTGGGGTGGGTGCGGGCCTGCTGTAGAGCTGCCCCGTATCTGGGGCGGTGGCCTGGTCGGGGTGGTGGTGGCGTGTGAAGTTGCGGTGTGCCTGGGCGGTGGCCTGGTCGGGTCTCGGCGCGCCGGTAGAGCTGCCCCAGATCTGGGGCAGCTCTACAGGACGCGAACATGGCAGGCCACCCGCCCCACCCGGCCCTGTCGATCACGAGTTGTGGTGCCTCGCGGGGGTCGGGCGCGGCGGGGCGAGGCTCAGGGGGTGTGTTCCTTGCGGATCTGGTCGGCCAGGTGGGCCGGCATGGGGTCGTGGCGGACGAACTGGCGGCGGAAGGTGCCGGTGCCAGCCGTCATGGAGCGCAGCTCGACGGCGTAGCGCAGCAACTCGGTCGCCGGCACCTCGGCGCGGACGAGGGTGCGGCCCTCGGTGTCCGGGTCCGCTTCGGTGCCGAGCACCCGGCCGCGGCGGCCGGACAGGTCGCCCAGCACGGCACCCACCGAGCCGTCCGGCACCCGGATGGTGACCTCGTCGATCGGCTCCAGGAGCGCGGGCTGACCACGGTCGGCGGCGTCCCGCAGGGCCAGCGCGCCGGCGGTCTGGAAGGCCGCGTCGGAGGAGTCGACGCTGTGCGCCTTGCCGTCGACAAGTGTCACCCGCAGGTCCACCACCGGGTGGCCGGCGACCAGGCCGCGCTCCAGTTGGGCGCGGACGCCCTTCTCCACGGACGGGATGTAGTTGTGTGGCACCGCGCCGCCGACGACCCGGTCGACGAACTCGTTGCCGCTGCCCGGGGGCAGGGGCTCGACCTCGATGTCGCAGACCGCGTACTGGCCGTGCCCGCCGGACTGCTTGACGTGCCGGCCGTGCCCGTTGGCGGGCACGGTGAGCGTCTCGCGCAGGGACACCTTCACCGGTTCGGTGTCCAGCTCGACGCCGCCGGCGCGCAGCCGGTCGAGCACCACGTCGGCGTGCGCCTCGCCCATGCACCAGAGCACCAGCTGGTGGGTCTCCGGGTTGCGCTCCAGGCGCAGTGTGGGGTCGCCGGCGACCAGACGGGCGAGGTTGCGGGCCAGGGCGTCCTCGTCGGCGCGGCTGCGGGCGACGACCGCCACCGGCAGCAGCGGCTCCGGCATCTCCCAGGGGGCGATCAGCAGTGGGTCGTCCTTGGCCGAGATGGTGTCGCCGGTCTCGGCGGTGCCCGACTTGGTGATCGCGCAGATGTCGCCGGCCACGCAGAGCTGCACCTCCCGCAGGGTGGCGCCCAGCGGGGTGTAGATATGTCCGACCCGCTCGTCGGCGTCGTGGTCGGGGTGGCCGCGTTCGGTCATGCCGTGCCCGGAGATGTGCACGGTCTGGTCGGGGCGCAGCGTGCCGGAGAAGACCCGGACCAGCGAGACCCGGCCGACGTGCCGGTCGACCGTGGTCTTGACGACCTCGGCGACGAGCGGCCCGGCCGGGTCGCAGGTCAGCGGCGGGCGGGGGGAGCCGTCCACGCCGGCGACCGCCGGCAGCTCGTGCTCCAGCGGCGACGGGAACGCGGCGGTCAGCACCTCCAGCAGCACGTCCAGCCCGACACCGGTCTCGGCGCAGACCGGCACCACCGGGTAGAAGTGCCCCCGGGCGACGGCCTTCTCCAGGTCGTCGATGAGCACCTCGTCGCTGATCTCCTCACCGTCGAGGTAGCGGTCCATGAGGGTCTCGTCCTCGCTCTCGGCGATGATCCCCTCGATCAGCTCGTCGCGGGACTCGTCGATGGCCCGCTGGTGCTCCGGGTCCGGGTCGCGGACGTCGGCGGGCAGCCCGGCGGAGTAGTCGAAGACGCGACGGGTGATCAGGCCGAGCAGCCCCTCGGTGGACACCCCGTCGTCGCCGAGCATCGGCAGGTAGAGGGGCATCACGTTGTCGCCGAAGAGGCGCTGGCAGAGCGCCACCGTCTCGTCGACGTCGGCGCGGGGCTGGTCCAGGCGGGAGACCGCGACGGCGCGGGGCAGGTCGACAGCCGCGCACTCCTCCCAGAGGGCGACGGTGGCCGCGTCCATGCCGCCGGCCGCGGAGACGACGAAGAGGGCGGCGTCGGCGGCCCGCAGCCCCGCGCGCAGTTCGCCGACGAAGTCGGCGTACCCGGGGGTGTCCAGCAGGTTGACCTTGATGCCGTTGTGCAGCAGCGGAGCGCAGGACAGGCTGACCGACCGCTGTTGGCGGACGGCGGCGGGGTCGTGGTCGCCGACCGTCGTGCCGTCGACGACGGCGCCGGCCCGGCTGATCGTGCCGGTCGTCGCGAGCAGGGCCTCGACGAGTGTCGTCTTGCCCGCCCCGGAGTGCCCGACGAGCACCACGTTGCGAACCTGTTCGGGCTCGGTCACCACCGGCGCGCCGCCGGTGGAACCCTTCTCGTGCTTCTGCGCCATGGGGCGCACCTCCCTCAGCCGGTGGTGGGTGGCGACCGCCGCGCGACGGTAAGCGGCCCGGGGCGAGTGCGCGGCAGTATCCTCCGGTGGTCTCGTGCTCAGCGGGAACGGGACGGGTGAGCGGGTGAGCTGGCTCACCCTCCGGCTCGATCTCACACCCGTTGTCGGGTAGGCACAAGCCTCTCCCGGGCGGGTCGGAGGGGCGGCCGTATCGCCGGACCTGGGCGGACCGTTATCGTGGGGACCGCCATGGCGAAGATCTTCCAAGTGTCGGCCCGCGCGGGGATGACCCGCGTCGTCGAGCCGATTGCCCGCGCCCTGCTGCGCGCGGGCGTGACTCCCAATGCCGTCACCGTCGCGGGCACCGTTGGTGTGCTCGTCGGCGCGCTCGGCTTCGGTGCCCGCGGCCATCTGGTCGCGGGCGCGTTGATCGTGACCGTTTTCGCGCTCACCGACCTGCTCGACGGGACGATGGCCCGGATGAGCGGCGGGTCCACCAGGTTCGGGGCGTTCCTCGACTCGAGCATGGACCGGGTCGCCGACAGTGCCGTCTTCGGCGCGGTCGCGTACTGGCTGGCCACCCAGGGCGACCACTCCGGGGTGGCCGCGGCGTTGATCTGCCTGGCCGCCGGCAGTCTGGTCTCCTACGTCAAGGCGCGCGCCGAAGGTCTCGGCATGACCTGCAACGTGGGCATCGCCGAGCGCACCGAACGGCTGCTGATCGTCGGGGTCGGCGGTATCCTCACCGGCCTGGACGTGAAGCCCGCGCTGGAGATCGCGCTCTGGCTGCTCGCCGCGGTGTCGATCTTCACGGTGGGGCAGCGGATGGCGCACGTCTACCGCCAGGCCCAGCAGCTCCAGCCGAACGGCCAGGCGTGAGGGGCGTGTCGACGACCCGGCGTCGGACGACCGGCGGCCGGGCCGCGTGAACCTCACCGAGCTTGGCTACGTCGCCGGCTGGCGGGTGGTCCGCGCGCTACCCCGGCCGCTGGTGGCGGCGGCGTTCCAGGCGGGCGCGGACCGCGCCCACCGCCGCGCCGGAGGGGGTACGGCCCGACTGCGCGCGAACCTGCGCCGGGTGGTCGGCCCGGAGCTGTCCGAGGCCGAGCTGGACGATCTCGTCAAGCGAGGGCTCCGCTCGTACGCCAGGTACTGGATGGAGGCGTTCCGGCTGCCCGCGTTGAGTCGGGCGCAGATCCTCTCCGGCTTCCGACTCGACGGCGCCGAGCTGCTCGCCGCCGACGTGGCAGCGGGCCGGGGCGCCGTGGTGGCCCTTCCCCATGCCGGCAACTACGACGCCGCGGGCGCCTGGGTAGCGGCCAGCGGCTGGCCGATCACCACTGTCATGGAACGGCTCAAGCCGGAGGGCGTGTACAAGCGTTTCGTGGCCTTCCGGGGGAGCGTGGGCATGGAGATCCTGCCCACCCGCGGGGGGTCGCGTCCGGCGTTCGACGTGCTGCTGGACCGGGTGCGTGCCGGTGCGGTGGTGCCGTTGCTCGCCGACCGGGACCTCTCCGCCCGGGGGGTGGAGGTGGACTTCTTCGGCGGTAAGACCCGGATGCCGGCCGGGCCGGCGCTGCTCGCGTTGCACACCGGTGCGCCCCTCTACGTGGCCTCGATGTGGTACGAATCGGATGCGGCGTGCGCGTCGCTCGCCGGCCCGCTGCCGGTGCCGGGGCCCGAGGCGGGGCCCCTGGACCAGCGGGTCCGGTCGCTGACCCAGCTCATCGCCGACCATCTGGCGGCGGGTATCGCCCGGCATCCGGAAGACTGGCACATGTTGCAGCGGATGTGGCTGGACCAGCGGGGGTCGGGGGACGGCACGGCGCTGCCATCCTCGGCCGCCGGTCCGGCCTGAGGAGGTGGTGGGCACGGTGGGACGGTGTGCCGCGGTCGTGGGCGGGGGGCGCTGACGCATGCGGATCGGCATCGTGTGCCCGTACTCCTTCGATGTCCCCGGCGGGGTGCAGAACCACGTGATGGACCTGGCCGAGGCGTTGATCGCGCTCGGCCACGAGGTAAGCGTGCTCGCGCCGGCCGACGAGGATTCGCCGTTGCCGGAGTACGTGGTGTCCGCGGGTCGTGCCGTGCCGCTGCCGTACAACGGATCGGTGGCCCGGATCGCGTTCGGCCCGGTCTCCACGGCCCGGGTCCGGCGTTGGATCATCAACGGCGACTTCGACGTGCTGCACGTGCACGAGCCGCTCACGCTGAGCCTGTCGCTGCTGGCCGTGCTCTCCGCGCGCGGCCCGGTGGTGGCGACCTTCCACACCGCGATGACCCGTTCCCGGGTGCTGGCCGCCGCGCAGGGTGTGTTGCAGATCGTGCTGGAGCGGATCACCGCCCGGATCGCGGTCAGTGCGCTGGCCCGCAAGGTGCAGGTCGAGCACATGGACGGCGGGGCGGTGGAGATCCCCAACGGGGTGGCGGTGGCGAAGTTCGCCGACGCCGAGCCGTTGCCGGGCTGGCCGGGGGAGTGCGCCCCGGGCAGCGGCGGCACCCTGGGTTTCCTGGGCCGGTTCACCGAGGCGCGCAAGGGCTTCCCGGTGCTGCGCGACGCGTTCGTGGCGTTGGCCGCCACCCGGCCCGGGCTGCGGTTGCTCGTCGCCGGCCCGGGAGACCCCGACGACCTGTACGACCAGTTCCCGGCCGAGCTGCACGAGCGGATCACGTTCCTCGGGCTGGTCACCGAACCGGACAAGGCGCGGATGCTGCGCAGTGTGCACCTCTACGTGGCGCCGAACACCGGTGGCGAGTCGTTCGGCATGATCCTCACCGAGGCGTTGGCGGCGGGTACGACGGTGATCGCCAGCGACCTGGACGCGTTCCGGCGGGTGCTCGACGGTGGGCGCGCCGGCCGGCTCTTTCCCACGGGTGACCCGGTGGGGTTGCGCGACGCGGTGACCGAGCTGCTGGACGACCCCGCCGGGCGGGCCGCGTTGACCGAGTGCGGCGATCAGGTGGTGGCGAATTTCGACTGGCCGGTGGTTGCTCGGCGCGTTGTGGAGGTATACGCAGCGGCGATCGAGGCAACCGACGGGCGGGTCATCGACCAGGAGTGGGTGGGGCTGGGCTGAGCCGGTGGGACGCATGGTGCGGACGACAACCGGGGTGACCGGTGTTGCCGCGCCCAATCGGAGGCGAAACGGAGCAGCACTACGATGCCGCACATGTGGTGGGTGGTGGCCGCGATCGTGGTCGTGGGGCTGGTCGCGGCGTACCTTGTCTGGACCGCCGGCCGGGTGGAGCGGTTGCAGGGCCGCGCGGAGCTGGCGGCGCGGGCCCTCGACGCCCACCTGCTGCGTCGGGCCGCGGCGGCCGCCGTGTTGGCCGAGCGGCGGTTCGGTGTCGAGCTGTACGCGGCGGCCCGGATCGCCCTGGACGCCAGCCCGGACGAGCGGGAGGCGGCGGAGAACGACCTGACCCGGCAGTTGCGGGGCGTCCAGTTGGATCCGGGCGATCCGGCCTGTGGGGCGGTCATCGCCGCCAGTCGTCGGCTCGCGCTGTCCCGGCAGGTGCACACCGACCTGGTCCGGGACGCCCGCTCGGCGCGTAGCCGACCGTTGGTGCGGGTGTTGCGGATGGGACGGGGTCAGGAGTGGCCGCGTTACTTCGACATCGACGACCCGACCCTCACCGTCCCCGCGGACGTCCCCGCCACCTGACCTGGCAGCGCGCTGGCGGGCCGGTGACCAGGGCCACAGGGCAGGCCACCGGGGGTCTGATTGGCTGTCGGTTCGGCGTTGACCCGCGCGTAGCATTTTCGCTGTCACCCCCAGCGCACGTCCAAGGAGCGATGACCCGTGCCCGAAAACTCCGCCGCGAACACCGGTCCGGCCCCCGTCGTCGGCAGCGCCCGCGTCAAGCGCGGCATGGCCGAGATGCTCAAGGGCGGCGTGATCATGGATGTGGTCAACGCCGAGCAGGCCAAGATCGCCGAGGACGCCGGCGCCGTCGCGGTGATGGCCCTGGAGCGGGTGCCCGCCGACATCCGCGCGCAGGGCGGCGTCTCCCGGATGAGCGACCCCGACATGATCGACGGGATCATCGAGGCGGTCTCCATCCCGGTGATGGCCAAGGCCCGCATCGGCCACTTCGTGGAGGCGCGGATCCTCCAGTCGTTGGGCGTGGACTACGTCGACGAGTCCGAGGTGCTGACCCCCGCCGACTATGCGAACCACATCGACAAGTGGGCGTTCACGGTGCCCTTCGTCTGTGGCGCGACGAACCTGGGTGAGGCGCTGCGGCGGATCACCGAGGGGGCGGCCATGATCCGTTCCAAGGGTGAGGCGGGCACCGGCGACGTCTCCAACGCCACCACCCACATGCGCAAGATCCGTCAGGAGATCGCCCGGCTGTCCTCGCTGCCGGCCGACGAGCTGTACGTCGCGGCCAAGGAGTTGCAGGCCCCGTACGAGCTGGTCAAGGAGGTCGCCGAGAGCGGCAAGCTGCCGGTCGTGCTGTTCACCGCCGGCGGGATCGCCACCCCGGCCGACGCGGCGATGATGATGCAGCTCGGCGCGGAGGGCGTGTTCGTGGGCTCCGGCATCTTCAAGGCGGGTAACCCGGCGCAGCGGGCCGCCGCGATCGTCAAGGCCACCACCTTCCACGACGACCCGGACGTGCTGGCGAAGGTCTCCCGTGGTCTCGGCGAGGCCATGGTCGGCATCAACGTCGACGAGATCCCGCAGCCGCACCGCCTGGCCGAGCGCGGTTGGTAGGCATGGGCGCGCCCACCATCGGAGTCCTCGCGCTGCAGGGGGACGTCCGCGAGCACGTGGCGGCACTGGCGGCGGCCGGCGCGGACGCCCGCCCGGTCCGTCGTCCGGCGGAGCTGGACGCGGTGGACGGCCTGGTCGTCCCCGGCGGCGAGTCCACCACCATCAGCAAGCTCGCCGACATCTTCGAGATGCGCGAGCCGATCGACAAGCGCATCGCCGACGGGATGCCGGTCTACGGCTCCTGCGCGGGCATGATCATGCTGGCGACCGAGGTGCTCGACGGCCGACCCGACCAGCGGGGCTTCGCCGGCATCGACATGACCGTCCGGCGCAACGCGTTCGGCCGGCAGGTCGACTCGTTCGAGGCGCCGGTGACGATCACCGGAGTCGAGGGCGAGCCGTTCCACGCGGTGTTCATCCGCGCGCCCTGGGTGGAACGGGTCGGCGCCGGAGTCGAGGTGATCGGGACGGTGACCGACGGCCCGGCCGCCGACCGGATCGTGGCGGTGCGGCAGGCCAACCTGTTGGCCACCTCGTTCCACCCCGAGTTGACAGGCGACCTGCGCGTGCACGCGTACTTCGTGGACCTGGTGCGGGCCACCTCCTGACCGGGGGACCCGTCGCTCAGTCGGCGGGCAACTCTGGTCCCGAGCGCTGCGTCCGGTCGATCCGGCAGGGGTGGCGGCCGGCGCCGCCGAGCTGGTGGGCTGATCTGACACTGTTTTCCGCGCGTATGCCCGTTTCGGGCGGGCGTGGGGAGGTCGCCGCGCGCGGTGCATGACAGCGACCCGGGGGACGTCGGTAGGATTGCGGGGATTCGGCAGGGCCATCTGCCCGCCACGGCTTCCACCAGAGCTGACCGGCACCTCCGCGTGCGCCGGCGGGAGCGGGGCGCGAGCGGTGCGGTCGATGCAGCCGGCGGGTAGCAACGGAGGTAGAAGATGTCCGGCCACTCAAAGTGGGCGACGACCAAGCACAAGAAGGCCGTCATCGACGCCAAGCGCGGCAAGATGTTCGCCAAGCTGATCAAGAACGTCGAGGTGGCCGCGCGGATCGGCGGCGGCGACCCCACCGGCAACCCGACGCTCTTCGACGCGATCCAGAAGGCGAAGAAGAGCTCGGTGCCGAACGACAACATCGACCGCGCCGTCAAGCGTGGCTCCGGCCTGGAGGCCGGCGGCGCCGACTGGCAGACGATCATGTATGAGGGGTACGGCCCGAACGGCGTGGCCATGCTCATCGAGTGCCTCACCGACAACCGCAACCGGGCGGCCACCGAGGTGCGCACCGCGCTGACCCGCAACGGCGGCTCGCTGGCCGACGCCGGCTCGGTGTCGTACATGTTCTCCCGCAAGGGCGTGGTGATCGTGCCCAAGGAGGGCACCAGCGAGGACGACGTGATGCTGGCCGTCCTCGACGCCGGCGCCGAGGAGGTCAACGACCTCGGTGAGGCGTACGAGGTGGTCTCCGAGCCGACCGACCTGGTCCCGGTGCGCACCGCGCTGCAGGACGCCGGCATCGAGTACGAGTCGGCCGAGTCGTCTCTCGTCCCCAGCATGAACATCCCGCTGGACGAGGAGGGGGCCCGCAAGATCTTCAAGCTGATCGACGTCCTCGAAGACTGCGACGACGTGCAGAACGTCTACGCCAACTTCGACGTCAGCGACGACGTGATGGCGGCGGTCGACGCCTGAGAGCGGTTGACTCGGAATCACGCAGGTCGGGGTGTCCCTCGCGCGGGGACACCCCGACCTGCGCACCGTCGAGGTGACCAGGCGGTGCCGGCGAACGTGGAGGTGGGGGAGTTGGTGGCACAGCGTTTCGCGCCCGGTGACGTGGTCGTCCGGCGTGAGATCCTGCGCGGCGAGGTGTGGTTCGGCTGCCCGACGATCTGCGTCGAGGACTCGCCCGACCTGCTCGCCCTCTATCTGCCGCCGGGGGCCGAGTTCGGGTTCCCGACCTCCGGGGCCTTTCCGTGCGGGCGGCACCCGTGGGAGACCGCCGGGCACCGTTCGTGGTCGGGGCACGGCAAGCTGATGCTGCAACGCCCCGGCGAGGCGCACTCGGTCGACGTGTTCTGGACCGGCCCCGGGCGTGACTTCGCCGCCTGGTACTTCAACCTCCAGGACCCGTTCCGGCGTACGCCGATCGGGGTGGACACTCTCGACCACGAGCTGGACCTGTGGTGGGGCGCGGACGCCGACGCCTACGTCTGGAAGGACGTGGAGATCTTCGCCGAGCGCCTCGTCGAGGGGCGCTACCCGGGCATGGGGGATGCCATCCAGGCCGAGGGTGACCGGATCGCGGCGCTGCTCGACGCGGGGGAGCGCTGGTGGGACCCGGCGTGGGCGACGTGGCAGCCCGACCCGTCCTGGTCGGCGCCCCCACTGCCGGCCCGCTGGGACCAGGTGCCGCCCACCCGCTGACCTGCTCTCCCGGCCCGCCGGGACCAGGTGCCGCCCACCCGCTGAGCCCGGAACGGGCGTCGGCGTCCGACCAGGACACCGACGCCCGCCGGGGGCGACGGCTCAGCCGATGGTCTCCCGCTCCCGCCACGCGGTCCGCAGGGAGGTCCGGCCGTTGGTGCGCAGCAGCGACCCCTCGTACACCCGGGCGCCGGCGAGCAGGAACGCGCCGGCGGCGAGCAGCAGGATGACGAGCGAGACGACCGGCTCCCACCCGGCGGCGTCACCCGTGAACAGCCGCAGCGGCATGGCCGTGGGCGACGAGAACGGCAGGTAGGACAGCACCCGCATCGCGGTGTCGTTGTCGTTCAGGAAGATCACCGCGAAGAACGGCAGCATCACGGCGAACTGCACGGGCGTCGACACCGCGGCGATGTCCTCCTGCCGGTTGGCCAGCGCGCCGGCCGCTGCCCACATCGCCGCGAGCAGCACGAAACCGACAAGGAAGAACGGCACGAACCAGCCGATCGCCGGGGCGAGCAGGGTGAGCAGACCGCCACTGTCGCCCATCTGGAGCCCGATCACCGCCACCACCGCGATCAACGCGATCTGCGCGAACGCCAGGATGGCGCCGGCCACCACCTTCCCGGCCAGCAACGCGCGTACCGGCACGGCGGCGACCAGGATCTCCACGATCCGGGTCTGCTTCTCCTCGATGACGCTCTGCGCGATCTGCACCCCGAACGTCTGCGAGGTGATGAAGAAGACGAACGCGAAGACGAACGGCACCAGGAACGCCACCACCGGGTCCACCGCGTCCGGGTCGAGCAGCCGTACGGTCGGCTGGCTGCTCAGGGCCTTCACCACGTCGTCGGGGGCTTCCTCCATGGCCAGCACTGCCGGTCCGGCGACCACCGCGGCGTCCACGTCGTCGTCGCGGACGGCTTGCTCGGCGGCCCGGTCGTCGGCGACCACCCGGACCTCCAGGCCGGCGGCGCGCAGGGGACCGGCCGCGCTCTCGGTCACCGCCACCGTGGACGGCCCGCCGGAGAGCAGCGGCGGCAGGATGGTGCCCGCCGCCGCGATCAGCAGGAAGAAGAGTGTGCCGAACAGGAAGGTGCGGTCGCGCAGCTTGACGCGGATCTCCCGTTCGGCGACCAGCCGGGTGGCCTGGGTGATGTTCACTGGGTGACCTCTCGGAAGATCTCGGTGAGCGAGGGGCTGACCGGGCCGAAGGCGCGCACCGGACCGCGCGCGAGGGCCGCCTGCAGCACGGGCTGTTCGTCGGCGCCGGCCGGCAGGTCGAAGACCACGCGCGGGCCGTCCAGCTCGACCACTGTCACCCCGGGTTGGTCGCGTACCCAACCGGCGTCGTTCGCCACCACCAACTCGTAGCGGGGCACGGTGTACGAGTCGCGTAGCTGCTGGCGGCCGCCGGCGGCCCGGATCACCCCGTCCGCGATGATCACCAGGTCGTCGCAGAGGCGTTCCACGACGTCGAGCTGGTGGCTGGAGAAGAGCACCGGCGCGCCGGCCGAGGCCCGCTCCCGCAGCACGGTGACGACGGTGTCGACAGCGAGGGGGTCGAGGCCGGAGAACGGCTCGTCGAGCACCAGCACCTCGGGGTCGTGCACGAGCGCGGCCGCGATCTGCGCGCGTTGCTGGTTGCCCAGCGACAGCGTCTCCAGCAGGTCGTCGCCGCGTTCACCGAGGCCGACCCGGTCCAGCAGCGCGTCGGTGGCCCGCCGGGCGGCGGGTGCGTCCAGGCCGTGCAGCCGGCCCAGGTACGTCACCTGCTCCCGGGTGGTCATCTTCGGGTAGAGGCCCCGCTCCTCCGGCATGTAGCCGAAGCGTCGCCGGTCGTGGCGGGTCAGCGGGGCGCCGTCCCAGCTCACCTCACCGGCGTCGGGGGCGAGCACACCCAGGATGATTCGCATGGCGGTGGTCTTGCCGGCGCCGTTGGCGCCCACGAAGCCGGTCATCCGGCCGGCGGCCACCTCGAAGGACACATTTCTGAGCACCTGCCGGTCGCCGAAGCTGCGGTCGATGCCGTCGAGGCGAAGCGTTCTGGTCACGGTCCCACGCTAGATCGAATACCCCGCCCCGCCGTCCGCCCGATGGGTGAGCGGGCGGTCCGCCGTGCGACGGATGGCGGTCACCCCCCGGGCCGGACCACCCCGTTCTCGTACGCGAACACCACCGCCTGCACCCGGTCGCGCAGGCCGAGTTTGGCCAGCACCCGACTGACGTGGGTCTTGACTGTCGCCTCGCCCAGGTGGATGGCCGCGGCGATCTCCGCGTTGCTCGACCCGGCGGCGAGCAGCACCAGCACCTCCCGTTCCCGTGGAGTCAGCTCGGCCAGCGCGGCGTCCGCCTCCGGCCCCCGGTGGGCGGTGCCCGCCGGGTCTCCGGGACGGGCGAACGTGGAGATCACCCGGCGGGTGATCTCCGGGGCGAGCAGGCCGTCGCCCCTGGCCAGCACCCGGATCGCCTCGATCAGCTCCTCCGGTGTGCCGTTCTTCAACAGGAAACCGCTGGCTCCGGCCCGCAGCGCGGCGAACAGGTAGTCGTCGCGGTCGAAGGTCGTGAGGATCAGCACCGCGGGCCCACCGGGCCCGTCGGCGGTGAGCTGCCGGGTGGCCTCCAGTCCGTCCATCCCGGGCATCTCCACGTCCATCAGTACGACGTCGGGGCGGGTGGCCCGGGTCATGGTGACGGCCCGTTCGCCGTCGGCGGCCTCGCCGACCACCTCGATGTCGTCCTCCACCTCCAGGATGACCCGGAAGCCGGTGCGGACGAGATGTTGGTCGTCGGCGAGCAACACCCGGATCCTCTGACCCGGACCCGACGTCTCGTGGGTTGGCGCGGCGCTCATGCGGGGAGCTTCGCGTCGACGGCCGACTGGCATTCGTGGTGCGGTTCCCGCTGGTCGTGCGGTTCTCGCTGGTGGGGCGGTTCCCGCCGCGCGCCGACCGGCGGGTCGGCCGTCGTCAGCGGGAAGCGGGCGCGTACCCGCCATCCGCCGCCGGCCCGCGGCCCGGCCTCCAGGTCGCCGTCGTGTGCGGCGACCCGTTCGCGCATCCCGATCAGGCCCAGCCCGACGGCGTCGACCCGGCCGCCGGCTCGTCCGTTGTCGCTCACGTCCACCTCCACCTCCCGGGCCAGGTAGCGGACCCGCACGTCCAGCAGGTCCGCACCGGCGTGCTTGAGGGTGTTCGTCACCGCCTCCTGCGTCACCCGGTACACCGCCTGGGAGACCGATTCGGGCAGCGCGACCGGATCGCCGTACACCCCGAGGGTTGCCGTCAGGCCCGCGGCCCGAGCCCGTTCGACAAGCTCGCCGATCCGGTCGACGCCGCCGCCGGCCGGCGGTCCGGCGTCGACAGTGCCGGTGGTCCGCAGCACGCCCAGCATCCGGCGTAGCTCGTCGACGGCGGTGCGGGCGCTCTGCTCGATGGCGGTGAGCGCGGTGCGGGCCTTGCCGGGGTCGCGGTCGAACACCCGGCGGCAGGCGGACGCCTGCACTCCCATCACCGACACGTGGTGGGCGACCACGTCGTGCAACTCCCGGGCGATCCGGACCCGTTCGCCGAGCACCGCCCGTTCCCGGGACTCGGTCTGCGACCGACGCAGGTCCTCGGCCTGGGTACGCAGCTCGTGTTCGCGGCACGCGGCCACCCAGGCGGTCGCACCGAAGAACCACGCGAAGCCGAAGACCAGCACGTTGAGCAGGGCGCCGGTGACCATCGCGGCAAGCACGGGTGGCACCGGCCCGACCGCCTCGTCGAAGGTCCCGGGTGGAATGTGGTCGATCATCGTCGCGTAGTGGATCCCCAGCCAGGCGAACATCGTGGCGATCACGCCGATCCGCGCCCGGCGGGCCCGTCGACGGTCCTGCCCCCAGGCGCCGACGGTGTAGAGGGCGCAGAACAACGCCCAGGCCGAGCACTGGGTCTCCGGAGCCGATCGTGCCTGCGCGGCGATGAACGCCGCCGAGACGATCAGCAGAACCGCCACCGGCCAGCGCCGCCGCCAGATCAGCGGCAGCGTCACCGCGACGGCCCAGAACAGCTGCTCCGCCCCGGACGGCGGCGGGCCCAGCAGGAACGCCCCGGTGCTGCGGGCCAGGGTGAGGCTGACCAGCGCCAGCACGGTCATCCCCAGGCCGATCCAGAGGTCGTTGCGGCGCTGCTGGGCGGTCGGAGCCGGACGGCGCCATTCGTCTCGCGGTGCCACGGTCATCCGGGAACGATGCCACGCCGCCCGTGGCGGCCGGCGAGTGGGCGTGGCGGGCGGTCCGGCCGACGGGCGGTGGCCCGGCGCGGAGTACGCGCCGGGCCACCTGCTCTGGTGTCGTTCACGCGGTCGGTTGCTGGCGGGTCTTCCGGGCTGTGTCGACCAGGTCCCAGACCACGATCGCGGCCGCGCCTACCGCGATGGCCAGGCCGAGGGAGTCCCGGTTGTCGGCCTCCGCCAACCAGCTCAGGCGCGGACCCAGGGCCGGGTTGAGCAGCCGGTCGGTGAGCGCCAGCCACACCAGCGGCACCGTGAACGCCAGGTCGAGCAGCGCCTTGGTGCCGAACAGGGCCCAGGTCCAGCGCCCGATCCGGTACTTGACGACCTCGAAGATCACGCTGGCGACCAGCACGACGATAAGCGCCGGCAGCCAGAACGACCACAGACCCGGGTCGAGGATCGGAATGTTGTCGCCGTCGGTGTCGTGCACCCAGGACTGGTAGTGCTGGAAGGGCAGGTAGCCGATGGTCAGCACCAGCATGATCACGGAGGCGATGGTGTCGGCGAGGGGGATGCCCCTGCGCACGGGGGTGTCGGGCAGTTGGTCGACCGTCCACTCCGGCAGGTCCACGGTCGTGTGGGAACGCTCGATGAGGGCGAAGACCAGGGTGAGCCAGAAGCAGATGTGCACTGTCACGTGCAGGGCGACGACGATGCCCGTCCCGATGGCCCCGAAGCCCTTGCCCTCCGTGGCCGTGACGATGGCGACCACTGTGCCGGCGAGCGCCGGGATGAAGCTGAGCAGCAGCTTCAGCAGGCGCAGCCAGACCAGGTAGTAGGTCGGGCCGATGAGCTGCAGCCGCCGGTCGGCGTACCGGGCGGCCAGCAGGTCGGGGTTGCCCAGCTCGGTGAGCACCTCCCGCTCGGCGGTGGCGGGGTCCGCGCCACCGTCGGTGCGGCCCTCGATCATGTCGTCGATGGAGGCCCGCAGCTCGGTGGCGATCTCGTCGCGACGCTGGGCGGGCACCGAGCGCAGGGTGGCGGCGAGGTAGCGGTTG
Organism: Micromonospora sp. DT228; assembly: GCF_049841595.1. Taxonomy (NCBI): domain Bacteria; kingdom Bacillati; phylum Actinomycetota; class Actinomycetes; order Micromonosporales; family Micromonosporaceae; genus Micromonospora; species Micromonospora sp. DT228. The sequence continues at coordinate 52,894 of NZ_JBNCKO010000012.1, forward strand.
GTCAGGGTGTTCATCGGTCCACTCCTTGGATCAGCCCGGTGATGGAGGCCTGCACGGCGGCGAGGTCGTCGAGCAGGCGGCTCAGCATCGACTCGCCCTCGTCGCTGGTCCGGTAGAACTTGCGCGGTCGGCTCTCCGCGGTGTTCCACTCGCTGGTCAGCAGCCCCTGGTCCTCCAGGCGGCGCAGCAGCGGGTAGAGCGTGTTGGCGTCCACCGGAAAGCCGTGGTCGGTGAGCCGTTGCAGCAGTGCGTAGCCGTAGTCCGGTCGACGCAGCGCGACCAGGCTGGCCACCACGACGGTGCCTCGACGCAACTCCTGTAGGTGCGTCCGTAGAACGTCCTCGCTAACCATGTGTCACACCATACTGTGTGCCACACAGTGTTGTCTACCAAGACATCATCGTGTCGCTCGCAGACCGGTGCGCCGGGCAGCACGCGGGGCGCCCGGCACGAACCGGACGCCCCGACATTGACGCTGCTCAGCAGGCCGGGCCCTGCCGGAAGTTCCGCTCGACGAAGCTGGCCGGACCAACCTGGAAGTAGCCCACGCCCGGCCGGATCGGGTGCCCGGTGAACAACTCCACCCGCGATCCCACCCGCACGAGGTACGCCTCGGCGTCCCCCGCGTCGTTGCGGATCAACGAACCCCGCCGGCCGTAGATCTCCTCCAACTCGGCGAAGGACATGCCGACCGCCGCCCCGGCGGGGGACCGCGGCGGCGCGGTGGCCGTACCCACCTCCACCAGCCGGCCGTCGCGGAAGGCCAGCACGAGCACGCCGGCCCAGGAACCCGTCGCCCCGGCGTGCACGACCCCGCCGCAACTCGGCGCGGTCCAGTCGATGTGCCCGTTCGCGGTGAGCGCCGCCAGGCTGGCGCCGATCCGGTACGCCCCGGCCCCGGCGACGCCGAGCACCCCCGGGTGGCTGTGGTCGCCGTCCGGACCCGACGAGGGGGCGCGCGACGCCGGACCGTGCGCGGCGCCGCCGGCCAGGGGCGCTGCCGCCGCCGGGCCGGCGACGGTCACTCCGACGAGCGTGCCGAACGCCAATGCTCGCCGGTGCCGATCCCCGAGCGTACGACCGGTGACGCCGGCGCGGCCCCGTTCGGTCCGGCACCCGACGCCGTCCCCTGCCCTACTCGAAGCGGGACACGTCGCCGGCGCCCCGGCGCAGGATCTCCGGCTCCGGGCCGGACAGGTCGATCACCGTCGTCGGCTCCTTGCCGCAGTCGCCGGCGTCGAGCACCGCGTCGAGCTGGTGGTCGAGCCGTTCCTTGATCTCCCACCCCTGGGTCATCGGCTCGTCGTCGCCGGGCAGGACCAGGGTGCTCGACACCAGCGGCTCGGCCAGCTCGGCCAGCAGCGCCTGGGTGACGGTGTGCCGGGGTACGCGCACCCCGACGGTGCGCTTCTTCGGGTGCAACATCCGGCGCGGCACCTCCTTGGTGGCCGGCAGGATGAAGGTGTAGCTGCCCGGGGTGGACGCCTTGACCAGGCGGAAGACCGAGTTGCTGATCTGGACGAACTGGCCGAGCTGCGCGAAGTCCCGGCAGACGAGCGTGAAGTGGTGCCGGTCGTCGAGGTGGCGGATCTGGCGGATCCGGTCCAGCCCGTCCGCGTTGCCCAGCTGGACGCCGAGCGCGTAGCAGGAGTCCGTCGGGTAGGCGACCAGCCCACCGCCGCGGATCAGGTCGGCGACCTGGCCGATGATCCGGGGCTGCGGGTTCTCCGGGTGCACGTCGTAGTACCTCGCCATGCTGATGAGCCTAGGCCCATTTTCCGTCCCGCGGAGACGCGGGCTCGGTGGACTGCCCGGCGGACGAGACGAGGGCCACGGCCGTCGGCGCGGACGGTGGAGCCGTCGAGATCACCTCGGTAGGGTAGGTCCCGGTCGGCTCCGACCATCAAGATCCACACCGCCGGGGGGCGCCAGGCATGGCCGATTCGTTCGCGCATCTGCACGTGCACACCGAATACTCGATGCTCGACGGAGCGGCCCGCCTCAAGGACCTGTTCGCCGAGGCCAACCGGCTCGGCATGCCGGCGGTGGCGATCACCGACCACGGCAACATGCACGGCGCGAACGACTTCTACAACCAGGCGATGGCTGCCGGGATCACGCCGATCCTGGGCGTCGAGGCGTACGTGGCGCCGGAGTCGCGCTACCACAAGGCGCGGGTCAAGTGGGGGCGGCCGGAGCAGAAGAGCGACGACGTCTCGGGTAACGGCGCGATCACCCACAAGACCATGTGGGCGAAGAACGCGCGCGGCCTGAAGAACCTGTTCACCCTCAACTCGCGGGCGTCCATGGAGGGGCACTACGTCAAGTGGCCCCGGATGGACATGGAGCTGATCGCCCAGCACGCCGAGGGGATCATGGCCACCACCGGCTGCCCGTCCGGCGCGGTGCAGACCCGGCTGCGGCTGGGCCAGTTCGACGAGGCGCTCAAGGTCGCGGCGAGCTACCAGGACATCTTCGGCAAGGACAACTACTTCCTGGAGATCATGGATCACGGCCTCTCGATCGAGAGCCGGGTCCGCGAGGGGCTCACCGAGATCGCCCGCAAGCTGGACATCCCGCCGGTGGTCACCAACGACTCGCACTACACCCACGAGGCGCAGGCCACCGCCCACGACGTGCTGCTGTGCGTGCAGACCGGCAGCAACATCGACGACCCCAACCGGTTCCGGTTCGAGGGTGGCGGCTACTTCGTCAAGAGCGCCGACCAGATGCGCGCGGTGGACTCGTCGGAACTGTGGCAGGAGGGCTGCCGCAACACCCTGCTGGTGGCCGAGAAGGTCGACCCGAAGGGCATGTTCGAGTTCCACAACCTGATGCCGCGTTTCCCGGTGCCCGACGGGGAGACCGAGGAGTCCTGGTTCCGCAAGGAGACGTTCGCCGGCCTGGCCCGCCGCTACCCGAACGGCATCCCGGAGGGGCACGTCGTCCAGGCCGAGTACGAGCTGGGCGTCATCAACCAGATGGGCTTCCCGTCGTACTTCCTCGTGGTCGCCGACTTCATCCAGTGGGCCAAGAGCCAGGGCATCTCGGTCGGTCCGGGTCGTGGTTCGGCCGCCGGCTCCCTCGTCGCGTACGCGCTGGGCATCACCGACCTGGACCCGATCCAGCACGGCCTGATCTTCGAGCGGTTCCTCAACCCCGAGCGCGTCTCGATGCCGGATGTCGACATCGACTTCGACGAGCGTCGGCGCGGTGAGGTGATCAAGTACGTCACCGACAAGTGGGGTGAGGACAAGGTCGCCCAGATCGCGACCTTCGGCACGATCAAGGCGAAGGCCGCGATCAAGGACTCGGCCCGGGTGCTCGGTTTCCCGTACGCGGTCGGCGACCGGATCACCAAGGCGATGCCGCCGGCCGTGATGGGCAAGGACATCCCGCTCACCGGCATCTTCGACACCAAGCACCCCCGCTACGCCGAGGCCGGCGAGATCCGCGGCCTGTACGACTCGGACCCGGACGTCCGCAAGGTGATCGACACCGCCAAGGGCATCGAGGGGCTGATCCGGCAGACAGGTGTGCACGCCGCGGGCGTCATCATGTCCGCCGAGCCGATCATCGAGCACATCCCGTTGACGCGCCGCGACGCCGACGGGGCGATCATCACGCAGTTCGACTACCCGACCTGCGAGTCGCTCGGGCTGCTGAAGATGGACTTCCTCGGCCTGCGCAACCTGACGATCATCGACGACGCCGTCAAGAACATCGAGCTCAACCACGGGCTCAAGCTCGACCTGCTGGGCCTGCCGCTGGACGACCCGGCCGCGTACGACCTGCTGGCCCGTGGTGACACCCTCGGCGTGTTCCAGCTCGACGGTGGGCCGATGCGTTCGCTGCTGCGCTTGATGAAGCCGGACAACTTCGAGGACATCTCCGCCGTCCTGGCGCTGTACCGGCCCGGCCCGATGGGCGTCGACTCGCACACCAACTACGCGCTGCGCAAGAACGGCCTCCAGGAGATCACCCCGATCCACCCGGAGCTGGAGGAGCCGCTGCGGGAGATCCTGGCGCCGACCCACGGTCTGATCGTCTACCAGGAGCAGGTGCAGCGCGCCGCGCAGATCCTCGCCGGCTACACCCTCGGTCAGGCGGACCTGCTGCGCCGCGCCATGGGTAAGAAGAAGAAGGAGATCCTCGACAAGGAGTTCATCCCGTTCCGGGACGGCTGCCGCGAGCGCGGCTACTCCGACGAGGCGATCCAGGCGGTGTGGGACGTCCTGGTGCCCTTCGCCGGCTACGCCTTCAACAAGGCGCACTCCGCCGCGTACGGGCTGGTCTCCTACTGGACCGCGTACCTGAAGGCGCACTACCCGGCCGAGTACATGGCGGGGCTGCTCACGTCCGTCGGCGACGACAAGGACAAGATGGCGCTCTACCTGTCCGAGTGCCGCCGGATGCGCATCCAGGTGCTGCCACCGGACGTGAACACCTCGGCCGGGCCGTTCACCCCGGTCGGCAGCGACATCCGCTTCGGCCTGGCCGCGGTGCGCAACGTCGGCGCGAACGTGGTCGCCTCGATCATGCGGTGCCGGGAGGAGAAGGGCGACTACGCCGACTTCTACGACTTCCTGTCCAAGGTCGACGCGGTGGTCTGCAACAAGAAGACAATCGAATCGCTGATCAAGGCCGGCGCGTTCGACTCCCTCGAACACCCACGCAAGGGTCTGCTCGCGGTGCACGCGGACGCCATCGACGCGTACGCCGACGTGAAGCGCAAGGAGGCGGTCGGCCAGTACGACCTCTTCGGCGCCGGCTTCGGCGACGCCGACACGGGCAGCACCACGGTGATGCCGACCATCGGCGACAGCGAGTGGGACAAGCGCGACAAGCTGGCGTTCGAGCGCGAGATGCTCGGCCTGTACGTCTCCGACCACCCGCTGTTCGGCCTGGAACACATCCTCGGCGCGGCAGCCGACACCACAATCGCCTCCCTCGCCGAGGACGGCGCGGTGCCCGACGGGGCGGTCGTCACCCTCGCCGGCATCCTGTCCGGGGTGCAGCGCCGGGTCACCAAGCAGGGCCGCGCCTGGGCCTCGGCCACCCTGGAAGACCTGGCCGGTGGGGTGGAGACGCTGTTCTTCCCCAACACCTACGAGGTGATCGGGCAGTACATCGCCGAGGACGCCATCGTGGTGGTCAAGGGCCGGGTCGACCGCCGCGACGACACCCCACGGATCATGGCGATGGACATGTCCATGCCGGATGTCAGCACCAGCGCCACGAACAAGCCGGTCACCCTCACCATCCCGGTGCACCGGTGCACACCACCGCTCGTGGAGAAGCTCAAGGAAACCCTGGTGCTGCACCCCGGCGACACCGAGGTGCACGTCAAGCTCCAGAACGGTGGGCGCACCACCACCCTGCGGCTAGGCCCGTTCCGGGTGGCGGCGACGACTGCGCTGATGGGTGACCTGAAGAGCGTCCTCGGCCCGGCAAACGTGAGCTGACCGCGCCACGGCCCGGCCGGCGGAAGCCGGCCGGGCCGTGGGGCTCAGCCCCGGTCGGGGGCGCTGATCTCCCGCAGGTGGCCGTCGGCCAGCCGCAACCAGCGCTGCACGCCGATCTCGGCGAGGAACCGTTCGTCGTGGCTGACCACGACAAACGCCCCCTGGTACGCGGACAGCGCGCTCTCCAGTTGGGCGACGCTGACCAGGTCCAGGTTGTTCGTCGGCTCGTCGAGCAGCAGCAGTTGCGGCGCCGGCTCGGCGCAGAGCACACAGGCGAGGGTCGCGCGTAGCCGCTCGCCGCCGGAGAGCACCCCGACGGGCAGGTGCACCCGGGTGCCCCGGAACAGGAATCGGGCGAGCAGGTTCATCCGTTGCGCGTCCGGCATTCTCGGCGCGTACGCGGCGAAGTTCTCCGCCACCGTCCGGTCCAGGTCGAGCAGGTCCAGCCGCTGCGACAGGTACGCGATCCGCCCGTCTGCCCGTTTGATGTCGCCGTCGGATGGTGCGAGGTCGCCGTTGACGAGGCGCAGCAGGGTCGACTTGCCGACGCCGTTGCCCCCGGTGAGCGCGATCCGCTCCGGTCCCCGGATGACCAGGTCGGCGCCGTCGCCGCCGAACAGTTCCCGGTCGTCGAAGCGGGCCCGCAGCCCGTGGCCGGAGAAGACCGTGCGCCCGCCCGGGACCGTGGTGTCCGGCAGGTCGACGGTGATCCGGTCCTCGTCGCGGACCGCCCGCCCGGCCTCGTCGAGGCGGGCCTTGGCCTGACCGAATCGGGCGGAGTGTGTCTCGTGAGACTTTCCGGCGGACTCCTGCGCGTTGCGCTTCATGGTGCCGGCGAAGATTTTCGGCAGCCCGGCGTTCTTGAGGTTCCTGGAGGCGTTGCTGGCCCGCCGGTCGGCCCGCTCCCGGGCCTGCTGCATCTCGCGTTTCTCCCGCTTGACCTCCTGCTCGGCGTTGCGCAGGTTGCTCTCGGCCACCTCCCGCGCCGCCTGCACCGCGTCCGTGTACGCGGTGAAGTTGCCCCCGTACCAGCGGATCTCGCCCTGGTCCAGCTCGGCGATGCGGTCCATCCGGTCCAGCAGCTCCCGGTCGTGGCTGACCAGCAGCAGGCACCCCGACCAGTCGGTGAGCACGTCGTAGAGCTTGTGCCGCGCCTCCACGTCCAGGTTGTTCGTCGGTTCGTCGAGCAGCAGCACGTCCGGACGGCGCAGCAGTTGCGCCGCCAGGCCGAGGGAGACCACCTGGCCGCCGCTGAGGGTGTGTAACCGTCGGTCGAGCGACAGCTCGCCCAGGCCGAGCCGGTCCAACTCGGAGCGGGTGCGCTCCTCGATGTCCCAGTCGTCGCCGATGGTGGCGAAGTGCGCCTCGGCGGCGTCGCCGGCCTCGATGGCGTGCAGCGCCGCGATCCGCTCGGCAACGCCGAGCACCTGCGCCACGGTCAGGTCGCCGACCAGCGGCAGGGTCTGCGGGAGGTAGCCGAGCAGGCCGTCGACGGTGACGCTGCCGCCGCTGGGCGGCAGCTCCCCGGCGATCAGCCGCAGCAGGGTGCTCTTGCCGGCGCCGTTGGGCGCGACCAGGCCGGTGCGCCCGCCGGGGACGGTGAAGGACAGCTCCGAGAAGACCGGGGTGTCGTCCGGCCAGGAGAAGGACAGGTTCGAGCAGACGATGAACGCATCAGACATGCGAGTGACCTCAAAGGGTGGGGTGGGCGCGCCTAAGCCGCCCGACGACACGGGGACCTGTGGAACGACGGCATGGCCACAGCGGCTGCGCCTGCGCGCGCCGAACCGGTGGCCGAACATGTCCGGTCTCACCCGGAGATGTCGTCGTCACCCGCCATGTCTGGTCTCCCTGGTCGTACCGCTAACCCAACTCCGCACAGTCTAACAACGGATCTTCCGTCCGCCACCGGAAAGAGGCGCACCCGCTCCGTGTATAGCCCAGGCTATAGTTGTCCCATGTCTCATGAGCCGCCGCGTCGCTGGGCGATCAGGGCGACAACCGATGTCCGCGACTGGTTGCGATCTTTGCGGCAGACCGACCCGGCGACGTACCGGTCGGTCAACGTGGCGATCGACATGCTTGCGGAGACCGGTCCGGGCCTGGGGCGTCCACTGGTTGACACCCTCAGGGGTTCAACCATCAGCAATCTCAAGGAACTCCGGCCGAGGTCCGGAAGGGACGTTGCCGTACGGGTCCTGTTCGTCTTCGATCCCTGGCCCCAGGCCGTGCTGCTGGTGGCCGGTAACAAGGCGGGAGATTGGATTCGATGGTACGAGAAAGCGATCCCGGTCGCTGAGATCGCGTACGAGGGTTGGCTGGCCTTCGAGAGGAAACGGAGGGAGGGCTGATGAGCGACTTCCATGACTGGGACGACATTCGGGCTGAGCTGCACGATGGAGACGATGAAGCACTCGATGCGGAGCGGGCCCGCACCGAGGCGTGGGTCAGCGCGTTCCACCTTGCCGAAGAGCGGAAGCGGCTGGGCCTGACCCAGCGGCAGGTGGCCGAGCTGATGGGTGTCACACCCGGTCGCGTCAGTCAGATCGAGAACGGCGACCTGGAGGCCAACGAGGTCGCGACGCTGAGCCGATACGCACGGGCGCTCGGGGCCCGCATGCGGATCATCTTCGACTACGGCGATGATCTTCGCCAAATCGCTTGATCCGGCGATAATCAGGTGCGTCCAGACGCTCAGGTAGCCGCCCTTGGAGGATTGCTGACGCGACGTCCGTGTCCAGAACGACAAGGCTCATGCGGCGCCGGCCCGCCGAGAGGTGTAGAGATCGGCGAGGAACTCGTCCAGTTCCTCGTCCGACCCGAACAGGTCCGGGCGGGCCAGGTCATCCACGGAGGCGACCGGCCGGATGCCCTGACGACGGGCCAACTCCTCGGCCGGTACGTGCTCGGCCGTCGGCCACTCGGGCATCCGTTCTGCATTGCTCGACGTCACGGCTCACCTCCTGCGTATCGGGTTGTCCTCGATTCTTCCACTTCCGACTTCAGTAGGCGGCACCTCGCGGCCGGCGTCGCGGCAGAGCTGTTCCCCGCTCACCGGGGCCGGTATTCGACCTCGGGGCGGCCGGGGGTGCCGTAGCGAGGGCTGCGGACCGCCCGGTCGACGGTGACCAGGTATTCCAGGTAGCGGCGGGCGGTCACCCGGGAGATGCCGGTCGCCGCGCTCACCTCGGTCGCGGACAGTCCCACCTGCGGGCCGGTCCCGTCGGTGAGCGCCGCGCGTACCCGATTGAGGGTCTGCGCGTCGAGGCCCTTGGGCAGGCTGTGGCCGGCGGTGCCGCGCAGGGTGGCGAACATCCGGTCCACCTCGTGCTGGGCGGCGACCTCCCCGTCGGCGAGCGCCTGGGCGCGATAGTCGGCGTAGCGTTCCAGCTTGTCGCGGAACGCGGCGAACGTGAACGGTTTGAGCAGGTAGTGGGTCACCCCGAGGGACACCGCCGTCCGCACCACGGCCAGGTCCCGGGCGCTGGTCACCGCGAGCACGTCGACGCTGCTGCCGGCCGCGCGCAGGGCCCGGCAGACGTCCAGGCCGTGCAGGTCGGGCAACCGAAAATCCAGGAGTACGAGGTCCACGTCGCCGCCGCCGCCGCCCGCGCGCAGCGCCGCCATCGCCGCCCGCGCGGTGTGCGCCACCCCGACCACCACGAAACCAGGAACCCGTTCGGTGTACGCGGAGTGCGCCTCGGCCAACAGCGGCTCGTCCTCGACGACAAGCACCCGGATGTCGGTCATCGCGGGGCACCACCGACCGGCAGGTAGATCGTGAACAGGCTGCCGCCGTCGTCCGCGCGGGCCACCTCGTAGCGGCCACCGTGGCGGCGGACCACCTGCCCGATCAGCGCCAGACCGAGCCCTCGTCCGGTGCTCTTCGTGGACCAGCCGCGCCGGAACGCGTCCGCCACCCGGTCCGCGGCCAGCCCGGGGCCGCTGTCGGCCACCCGTACCAGCAGCTCGTCGTCGACGGCGCCGACGAAGACCCGTACCGTGCGCGGCGGTGGCGTGCCGGCGACCGCCTCCAGGGCGTTGTCGATCAGGTTGCCGACGACGGTGAGCAGGTCGTTGGTCGGCAGAGGGCTGTCGTCGAGGCGGCAGTCCGGCTCGATGACCAGGTCCACCCCGCGCTCGGCGGCCTGCGCGGACTTGCCCAGCAGCAGTGCCGCCATCGCCGGCTCGGTCACCGCGCCGACGACCCGGTCGGTCAATTGCTGGGCGAGGGCCAGGTCCCGGGTGCCGAGTCGTACGGCCTCTTCGGCGCGGCCCAGTTCCACAAGCGTCAGCACGGTGTGCAGCCGGTTGGCCGACTCGTGGGTCTGCGCCTGCAACGCCTCGGTCAGCGCGCGGACCGAGTCCAGCTCGCTGGCCAGGGTGCGCAGCTCGGTCTGGTCGCGCAGGGTCAACACGGTGCCGAGCACCGCGCCTTCGAAGCGGGTGGTCCGCTGGTTGGCGACAAGCACCCGGTCACCGGCGAGGACGGGCTCGTCGAGGGCGTCGCGCCCGGAGCCGAGCAGGTCGGCCACCGCGGGCGGCAGGTCGATCCCGGCGACCGGCTGGTCGATCACCGGCGCGTCCACGTCGAGCCCCACCAACCGGCGACCCTCGTCGTTGATCAACGCGACCCGCCGGTCGGTGGTCAGCACGACGAGACCCTCGCGTACGGAGTGCAGAACCGCGTCGTAGTACTCGTACATCCGGGTCATCTGCGCCGGGCCCAGGCCGTGGGTCTGGCGGCGCAGTCGGCGGCTGAGCAGCCAGGAGCCGGTCGCGGCGAGCGCGAGAGCCGGCGCGGCGACGCCCAGCAGCACGGGAAGCTGGCGCAGCAGCTTACGGTTGATGGCGCGGGTGGTGATGCCCACCGAGACCAGGCCGACGATGCGCCGCTGCTCGTCGTACACCGGGACCACCGCGCGCACCGACTCGCCGAGCGTCCCGACGTTCGTGGTGGTGAACGGTTGGCCCGCCAGGGCGGGCCCGATGTCGCCGACGAACGGCTCGCCGATCAGCCTTCGGGTGGGGTGCGAGAAACGGGTGCGGTCGGGGGCCATCACCACCACGAAGTCGGTGTCCGTCGCCTTCCGGGTCGATTCGGCGTACGGCTGGAGGACGCTCGCCGGGTCGGCGGTCGTGAGGGCCGCGCGGACGTCGGGGGAGTTGGCCACGGTCTGCGCCACCGCGAGCACCTCCTCCTGCGCGGCCTGGTGGGAGTCGACGCGGGCCAGCCAGACGGCGCCCGCCGCGCCGGCCAGCACGAGCAGCGTCACCACCATCGCCTGGAGGGCGAAGAGTTGCCCCGCGATGCTCCACTGCCGTCGGGCCACCGTCACCACCTCCTCGTCGCGCCGCCGCCGTCTCGGGTTCGCGGTGAACAGAATGACCGCAAGGCTGTCAACGGGTGAGACACGGTTCACATTGTCGACATGGACACCACCGCATCCGCCACCACACCGGCACCGGCGGTCCGCCGGGACCGTACCCGTTACCTGTATCTCGCCGTCATCGTGGCCGTGCTCGCCGGCATCGTGGTTGGCCTGGTCGCCCCCGATTTCGGCAAGGAACTCAAGCCGATCGGCACCGGCTTCGTCAACCTGATCAAGATGATGATCAGCCCGGTCATCTTCTGCACGATCGTGCTCGGCGTCGGCTCCGTCCGGCAGGCCGCGAAGGTCGGCAAGGTCGGCGGCCTCGCGCTGGGCTACTTCCTCACCATGTCGACGGTCGCGCTCGCCATCGGCCTGGTCGTCGGCAACCTCATCCACCCCGGCTCCGGCCTCAACCTGGGCGCTGACCTCGCGGGCGCGGGCAAGGCCGCCGCCGGCGACGAGGCCGCCGGTACGACGGAGTTCCTGCTCGGGATCATCCCGACCACGATGCTCTCCGCGCTCACCGAGGGGGAGGTGCTCCAGACGCTGCTGGTGGCCCTGCTCGTCGGTTTCGCAGTGCAGGCGATGGGCCGGCGCGGTGAACCGGTGCTCGGCGCGATCGCCGTCATCCAGCGAGTCGTCTTCAAGGTCCTCGCCATGATCATGTGGTTGGCGCCGGTCGGCGCGTTCGGTGCCATGGCCGCAGTGGTCGGCGCGACAGGCGTGGACGCCCTCAAGAGCCTCGCCCAGATCATGCTGGGCTTCTACGCGACCTGCCTGATCTTCGTGCTGGTGTTCCTGGGCGCGCTGCTCTGGTTCGTGGCCCGCATCTCGATCTTCTCGCTGCTGCGCTACCTCGGCCGGGAGTTCCTGCTGATCCTGTCGACCTCCTCGTCGGAGTCGGCGCTGCCCCGGCTCATCGCCAAGATGGAACACTTCGGCGTGAGCAAGCCGGTCGTCGGCATCACGGTGCCGACCGGATACTCGTTCAACCTGGACGGCACGGCGATCTACCTGACCATGGCGTCGCTGTTCATCGCCGACGCGCTGGGCAACCCGCTCTCCATCGGCGAACAGATCTCGCTGCTGCTGTTCATGATCATCGCGTCGAAAGGCGCGGCGGGCGTGACCGGCGCCGGCATCGCGACCCTGGCCGGCGGGCTCCAGTCGCACCGGCCCGACCTGGTGGACGGGGTCGGCCTGATCGTCGGCATCGACAGGTTCATGTCGGAGGCCCGGGCGCTCACCAACTTCGCGGGCAACGCGGTGGCGACCGTGCTGGTGGGCACCTGGACCGGCGAGTTCGACCGGGACCGGGCGATCGGGGTGTTGCGCGGCGACGACCCGTTCGACGAGGCCACGATGCTGGACGAACACGACGACGAGTCGACGGCACGTCCCGACGAGGCAACCACGCCGGCCGGCGTCCCCGCCTGACCGTCCGGTGCCTTGATCGACACGGGATCGGCAGTATCGGGGTATCCGAGCGCGTAGGACACCCCGATATCGCTGACCTCGTGTCGATCACCACCGCGAGGCGCCTCGTCGGTGGAGCGCTCGCCCCGCCAAGCGATTCGTGTGCACGGCGTTGTCACTGACCGCGATCTCGTTGGTCCCGCCCGTCAGCTCCGGGGTGAGTGCCGCGACCATCGCCGCCCTCCTCGGGCTGCACCCGGTGCTTGCGGCGGGTCTCGTCAGCGACGCCGATCAGGTGCCGAGGGGGCGTTGCGGAAAGCTCGGGGAGACATGCCGAAGGCCGCGGTGAACACCCTGCTGAAGTGGGCCTGGGAGGGAAAGCCCCAGCGGGCGGCGACGGTGTGGATGGGCCGCCCGCGTTGCAGGGGATCGCGCAGGTCGCGCGCGCACCGGTCCAGGCGTCTCGTCCGGATGATCTCGGCGACGGTCTGCTCCTCGGCCTCGAACGCCCGGTGCAGGCTGCGGAGCGAGACGTGGTGCGCGGCCGCCGCGGTGCTGGGGGAGAGGTCCGGGTCGCCGAGGTGCTCGTCGATGAACGCCTTGACGCGCACGCGCAGGCTGTGCCCGCGTACCTCAGTCGGTAGGGCTTCGGTGAGGTCCAGGCGCTGGGCCAGCGTCGCGGAGATGAGGTCCCGGGCGATGGTGCCCAGGAGTGGAACGTCGCTCTCCTGGTACTGCTCCGGGTGGGTCAACACCTGCTGGACGAAGTTGCTGAGCAGCGCGCCCATTCCCTCGGCGGCGGAGATGTTTGTGGCGAGGAGCTGCGCGATCTTGTTGGGATGCAGCGGTACGAGACCGTGCGGTACGAGGATCGTCAGGGTGGTCAACAGATCCTCGTGCCGCGACCGCCCCTGATGCGACGACTGATGCGGTCGCGACGTGTCGACGACGGCGAACCGCCCCGGCGTGAAGAGGTTCGTCCGCCGCTCCTGTTCCACCCCGCCGTGCCCGGACAAGGGCAGCGCGAACTCGTACATCTCCGGGTCGCTGCGGCGGATGAACGTGCTGGTCCGCTGCATGTCCAGGGACGGGTACCGCCACGACGACAGGACGATCTCACCGAGACTGATGACCTCGGCCCGGGCCTGGAAGTTTGCGGCGTGGGCACTGTGGATCCGCATCGGGACCGACTCGCGCGCCACCAGGTCGTGCCAGTAGCCGAATCGCTCACTCGCGGGCACCGAGGTCGTGTCCGCCGAGCCTACGGTGAGCACTTGCTGCCTCGATTTCTGTCGGTGTCGGCGATGCGGGGGCGGCAGCGCCGCCGACCGAGATGAGAAGATCACCTTAGCTCCGGCGTCGTCTTCGCCTCATGTTCGTAGGACGCCCAGACACCGGGCCATCACCCGGAAGGGAATGGCCTGACCCCCGGTCTGGTCGACGGTGCCCACCAGGTGCAGGTCGAGCTGGGGACAGTGGAAGAGCCACGTCCCGGTGACTCCGGAATGGCCGACGAGCGTGACCGGGCGACGCCCCGAAGACATGAGCCGACCGACAGTGAAGAACATGGTGCCCAGCCCGTACCTGAGGATGGGGATGTTGCGCAGCCGGTTGCGCCGCTCGGTGAGCATCTCCCGTGAGCGGGCGTCACGGAAGAGTGCGCCAGCAAGAAGCGCTCGCTGAAAGGTGAGGAGATCGGCGGTGGTGCTGAACAGGTCGTTGCAGGATTCGATCATCGAGGGCACCTCGACGCGGCGCTGCTTCGCGTAGAGCGGCGAGGGCGGCGCGGACGCCGCGTCTGGCGGGGGATCCCCGGGGAGCCAGGTGTGCGTCAGGCCGAGCGGGCCGAGGATCCGTTCGGTCAGCAGGTCGGCGAACGACCGACCGGTCACCGTCTCCATGATGCGGATCAGCAGCTGGAAGCCGGTGTCGGAGTAGCGGGCCTTCTGCCGTACGGCGGTGAGGTCCTGCGGCGCGAAGTGCGGGCGCTGCTGCTCGCGTGTGGTCCGCACGGTGTCCGCGAAGGTCCAGGCCAGATCCTGCCCGGTGACCAGGCGCTCATTCAGGCTGGGGCCTTCCCGCCGCTTCTCGAAGTGGTCGGGCAGGCCGGACGTGTGACTCGCGAGGTGGCGCACCGTGATCGCCGACGTCCGGTCGATTCCACGTAGGACATGCAGGCCGGTGGTCGTCTCCGCCGGCAGGTAGCTGTCGATCGGCACGGACAGGTCGAGTTCACCGCGCTCGTGCGCCTGCAGAACCAGCGCGACGATGAACCGCTTGGTGACGCTGGCGATGAAGAACGGGGTGTCGGGACGCACCGGTTGATCGTGGGCGCCGACCGGACCGCGGGCAGCCGACCAGCGCAGCTTCCCGTCGCCGCTGGCGACGGCGAGGTTGGCGTGGTGTACGACGCGTTGCGCGACGAGATTCTCCAGCAAGCCCCTCAGCCGCGCGTCGACACCGGCGGGAACGTGATTGTCGTGAGCAGTGATCGTGGTCAGTGGCGATCTCACCACCACATGTCTACTAGACATGTCTATGAGACACAACGGTTTAGACTCGGCCGATGGCCCACGTGATCCTTGGTCTGCTCCTGATCACCCCGCAGAGCTTCTACGACCTCATCAAGGGATTCGAGGCTGGCGTCGCCCTCTTCTACAGCGCCAGTTCCGGCAGCATCAAACGGGCGCTTGACACCCTGCTCACCCGAGGGCTCATCGAGGTGGCCAGCACCGAAGCCGGCGGGCGGGGACGGAAGGTGTACCGCGTCACCGACGCTGGTCGGCAGGAGTTCCACGCGTGGATGACAGGAGAGCTGAACGGGGGCGATCTGGAAACCGCGGCGCTGTCCCGGCTCTACTTCCTCGGTCTGCTGGAGCCGGACGAGCGCGTGCCGGCGCTGCGCCGGGTCACGGGGCGCATCGAGAACGACCTCGCCAGGCTCTCGGCCCTCGCCGCGCACCTCAGAGACCTGGAGGTCCCCGAGGAGCACCGCGACCTCGCCACCCACCAGCACGCGATGCTCGACTACGGCATCGCCGCACACCGCTTCACGCTCGACTGGTTCCGCGATCACCTCAACCGACACGAGCGCCCGACCCACTGACACCGGGTCCACTCTGTCCCAACGCGATGGGAAGACGTTCGGGCTGACCGTGTCCCGACCATGACCAGGAGTTCCAGCACAAGCAGGGCCACCTGCGGAACGAGCATCCGACGGTCCGCACCCCCGTGTGACGGGCTACCCGCGTCAGCTCGTTGCCGCCAGGGCCGCCGTACAGAACTCGGCTGGTGGCAGGTATTCGTGGGCGGCGACGTAGTGGAGCAGGAGCTGAGGTGCGGCGTACACGACGCCGTTGCCCTGGATCTGGAACTCGGCGCTCCCGCGGGCGATCACGCCCCGCCGAATGGCTTCTCTGGTGTCCCCGCCGATGTCCCGGACGCAGATCTCGCAGAAGTGGTACCCGCGGGTCTGGCGGACCCGCGTCTTGGCCAGGTCGGTCAGGGCTGGCATCAACCCGTCCGGGGGAGCGCCGGTCGGGAACGGATGCGCGGCGTCCAGCCAGCCGACGTTGAGCAGCGGCAGATCCGGCCACGGCTCGTCGGCTAACCCCGGCTCGTCCTCATGCCGCTCGAAGTATGTGTACGGCGTCAGGTCGGCGAAGTAGGTCATGGGCCCTACCTACCCATCCTCGGTCGCTGTGACTCGGCGCGGTCGTGGCATGACGACGCGCCGGATGGACGTCTGAGCCGTCAGGTGGCGTAGGTCGATGTCTGCTCAGATGTCGAGGAGCGACTCGTCGGACCAGACGTCCTCGTCAGCGCTTTTTGCGTTTAACGCCTGATGGGCCCGCTCGGCCGCCCATGCGACGTTTGATCTCGTTGAGCAGTTCCTGTGTTTGCTCTGTCCGACGATCGCCCCGCCCGAACAGGCGCCTCTCAACGTCGAGCTTCGCCGTGATCTGGGTTCGTGCTGCCAGCACTGCACCTCGACCCAGCAGGATGTGCGCCAGATTGTCGCGAGTCCTGAGGGTGTCGGGGTGGTTGGGGCCGAGGACGCGTAGTTGGTCGGTGAGTAGTTCCTCGAAGGCGGTGATGGCGGTGTGGTGGTCGCCGGTTTCGCCTTTCCAGGTGGCGAGGTTGCTGCGGGTGTTGAGTGTGGCGGGGT
>NZ_JBNCKO010000012.1:69415-219833 GCF_049841595.1 Micromonospora sp. DT228
GTGGTCGGGGCCGAGGACGCGTAGTTGGTCGGTGAGTAGTTCCGCGAAGGCGGTGATGGCGGTGTGGTGGTCGCCGGCTCTGCCTTTCCAAGTGGCGAGGTTGCTGCGGGTGCTAAGTGTGTCGGGGTGGTCGGGGCCGAGGACGCGCAGTCGGTCGGTGAGTAGTTCCTCGAAGGCGGTGATGGCGGTGTGGTCGCCGGTTTCGCCTTTCCAGGTGGCGAGGTTGCTGCGGGTGATGAGTGTGGCGGGGTGGTCGGGGCCGAGGACGCGTAGTTGGTCGGTGAGTAGTTCCGCGAAGGCGGTGATGGCGGTGTGGTGGTCGCCGGCCCTGCCTTTCCAGGTGGCGAGGTTGCTGCGGGTGGTCAGTGTGTCGCGGTGGTCGGCGCCGAGGACGCGCAGCCGGTCGATGAGCAGTTGGTCGAGCCCGGAAACGGCGGCGCTCAGGTTGCCGGTCTCGCCCCATACCGTGGCAATTTGGCCACGGGTATTCAATGTGTCCCGGTGGTCGGCACCGAGAACCTCGATACGGCGGGCCAGAAGGTCCTCGGCTCTGTCGATGCTCTCGTTCAGTCTTCCGAGGGCAGCTATGACGACTGTGTAGTCACTGGCGGAGCGCAGAGTGGCGGGGTCGTTGGGGCCAAGGGTCCTGCGCCGGCGGGCCAGGGTGTCCTCGGTGAGGTCGAGAGCTTCCCGGTCGCGCCCTTGATTGTGTAAGGCGTGTGCGAGTTCGGTCGCTGCCGTGAGAGTGTGTCGATCGTCGGGCCCCAGGTTTTGTCGCCATTTGTCGTAGAGATTGCGGGCGAGGCCGAAACCCGAGTCAGTGTTGCCGCTGTAGAGCAGATAGAGCATCGCGTCGCAGGCCGCATCGCGGACTTCGGCCTCCTCGGTTTCGCCCAGATCGAGGGCCAGCAGGTGCGGCATGAGCGTGGACCAGGCTGGCCACGTCGACGCGGAGGCCGGGTCGCCGGGGTGGCTGGCAGCCAACAGGCCGCCCGCCTGACGGCGGAGTTCAGCACGCGTGGCCGCATCGAGCTGACTGAGAACGAGCGTCTGCACCAGGCGATGCACCTGGATGCCGCGTTGTGACAGGCGGACCAGGTCGCCGAGCTGTGTTGTGGTCCGGTACAGCCGCATCGGGCTGACCACCACCGAACGCAGTGGTTCTTCAACGGCACCGGGTGCCGCGCTGAGCAACGCCATCGGGATGGGCTCGGACGCGAGGACGCAACAGAGGTGAAGCAGGGCCAGAGCCTCACCGCGATCGGCGAGCCCGTTGATCGAGACGCGCAGGGCCGCCGCGAGCGACCGCGGATAGGACCGTGGCAGACCTTCGTTGAGCACCTCGTCGGCATCGGTGTCCAGCACCTGCAGGTACAGCTCGGCGGGCATCGTGGACAGCACGGTGGCCGCCTGGACCAGCGCCAACGGAAGGTCACCCAGCTTGTCGGCGACCAGGTTGGCGTCCTCGGCCGACAACTCCGGGACTCGATTGCGCAGGAGCGTCACCGACTCTCGCCGCGTCAGCAGCTCGAGGTTCACCCGCGCGAACTCGGACCAGTCGCGGGACCGCGAGGTGATGAGGACGTGGCCGACGCCGGCGTGGACCCAGGGCTGGACGGCCTCCGCGGTCTCCGCGTTGTCGAACACCAGCAGCCATCGCTTCGGCTGCTGCAAGTGCCGCCGCAACGCGGGCAGTGCCCCCGCCTCGTCATGTTCGACGACCAGGCCCAGCTCGGCGGCGAGCGCGGTGAGCTGCGCCGGCACCAACTGCGGCTCCTCGGCGTTGATCCACACCACGAGGTCGTACTGGGCGGCGAACCGGTGGACGTACTCCACCGCGACCTGGGTCTTGCCGACCCCACCGAGCGGGACGCCCGACTGGACCACCACGGGTCGGCCCGGCCGGAGTTCTCGACGGACGGCGTCGAGGTCACGGTCCCGCCCGACGAAGTCCGCGTTGCGACTCGGGACCTGCCACAGCGTGGGCTGATGGCCCCCGGGCAGCCGGGGCGCCTCGGCTGCCGGTCGCTGCCGGGGCACCTGCGCGCCGGGAAAACCGGGCTCGGACGTGGGCCGTTGTGGCCCCCGCACCGCGTTGAGCAGGACCCGGTGCGCATCCTCGGCCGACCTTTCGGCCAGGCTCGGCGCGACGAGCGGGCGCAACACCGTGGGGAGAGTGACGTCTCCAAGGCGCAGCGGAATCAGTTTGCCCTGCCGGTCGCGCCCGGACATGACCGCCGTCCACTCATCGGTGGTGAACCGCTGGTGCTCGAAGTAGGCCTCGGAGAACAGCGCCACCATTCGGTCGGCCCGCTCCAACGCCTGGTTGATGCGCATCACCAAGTTGTCGCCGGCGGCCCAGTCCCACAGGTCCAGCTCGACCGCGTACCCGGCGTGTTCCAGTTGCCAGGCAACCCACTCCGCCCAGGCCCGGTCGGGGCCGGCGTAGGAAATGAACAGCTTTTCCCCGGTTGCGGCACTGGCTTCTGTTGTCACGCCAACAGACCTACCACAACACGATCAGCGATCCCATCGCACAGCTGTCGCTCTGCCGACACCGCGGTGCCTGGAGCGCCTTGCGCTTGACAGACAACGTGTGAGCGTTAACATCGACAATCACCACTGCCTGCCCGGGAGGTCCGATGACGCTCGTCCTCGCGCGTTCCACCGCACGTCGGATGGCCGGGCTCACGGCTCTGGTCGTGCTGCTCGCCGTCGGCCTCACCGTCATCTCCGGAAAGCCGGCAGCGGCGTGGGACAACGGCACGGCGGACACCCCGCCGATGGGCTGGAACAGCTACGACTCGTTCAACTGGCGCGTCACCGAGTCCGACGTCCGGGCCAACGCCGACTACATGCGCGACAACCTGCGCCAGCACGGCTGGCAGTACGTCGTCATCGACTGGGCCTGGTACTACCCGGGCCAGCACAACAACAGCCCCAACCAGGACGCCAACCTCAACCCCCGGCTGCGGATGGACGCCAACGGGCGGTTGCTGCCGGACACCACACGGTTTCCCTCGGCGGCGGGCAGCAACGGGTTCAAGCCCCTCGCCGACTACGTGCACGCCCAGGGGTTGAAGTTCGGCGTCCACCTGATGCGCGGCATTCCCCGGCAGGCGGTCGCCGACAACGTGCCGATCCTCGGCACCAACTGCCGAGCCAACCAGATCAACAACACCACCACCGCGAACTGGCTCAACCTGATGTGGGGCCTGAACATGTCGAACGCCTGCGCGCAGGCGTACCTGGACTCGGTCTTCCAGCTTCTGGCCGAATGGGGTGTCGACTTCGTGAAGGTGGACGACATCGCCGCCCCGACCTACCGGCAGGCCGAGGTCGAGGGTTACCGGACCGCGATCCAGCACAGCGGTCGGCCGATGGTGCTGAGCCTCTCGCCCGGCGCGACACCGCTGGCCAGCGGCGGGCACGTGCGGGACAACGCGCACATGTGGCGCATCGTCAACGACCTGTGGGACAACTGGTCGTCGCTCGACGCGCTCTTCGACCAGTTGCGCAACTGGACGCCGTACCGGACGACTGGTGCCTGGCCCGATCCGGACATGATCCCGATCGGGCGGCTGTCGAAGTACGGCCCGGTCGGCTCACCTCGCTACTCCGCGCTCACCGCCGACGAGCAGCGGACCCTCATGACCCTCTGGGCGATCAACCGGGCGCCGCTGATGTGGGGCGGCAACCTGGTCGAGAACCGCGCCGCCGAGCTGGCGTTGATGACGAACGCGGCGGTGCTCGCCGTCGACCAGAACAGCGCCAACAACCGGCAGCTCGTCGGCGGCACCCGGCAGGTGTGGACCGCCGACGTGCCGGGCACCGACCACCGGTACGTGGCCCTGTTCAACCGCGAGAGCGCCACCGCGAACGTCTCGCTGAACCTGGCCGACCTGGGCATCGGCTCCGCCACCGTCACCGACCTGTGGTCCGGCACTGGCCTCGGCACCGCCACCGGCACCCTCACCCGGTCCATCCCCGCCCACGGTAGCGGGCTGTACCGGCTGGCGCCGCTGACCACCACCCCCACGCCCACCACCTACACGGTGGCCGCCCGGCACAGCGGCAAGCTCCTCGACGTCTCCAACGCGTCCACCTCGGACGGCGCGAACGTGGTGCAGTGGGGCGCGAACGGGCAGGCCAACCAGCGGTGGCGGTTCTCCGACACCGGTGGCGGCTACTCCACTGTGACGAGCCTCAGCAGCGGCAAGTGCCTCGACGTGTACGGCGGCGCGAGCGCCACCGCCGACGGCGTCCGGGTCATCCAGTGGGCCTGCAACGGTGGCACCAACCAGCAGTGGCTCGTCGAGGATCTCGGCACCGGCTACGTCCGGCTCGTCGCCCGCCACAGCGGGAAGTGCCTGGACGTGCTGAACGCCGCCACGGCCGACGGCGCTCAGGCCGTGCAGTGGACCTGCGGCACCGGCGCCAGCCAACAATGGCGGCGCACCACCGTGTAGCGCTCGGCGGCGGCGTGCCCGCCGCCTCGCGGTGAATGGTCCGCGAAACCCGCCGCCACCAGCGGGTCCGGAGCGAGAATGAGGGGTGCCGCGACGAACCGGGGGAGCAGGCGTACGGGCGACCGGTGTCCTCGGTCGGCTCCGCCGCCGTGACCCGGGCGATGCCGTCCTGCGGCGGGCGGCACGGCTGACACTCGTCGCGTCCGTCGTCTTCTACGGCTGCCGCTACGGCGCGGGCAGCTCGGTGCTCGCCACCTACGGCCTGTTCGGCACGATCGCCGCCGGGTCGTTCGCGCAGTTGCCCGGGCCGGCGCCGCAACGGGCGCGGATCCTCGTCACGGCACTGCCGGCCGCCTGGGCGCTGATCGCCGTCGGCTCGTTGTTGGCGTGGAGCACGTGGTCGGCGGCCGGCGGGATGCTTGTCGTCGGGTTCGTCGTGGCGTTCGCCGGGGTGGGCAACCCGCGTCTGGTGGGGTTGGCCAGCGCGTTCCAACTCTTCTACATCCTGGCGTCCTTCCCGCCGTACCAGCCGGGCACCCTGCCGGAGCGCCTCGGCGGCGTCACGCTCGCCGTCGTGCTGCTCGCCGCGGCGGAGGTGCTCCTCTGGCCTGATCCGGTGCCGGTCTCCTACCGACAGCGCCTCGCCGTCGCGGCGGACGGCGTCGCGGCGTTCCTCGACGTCGCCGCCGAGAGGTTTACCGACCCGTACGCCGGTCCGGGTGGTCAGGACCCGCGGCGCGAGCGCGCGTACGACCTGGTGGCCGCCATCGCACTGGACCGCAACCCGCCGGAGTGGGCACCGAGCGCGGCGGGCGCACAGGATCGGGCGTTGCGGATCTGCGCGTCCGCGCTCCGCGAGGCGCTCGCCGAGGCGGACCGGTTGGCGACGGACGCGCCAGCCGTACCGATTGCGGATCTGGCGGCGACGGGGCTGCTGCGCTCGTGCGCGGTGACGACGCGCGCCGCCGGCCGGACCCTGACACCGGACGCCCCCCCGGTGAGCCTCGACGACCTGGACGCCGCCATCGGGCGAGCCGAGACGGCGTACCTCGCCGGAGAGGGCGACGGCCACCACCCGCCGGACGTGTCCCGGTTGTGCCGGGACGCGACGGCGCTGGCCCTCGCCGACCAGACCCGGGTCTTCGCCGTCGGCGTCCGGGTGGCCACCGGGTCGCGGCCCGAGGGCGAGGACGCCCGGACGGGGCTCTTCGCGTACGCGGGGCACAGCCCGTGGCGGCTGTACTGGTGGCAGTTCCGCTCCCACCTGGCACCCCGCTCAGCCCACCTGCACAGCTCTCTCCGGGTGGCCGTGGCGCTCACCATCGCCCGGGTCGCCGCCGGGGTGCTGAACCTGACCCACGGTTTCTGGGTGCTGCTGGCCACCCTGACCGTCCTGCGTACCTCGGCCGCCGACACCCGCACCGCCCTGCGGCCGGCCGTGCTGGGCACGATCGTCGGCGCCGTCGTCAGCGGCGGGCTGATGCTCGTCGTCGACAAGCCGATCGTGTACGCCGTCGTCCTGCCGGTCACCCTGATGCTGGCCTTCGGCGTCGGCCGCCTGCTCGGTCCGGTGTGGCAGCAGGCGCTGCTCACCCTGCTGCTGACCGTCGTCTTCGCCCAGCTCAGCACCGAAGGGTGGCGGCTCGCCGAGACCCGCCTCGTCGACGTGCTGCTCGGCGCGGTGATCGGCGTGCTCGCCGGGGTGGCGATGTGGCCGCGCGGCGCGAGCCACGACCTGCGGCACAACGCGACAGGCTATCTGGGGGCCAGCGCGGATGCCGTCGAGCAGACCGTGCTGGCGATCCTCGGCAACGCTCCGGCTCCCGACCGTGCCCTCGACCGGGTCCGGCGCCGAATGATCCTCGTCGACTCGTCGTACTGCCAGTACCACTCGGAGCGGCACCATCCGCACCGACAGCAGGTGAACTGGGACGCCGTCCTGAGCGCCGGGCACCACGTGGTGCCCGGCGCGGAGTCGCTGCTGCGCCGTAACCCGCCCGGCTGCCTCGCCGGCTGGCCGGCGGCGGCGACCCTGCTGCGGGACTCGGCCGCGCGCCTGCGCTCGGCGTACGACGACGTCGCTCGCGAGGTGGCACACGACCGGGCCGCGGGCCCGACGTCCGACCCGACCGGCGGTTGCGCCGACGAACTGGACCGGGTCCGTCCACTGCTCGGCGGGAAGGACCCGCGGTCGGTCCGGCATCTCGTGGAGGTCGACAGGTGGCTCACCGGCCTCGCGGCCAGCCTCGCCCGAATCCGTCCACCGGCGGGCGACGAGACTTCGGTGTGACCGATCCGGTGCCCCAACCAGTCATGGAGTGTGGAAGTCCACCGGACCACGGGAGTGAATCATGGATCAGAACCTGCGGGTGCTCTTCGACCGGGCGATCGTCGACGAGCCCGCACTGCCGTCGACAGACCTGGCCGGCGCGGCGATGGTCGCGGGCACCGGCCTGCGTCGACGCCGACAGCGCCTGGTGACGGCGGGCGCGGCAGCCGTGGCCGCCATCGCGGCGGTCGGGGTGGTGAACGTGGCGGCACCGCCGCAACAGGCCCCGGAACCGACGATCGTGCCGGCGGCGTTCGGCATGCTGGTGAACAAGGTGTGCGAGTTTCCCGCCCGGACGACCGTGACAGACGCTGTGGTCTTCCTGGCCGACAACGTCACCGATCAGCAGCGCGACGAGGTCAAACGTGCGTTGAACGCGGATCCGGCGGTCCGTACCGTGGTGTTCAAGAGTCGCGAGGAGGCGCTGGCGACGTTCCAGAAGATGTACGCGGACGCGCCCGATCTTGTCGCCAGCGTCAAGGCCAGTCAATTTCCGGAGTCGTACCGGATCACCCTCGTCGCGCGGGAGCAGTTCGCCAGGCTGAGCGTCCCGGTCGAACGCATGCCCGGGGTCGACGAGATCATCGGCATCGACTGCCCGGCCGGCACGAACGCGTCGGCGGTCGACTGATGGCGGGTGTCCGCTGGGGCGCGGCCCGACGGCGCGAGCAGACCGCACGGCAGGCGGAGTTCACCGCCTTCGTCGAGACCACCGCGCCGAGACTGCGACGGACCGCGTACCTGATGTGCCGCGACTGGCACCTGGCGCAGGACCTGACCCAGACCACCTTCGCGAAGATGTACGCGAACTGGGGCCGGATCCGGCACACCACGAACCTCGACGCGTACAGCCGGCGCGTCCTCATGAACGTCGTGTTCGACCAGGCGAAGCGGCGCAGCGCCACCGAGCTCGTGCTGGCCGAGCTGCCCGAGGCGTCGCCCCAACGGCCCGACGACACCGCGGAGTTGCACGTCACCCTGCTGCGGGCGCTTGCCACCCTGCCCCTTCGCGACCAGGCCATCGTCGTGCTCCGGCACTGGGAGGACCAGAGCGTCGAGGCCGTGGCCAGCACCCTCGGCGTCTCCGTCTCGGTGGTCAAGACGCAGAACGCCCGCGCGCTGACCAGGTTGCGGGCGGTGCTCGGCCAGGACTTCGTCCGGGTCTGAGAGGCCGCCGATCGCCGATTGGCCGTGCCCGTCCGACGCCGCCTGGCCTAGCGTCGACGAGATGGAGATCGAGCAGGCGCAGAAGCTGTGGCAGCCGGAGCCCGGCTGGTTGAACACCGCGTCCTACGGGTTGCCGCCCGAGCCGGCGTGGACGGCACTACAGGACGCGCTGGGCGCGTGGCGGGTCGGCCGCACGTCGTGGGAGGGCTGGGGCGAGTCGGTGCACACCTCCCGTGTGGCGTTCGCCGGCCTGATCGGGGTGCCGGCCGATGACGTCGCGGTGGGCGCGGCCGTGTCGCAGATCCTCGCGCCGGTCGCGGCGGCCCTGCCGGCCGGGGCGACTGTGGTCGTCCCCGAGGTCGAGTTCACCTCGAACCTGTTTCCGTGGCTGGTGCAGGAGGAACGCGGCGTCACGGTTCGTACGGTGCCGGTGGGCGCTCTGGTCGAGGCCATCGACGCCGACACCGACGTGGTCGCGTTCAGCCTGGTGCAGTCGGCCGACGGGGCGGTGGCGGCGTACGACGAGATCGTGGACGCGGCCCGCGCGCACGGCGCGTTGGTGGTGGTGGACGCGACCCAGGCGTGCGGCTGGCTGCCGTTCGACGGGAGCCGGGCCGACGTGGTGGCCGTGGGGGGCTACAAGTGGCTGATGAACCCGCGCGGCACCGCGTTCGCCTATCTGGCTCCGGCGTTGCGTGACCGGCTGCGCCCGGACGCCGCCGGGTGGTACGCGGGCCGCGACCTACACGCCTCCTACTACGGTCCGCCGCTGCGGCTGGCCGACGACGCCCGCCGGTTCGACATCTCACCGGCCTGGTTCAGCTGGGTCGGCGCGGCGCCCGCCCTGGAGTTGGTCGCCGAGATCGGCGTGCCGGCGATCCGGGAGCACGACGTGGCGTTGGCCAACCGGTTCCTGGCCGGGCTGGGCCGACCGCCGGGGGAGAGCGCCATCGTCAGCGTGGACGTGCCGGACGGGGAGCAGCGCCTCGCGGCGGCCGGGATCCGCGCGGCGGTCCGGGCCGGACGCGTCCGTGCCTCCTTCCACATCTACTCCACGGAGGCCGACGTGGACGCGGCGCTGGAGGCGTTGACGGGATGACCCACCTCAGGCGAGGTGACCACCGATCTTCGTGTAGCCGCGCAGCAGATCCCGCGAGATGATCAGCCGCTGCATCTCGTCGGTGCCCTCGAAGATCCGGTAGAGCCGGACCTGCCGGTACCAGCGCTCGATGGGCAGCTCACGGGTGTAGCCCATGCCGCCGTGGATCTGCAGCACCCGGTCGACCACCCGGTTGACCATGCCGGCGCCGTAGAGCTTGCCCATCGACGACGCGTGCCGGGGATCCAGGCCCTGATCGACGGTCCACGCCGAGCGCAGCACCAGCCACCGGGCCGCCTCCAGCTCGGTCTCCGAGTCGGCGATCATCCACTGGATGGCCTGGTTGGTGCCGATCTTCGCGCCGAAGGTCTCCCGGGTGTTGGCGTAGTCGATGGCCATCTGCAGGACCCGCTCGGCGATGCCGATGGCGTGCGACGGGATGGTGTAGCGGCCCTTGCCGATCCACTCCATGCCCAGCGTGAAGCCCTGCCCGATCTCGCCGAGGATGTTGCGGTGTGGCACGCGGACACCGTCGAAGATGAGCGACGCGGGCCCGCCCTCACCCATCGTCTGGATGAACTCCGAGCGCCAACCCATCGTCCGGTCCACCAGGAAGGCGGTCGCCCCACCGTTGCGGGCGCCCTTCTCCCGGTCGGTGACCGCGACCACGATGGCGAAGTCCGCGTCGTGACCGCCGGTGATGAAGGTCTTCTCGCCGTCCAGGACCCAGTCGTCGCCGTCGCGGCGCGCGGAGAGCCGGATGTTCGCGGCGTCCGAGCCGGCCCCCGGCTCGGTGATGGCGAAGCAGGAGCGCCGCTCGCCCTCGATGGTCGGGATGAGGAACTCCCGCTTCTGCTCCTCGGTGGCGTGGAACAGGATGTTGTCGGCCTCGCCGCCGAAGCGGAACGGCACGAACGTGCGGCCCAGTTCCGTCCAGATCAACGACTGGAGTACGGCCGGCAGGTTCATCCCGCCGTACTCCTCGGGGGTGGCCAGGCCCCAGAAGCCGAACTTGCGGGCCTTGAGTTGCAGTTCGCGCACCTCGGAGTGGTCCAAACCCGGCTGGTGCGCCCGCTCCCGGCGGAGCACCTCGGCTTCCAGGGGCATCACCTCGCGGCTGATGAACGACCGGACGGTGTCCCGCACCGCCCGCTCCTCGTCGGTAAGCGAGAAATCCACTGTGGTCCTCCTGGCGTCGGAGCTGCCGGTCACCCTTAAACTAGCGGTGTAAGTTTTCATTCGTCCAGACCCCTCGTGGAGACGCCTACCCGCCCCTGGTCAGCGATAGGGTGCGTGAACCTGTGCTTCCCACGGGGAGGGACGCCGCACACCGAGGAGGTCTGACGTGCCCCGACCTCTACGGCCGCTGCTCACCCGCGACCGGATCGTCGAGACGGCGCTCGCGCTCATCGACGCCGACGGGCTCGGCGCGCTCTCCACCCGCCGACTCGCCGCCGCCCTGGGGGTGCAGGGCCCCTCGCTCTACAACCACTTCGCCACCAAGGACGAGATCCTCGACGCGGTCGCCGACACGGTCACCGGCGCCGTCGACACCAGCGGCTTCGCCAGCCGGGACTGGGCCGCCGCGCTGCGCGACTGGGCCTGGTCGTACCGGCGGGCGCTCACCGCGCACCCGAACATCGTGCCGTACCTGGCGCAGGGTCCAGGCCGCCGACCGGCCGCGCTGACCATGGCCGACGCCGTCTACGGCGGTCTGGTACGCGCCGGCTGGCCGCCCGCCCGCGCCACCCACATCGGGGCCGCCCTGCGGTACTTCGTGGCCGGGTCGGCGCTCGGCTCGTTCGCCCGGGGCTTCGTCGAGGACCCGGAGCTGTACGCCGCGCACTACCCGCACCTGCGGCAGGCGCACCGGCTCGCCGAGCACCAGCAGAGCGTGGACGAGGGCGCCTTCGCCCTCGGCCTGGACGCGTTGCTGCACGGTCTGGCCGCCGAGTACGCCCGCAGCGTCGGCACGGTGGAGTCCGGGCGGCCCAACGGGTAGCGTCCGAACTCCCAGCGCTAGTTTCATCGCCCGCCGCGACCCCGTCGCCATCGCCCGCCGCGACCCCGTCGCCATCGCCCGCCGCGACTCCGTCGCCATCGCCCGTCGACCACCCCCCGAAGGGACGCCATGGACCTCGCCGCCCCGCCGTCGCAGCTGCCCGACACCCTGCGCCACCGGCGTCACCTGCACATCGGCGGCGAGTGGACCTCTCCCGCCGGCACCGACGTGCTCGACGTGGAGAATCCGAGCACCGGTGAGCTGGTCGGGCAGGTGCCCGCCGGCACCCCGGCCGACGTGGATCGCGCCGTCGCCGCGGCCCGTGCCGCCTTCCCCGGCTGGGCGGCCACCGCTCCTGCCGAGCGTTCCGCCCACCTCGACCGGCTGCACACCGCGCTCGCCGCCCGCGCCGACGATCTCGCCCGTACCATCGCCGTGGAGCTGGGCTCGCCGCTCCGGTTCGCCACCCGGGTCCAGGTCGGGCTGCCGTTGACAGTGCTGCGTGACCACGTCGCGCTCGCCGCCCGACCACCCGTCGAGGAGAGCATCGGCAACTCACTCGTCGTCCGCGAGCCGATCGGCGTGGTCGGCGCGATCACCCCGTGGAACTATCCGCTGCACCAGGTGCTGGCGAAGCTGGCGCCCGCGCTGGCCGCCGGCTGCACTGTGGTGCTCAAGCCCAGTGAGCTGACCCCGTTGACCGCGTACCTGCTGTTCGACGCGGTCACCGAGGCCGGCCTGCCGCCGGGGGTGCTCAACCTGGTCCCCGGCACCGGGCCGACGGTCGGCGAGGCCCTGGCCGGGCACCCCGACGTCGACCTGGTCTCGTTCACCGGCTCCACCGCCACCGGCGCCCGGATCATGCGGGTCGCCGCCGACCGGATCGCCCGGGTCGCGCTGGAGCTGGGCGGCAAGTCCGCGAACGTGATCCTGCGCGACGCCGACCTGGCCGGCGCGGTAAAGGTGGGCGTCGGCAACGCCCTGCTCAACTCCGGGCAGACCTGCACCGCGTGGACGCGGATGCTCGTGCACCGCGACCGGTACGCCGAAGCACTCGACCTGGTCGCCACGGCGGTGGCCGGCTACCGGCTCGGCGATCCGTTCGATCCGGCCACGCGGCTCGGCCCGCTGGTCTCCGCCGCCCAGGTCGAGCGGGTACGCGGCCACGTCGACCGGGCCCTCGCCGACGGCGCCCGGCTGGTCGCCGGCGGCCCGGACGCTCCGGTGCCGGCCCGGGGGCACTTCGTCGCCCCGACCGTCTTCGCCGACGTGCACCCCGACAGCGCGCTCGCCCAGGAGGAGGTCTTCGGCCCGGTCCTCGCCGTCCTCCCGTTCGACGACACCGACGAGGCGGTCGCCATCGCCAACAACTCCCGCTACGGGCTGGCCGGCGCGGTCTGGTCCGCCGACACCGAGGCCGCGCTCGCGGTGGCCCGGCGGCTGCGCACGGGCGCGGTCGACATCAACGGCGCTCCGTTCAATCCGCTCGCCCCGTTCGGCGGCTACAAGCAGTCCGGCCTGGGCCGGGAGCTGGGCGTGCACGGGCTCGCCGAGTTCTGCGAGCTGAAGGCGATCCAGCGATGAGCGCCCCCGAGCGGTCCCCGGCCGGGCCGGGCCGCGGCGAGCCGGTCACCGTCCGCGCGCTTGTCGCGCGCGGTGCCGGTGCCGAGCTGCGCATCGAGCGGGTACGCCTGCCCGCGCCGGGCCCCGGCGAGGTGCGGGTGACGATCCGCGCCGCCGGCGTCTGCCACTCCGACCTGTCCATGGTGAACGGCACCATCGCGGCGAGATTCCCGCTGGTGCTCGGGCACGAGGCGACCGGCGTGATCGCCGAGGTCGGGCCGGGCAGCGGGCTGCGGGTCGGCACCCCGGTGGTGCTCAACTGGGCGCCGGCCTGTCGGGCCTGCTGGTGGTGCCGCAACGGCGAGCCGTGGCTCTGCGCCGACACCACGGCCCCGACCGTGCCGCGCGGCGAAACCGACGACGGCCAACCGCTGCACCTGACCCTCGGCCTCGGCGCGCTCGCCGAGGCGGTGGTGGTGCCCGAGAACGCCGTCATCCCGATCCCCGCCGGCCTGCCTCCGGAGCGGGCCGCGCTGCTCGGCTGCGCGGTGCTCACAGGTGTCGGCGCGGTTCACAACACGGCCCGGGTCGCGCCCGGCGAGTCGGTCGCGGTGATCGGGCTCGGCGGGGTCGGGCTCGCCGTGCTCAGCGCCGCCCGCCGGGCCGGCGCCACGACGATCCTCGCGGTCGACGTCGCCGAGGCCAAACGGGACCTGGCGCTCGCCGCCGGCGCGACCGACTTCCTGCTCTCCGACGACCGGCTCTCCAAGGAGGTACGGGCGCGCACCGAGGGTCGGGGCGTCGATCACGCCTTCGAGTGCGTCGGCCGCGCCGCCACCATCCGCGCTGCCTGGCGGCTGACCCGGCGCGGGGGAGTGGTGACGGTGGTCGGCATGGGCGCCAAGGACGACATGGTCAGCCTCGGCGCGCTGGACATCTTCCACTCCGCCCGCACCCTGCGCTCCTCGGTGTACGGCTCGTCCGACCCGGAGCGGGACGTGCCGGTGCTGGCCGCCGAGCTGGCCGACGGCGCGCTGGATCTGCGCGTGCTGGTCAGCGGGACGTTCCCGCTGGACGAGGCGCCCACGGCGTTCGCCCGGCTGGCACGCGGCGAGGGCGCCCGCTGGGTGGTCACACTGGACTGAGTCGGGTGGGTCGGCCGCGACCGCTCCACCTGACGCGCGTCACATCCGCGCCCGCAGCACGTCGACCTCGCAGCCTGGCGAGGAGGGGTCGAAGCCGTGCTCGGCCAGCCAACGGATCGCCAGCAGGCTGCGCAACGACCACCACGCCCGGATCACGTCGAGGTCGACGTCGGCGCCGTAGCCGGCCAGGACGTCGCCGAGGTGCTCCTCGTGCCCGAGCGTCAACGTGGCGAGGTCGAAGAGGGCGTCGCCGGGCCCGGCCTCGGACCAGTCGAGCACGCCGGTGATCTCGTCACCGTCGACGAACACGTGGACGATCTGCAGGTCGCCGTGCGCGAAGACCGGGGTCCACGGGCGGAGCGCCGCCTCGGCGATCTGACGGTTGCGGGTGACCAGGTCGGTGGGGAGCACGCCGTTGCTGACGAGCCACGCGCACTCGGCGTCGAGCCGGGCGGCCAACTCGTCGCGGCCCCGGCCCGGCCAGGGCGGGAGCGGCGCGTCGTGCAGCGTACGAGCGGCGGCGCCGGCCGCGGCCCACGCCGCCGGCGACGCGGTCGACGGCTCGCCGAGGCGACCGAGCGCCGCACCGGGCAGGGCGGCCAGCGCGAGCACGGGCGGCCGGTGCCAGCGGACCTCGGGGGTGGGGACCGGCGCCAGCGCCATCGCCGCGACCTCGACGTCGGTACGCCCCGGGTCAGCGTCGATTTTCAGGAAGACGTCGCCGACGCGCAGGGTCGCGCGTTCCTGATGGGCGACGACGACTTCGACCTCCGGCACAGCGGCCATTGTCGCGCCCGACCCATCGACAGCCCAGCGTTTCTATTCGGCGACAGGCCCAGGTGGTCAGGCGCCCCGGGCCGACCCCAAACGGGGGGGCAACCCTGGGCGCCCGTGCGACAGGTCAGAAGGGTGGTGCGTCCTCGCCCATCAGCGCCAGGACGACGCCGCCCTTGCCGCTCTTGAGGCCCTGGACCACGACTTTGCCGGTGCTGCCGTCGGGCAGCTCCAGGGTGAAGGTCTTTCCGATCGCGTTCTTGGGGCCGTTGCCGGCGCTGTTGGCGGGTCGGAAGTCGCCTGCCCACGGCGGGGTTCCGCCCTTGCGGGCCGGTTCGGCGAATAGCGCGGCGGTCCCGGGAGTGCGGGTGCCGTCTGCGGAGAGGAGCACTGAGGCGCTGCGAAAGGTAGCCATATGCGCCAAGGCTAACCCGGACCGTGCCCGTTCGGGGCACCACAGCCGCCCGTGCCGGCAATTCGGACACCACCCGTTACCGGTGAAGCCATACCTAGCAGTACGATGCATCGTACTTCTAGGGTTACGGGTGGGAGGCTTCATGAAAGTCGCCAAGGATCTGGTCGCCGCCTCGGCGACACCGATGGTGCTCGGCATCCTGGCCGAGGGTGACAGCTACGGCTACGCCATCCTCCGACGGATCAACGAGCTGTCCGGGGGTGAGCTGGACTGGACCGAGGGGCTGCTCTACCCGTTGCTGCACCGGCTTGAGCGCCTCGCCTATCTCGAGTCGAGCTGGCAGGCGGTCGCCGGTGAGCGCAGGCGCAAGTACTACCGCATCACGGACCGGGGTCTTGCCGAGCTGGCCGAGCAGCGCCGGCAGTGGGACACGGTCGTGGGCGCGCTCAGGGAGATCTGGCACGACCGCGCGCCGCTGACGGCGCACCCGCTGGGGGGCCTCGCATGACGACACACGACGGGCCGGAGGAGCTGGAAGCGCAGTTCGCGCAGTGGCGTCAGTACGTGCTGCGCCGCAGGGAGCTGCAAGCGGTGGACGCCGACGAGCTGGAAGACCACCTTCGCGGCTCCGTGGACGAGCTCATCGCCGCTGGCCTGAGCCCGGACGAGGCGTTCCTGGTCGCGGTGAAACGGATGGGCAGCCTCGACGACCTCTCCCGCGAGTTCGCCCGGGAGCATTCGGATCGTCTGTGGAAGCAGTTGGTGCTGACCGGCGACTCCGACAGCCCGGCCGCCGGCACGCGCTCCCGCCGCACCCTGTGGGTCATGCTCGGCTGCGCGGCGGGCGCGGTGGTGTCCGTCAAGGCGCCCGCGCTGTTCGGGCTGAGCTTCGACGACGACGGCTCGTTCTACGCCCGGAACGCCACCCTGTTCGCGCTGCCCTGGCTGGCGGCGTTCCTGGCCTGGCGCCGGCAGGCCCGACCGGCGGTGATCGCGGTGCTGGTGGCGCTGTTCGCCCTCGGCGCCGTGGCGGCCAACGCCTACTCCCTGGCGGACGACTCGCAGTCCGTGGTCGTCACCGGCGTCCACCTGCCCATCGCTCTCTGGCTCGTGGTCGGTCTGGCCTACGTCGCCGACGACTGGCGCTCGTCTCGTCGACGCATGGACTTCATCCGCTTCACCGGCGAGTGGTTCATCTACTTCGTGCTGATGGCTCTCGGCGGCGGCGTGCTCGCCGCGTTCCTGTTCAACACCTTCGCGGCCATCGGAATCGTCCCGGAGGCGTTCGTCTCGCAGTGGCTCCTGCCCTGCGGCGCCGCGGCCGCGGTCGTGGTGGCCGGGTGGCTGGTCGAGGCCAAGCAGAGCGTCGTCGAGAACATCGCGCCGGTGCTGACCCGGCTGTTCACGCCGCTCTTCACGGCCGCCCTGCTCGCCTTCCTCGTCGCCGTGGTCTGGACCAGCCACGGCATCGACGTCGAGCGCGAGGCGTTGATCCTGTTCGACCTGTTGCTGGTCGTGGTGCTGGGGCTGCTGCTCTACTCCCTCTCGGCCCGTGATCCGCTGGCCCCGGCCGGCCCGTTCGACAAACTCCAACTCGCGCTCGTGGTCAGTGCGTTGGCCATCGACGTGCTGGTGCTGCTGGAGATCACCGGGCGCATCACCGACGAGTACGGCAGCACACCCAACCGGGCGGCCGCGCTCGGCGAGAACCTGATCCTGCTGGTCAACCTCGCGTGGTCGGCGTGGCTCCTGTTGACCTTCATCCGTCGGCGTACGCCGTTCGCCACGCTCGAACGGTGGCAGACCGGCTACCTGCCGGTGTACGCGGCGTGGGCCTGGATCGTGGTCCTCGTCTTCCCGCCGTTGTTCAGCTACGCCTAGTCGCGCTCGACTTTGTACGGCCGGTCCGACCCGGCGCCGTCCGACCCGGGTCGGACGGCGCCCACCAACCATGTGGTTGACACGTGGTCCCACAGATGCTGAACTATCAACCAACCACTTGGTTGGGGATGGGCTGAGGATGACTGAACAGCTCGACCGTCGGCAGGCGCTGGTGCACGCGGCCTTCTCGGCGATCGCAGAAAGCGGCTTCGAGGGGTTCCGGCTGCGACCGATCGCCGCCGCGGCAGGCATCGACCACTCCACCCTGCACCACTACTTCCGGACCAAGGCCGATCTGATCGCCGCGGTGCTCGAGCACGTGACAAGCCAATTCGAGGCGACGATGCACAACGATCTGGAACCCGCCGCCCGGTTGCGGCGCCACCTCAGTGAGATCGCCGCGGCCGTCGCGCAACGACCCGAGTTGTTCGTCGTGCTCGATGAGCTCGATCTCCGCGCGCGACGTGACGGGTCCACCGGGGCCGACATCGAGCGCGACGAACAGGGTTGGCGCGACGCGCTTTCGGCGATCTTCACCGAAGGCATCGAGCACCAGGTCTGGTCGGTGAACCTCGACGTCGCTGCCAGCGTCGAGCTGGTGATCGCCACCGTCAAGGGCATTCGCCTGCGTCCGGAGAAGGCCGAGTCGGTTGTCAACCAACTGTGCGACCTCTTCTCACCAGAAAGGCTCACGCATGATTGACGTACTCATCGTCGGCGGTGGCATCGGCGGCCTCGCGCTCGCCCAGGGTCTGCGCAAAAACGGCAGCACCGTCGCCGTGTACGAGCGGGACCGGCGCCGCGACGACCGGGCGGACCGCTATCGGCTGGCGATCAACCCGGCGGGCAGCCGGTCGCTGCGTGCCTGCCTGCCCGACCGACAGTGGCAGGCGTTCACCGACACCACGGGCCGCCCCGGCGGCGGTTTCGGCTTCCTGGGCACGGACCTGCGCACGCTGGTCCTCGTCGAGGACGCGCTCATGTATCCCGAGGATCCCGACCCCGCGGAACGGGCCTACCCGGTCGACCGTCAGACGCTGCGCGGCGTTCTCCTCGACGGACTCGACGACACCGTCCACTACGACAAGACATTCGACAGCTACGAGCTCGCCGCGGACGGTCGCCCCACCGCGCACTTCGCCGACGGGACGTCCGTCACCTGCGACGTCCTGGTCGGCGCCGACGGAATCAATTCCCGGGTACGCGCGCAGTACCTGCCGACCGCAACCCAGCGGGACACCGGAGCGGTGGGAGTCGGGCTCAAGTTGCCGCTGAACGACGACACCCGAGCCTGGTTGCCCGCCCGGCTGGCCCACGGCATGAACCTCGTGCTGACCGGTGCGCCGTACTTCCTTTTCACCTCCGTGTTCGAACGCCAGCAGCCGGTGGGGGACGACTATCTGCTGTGCGCGTTCGTCGCCCGTAACGAACTGTTCCCCTCACGTCCGGAGCGCCTCGACGGCACGCAGTTGAAGTCCTACGTCGCCGGGCTGATCACGGACTGGCACCCCGCGCTCCGCCAACTGATCGCCGCGTGCCCACCGGAGGACGTGAGCGCGTTTCCGTTCCAGGCGTCCGACCGTCCCGCGCCCTGGGCGCCCTCGCGGGTCACCGTGCTCGGCGACGCCGTGCACGGCATGCCACCGGCGGGCGGTAACGGCGCCAACACCGCACTGCGCGACGCCGCCCTGCTCACCCGTCAGTTGTCGCTGGCCGGCACCGGCCGCCTGCCGCTGCCGGACGCGATCGGCGAGTACGAGACCGAGATGCGCGAGTACGGATTCCAAGCCGTCGACCTGGCGCTGCGGACCCTCCAACAGGGCATGACGAGCAACCCGGTGAACGTGGGCCTGACCCGGGGTTGGTTCAGCCTCTGCGACGTCGTGTCACCGCTGCGCCGAATGACCTTCGGTCCGAGCTGGGCCAAGATCAGCGCTCCTCGTCCCTGGGAGCGGGCCGTCGCCAGCTGACGAGCCGTTCCGCTCGGCAGCCGGGGCGGCGCCGTCGCGGTGGCCGCCGGCTGGCGACCCGCCGTCGGTAAATCCCGCGCCGGCGCATCCACCGCGCCCCGTTTCAGCGAACCCCCGGGTAGGGAACGTCTATCCGGGGGTACGTCTGGTGCTGACCGAGCCGATGCCGGCGGAGACCGTGGAGATCGCGCACAAGCAGGTCTCGCTGGCCGCCGAGGACCTGGACGGCAACGCCGTCGCCACGCTGATGCTGGAGTTGGCCGAGGCCTGGGGCGTACCGGCGCTCTGGGAGCAGGTCTGTCGTCCGTTGCTGGCCCGGCTGTCGGGGCGTACCGCCGCCGAGGTCGCCGTCGAGCACGCTCTCTGCGAGGGCGTCCGGGTCGGGTTGGACGTGTACCGCCGGGAGCCGGGCCGGTCGCTGCCCACCGGCGGGGTGCTGGTGGCCGGGGCCGAGCGGGAGGCGCACTGCCTCGGTCTACACGCGCTCGCCGCCGCGCTGCGCGAGCAGGGTCGCGGCTGTCTGCACCTCGGTCCCGCGCTGCCCTGGCCGGCGCTGACCCGTGCGGTGTACCGGGCCAGCCCGCACACAGTGGTGCTCTGGTCGCAGACGCCGGTCACCGGCCGCGCGTACCGTCTGGTGCGTTTTGCCCGGGACTTCCCCCGCCTGCGGGTGTACGGCGCGGGGCCGGGTTGGATCGAGCCACTCACCGCTCCGGCGCGGCGTCTCGACTCGCTGCCGAGCGCCGTCGCCGCCTGCCTGGCCGTCGCTACCGGGCGTGATGCCCACCACATACGATACGGATCGGTGCCGTATCGTTAATACGCGCCGTAGGCTGACCCGCGTTACGAGTCTGACCCGTATCGTATTGCGGCGCGGGAAAAGCGTGGGGGGAAAACCAGGCATGGAGCTGCACAACAACACCGGCCACCCGAGGAGGTGGGCGATCCTGGGGGTGCTGGTGATCAGCCTCCTCGTGGTCGTTCTCGACAACACGATCCTGAACGTCGCCCTGCGCACGCTGGCCGACCCGGTGCACGGCCTCGGCGCCAGCCAGGGCGAGCTGGAGTGGTCCATCAACTCCTACACGCTCGTCTTCGCCGGGCTGCTGTTCACCTTCGGGGTGCTCGGCGACCGCGCCGGCCGCAAGCGCTTCCTGATGATCGGTCTGGTGCTGTTCGGCCTGGCGTCGCTGCTCTCCGCGTACGCCCAGAGCCCCGGCCAGCTCATCGCGGCCCGCGCCCTGATGGGGGTCGGCGGCGCGGCCATCATGCCGGTGACGCTCTCGATCATCTCCAACGTCTTCGACCCGCGCGAGCGCGGTCGCGCCATCGGTGTCTGGGCCGGCGCCGTCGGTCTCGCCGTGGCCATCGGCCCGATCCTCGGCGGCGCGCTGCTGGAGCACTTCTGGTGGGGCTCGGTCTTCCTGATCAACGTGCCGGTGGTCGTGGCCGGCGTGGTGTTGGTGGGACTGCTGGTCCCGGAGTCGCGTGACCCGCGACCGGGCCGGATCGACGTGCTCGGCGTCCTGCTCTCCGTGGTCGGCCTGGTCGCCCTCTCCTACGGCATCATCGACGGCGGCGAGCACGGCTTCGACCGCCCGCTGGCCTGGGGTTCGATCCTGGTCGGCATCGCGGTGCTCGGCTGGTTCGTGCAGCACGAGCGGCGCAGCGACCACCCGTCGCTGGACGTCCGGCTGTTCCGGGTGCCCCGCTTCGCCGCGCCGGTCGCCATCGTCGGCCTGGTGTTCTTCGCCGCCATGGGCTCGATGTTCTTCGGCTCGTTCTACCTGCAACTCGTGCGCGACTACAGCCCGCTGCAGACCGGTCTGCTCTTCCTGCCCTTCGCCGGCGCCCAGCTGATCTTCGCGCCGCGCAGCGCCGCGATGGTCCGCCGCTACGGCGGTAAGGCCGTCGCCACGGTCGGGCTGGCGCTGACCGTGGTGTCACTCGGCGCCTTCGTGTTCATCGGCGCCTCCACCCCGATCTGGATCGTGCTGCTCGTCTTCCTCATCCAGGGCGCCGGAATGGCGAACATCATGCCGCCCGCCACCGAGTCGATCATGTCGGCGCTGCCCCGGGAGAAGGCCGGCGTCGGCTCCGCGGTCAGCAACACCATCCGCCAGGTGGCCGGCGCGCTCGGCGTGGCCGTCCTCGGCTCGGTGCTCTCCGCGGTCTACCGCAGCGACATCGGTGACGCGCTGACCGGCCTGCCTCCGCAGGCCCGTGACGCGGCCAACGAGTCGATCTCCGGCGCGTACGCGGCGGCGGGCCAGCTCGGCCCGGCGGCGCCGACGCTGATCTCGGCGGCCAACGACGCCTTCGTCACCGCGATGCACTGGGCGGCCGGGCTCTCCGCGGTGATCGCCGCGCTCGGGATCATCGTGGTGCTGCGCTGGATGCCGGGTCGGGAGGAAACCAGCGTCGCCCCGGCGGCCCCGGTTGCCGAGCCCGAGTTGGCCGGTACGGCGTAGGTGCGGGAAGAATGTCGGACATGACGTCCACCGCCGATGCTCCGCGGTCGCCCGGGCGGCCGCGGAGCATCCGCGCCGACGAGGCGATCATCGAGGCCACCCTCGACCTGCTCGCCGAGGGCAGCACCATCGAGGCGCTCTCGATCGAGGCGATCGCCGCTCGCGCCGGGGTCGGCAAGGCCACCATCTACCGCCGCTGGGCGGGCAAGGACGCCCTGCTGCTGGACGCGCTGCGCCGGCTCAAGGGTGTCCTGGCCCAGCCGACCGGGCACTCCGTCCGCGACGACCTGGTGCTGCTTGTCGGCGCGATCGGCAAGAACGTCGACCCGCGCGCGGCGAAGATCATGCCCTGTCTGGCGCCCGCCGTGAACCGCAGTGCGGATCAGTTCCAGCTCTACCAGAACATCATCTCGCCCCGCCGGCAGTTGATGCGCGAGGTGCTGCGGCGCGGCATCGACGAGGGAGTGCTCCGGGCCGACATCGACGTCGAGGTGACGATGGCGCTGCTCACCGGGCCGATGCTGATCCAACGGGTGCTGCAGTGGAATCCGGAGCTGGACGAGCAGACGCTGCCCGAGCGGGTCGTCGACGCCGTGCTGGAGGGCATCCAGGTCCGCTGAGCGTGACGCGGCTCAGCGGGCATGCGGTGGTCGGCGCGGTCGCCGGCCGGCGTGTGTCAGCCGGCCGGTGCGCGCAGCCGGTGCAGACGCAGCGCGAGCTGCACCTCCAACGCCCGCTCGGGCCGCTGCCAGTCCGCGCCGAGCAGTTGCCCGACCCGCTCCAACCGCTGGGTCACCGTGTTCACGTGCACGTGCAACTGCTCGGCGGCGCGGGCCAGACTGCCACCCACCCCGAAGTACGCCTCCAACGTCCGCACCAGAGCCGTGCCCCGCCGGGCGTCGTAGTCGACCACCGGCCCGACCGTGGTGCGGAGGAACTGGGCCACGTCCGTCTCGCCCCGGTCACCGACCGTGCCCAGCAGTAGCCCGACGAAGCCCAGCTCGGCGGTGCTCGCCCCCTGGCCGGCCCGGCCCAACGCGCCCAGCGCCGTCAGGCAGCGGTCCGCCTCGTGGAACGTCCCGGCAAGCGCCGCCGGCCCGTTCGACGGGCCGCTCGCCCCGGCGGTCACCGGACGGCCGGTCACCCGGGACAGGTCCCGGGCGACCGCACGGGCGCTGCCGCCCGCGTCCAACCCCGGCAGCATGAGCACCACCCGACCGTCGCGCGCCGCGGCCAGCCCGCCGCGCGCCGAGGCGTACGTGGTGGCCCAGGAGAGCACCCGCTGCCGGGCCGAACCGGTCGCGGCGATCGCGTCATCGCCCACCGCCACCAGCACGTGCGGCGCGTCCAGGTCCACCCCGAGCCGGCGGGCCCGGCTGCGCAACGCGTCGGTGTCGCGCAGCGGACGGGCGATCAGGTCGTCCAGCAGCTCGCCCCGGACCCGCCCCTCCGCCTCGGCGACCGTCCGGCGGAACAGCAGCAGCAGCGCGGTCACCAACGCGGCCCGTTCCAGGATGCGCTGGTCGGCGTCGACCAACTCGTCGTCCGGACGCAACACCAGCGCACCCAGGTTCTCCGCGCCGGCCACCACCGCCGCGTACCAGAGCGGACCCCGGCGTACGCTGCGCCCCTCGGTCCGCGACGCGGCCACCGCCTCGACGATGTCGGCGCGGTCCGGCTCCTCGATCTCACCCACCCGGGCCAGCCGGCGGCCCTCGGCGTCCAACGCCAGCAGCGCCCCACCCAGCACCTCGGTCACCGCCGCCGCCACGTCCTCCACGCCGCCGCCGCGCAGCACCAGCGCCGTCATCCGGTCGTGTGCCGCCGCGGCCCGCTCCACCGAGCTGCTGTGCGCCCGGATGGTGGTGTTCGCCGCCGACAACTCGGCCAACGCCGAACGGGTCTCGGTCAACAACCGGGCGGTGTCGATCGCCACCGCGGCGTGCGCGGCGAGCGACACCAGCAGTGCCACCTCCTCGCGGACGAACGGCCGAGCCGAACGGTTGGCCGCGTAGAGCACGCCGATCGAGGTGGAACCGAGCCGCAGCGGCACCCCGAGGATCGCCACCAGGCCCTCCTCCCCGACCCCGGCGTCGATCTCACCGGTGTGGTGGAAGCGCGCGTCCTCGCCGTAGTTGGCGGTCACGTACGGCGCGCCGGACTGGGCCACCAGACCGCCCAGGCCGGCGCCCATCGGCAGCCGCAGCCGCTGGAAGCGGGCCGAGACCGACCCGTCGGTCACCCGCATGTAGGTGTCGCCGCGCTCGTCGTCGTTGAGCGTCATGTAGGCCACGTCCGCGCCGAGCAGGTTGCGGGCCCGGTGCGCGATCGCCCGCAGCACGTCGTCCAGGTCGCGCAACCCGGCCAGGTCGCTGACCGTGTCGTACAGGCCGGACAGCTCGGTCTCCCGGCGGCGGCGACGCTCCAACAGCGCGCGGACCCGCAACGCCACCGACCTGGCCTGCTCCAGCTCCGCCAGCCGCTCCGGCGGCAGCCCCGCGGCCCGCGCGGCCACCAGCGGTCCCTCGAACTCGACCGCCGCGGCCTCACGGGCGAGCAGCTCCAGGAACTCCACCGGCGATGACATGGTCGACATTGTGCTCAGCCCCACTAGTTGGCCGTCCAGCCCCCGTCGAGGGCGATCGACGCGCCGGTGATGAACGCCGCCGGCGGCGAGCAGAGGTACGCCAACAGCTCGGCGACCTCCTCCGGCTCGATCAGTCGCTTGATCGCGGCCCGAGCCAGCATGATCTTCTCGATCACCTCGGCCTCGTCGATGCCGTGGCTGGCCGCCTGGTCGGCGATCTGGCTCTCCACGAGCGCGGTGCGTACGTACGCCGGGTTGAT
The DNA here is from genome assembly GCF_049841595.1 of Micromonospora sp. DT228. Lineage (NCBI taxonomy): Bacteria > Bacillati > Actinomycetota > Actinomycetes > Micromonosporales > Micromonosporaceae > Micromonospora > Micromonospora sp. DT228. The sequence continues at coordinate 93,548 of NZ_JBNCKO010000012.1, forward strand.
GCAGTTGGCGGTCACCCCGTGCGCGGCTCCCTCCAGCGCCACCACCTTCGACAGCCCCTCCAGGGCGTGCTTGGCCGAGACGTAGGCCGCCTTGTACGGCGACGCGCGCAGCCCGTGCACGGAGGAGATGTTGACGATTCGACCCCAGCCCCGGGCGTACATGTGCGGCAGCGCCCGGCGGATCAGCAGGAACGGCGCCTCCACCATCACCCGGTGGATGTACTCGAAGCGCTCGACGGGAAAGTCCTGGAGCGGCGCGACGTGCTGGAGCCCGGCGTTGTTCACCACGATGTCCACGTCCACGTCGAGGCGGTCCACCGCCGCGGCGTCGGACAGGTCCACACCCTCGGCCCGGCCACCGACCTCGGCAGCCACCGCCCTGGCCGCCTGCAGGTCGCGATCCACCACGAGCACCTTCGCGCCGGCCGCCCCCAGCCGCCTGGCACACGCCCGCCCGATGCCGCTACCACCCCCGGTGACCAGGGCGGTCCGACCGGCGAGGTCGATCTGCACGACGTGGGGGACCGCCACGGGTTCTGCCGTCATGGCGCAAGAAGTTACGAGCTGTGTGCTCCCCGGCACATGGGCCAGCGACACATACTCCGCCCCAAAGCTGTGTGGCCCACCCGCCCCCGCGCCGCAAGATCGCGCAGCATCCAGGATGTAGTTGTCTCCTGGTGCTTCGTTGCCACTACATCCCGGATCGAGCGTGACCTTGCGGCTGGCGCTCCGGAACCCCGCTCCCGGCCGGTCGAGCGCGGGGCGGGAGGGCGTGTCCCGTGGGGCTGGTGGGAAGAGCGCCGGTTAGGGTGTCGAACACACGTACTGCTGACGGCTGGGGAGGGGGCGGCGTGCGGGTGCTGGGGGTCGACCCGGGGCTGACCCGGTGTGGGGTGGGCGTGGTCGAGGGTGTGCCGGGGCGTCCCTGCACTCTGATCGCCTACTACGTGGTCTACACCGACCCGGCCGACGACCTGGCGCTGCGCCTGTTGCACCTGGACCGGTCGCTGAACAAGTTGGTCGCCGAGCACCAGCCGGAGAGCGTCGCCGTCGAGCGGGTGTTCAGCCAGCACAACGTGCGTACGGTGATGGGCACCGCGCAGGCCAGCGGCATCGCGGTGCTGGCCGGGGCGCGCGCCGGCCTGCCGGTGCAGACGTACACGCCGAGCGAGGTGAAGGCGGCCGTGACCGGTTCCGGTCAGGCGGACAAGGCGCAGATGACCGCGATGGTCACCCGGCTGTTGCGGCTGGCCGAGCCGCCGAAGCCGGCCGACGCCGCCGACGCGCTGGCCCTGGCCATCTGCCACGTGTGGCGCGGTGGGACCCGTTCCAAGCTGGCCGCGGCGGCCGACCGGGCACGACGAGGAGGAGCGCGATGATCGCCAGCGTGCGCGGCACGGTGACCGCGACGGGTCCGGACCAGGCCGTGATCGAGGTCGGCGGTGTCGGCCTCGCGGTGCACTGCGCCCCCGGCACCCTCGCGGAGCTGCGGGTCGGCCAGGTCGCCCGGCTCGCCACCAGCCTGATCGTGCGGGAAGATTCGCTCACCCTCTACGGCTTCGCCGACGACGACGCCAAGTCGCTGTTCGAGCTGCTCCAGACGGCCAGCGGGGTGGGCCCGCGACTGGCTCAGGCGGTCCTTGCCGTGCACAGCCCGGACGCGGTGCGCAAGGCGATCGCGAACGCCGACACGGCCGCCCTGACCCGGGTGCCCGGGATCGGCAAGAAGGGCGCCGAGCGCCTGGTGCTGGAGCTGCGTGATCGGATCGGCCCGGTGCCGATCGGCGCCGACGGGGTGGGCGGGGTGACCCGCGGCAGCTGGCCCGACCAGGTCCGGCAGGCGCTGGTCGGCCTGGGTTGGACGGCCGGCCAGGCCGATCAGGCGGTCGCCGCGGTGGCCGAGACGATCGAGGGTGAGACGCCGCCGGTGCCGGTCCTGCTCAAGCAGGCCATCCGTCTGCTGGGTCGGACCCGATGAGCGCCCCGGCGGCGACTGAGGGCGGCGCGGTGCGCGCGCGGAGCGCGTCGGGGTCGCGAGCCCCGCGGTCGCGAGTGAAGAGGGCACGGTGAGCGAGACCGACGGGCTTGTCTCGGCGTACGTCAGTGACGCGGACCGGGACGCGGAGGCCACGGTCCGGCCGAGGCGGTTGGCCGAGTTCATCGCCCAGGACCGGGTGCGTGATCAGCTCGACCTGTTGTTGCAGGGCGCGATGCGGCGGGGTTCGCCGCCGGATCACATCCTGCTCTCCGGCCCACCCGGCCTGGGCAAGACGAGTCTGGCCAACATCGTCGCCGCCGAGTTGGGCGCGGGTATCCGGGTGACGAGTGGCCCGGCGATCGAGCGTTCCGGCGACCTGGCGGCGATCCTGACCAGTCTCGCCGAGGGGGACGTGCTCTTCATCGACGAGATCCACCGCATCGCACGTCCGGCCGAGGAGCTGCTCTACAGCGCGATGGAGGACTTCCGGGTCGACGTGGTGGTCGGCAAGGGGCCGGGGGCGACGGCGATCCCGCTGGACGTCGAGCCGTTCACCCTGGTCGGCGCGACGACCCGCTCGGGTCTGTTGACCGGGCCGATGCGGGACCGGTTCGGTTTCGTCGCCCACCTCGACTTCTACGCCCCGGCGGATCTGGAGACGCTGCTGCACCGGTCGGCGCGGATCCTCGGTGTGCCGATCACCCCCGAGGGCGCGACCGAGATCGCCGGTCGGTCCCGGGGCACGCCGCGGATCGCCAACCGGCTGCTGCGCCGGGTCCGCGACTACGCCGAGGTGCGGGCCGACGGGGTGGTCGATGTCGACACCGCCCGTGCCGCGTTGATCGTGTACGACGTGGACGCGCTCGGGTTGGACCGGCTGGACCGTGCGGTGCTGACCGCGTTGGTCGACTCGTTCCGGGGTGGCCCGGTGGGTCTGTCCACCCTTGGCGTGGCGGTGGGGGAGCAGCCGGACACGGTCGAGGAGGTGTGCGAGCCCTTCCTGGTCCGCGCCGGTCTGTTGGCTCGTACCCCACGGGGGCGGGTGGCCACGGAGGCCGCCTGGCGGCATCTGGGGCGTACTCCGCCGAATGGTACCTTTGGCATGGATAGTCCACCTGTGCCCGATCTGTTCTCGATGGATGCCGATCAGCCGTGATAGGAACGTGATCTGTGCCGCATTCGGCGTTCTCAGGCGCAGGGTTTAGACTTCGCCGCGGTCTGTACAGGACGTGAGATTCCGCCTCCGCTCCGGCGCCCCAAGCGCCGGGCCGGTGGCCAGTGGGAAGGTCAGTAACCGTGAACTACATAGCAGCGGGCCCCTCGGGCGGCGGCATCACGCCGATCCTGATGATCGTCCTGCTCTTCGGTGTCATGTATTTCATGATGATCCGACCCCAGCAGAAGCGCCGCCGTGAGGCCGAGTCGATGCAGTCCGGCCTCGGCCCGGGCGACGAGGTCGTCACCATCGGCGGGCTCTACGGCACGGTCACCGGCATCGAGGACGACACCGTCCTGATCGAGGTCGCCCCGGGCGTGCAGACCCGCTACGCCCGCGCCGCCATCGCCCGGGTGACCACCCGCGCGGAGCTGCCGAGCGAGCCGGTCAGCGAGGACGCCGACACCATCAAGGAATGACCCCTGCTCCCGGGGGATGGCGGGTCCGGCGTACGGCCGGTCGGCCGACCTCCGGGCCACCGCGCCCGACGGGGCAGCGGACCAGGCAGTAAAACTGGATAGTTGGGTCGACGCCGGGCGTCGGCACGTACCCGTGACGGTCGGCGTTCCACGCTGGCGTGTCCGGGCCAGGTGTCGGCATCTCGTCGGCTCAGGTCAGACCCGTCAGCCGGGACCGCCGGCCCGACACCGCCGCCGCTGCGCACAGCGGCGCGACCGCACAGGGAGACAGGACAGCCGTGGCACCACCTCAGGGACAGATGCGCCCCGGGCGGCAGCTCGCCGTGCTCGGGTTCATCTTCGTCGTCCTCTATCTTCTGGTGTTCTTCTCCGGCGGCGCCAAGGGCAGCTTCCAGGACCGGCTCGAGCCTCGGCTCGGTCTGGACCTGATCGGCGGCACCCGGGTGACGTTGGAGGCGAGAAACAGCATCGGCGGCAAGGCCCCGACGGCGGAGAATCTCGAGGAGGCTCGGCAGATCATCGAGAGCCGGGTCAACGCGTTCGGCGTGGCCGAGGCCGAGGTGGTCACCGAGGGCAACCGGAACATCGTCATCTCCCTGCCCGGTGAGAACCGCAACCTGGACAACGTGGGCAACGCCGCGGAGCTGCGCTTCCGCAAGGTGCTCAAGGGCGCCGACGGCAGCGGGACGGCCGCCGTGCCGCCACCGGCCACGCCCGCCCCGCCCGGCAGCGTGACCCCCTCTGGTGGCGCGACTCCGTCCGCCGGCGCGACCCCGACCCCGTCGGGCAGCGGCGCGCCGAAGGTGACCTCGTCGCCCAGCGGCGGTCAGGGTGGGATGGCCCCGGCGCCCAGCGCCACGCCGACTCCCTCCGCGTCCGCCTCGGCCTCGGCCTCGGCGAGTGCCGCGCCCAGCGCCAGTGCCAGCGCGGAGCCGGTGTCGGCCAGCATCGAGGAGCAGCGCAAGGCCGTCGAGCAGAAGGTCGGCGCCCCCGCCTGGCAGGCCGCCAGCGGGTTGCAGGCGCCCGCCGACCTGAGCGCCGACCCGTCGCTCGCCGACAAGCTCAAGCCGTTCGGCACGCTGTCGCCGCAAGAGGTCGCCGTGCTGTCGGCGCAGATGCAGTTCAACGTGCCGACCATCGGCTGCAAGCAGCTCGACGAGCGTCCCCCGGCGTCGATCTCCGACGCGAAGCAGCAGGTCGTCTCCTGCGAGGACGGCGCCTCGAAGTACCTGCTCGACCAGGCCAAGGTGCTGGGCACCGACGTGTCCGACGCCGACGCGGTGCTCGACCAGACCAACGCCTGGGTGGTCAGCCTCGACTTCACCGGCGACGGGCAGGGCAAGTGGACCGGCCTGACCCGCGAGTCGTTCACCAACGAGGGTCAGGCCTGCGACGCCACCGCGCTCGGGCAGGACGGCAAGTGCCGGGTGGCCGTCGTGCTGGACAACAAGATCGTCTCCTCCCCGGAGATCCAGGGCGTGCTGACCGGCAACTCGCAGATCACCGGCAGCTTCACCCAGAAGGACGCGAGCACGCTCGCCGGTCAGCTCCGCTACGGCGCGCTGCCGGTGACCTTCAAGCAGCAGGAGGCGCAGAACGTCACCGCCACGCTGGGCGCCAGCCACCTGCGCGCCGGTCTGCTCGCCGCCGGCATCGGCATGCTGCTGGTCATCATCTACTCGTTCTTCTACTACCGGCTGCTTGGCTCGGTGATCTTCCTGAGCCTCATCCTCTCCGCGCTGCTCGTCTTCGGCGCGCTCGTGGTGCTCGGCCGGCAGATCGGCTTCACGCTCACCCTCGCCGGCATCGCTGGCATGATCGTCTCACTAGGTGTGGCGGCGGACTCGTTCGTCATCTACTTCGAACGACTGAAAGATGAGATCCGCGAGGGCCGCAGTCCACGTAGCGCGGTGCCGCGCGCCTGGATCCGGGCCCGCCGGACGATCATCTCGGCCAACGCGATCACCCTGCTCTCCGCCGTGGTGCTCTACGTGGTCTCGGTCGGCACGGTCAAGGGCTTCGCCTTCGCTCTCGGTCTGGCCACCGTGCTGGACCTGGTCGTGGTCTTCCTCTTCCGGCACCCGATCATGACGATGTTCGCCCGCACCCGGGCGTTCCTGTCCCCGCGGGTCAGCGGTCTGGGCCGGGCGCTGCCGGCCCGCAACCAGCCGACTCAGACTCAGCCCCGCAACCCGCGCGCCAAGGAGGCCTGAGATGGCTCAAAACGGTCTGGCGAGCCGCCTCTACAACGGCGAGGCCGGTCTCAACATCGTCGGCCGCCGCAAGCTCTGGTTCGGCGTCGCCGGGACCCTGATCCTGATCGCGCTGCTCAGCTTCGGTCTGCGTGGCTTCAGCCTCGGCATCGAGTTCGCCGGCGGCAACTCGTTCCAGGTGCCGGCAAGTGTCGGCACCCTGGAAGACGCCGAGCGGGAGGTCAACTCGGCCCTCGCGACGGAGAACACCGGCATCAAGGTGGCCACCGTCCAGAAGGTCGGCGGCACCGGTGGTGACACCTACGAGCTGCGCACGCCGCAGCTCGACGCCGAGAAGACGAACGCGGTGAAGGATCAGATCGCCGAGGACCTGGGGATCAACCCGGATCAGATCAGCAGCAACCAGGTCAGCGAGGCGTGGGGCAGCCAGGTGACCCAGCGCGCCGTGCTCGGTCTGGTCATCTTCATCGCGCTGGTGATGGTCTACCTGGTCCTGCGCTTCGAGTGGCGGATGGCCGTCGCCGCGGTCGCGTCGCTCATCACCAACCTGATCCTCACCGCCGGCATCTACTCGCTCGTCGGCTTCGAGGTCACCCCGTCGACGATCATCGGCTTCCTCACGATCCTGGGCTTCGCGCTCTACGACGTGGTGGTGGTCTTCGACAAGGTCCAGGAGAACACCCGCGGCATCACCGCCAACAACAACCAGACGTACAGCGAGGCGGCCAACCTGGCCGTCAACCAGAGCCTGATGCGGTCGCTGAACACCTCGGTGGTCGCCCTGCTTCCGGTCGGCGGTCTGCTCTTCATCGGTGCCGGCCTGCTCGGCGCCGGCACGCTGAAGGACCTCGGCCTGGTGCTGTTCGTCGGTATGGCGGTGGCGTTCCTGACCTCCATCCTGGTGGCCACGCCGCTGCTGGCCCTGCTCAAGAGCTACGACCCGCGGATCCAGGCGCACGCCAAGCGCGTCCAGGCCCGGCGGGGCGGGCTCGCCCGGGGCGAGGTCGCCAGCAAGGGTGCGGTGAGCCCGACCGAGGGCCAGGCGACCGAGGAGTCGCTCGACCCGGACGCTGCCGCGCTGGCCGGTGCCGCGCCCAAGGTGGGCGCTCGCCCGGCGGGTAAGCGGCCGACCGGCGCCCGGGGCGGTCGCCCCGGTGGCGGCGGCAACCGGCCGGGTGGCGCCAAGCGGCGCTGACCCACCACGAAAAACCCGAACGGCGTCCGGCATGCTGTGCGTGCCGGACGCCGTCGTCGTTGAAGGAGAGCGAAACACCCATGACGGAGACCCACAGCACCGCGGCGCGCGGGGACAGCGGCCCGGAGGCCGCCCGACTGGTCGCCAGCCGGGTGCTGGACGTGCCCGACTTCCCGAAGCCGGGCGTCATGTTCAAGGACCTGATGCCGCTGTTCGCCGACGGCGCGGCGTTCCGTGAGGTGATCGACGGGATCGTCGCGTACCACGGTCGGGACGCCTTCGACGTGGTGGTCGGCATCGAGGCGCGCGGGTTCGTCGTCGCGGCGGCCGTCGCGTACGCGGCGGGGGTCGGCGTGGTGCCGGTCCGCAAGGCCGGCAAGCTGCCCCGCCCGGCGCACTCGGTCTCCTACGCGCTCGAATACGGCGAGGCCACCCTCGAGGTGCACGAGGACGCCTTCACGGCCGGGCACCGGGTGCTGGTGGTCGACGACGTGCTGGCGACCGGCGGCACCGCCGAGGCGACGCTTGACCTGGTGGAGCGGGCCGGCGGTACCGTCACCGGCTTCACCGTGCTGTTGGAGCTCGGCTTCCTGGGTGGGCGCCAGCGGTTGGCACCGCGTCCCGTCCATGCCCTGCTGACCGTTTGACCCGGTCGGTGGCGGATTGACCGTTTGATGGCGGAGTCGTCGGGCGGAGCCTGCGCCGACCGTCCGGCGGAGCGGCAGCGGACCGTGCGTGCGGGTAGCATTGCCCATTGCTGACGCCGGCGGTACGCCGTCTGCGTGGCGCGAGACCAGGCCGGCCGAATGTTCGGCAGGTGTTTTCCCGGCGAGCGGTGAGGAGGCCGGTGTCCCACGATGTCGTCCCTCCGGCGGAGGGCACGGTGCACCCGACAGGCGACGCTGACGGCACGGTGACCGACCGGGCAGGCGACGCGCCAGCCCGGGTGACGGGCGCCGGCAGCGGCTCTGGCCGGGCTGCGGGCGAGAGCCCGGCAGATCCGATCAGCGGCCCGCCGAGCGTCCAGGCGTCCCCCGGTGCCGACGGGGTGGTGGTGCCGTTCCCGAGTGACGCCGGCGTCGACCCGTCGCCGAGCGGTGGCTTCGGGCTGTCCAACGCGCCCACCGGGCGTCGGGTGCGGGCCCGGTTGGCCCGGTTCAACGCGCCCTGGCAGACCTCGCAGGTCAGTGAGGTGCTGGAGCCGCTCATCGCGAGCCACCGGGACAACCACCCCAAGGCCGACGCCCGGTTGCTCCAGCGCGCCTTCGACACGGCCGCGCGGTGGCACTCCGGGCAGTACCGCAAGTCCGGCGACCCGTACATCACCCACCCGCTCGCGGTGGCGACCATCCTCGGCAACCTGGGGATGGACACCACCACGCTCGTGGCCGCGCTGCTGCACGACACCATCGAGGACACCGAATACACCCTCGACGCGATGCGCGCCGACTTCGGCGGCGAGGTCGCCCTGCTCGTCGACGGCGTCACGAAGCTCGACAAGGTCAAGCTGGGTGACGCGGCCAAGGCCGAGACGATCCGCAAGATGGTCGTGGCGATGGCCAAGGACCCGCGGGTGCTGGTGATCAAGCTGGCCGACCGGTTGCACAACATGCGCACCCTGACCTTCCTGCCCCGCCCCAAGCAGGAGCAGAAGGCCAAGGAGACGCTGGAGATCCTGGCGCCGCTGGCGCACCGGCTCGGTATGAACACGATCAAGTGGGAGCTGGAGGACCTGTCCTTCGGCACGTTGTTCCCGAAGCGCTACGAGGAGATCAACCGCCTGATCGGGGAGCACCAGCCGCAGCGCGAGACGCTGTTGCGGCAGGTCACCCAAAAGGTCGGCACCGACCTGAAGGCCGCCAAGATCAAGGCGGAGACCACCGGGCGGCCGAAGCACCTCTACTCGATCTACCAGAAGATGATCGTGCGCGGTCGTGACTTCAACGACATCTACGACCTGGTGGGCGTGCGGATCCTGGTCGACACGGTGCGCGACTGCTACGCGGCGTTGGGGGTCATCCACGCCAACTGGCAGCCGGTGCCGGGCCGGTTCAAGGACTACATCGCGATGCCCAAGTTCAACATGTACCAGTCGTTGCACACGACTGTCATCGGGCCCACCGGCAAGCCGGTGGAGATGCAGATCCGCACGTACGCGATGCACCGCACGGCGGAGTTCGGCATCGCCGCGCACTGGAAGTACAAGGAGCACAAGGGCACCCAGATCGTCGGCCCGCCCGCGCACATCGACGAGATGACCTGGTTGCGGCAGTTGCTGGACTGGCAGCGGGAGGCGGCCGACCCGAGCGAGTTCCTGGACGCGCTGCGCTTCGACCTGTCCAGCCAGGAGGTGTACGTCTTCACCCCGAAGGGTGACGTCATCCCGCTGCCGACCGGGTCGACGCCGGTGGACTTCGCGTACGCGGTGCACACCGAGGTGGGGCACAAGTGCATCGGGGCGCGGGTCAACGGCAAGTTGGTGCCGTTGGAGTCGACGCTGTCCAACGGCGACGTGATCGAGATCTTCACGTCGAAGTCCGAGACGGCCGGCCCCACACAGGACTGGCTGGGCTTCGTCAAGAGCCCGCGGGCGCGCACGAAGATCCGCCAGTACTTCAACAAGGAGCGGCGCGAGGAGGCGATCGAGGCCGGCAAGGACGCGATCGTCAAGGCGATGCGCAAGCAGGGCATGCCGCTGCAGCGGATGCTCACCTCCGACGCGCTGATGTCGATCGCACGGGACCTGCACCTGGCCGACGTGGCGTCGCTCTACGCGGCGGTCGGTGACAGCCAGGTCTCCGCGCAGTCGGTGGTGCAGAAGCTGATGGCCGCGTACGGCGGCGAGGAGGGCGCGGCGGAGGACATCGCCGAGACCGCCGTCGCCACCCGGCCACCGCGCAGCCGCCAGAGCAGCAACGACCCGGGTGTCGTGGTCCGCGGCGTCAGCGACGTCTGGATCAAGCTGGCCCGCTGCTGCACCCCGGTCCCACCGGACTCGGTGTTCGGCTTCGTCACCCGCTCCGGCGGGGTGAGCGTGCACCGCGACGACTGCGCCAACGCCGAGGACCTGCGGGCCCAGAGCGAGCGGGTGGTCGAGGTCAGTTGGAAGCTCACCTCCGCCTCGACCTTCCTGGTCGCCATCCAGGTCGAGGCACTGGACCGGCACAAGCTGCTGGCCGACGTCACCCGGGTGCTCTCCGACGAGCGGGTCAACATCCTCTCCGCCACCGTCACCACCACCCGCGACCGGGTGGCGGTGAGCCGGTTCAGCTTCGAGATGGCCGACCCGAAGCACCTGGGCCACCTGCTGGCCACGGTCCGCAAGGTGGACGGCGTCTTCGACGCGTACCGGGTCACCTCCGGCGCCTGACGCGTACCCCGGACACGACAGCGCCCGCCGGCTCAGCCGGCGGGCGCGTGGTCGTCTGCGCGGGTGTCAGCCCTGCGGCGCGCTCATCGTGAGGTCCTTGATGATGACCTCCTTCTTCGGGTGGCCGCCGCCGGCCTGCTGGGCGAACGCCCCGTCGTCGCCGGCCTTGGCCACGTCCTTGACGATGTCCATGCCACCGGTGATGGTGCCCAGCACCGTGTACGCCGGGTCCAGCGGCGAGTCGCCGTAGACGATGAAGAACTGGCTTCCCGTGCTGCCCGGCTCGGAGGACTTGGCCATCGCGATGACACCCTCCGGGTACGGCGGGCGCTTGTCGGTCGGCAGGTTCTCCTCGGCCATCCGGTAGCTCGGGCCGCCCTGGCCGTCGGTGTCCCGCCAGCCGTTGCCGGTGGCGCTGGGGTCGCCGCACTGCAACACCTTGATGCCCTCGCTCACGAGGCGGTGGCACTTGGTGTTGTCGAAGAAGTTCTTCTCCGCGAGGTAGGTGAAGCTGCCCGCCGTGCAGGGGACCTGCGACCTGTCGACCTTGGCCGTGATCGGGCCCAGGTTGGTGTCGATCGTCATGGTCTGCACGCCGGTGCCGGACTGCTGGTTGCTCGGCAGCCCGACGTCCTTGATCTGCGGGGGCCGCTTGTCGGTGGGCAGCGCGTTGAACGCGCACTCCGCCGCGCCGGCCGCCGGTGCGGCGGACTCCTTCTTGTCGTCGCCGCCGAGGCTCACCGCCAGCCACACGGTGCCGGCGACCACGAGCACCAGCGCGGCGGCCGCGCTGATGATCGCCCGGGTCTGCCGGCGCTTACGGGCCTTGGCCGCGCGCTCGGCCATCTCCTTCTCGAGCCGGGCGCGTGCCGCCGCGCGCTGCCGCTCTCTGGTGGACGTCACGCCTGGATCCTCCTGGCTGTCTGCTGCTGGGTGCCGCTTGGGTGTGGGTGGTGGCGGCCGGTCAGCCGGCGTTGGGGCTGCTGGCCGGCGCGCCGGAGGCCGACGGCGCCGGTGCCGCCGCGGTGACCGGCTCACCGACGGTGAGGCTCTGGATGGTCACGTCGGTGCTGGGCTTGACCTTGGCCCCGGTCCCATTGTCCACGGTCGGGAGGGCACCGATCTTCTCCACCACGTCCAGCCCGCCGGTCACCCGGCCGATCACCGGGAACTTCGGGTCGGTGGTGGTGAAGTCCTTGAAGAAGATCAGGAACTGGCTGCCGTTGCTGCCCGGCGGGTTGGCGATCATCGCCACGGTGCCCTTCGGGTACGTCGGCGGCTGGCCGGGGGCCGGGCTGGCCGACGGTGCCGCTGACGGCACGGTGGGCAGCTCCTCGTCGTAGAACGAGTAGGTCGGCCCACCGAGGCCGGTGCCGCTCGGGTCGCCGCAGCGCAGCGCGCCGTCGGCGGTGATCTCGTGGCACTTGGTGTTGTCGTAGAACGACCGGCTCGCCAGGTGCGCGATGCTCGCCGCCGCACAGGGCGAGTTGGTCAGGTTGAGCTCCGCGGTGATCGGGGCGCCCTGGTTGGTGGTCACGGTCATCGCCCGGGTGCCCTCGGTGGGCAGACCCTTGCTCTCCGGCGTGCCGACGTCCTTGAGGTTGGTGTTGGCCGCCGCGTCCTGCGGCGTCCAGAGGCAGGTGTCCCCGGTGGCCGTGTTCTGCTTCGGGTCGGAGTCGAACGCCCCGAGCGCCCAGGCGGAGCCGGCCACGACCAGCACCAGGATCAGGGCGGCACCGACACCGGCCTGGATCTGCCGACGTCGCCGCGTGGCGGCGGCCCGGCGAGCCAACTGCCGGTCGAGCTTGGCCCGCGCCATTTTGCGCTGCCGGTCCCTGCTGGAAGCCACAGGTGCTCCCCTTTCCTCTACCTGGTCGTCGCCGGCGGCCGGACGTCCCGGCCCGTCCGGGCGTCACGTGTGCCGCGCCACACGCCCGCCAGAGTGTACGGCTAGTGACTGGGAAAGTGGTGTACGAGGTCCACCCCGTCCCGAGCAGCGCTTATCGGGCGATGTCACTGTGCCCCACGGGGCCCGCGGGACGGACGCGACAAACTCGCTCGGCGCGCCCGTTAGGCTGCTGGGCAGGACGACAGCCGTTCGACGAAAGGACAGCGCCCGTGCTCGTGGCCGGCTTTCCCGCGGACGCCTTCGGCACCAACTGCTATGTGGTTGCCACCGCGCCGGGGGAGCAGTGCGTGGTGGTCGACCCCGGCATCGGGGTGCTCGACCAGCTCGACGCGCTGCTCGCCGAGCACCGCCTGCATCCGGCCGCCGTGCTGCTCACCCACGGCCACCTCGACCACACCTTCTCGGTCGCGCCGGTGTGCGGCGCGCGGGGCGTCACCGCGTACGTGCACCCCGGCGACCGGGAGATGCTCGCCGACCCGGCCAAGGGCCTCTCCGCCGACCTGACGTCGCTCTTCGGCGGCCGGCTGAGCTACACCGAGCCGGACGACGTGGCCGAGCTGACCGACGGCGCCACTCTCAGCCTCGCCGGCCTGGAGATCGCCGTCGACCACGCCCCGGGCCATACCGGCGGGTCGGTGCTGTTCCGGCTGCCCGGCGCGGGCTCGGGCTGGGAGGCGGACGAGATCTGCCTGTCCGGCGACGTCCTCTTCGCCGGGTCGATCGGCCGTACCGACCTGCCGGGCGGGAGCATGCCGGCCATGCTCACCAGCCTGCGCGACAAGGTCCTTCCGCTGGCCGACGACACCGTCGTGCTGCCCGGCCACGGCCCGAGCACCACCATCGGCCGCGAGCGCGCCAGCAACCCGTACCTCATCGAGGTGGCCGGCACGTCGCCGGCCGCTCCCACCCGGGGCCTCTAGATCTCCCGTCCGCGCCGCGCGCGGACCCACGACACCACCGCGCCGTGGGCGCGGCACCGCAAGGAGTACGCCGATGAGCAAGCCCACGCCCATCTCCGGCTTCCCGGAGTGGACCCCCGGTCAGCGGATGATCGAGCAGTTCGTGCTCGACAAGATCCGGACCACGTTCGAGCTGTACGGCTTCGCGCCGCTGGAGACCCGCGCGGTGGAGCCGCTGGACCAGTTGCTGCGCAAGGGCGAGACCTCGAAGGAGGTCTACGTGATCCGTCGGCTGCACGCCGACGCCGAGAGCGGGGGCGGCGACGACCAGCTCGGCCTGCACTTCGATCTGACCGTGCCGTTCGCCCGCTACGTGCTGGAGAACGCCGGCAAGTTGACCTTCCCGTTCCGTCGCTACCAGATCCAGAAGGTGTGGCGGGGGGAGCGGCCGCAGGAGGGGCGCTACCGGGAGTTCGTCCAGGCCGACATCGACATCGTCGACCGGGACACCCTGGCGCCCCACCACGAGGCGGAGATGCCGCTTGTCATCGGGGACGCGCTGCGGTCGCTGCCGATCCCGCCGGTGACCATCCAGGTCAACAACCGCAAGATCCCCGAGGGCTTCTACCGGGGCATCGGGCTCACCGACCCGGAGGCGGCGCTGCGGGCGATCGACAAGCTCGACAAGATCGGCCCGGTGAAGGTGGCCGACCTGCTGGCCCAGACCGCCGGGGCGAGCGAGGCGCAGGCCAAGGCGTGCCTTTCGCTGGCCGAGATCTCCGCACCGGACGCGTCGTTCGCCGACGCCGTGCGGGCGCTCGGGGTGAGCGACCCGCTGCTGGACGAGGGCATCGAGGAGCTGGTCCGGGTGGTGCAGACCGCCGCCGAGCACTCGCCCGGCCTCTGCGTGGCGGACCTGCGCATCGCCCGCGGCCTGGACTACTACACCGGCACCGTCTACGAGACCCAACTGCGCGGCTACGAGCGGTTCGGCTCGATCTGCTCCGGCGGCCGGTACGACAACCTGGCCAGCGCCGGCGCTGTCTCGTACCCCGGGGTGGGTATCTCGATCGGGGTGACCCGGCTGCTCGGGCTGCTGTTCGGAGCGGGTGACCTGTCGGTCTCCCGCTCGGTGCCCACCTGCGTCCTGGTGGCGTTGGCCGACGAGGAGCACCGCGGGGCCAGCGGCCGGATCGCGGCGGCGCTGCGGGCCCGCGGGATCGCCACCGAGGTGTCGCCGAGCGCGGCGAAGTTCGGCAAGCAGATCCGCTACGCCGAGCGGCGCGGCATCCCGTACGTCTGGTTCCCGGGCGTCGACGGGGCGCCGGACGAGGTGAAGGACATTCGGTCTGGCGCGCAGGTCACGGCCGGTGCGCAGGAGTGGATGCCACCCCTGGAGGATCTCCGGCCGACGGTCAGCTGACTCTCCCCACTGGCGCTCATGGCCGCGGGGACCTACGGTAGCGTAAGTTACGCCACCGTAGGGAGTTTCTCGTGACCATGAGCACCACACTGAGCCAGACCGCGCTCCTCGTCGAGTTGGAGCCGGTGGTTGCCCGCAACCTCGACCGCCACCTTTCGCTGGCCAAGGAGTGGTTCCCGCACGAGTACGTGCCGTGGAGCGAGGGGCGGACCTTCGACGGGCCGCTCGGCGGCGAGGCGTGGTCGCCGACCGACTCCACGATTCCCGACGTGGCCCGCACCGCGCTGATCGTGAACCTGCTGACCGAGGACAACCTGCCCTCGTACCACCACGAGATCGCCACCCTGTTCGGCCGGGACGGCGCGTGGGGCACCTGGGTGCACAGGTGGACCGCGGAGGAGGGCCGGCACGGTGTCGCGATCCGCGACTACCTGACGGTCACCCGGGCGGTCGACCCGGTGGCGTTGGAGCGGGCCCGGATGACGCACATGTCCGAGGGGTACACGAACGCCCACGGCGACGAGGTGCTGCACTCGCTGGCGTACGTCTCGTTCCAGGAGCTGGCCACCCGCATCTCGCACCGCAACACCGGCAAGGCCACCGGCGATCCCGCCTGCGAGGCGCTGCTGGCCCGGGTGGCCGCCGACGAGAACCTGCACATGGTCTTCTACCGCAACCTGCTCGCCGCCGCGTTCGAGCTGGCCCCGAGTCAGGCCATGCGGGCCGTCGCCGACGTGGTGGCCGACTTCCAGATGCCGGGCAGCGGCATCGACGGCTTCGCCCGCAAGTCGGTGGCGATCGCCCTGGCCGGCATCTACGACCTGCGCCAGCACCGTGACGATGTGCTCCAGCCGGTGCTGCGCCAGTGGGACGTCTTCAACGTGACAGGTCTCGACGCCGACGGCGAAGCCGCCCGCGAGCAACTGGCCACCCAACTGGAGGGCCTGGACCGCGCCGCAACCCGCTTCGAAGAGAAGCGCGCAGCCCGAGCCGCCCGCCTAGCCCCCCGCTAACCCACCCCACCCCCTGCCCACCCCCACCCCACCCCACCCCGCCCCCCACTCCTCTAGCCCTTGTTGATCATGAGGTTGGCGGGTCTGTCGATCTTCGAATCGCCCGCTAACCCCATGATCAACGCAGTGAGTGGGGTGGGAGGGGGCAGTGGGGGTCAGGGTTGGGGGAGGAGTAGGCAGGTGCTGGTGGCGTGGGCTATCAGGCGGTTGGTGGCGTCGGTGATGCGGGCTTCGGCCAGGGCCGTGCGGCGGCCGCGTTGCAGCACCGTGCCCTCGCAGCGCAGCGTGCCGCTGTCGACGGTGACCTGGCGGAGGAATTTCACGTTGAGGTCGAGCGAGGTGTAGCCGACGCCGGCCGGCAGGGTGGTTTGCACGGCGCAGGCCGCCGCGGTGTCCAGCAGTGTGGAGAGCACGCCACCGTGGACGCTGCCGAGCGGGTTGTAGTGGAACTCCTGCGGGGTCAGCTCGACGACCACCCGGCCTTCGTCGGCCTCCATCCGGGTCATGTCGATGAGGTGCATCACCGGTGGTGCGGCCAGCTCGCCGGCGATCATCGCGCGGAGCATGTCGAGGCCACTGCGTCGACCGAGCTGAGCGGCGTTGACCGCCGGGTCCGCCCAGGTGAAGGTACGGCTGCGCGCTGGCTCCTGAGTCTGCGTCATGGACGCAGCCTGGCAGCAGGTTGCTGAGTCTGTCAACGAGACCTAGCCTGGTCGGATGCGACCCGCAGCTCTGGACTGGTCGGTGGAGAACTGCACCATCGCCCGCGCCATGGAGATCCTCGGTGAGCGGTGGACCGTTGTGGTGCTCCGCGAGGTGTTCACCGGCATCCGCCGCTTCGACGACATGCGGGTGCGCACCGGCATTCCGCGGCAGGTGCTGACCAAGCGACTGGCCGGCCTGGTCGAGCAGGGCGTGCTGCGCCGCGAGCCGTACCGGGAGCCGGGCAGCCGGCTGCGCCACGAGTACCGGTTGACGGAGAAGGGCCTGGACCTCTGGCCGGTCCTGGTGGCCGTGCTCGGGTGGGGTGACCGGTACCTCGCCGACGCCGAGGGTTCGCTGTTGACCGTCACTCACCGTGACTGCGGTGCCCCGGTGCGCCTCGAGTTGCGCTGTGCCGACGGACACGACGTGGGGCGGATGCGCGACGTGGTGTCGCGCCCCGGTCCCGGCGCCCGCCGCCGGGCCCCCTGACGCGCGACACCCGCGCCAACCGACGCCGCAAGGCATCGACAACCGTGCTCGCCGAGGGCGGGTTGCGTGTGACGGTGGCTGTGCGTCAGCGTGTCAGTGGTGTTGCGGAGATGTGGCCGGCCGCGTCCGCTGGATCCGGGCGGAATCAAGCCTTGTCAATGATCTTAAGTATGTGAATACTTCAGTGCACTCGGCCGGTTTCCCCAGATCGGCCGGGTTGCCATCGGGTCAGCCGACCTCGGCGAGACCCGCTCCCCCGCCCAGGAGGTTGTTACATGCGACCCACGAGGTCCACATTCCGCGTTGCGGCCACTGTCGCCGTTTCCGGAAGCCTGGTCGTCGGCGTGCTCATCGGCGCACCCGCCCAGGCCGCACCCGCCGCCGCACCCGACGCCGCGGCCGCGCTGTCCGCGCAACTCGGTGACCGCTCGGCCGGCTCGTACATCGACGCGAGCGGCAAGTCCGTCGTCACGGTGACCGACGCGGCCGCCGCGAGCGCGGCGAGCAAGGCCGGCGCCGTCGTCCGTTACGTCACCCGCGGTGCCGGCGAACTCAACCGGGCCACCGCCGACCTGGAGCGCTCCGCCAAGATCCCGGGCACCGCCTGGTGGAGCGACCCGGTCACCAACCAGGTGGTCGTCTCCGTCGACAGCACCGTCACCGGCGCCAAGCTGGAGCGGGTCAAGGCCGCCGCCGCGCGGGCCAACGGCGCGGTCCGCGTCGAGGCCGAGGCTGGCGTGCTGAGCACCCGGATCTCCGGTGGCCAGGCCATCTACGCCGGCGGGGGCGGGCGTTGCTCGCTCGGCTTCAACGTGCGCAGCGGCAGCACCTACTCCTTCGTGACCGCCGGGCACTGCACGAACATCTCGGCCAACTGGTACTCGAACTCCGCGCAGACCGCCCTCATCGGCACGCGGACCGGCACCAGCTTCCCGGGCAACGACTACGGCATCGTGCGGCACAGCAACTCGGCGAACGCCGCCGGCAACGTCTACCTCTACAACGGCAGCTACCGGGACATCACCGGCGCCGGCAACGCGTCCGTCGGCCAGTCGGTGCAGCGCTCCGGCAGCACCACCGGCCTGCGCTCCGGCACGGTGAACGCGACGAACGCCACGGTCAACTACGCCGAGGGTTCGGTCTCCGGCCTGATCCGCACAAACGTCTGCGCCGAGCCGGGTGACAGCGGCGGCTCGCTGTTCGCCAACACCACCGCCCTGGGCATGACCTCCGGCGGCAGTGGCAACTGCCGCACCGGTGGCACGACCTTCTTCCAGCCCGTCACCGAGGCCCTGAGCCGCTACGGCGTCAGCGTCTTCTGATCGAGTCACCGCCCGCGGGCCGCCGGAACCCTCCGGCGGCCCGCGTCGCGCGTCCGGCCGCCGTCGCGCGCCGGCTTCACGCGAGCCGGTCGGGCCGCTGGGTGGGCCGCAGGGGATCCGGGGGTACGACCCCCACGGCGGGGGTGGCGGCGCCGGGTGTCGCGGCGCCGAGGGACCAGGCGAGGTGCGCCCGCCGGGCGGAGACGACCGCCAGCAGCGGCCACAGGGACACCGCCACCGCCGTGACCCGCTCGGCCAGGCCGGTGCGCGACCCACTCGTCACCTCGAAGGCGCACCAGCCGAAGAGGGCGAGCAACACCACGGTGGCGCTCAGCCCCACCGCCCGGCGAAACGCCCACGGCGGCTCCGGTCGGGTCGGGTACGCGGCGTCGTGGCCACGCGGCAGCCACAGCGCCGAGCCGGCCGGCCAGAGCACCAGGGCGAGGACGGCCACCGTGGCCGCGACGCCGTGGCTGACCGAGCCGCCCACCGGCGGGCGGGGAAACGCGACGAGCGCGATGGTGGCCACCCCACCGATCGCGAGCAGGAACCGACTGGGTAGCCCGGCCGCGTGCAGGACGGCGGCCACCGACAGGTAGCAGCAGCCGAGCAGCACCAGTGCCACCACCATGATCCAGGCGTCGGTGGCGTCCTGCCCCGCCAGCTCGCTGATGGTGTCCCGGATCGGGTCGTAGCCGGCGGGTTGCCGCGCCTCGGCGACCGTCCAGCCGCTCACCAGCAACAGGGGCGCGGCCGCCGCCGTGGCGACGGCCCAGTTCGGTACGGCGCGCATTTCGCCACGTTAACCGGCATGGACGCGGGCCGAGTCGGGTTCACCGGCCTGCCCCACCTGCGAATCGCGCCGGCCTGCCGGGTGCCCCGGAGGTCAGGCGGCCACCCCTGACAGAATGCCGGTGAGGACTGTTCCACGATGAGGAGTTGCCAGCCGTGATCCGTACCCACAATGCCGGAAGCCTGCGCGCCGCGGACGCCGGCTCGACGGTGACGCTCGCCGGGTGGGTGGCCCGCCGGCGCGACCACGGCGGGGTCATCTTCGTCGACCTGCGCGACGGCACCGGTGTCGTCCAGGTGGTCTTCCGCGAGGAGGATGCGCACGCGCTGCGCAACGAGTTCTGCGTGAAGGTCGTCGGCGAGGTGACCCGCCGGCCGGCCGGCAACGAGAACCCGGAGCTGCCCACCGGCGGGGTCGAGGTGACAGTCACCGAGCTGGAGGTGCTCTCCGAGGCCGCGCCGCTGCCGCTGCCGGTGGACGACCAGATCGAGGCCGGCGACGACATCCGGCTGAAGTACCGCTACCTGGACCTGCGCCGCAGCGGCCCGGCGAACGCGCTGCGGCTGCGCTCGCGGGCCAGCCACCTGGCCCGGGGTGTGCTGCACGAGCGGGACTTCCTGGAGATCGAGACGCCGACGCTGACCCGTTCGACGCCCGAGGGCGCCCGCGACTTCCTGGTCCCGGTGCGCCTGCAGCCGGGCAGCTGGTACGCGCTGCCGCAGTCGCCGCAGCTGTTCAAGCAGCTGCTGATGGTCGGCGGCATGGAGCGGTATTACCAGATCGCCCGCTGCTACCGCGACGAGGACTTCCGCGCCGACCGGCAGCCCGAGTTCACCCAGCTCGACATCGAGATGTCCTTCGTCACCGAGGACGACGTGATCGACCTCGGCGAGGCGATCGTCTCGACGCTGTGGAAGGAGCTGGCCGGGCACGAGATCTCCGGGCCGATCCCGCGGATCACCTGGCACGACGCCATGGCCCGGTACGGCTCGGACAAGCCGGACCTGCGTTACGGCGTCGAGCTGACCGAGCTGACGGACTACCTGCGCGGCACCGCGTTCCGGGTCTTCGCCGGCGCGATCGACGCGGGCGGCTACGTCGGCGCGGTGGTGATGCCGGGCGGCGCGACACAGAGCCGCAAGGAGCTGGACGGCTGGCAGGACTGGGCGAAGGCGCGTGGCGCGCGCGGCCTGGCGTACGTGGTGTTGGACGCCGAGACCGGCGAGGCGCGCGGGCCGGTGGCGAAGAACCTCTCCGCCGAGCACCTGGGCGGGCTCGCCGACGCGGTCGGCGCCAAGCCGGGCGACGCGATCTTCTTCGCCGCCAGCGGGGTGGGTCGGGAGGCCCAGGAGCTGCTGGGCGCGGCCCGCGTCGAGATCGCCAAGCGGTCCGGCCTGATCGACGAGAGCGCCTGGGCGTTCTGCTGGGTGGTCGACGCGCCGATGTTCGAACGTACGGACGACGGCGGCTGGACGGCCGTGCACCACCCGTTCACCTCGCCCAACTCGCAGTGGGTGGACCGGTTCGAGGAGGCTCCGGACCGGGCCCTGGCGTACGCGTACGACATCGTCTGCAACGGCAACGAGATCGGCGGCGGGTCGATCCGTATCCACCGGGGTGACGTGCAGAAGCGGGTCTTCGACCTGCTCGGCATCACCCCGGAGGAGGCGCAGGACAAGTTCGGCTTCCTGCTGGAGGCGTTCAAGTACGGCGCTCCGCCGCACGGCGGCATCGCCTTCGGCTGGGACCGGGTCTGCATGCTGCTCGCCGGCGCGGACTCGATCCGCGAGGTCATCGCGTTCCCGAAGACCCGGGGTGGCTTCGACCCGCTGACCGGCGCGCCCACGCCGATCACCGGCCAGCAGCGCGCCGAGGCCGGCATCGACGCCAAGCCCAAGCCCGCCGCGACGGCCCACACCGGCACCGCCGGCCCCGCCGCCCCGGTAGCAGACCCGGTCTGACCCCTCTTCGCACCCGTCGATCATGAGGTTGACGGGCACGCGCCACGGCGTGTCGCTCGTTAACCTCATGATCGACGGCGGCGGTGGGAGGGGAGTGGGCTGCGATGCGGGTGCTTGTTGTCGGGGGTAGTGGGTTTCTCGGCGCCGAGGTGTGCCGGCGGGGCGTTCACGCCGGGTTCTCGGTGGTCGGGACCTTCCACTCCGGTGGGTTCGCGGTGCCGGGGGCCGCCGGGCGGCGGCTGGACGTGACGGACCGGTCCGCCGTGTGCGCGCTTGTCGCGCAGGTGCGGCCGGACGCCGTGGTCGGCACCCCCTACCGGTACGACGACTGGGCGGTCACCGCCGACGGCGCCGCGAACGTGGCGGTCGCCGCCGCCGAGGTGGGCGCCCGCCTGGTGCACCTGTCCAGCGACGCGCTGCACGGAGGCCGACCCACGCCGTACGCCGACGACGACCCGCCCACCCCGGTGCACGCGTACGGGGCCGCGAAGGCCGCCGCCGAGACCGCCGTGCGGGCGATCGACCCTGGCGCGGCGCTGGTGCGTACCTCGCTGATCCTCGGGGAGGGCAGCAAGCAGATTCAGCTCTGTCGGGACGCGCTCGCCGGCCGGGCCGTCCTGTTCACCGACGAGGTCCGCTGCCCGGTCGACGTCACCGACCTGGCCGACGCCGTGCTGGAGCTGGCCGGTTCGTCGTACGCCGGGCCGCTCAACGTGGCCGGTCCGGACGCGATGCGCCGGGCCGACCTGGGTCTCCTGGTCGCCGAGCGGTTCGGCCTGGACCCGGCCGGGCTGAGGACCACCACGGCAGCCGCCGCCGGAGTCGTCCGTCCCAGCGACGTACGCCTCGACTCCGCCCGCGCCGCCGGCCTGCTGCACACCCGACTGCGGGGGGTACGCGAACTCCTGACCCCCTGAGCACATGCACACTTCCTATGCATAACTCTTGTGCATAGGAAGTGTGCAGAGATAGTGTGCGGCCATGGCGAACGACGAAGCGATCCCGCGGCCGGCACCGCGCGAGGTGCGGATCGACAAGCGGCAGGTCCGGGTGCTGGCCCATCCGCTACGGATGCGGCTGCTGGGCGCCCTGCGCGTGAAGGGACCTGCCACCGCCACCACCCTCGCGGAGCTGCTCGGCACCAACACCGGCGCGACCAGTTACCACCTGCGGCAACTTGCCGAGGTCGGGCTGGTCATCGAGGATCCCGACCGGGGCGGTGGGCGGCAGCGCTGGTGGCAGGCGGCTCACGACGTCACCAACTGGGAGCCGACCGACTTCGACGACGACCCCGACGCCCGGGCCGCGATCGAGTGGATCCAGGGCGACCAGGTGCGTCTGCTCGTCGAGAAGGCCGACCGCTGGTTCGCGATGCAGCACGAGTGGTCCCTGGCGTGGCGGGACGGCTTCGGCATGAGCGACATCTTCATGACCATCCCGCCGGCCCGGCTGGAGGAACTCAAGACGGAGGTGTGGCAGCTGCTGGAGCGCTACCACCGCGACGCCGAGGCGGTCGACCCCGCCGACCCGGAGGCCCGGCCGGTGCAGGTCTTCCTGGCCGCCTACCCGATTGAGGGTCCGCGATGAGCGCCCTGACCGTACGCCAGGTCCGGTTCCGCTACCTCACGCTCTACGGTCTGCGCTGGTTGCCCACGGGTCTGATCATCCCGGTCATGATCCTGCTGATGCAGGAGCGCGGCCTGTCGCTGCCGCAGATCGGCCTGGTCTTCAGCGCGCAGGGTTTGCTGGTGCTCGCGCTGGAACTGCCCACCGGCGGGCTGGCCGACGCCCTCGGCCGCCGACCGGTGCTCGTCGTGGCCTGGGCGCTCAGCCTCGTCTCGCTGGCGCTGTTCGCGGTGGCCGACTCGTTCTGGGTGTTCTTCCTGGTCTATGCGGTGCAGGGGGTCTACCGTGCACTCGACAGTGGGCCGTTGGAGTCCTGGTACGTCGACGCCACACTGGCCGCGGACCCGGATGCCGAGTACGAGCGGGGCCTGGGCTACGCCGGCACCGTCAGCGGCGGGGCGATCGGCGCTGGCGCGCTGCTCAGTGGCGGCCTGGTCGCACTGGGTTCGATCGGGCCGGTCAGCGCGCTCACCGTGCCCGTGCTGGCCGCGATCGTCGCGCAGGCGGTGTCGCTTGTCGCGCTGCTCGTCCTGCTTGTCGAGCAGCGACCGGCCAGCGGGTTCGCGGCCCTGCGGGCCTCGGTGGTCCAGGCGCCCCGGATGATCGGCCACGCGATCGGGCTGCTGCGCCGTTCCCGGGTGCTACTGGCGCTGGTGCTGGTGGAGCTGTTCTGGGGCTTCGGCATGATCACTTTCGAGTCGCTGCTGCCGGTCCGGCTCGCCGAGGTGATCGGCGATCCGGAACGCGCCGCCGCGCTGCTCGGGCCGGCCAACTCGGCGGCCTGGCTCGCCTCGGCCGCCGGCGCGGCGCTGACCCCGTTGCTGCTGCGCTGGTTCGGGGCCGCTCCGGGAGCGGCGCTGCTGCGCATCCTGCAGGGCGTCACGGTGGTCGGGATGGGCCTGTTCGCCGGGCCGGTCGGGGTGCTGGTGGCCTACCTGGCCTGCTACACCGTGCACGGCGCTTCGAACCCGCTGCACAGTGGGCTGCTGCACCGGCAGGTCGACGGCCCGTACCGGACCAGTGTTCTCTCGCTGAACTCGATGATGGCGCAACCCGGCTTCGCCCTCGGCGGGGTGGTCCTGACCGCGATCGCCGCCACCACCAGCGTCAGCACCGCGATGGTGGTCGGCGCGGTGGTGTTGGCCGTCGCCGCGCCGCTCTACCTGCCCGCCTGGCTGGCCGGCCGTCGGGCCGCACCGGCCGCCGAGCCGACCGCGGTGCCCGCGTCGGCGCAACGGTAGGAGGGCCACTCACCCGGGCGGCGGTCCACCCGGTCCGGAGGTGGGCACCCCAGATCCACGGTGGAGATTGGCGAGTCGTCCGATTGGGTACATCACGCGCCGACCTACTGGGAACCCCCACCGGAGGACCGACATGCTCGCCATCCTGGCCGCCATCGTCTTTGGCTTTGCCCTGCTGCTCGACCTGCTCAACACCGACTTCGGCGCACCCGACCTTTTCAACTGGAACACCCTCGTACTCATCGGGTTGCTCCTGCTCTCGCTCTACCTGGGCGGCGTGGGCAGCGGCCCGCGCAGTGGTGGCGGCGGCGGTCGCTGGTACCGGGGCCGTCGCCCCGGTCGTGGCTGACCGGAACCGATCACCGGTGGCGGGCCCACGGCGCGATTCCGGCCTCGTGGGCCCGGCCCGGTACTGTCTTCGTGATGGAGTCCGACGCCCTCTTCTCCCTCGGTGAACCCGCCGGGTCGCGCAGCGCGCCCGACGGTCCCGCCGGTGTCGACGGCTTCACCGCGGTCGCCGACGATTCGCCCCTGCCCGTCCGGATGCGTCCGGTGACCCTCGACGAGTTGGTCGGGCAGGACCACCTACTCGCCCCGGGTGCCCCACTGCGGCAACTGGTCTCCGGCGGCGCCCCGATGTCGGTGATCCTCTGGGGTCCCCCGGGTAGCGGCAAGACCACAATCGCGCATTTGGTGGCGGGTGCGACCGACCGCCGCTTCGTCGCCATGTCGGCGCTCTCGGCCGGCGTCAAGGACGTGCGGGCGGTGATCGAGGCGGCCCGCCGCCAGCGCCGCGCGGGCGGCCCGCAGACCGTGCTCTTCATCGACGAGGTGCACCGGTTCAGCAAGACCCAACAGGATTCGCTGCTCGCCGCGGTCGAGGACCGCACCGTCACGTTGCTGGCGGCGACCACCGAGAATCCGTACTTCTCGGTCATCTCCCCGCTGCTGTCGCGGTGCGTGCTGCTCACCCTGCAACCGTTGGACGACGAGGCGGTCCGGGGCCTGCTGCGCCGCGCGGTCGCCGACAAGCGGGGCCTGGACGGCGTGCTCACCCTGACCGGCGAGGCCGAGGACCACCTGGTCCGGCTCGCCTCCGGTGACGTCCGGAAGGCGCTCACCGCGCTGGAGGCGGCGGCGGCCTCCGCCACGGCGCTGGGCGGCGGGCGGATCGACCTCGCCACGGCCGAGCAGGCCGTCGACGTCGCCGCGGTGCGCTACGACCGCGACGGCGACGCCCACTACGACGTGGTCAGCGCCTTCATCAAGAGCATGCGCGGCTCGGACGTGGACGCCGCGGTGCACTGGCTGGCCCGCATGCTGGTCGCCGGCGAGGACGCCCGGTTCATCGCCCGCCGCCTGGTCATCTTCGCGAGCGAGGACGTGGGCATGGCCGACCCCGGCGCGCTGAGCGTCGCCACCGCCGCCGCCCACGCCGTCGAGTACGTGGGGCTGCCCGAAGCGCAGCTCAACCTGGCCCAGGCGGTGATCCACCTGGCCACGGCCCCCAAGTCCAACTCGGCCACCACCGCCATCGGCGCCGCGATCGCCGACGTCCGGGCCGGCCGCGGTGGCCCGGTGCCGCGCGGGCTGCGCGACGCGCACTACGCCGGCGCCCGCGGCCTGGGCCACGGCACCGGCTACCGCTACCCGCACGACGACAAGCGTGGCGTGGTCACCCAGCAGTACGTGCCGGACGACCTGGTGGGCACCGACTACTACCAGCCCAGCCCACACGGCGCGGAACGGTCGGTGGCCAACCGGCTGCCGGTGCTGCGCCGGATCGTGCGTGGCCTGCCGGCCCCGGCCACCCGTCCGGACACGCCGACAGCCGAGCCGCCGGTAACGGCGCGGACCGCGTCCGCGCCTCCTGGTGAGAGCGACCGCCCGACGACGGGCACCGGCGCCCCCGGCACGACGCAGGACAGCGGCGCTGACGCCGCAGGAGAGGGTCAACAGTGAAATCGCGTGGTGGGGACCGCCCGGACGAGGGCCCGGACGAGCGGCGCGATCCCCGCGCCAAGACGCGCCGGTGGGGTCGAGGCCGCGCGGCCGAGGCCGAGCCGGAGGAGCCGGTCGCCGGCGAGGAGTTCGGCTGGATCGACGACCTCCGTTCGGCCAAGCAGCAACGCGGCGAGCTGGGTCCGGACGGCGCACCGGCGGAACCCAACCGCCCCCACGGCGGCCCGCCCGAGTCCGCCGGGCCGCGCAGGGGTGGGCCGGCCGAGCCCTCCGGACCGCGGACGGGTGTCCCGCCCGAGCCTGCCGGTGCGCGTGCGCCGGTGCCGCCGCCTGCCCCGCGCCAGAGCGGCCCGGATGGTGGTGCCGCCGCCCGGCGTCCGGTCGACACCCCCTGGCCGGGGAACGCGCCGCCAGTGGGCCGCCGCCCGGACGACCGACCGTCTGCCGCCGGCCCCGCCGCGCCCGGCCAGCCCGCGCGGCGCGGCGTGCAGCCGGCGCCCGGCGCCCGTGCCGCCGTACCGCCGGCGCCCCCCGCCGCCCGCCCGGTCGGCGGCGACCCGGCCAGCCCGCCGGTGTCTCGCGCCACGCCCGAGGGGCCCGGCGGCCCGGCTCGTCCGCGTTCGGCGGCGGCTCCTCCCGGCCCACCCGTGGGCCCACCGACCTCGGGCGCCCCGACCGGCCGTCGTCCGGAGGCCGCCGTTCCGCCGGGCCGTCGCCCGGACGCCGCCGTTCCGCCGGGCCGTCGCCCGGACGCCGCCGCAGCCGGGGGTCACCCGGACGCGATGCCTCCGCTGCGCCGTCCGGACGCCGGCGCGGGTCGCCGAGCTGGTCCGGAGTCCGCCGAGCCCGGTCGTGCACGGCCGCCGGCCGAGGGGATGCCCCCCGGTCGACGCGCCGCGGCGGCACCCGATCCGTCCCGGGGCACCGGACCATCCGCCGCCCCCGGCTCGGCACATCTGGCCGGCACGCCGGCCGGCGCCGCGCCGCCGGCCGCGGACGGCCTGCGACCCGATCCCGCCATCGACCGCGACCCGCGTACCGCGCGGCGTCGCCCAGGTCCGGTCGACCCGGGTGCCCCGGAGCCCACCGACCGTCGTCCCGCCGAGCGCTCCCGTCCGGCCGCCGGACGCCGCCGCGCCGCCGAACCCGACGAGCCCCCGGTGCCCCGCACGGGCAACGCCCCACCGGTGCCCAGGGCCTCCGGCGCGCACAGCGGTGCCACGCCCACCGTCGCGCCGCCCGACGGCACCGGTCGCCGCCGGGGCGTCTCCGCCGAGCCGGAACGACGTACGCCGCCCGGCGGCGAACCCCGGGCGGACCGCCCCGAACGACCCGCCGACTGGCTGCGCCAGGCCGGCCGCCTGCCGCACACCGACCCCGGCCTGCCCGTGGTCAACCGCCGCGGCGGCACCCCGCCGGCCGCGGATCGCCGCCCCGCGCCGGCCGACGGTGCGGGTGACCTTGTCGACCACGCGTCCGGTCGCCTCGGCGTCCCCGACCCGGCCGCGGAGCGCACCGCCGCCCGCCGGCCCGCCGGCCCCCCGGCTGACCCCGGCGCGGACGGCCCGGGGCGACCCGGACCGGCGGACGACCCCTACGCCGCTGGACGACAGGCGCCCGGCGCCGGTCCCGCCGCACCGGCGCGCGGCGCCGCCCGCCCCGCCCCGCCCGGCCGGGCGCGACCCGTCCCGGGTGGCGCGCCGGTCCCAGGTGGCGCGGCGGTCCCGGGTGGCGCGCCGGTCCCGGGCGCCGGGCGCCGAGGCGCCGACGCCCCGCCCCGCCCCGCCCCGGGCACCGAGACGGCCCCCCGCGACGTCGCCCGCCCGGACGGTCCGGCTCGGGCCGCCGTCGCACCCGGTGGGGACGGCCCGATTCGGGCCGCCGCCGCACCGGCTGTGGACGGCCCGCCGCGTACGCGGCCGGATGGTCCGGCTCGGGCCGCCGTTCGCCCGCCCGGCGGTGCGCAACCGCCGCTTACCGACGACCGGGCGCACGGTGACCCGGGTTCCGGTCCCGGATCCCCGGCGCGTGGGGGCGCCCCGGTCGGCCGAGCCGCGCCGACCGATCGTGCCGCGGGGCGTGCCCTGCCGCCGCACCGGGAGCCTGGCCGCGCCGACCCGAGCGGCGTCGCCCCGGTGCCACCACCTGGCCGCTCCGGCGAGCCCGTCGGGGTGGCCCGTGCCGCCGCCGCCGTGCCGGTCCCGGGTGGCCCGGTGGACCGGCCGGCAGCCGAGCCCGCCGACGGGCCCGCGCTGCGCGCGGCCGGTCCGGACACGCCCGACGACGATGCCGCGCCGGGTGCCCGCTCCGAGTTGCGCCGGCAGTTGCGGGAACGCCGCCGCCTCCGCGCGGCGGTGCTGGTGCTGGTCAGCGTCGTGCTGCTCGGTGCGGTGCCGCTCTTCTTCGGCGTCCGGACGCTGAGCCGGGACCCGGTCTTCGACAACCTGGACCAGCTCGACGTGCCGGGCTGGGCCGCCGCCAAGACCGTCGACGACGTCAGCGGCAGCCGCTGGTGCCTGCTCGACTGCCGGCTGCGGGAGCGCACCGTGACCTCGGATAAGCCGCCGACGGACACCGCGCAGGTCTACGAGGACGCGCTGCGCCAGGACGGCTGGCAGCCGTGGAAGGTGAGCCGCTGCCCGGAGCAGAAGACGAAGGGCAGCTACACCTGCTGGCGCCGGGACGAGTTGACCCTCGACCTGTGGGTCCGCGAGCCGACCTGCGTGCCGCCGCCGGTCGACGGTGAGCCGGCCGTCGTGCCCTCTGGCGACCCGTCGGCCGCTGCGACGGAGTGCACCGGCTCGTTGGTGTCGGTGAAGGTACGCAACGCGATCGACGACGAGCGGACCAGGCCGCAGCCGACCACCGACCCGTCACTGACCGGCGAGGACCCGTTCCCGACGGTCAGCGGGGATCCGCTGGGTGAGCTGACACCCTCACCGTCGTGAGGCGGCCTCCATCACGGACGGTAGGGTCTGGGGCTGGCGGGCTCGCCCGCCACGGGTGACGCCGACGGCGTGGCGACCGCCACGGGTGCCACGGTTGTGCGTTCCGGGGACGTCGGGTCCTGCGGAACTCTGCTTGAGGAGGACAGGCGTGGGCGACATTTTGGCGATCGCGGCGCTGATCGCGGCAAGCGCGTTCGCGGTGCTGGTGCTCATCCTGACGCTGCCCATCCTGCGGCTGCGGCACACGGTGGACGCCACCACCCGGATGATCAACGACCTCAACGATCGGACCGGACCCCTGCTCGGTGACGTGAACACCACGGTGAAGAACGTCAACACCGCCCTGGAGCAGGTGCAGACCTCGCTCGACGGCGTGAACCTCCAGCTGGCGAAGGTCGACACCATGACCAGCCACGCGCAGAACGTCACCGCCAACGTCGCCAACCTGGCCACCGTGGTCTCCGCCGCGGCCGCGAACCCGCTGGTGAAGGTGGCCGCGTTCGGTTACGGCGTGCGCAAGGCCGCCGCCGGCCGCCGGCACGCCGAGACCGAGCGCGAGGTACGCGACACCATCAAGCAGCAGCGACGGGCCGCGCGGCGCGGCAACAGCTGACCGGCCCGGCGCACCAGGAGGTAGCGAGACATGAGGCGCTTGTTCTGGCTCGGTATCGGGGTCGCCGTCGGGGTGATCGTGGTCCGCCGGGCGACCCGGACCGCGCAGGCGTACACGCCGGCCGGCATCGCCAGCTCACTGACGGAATCCGCTGGCGGGCTCGTCGAGTCGTTGCGTAGCTTCGTGGAGGACGTGCGGGTCGGGATGGCCGAGCGCGAGCAGGAGATCCACCAGGCGTTCGCCCAGGGCGAGGCGTTCGACGATCAATTCGCCGACCTGCGGGAAGACCCGCGGATCGGCGATCGAGACATCTTTCCGGAGGAACACCAGCGATGAAGACGGCGGAGATCAAGCGGCGGTATCTCGCCCATTTCGCGGCGAATGGCCACACCGTGGTGCCGTCCGCTCCGCTGCCCGCCATCAGCGACCCGAACCTGCTGTTCGTCAACGCCGGCATGGTGCAGTTCGTGCCGTACTTCCTCGGTCAGCAGACGCCCGCGTACCAGCGGGCGGTAAGCGTGCAGAAGTGCATCCGCACGCCGGACATCGAGGAGGTCGGCAAGACCAGCCGGCACGGCACGTTCTTCCAGATGAACGGCAACTTCTCCTTCGGTGACTACTTCAAGGCGGGCGCGATCCCGCTCGCCTGGGACCTGGTCACCAAGTCGCAGGCCGACGGCGGCTACGGGCTGGACCCGGAACGCGTCTGGCCGACTGTCTACCTCGACGACGACGAGGCGTACGAGATCTGGCGGTCGGTGGGGGTGCCGGCCGACCGGATCGTCCGCCGGGGCAAGGCGGACAACTTCTGGTCGATGGGCATCCCCGGGCCGTGCGGTCCGTGCTCCGAGCTGTTCTACGACCGGGGCCCGGAGTACGGCCGCGAGGGCGGCCCGGCGGTCGACGAGGACCGCTACATGGAGTTCTGGAACCTCGTCTTCATGCAGTTCGAGCGGGGTCCGGGCACGACGAAGGACGACTATCCGATCCTGGGTGACCTGCCGGCGAAGAACATCGACACCGGCATGGGCCTGGAGCGGATGGCCTCGATCCTGCAGGGCGTCGACAACCTGTACGAGATCGACGAGGTGCGGCCGATCCTGGCGCGGGCGGCCGAGCTGACCGGTAAGCGCTACGGCGCGCACTCCGGCCACGTGGCGAGTGAGTCGCATCCGGACGACGTGCGGCTGCGGGTGATCGCCGACCACGTCCGGACGGCGCTGATGTTGATCGGCGACGGCGTGACGCCGAGCAACGAGGGGCGCGGCTACGTGCTGCGCCGGATCATGCGCCGGGCGATCCGGTCGATCCGGCTGCTCGGTTGGCAGGACCGGGCGCTGCCCGAGTTGCTGCCGGTGGCGCGGGACTGCATGGCGCCGTCGTACCCGGAGCTGGCGACCGACTTCGATCGGATCGCGGACTACGCGTACGCGGAGGAGGAGGCGTTCCTGTCCACTCTGCGTGCCGGCACCACGATCCTGGACACCGCGATCGCCGAGACCCGTACCGCGGGTGGCTCCGCGCTGTCCGGGGCGAAGGCGTTCCAGCTGCACGACACGTACGGCTTCCCGATCGACCTGACCCTGGAGATCGCCGCGGAGCAGGGCCTCACTGTCGACGACGAGGGCTTCCGCCGGCTGATGGCCGACCAGCGCACCCGGGCGAAGGCGGACGCGCAGGCCCGCAAGACCGGGCACACCGACCTGTCGGCGTACCGGTCGGTGCTCGACTCGGGTGGCCCGGTGACGTTCACCGGGTACAGCGAGGTGGCCCGCGAGTCGACGGTGCGGGCGCTGCTCGGCGCCGACGGCCCGCGGCAGGCGGCGACCGAGGGCGACACCATCGAGTTGGTGCTCGACACGACCCCGTTCTACGCCGAGGGCGGTGGCCAGCAGCCCGACCAGGGCATGATCACGGTGGGCGGCGGGCAGGTCGAGGTCCTCGACGTGCAGCAGCCGGTGCCCGGTCTGATCGTGCACCGGGCCCGGGTGATCCGGGGTGAGGTGCGCGCCGGTGAGGCGGGCTACGCCGAGATCGACACGACCCGGCGGCGGGCGATCTCCCGGTCGCACACCGCTACTCACCTCGTGCACCAGACCATGCGGAACTTCCTCGGTGAGTCGGCCACGCAGGCGGGTTCGCTGAACGCGCCGGGCCGGCTCCGGTTCGACTTCAACACGCCGACCGGGGTGTCGCCGAGCGTCCTGCGGGACGTGGAGCAGCAGGTGAACGAGGTGCTGCTGGCCGACCTGGAGGTGCACGCCTTCATCACCTCGCTGGACGAGGCGCGGCGGATCGGCGCGATGGCGCTCTTCGGCGAGAAGTACGGCGAGGAGGTGCGGGTCGTCGAGGTGGGCGACTACGCCCGGGAGCTGTGCGGCGGCACGCACGTGGCGCGGTCGGCCCAGCTCGGCCTCGTGAAGATCCTCTCCGAGTCGTCGATCGGATCCGGCGTCCGCCGGGTCGAGGCGCTCGTCGGCATGGACGCCTTCGGCTTCCTGGCCAAGGAGCACCTGCTGGTCTCCCGGCTGGCCGAGCTGTACCGGGTGCCCAACGATCAGGTCGCGGATCGGGTGGAGCAGACCGTCACCCAGCTCCGGGACGCCGAGAAGGAGCTGGAGAAGCTGCGCGCCCAGTTGGTGCTGGGTGGCGCGGGTGCGCTCGCGGCGCAGGCCAAGGACGTGCGCGGGGTCGCGTACGTGGGCACCGAGGCGCCGGAGGGCGCGGCCGGCAACGATGTGCGGACCCTGGCCCAGGAGATTCGGGGCAAGATCGACGCGGCACGGCCGGCGGTGGTCGCGGTGGCGGCCCGGTCGAACGGAAAGGCGTCTCTGGTGGTGGCGGTCAACGCGGCCGCGCGCAGCCGGGGTCTGGCCGCGTCGGAGTTGGTGAAGGCGGCGTTCTCCGGGCGCGGCGGGGGCAGCCCCGACCTGGCCCAGGGCGGCGGACTGCCCGCTGCCGAGGCGCCGAACCTGCTGCTCACCGTCGAGAAGGCGATCACCGAGGCGTGACGACCCATCACTCTCAGCCAGGGCGGGCCGGTTGGTCCGCCCTGGTTCGCGCCCGACCGGTGGTGACCATCGGTGGTTGAGTTGACGCGTGGTGTGCGGATCGGGGTGGATGTCGGTCAGGTGCGGGTGGGCGTCTCCCGCTCGGACCCGGACGGGATCCTGGCTACGCCGCTGGTCACCCTCGCTCGGGATCTCACGGCGGCGCCGGACGCGGTGCCGGGCGATCTCGCCGAGCTGGCCGCGTTGGTGGCCGAGCACGAGGCCGTCGGGGTTGTCGTCGGCCTTCCGGTCAATCTCGCCGGCAAGCATGGTCCGGCGGCTGTCCACGTGAAGGCGTACGCTGACCGACTGGTCGATGTGATAGCGCCCGTCCCGGTAACGCTCACCGACGAGAGGATGTCGACCGTGGTCGCCTCTCGTAGGCTTGCCGAGCGTGGCGTCCGAGGTAAACGTCAACGTGCGGTTGTCGATCAGGCGGCCGCAGTGGAGATCCTGCAGAGCTGGCTGGACGCGCAGCGGAGGCGGACGTAAATGATCGACGATCTGGACCTGGGGTTCGACGAGGCGGAGCGGGGGGAGAAGGGCCGACACCGGCGCAGCTTCCGCAAGCGCAACGGCGGGTCCGGCGGCGGCCGGGGCAAGACGTTCCTGGCTCTGCTGATGGCCCTGGTCCTGTTGGGCGCGATCGGTGGCGGCGCGTTCTACGGCTTCGACCGCATCCAGAGCTACTTCGTCACCCCCGACTACGACGGCGCCGGGTCCGGTGAGATCACCGTCGAGATCAAGAACGGTGCGCTGCTGGCCGACATGGCCGAGGCCCTCGTCGCCGCCGACGTGGTGAAGAGCCAGAAGGCGTTCATCGAGGCGGCCGAGGCCAACTCGCGCAGCAAGAACATCCAGCCGGGCACGTACACGTTGCGCAAGCAGATGAGTGGCCAGAACGCGGTCACCGCGATGCTCGACCTGAAGAACAAGATCGTCAACGGGTTGACGATCCCCGAGGGTCGCACCAGCATGAACATCTACAAGCTGCTCTCCGAGAAGACCAAGATCCCGGTGAAGGACTTCCAGGCCGCGGCGAAGGACCCGGAGGCGCTCGGCGTCCCGGACTGGTGGTTCAAGCGCGACGACGGCAAGAAGGTCGTCAAGTCCATCGAGGGGTTCCTCTACCCGGACACCTACGAGATCCCGCCGAAGTCCACCGCGCAGAGCATCCTCAAGCTGATGGTGAACCGGTTCCTCTCGGTGACCGGAGAGATGAAGTTCGCCGACACGGTGCAGGAGAAGCGCAAGGTCAGCCCGTACGAGGCGTTGATCGTGGCCTCGCTGGCGCAGGCCGAGGCGGGCAACGCCGACGACCTGGGCAAGGTCGCCCGGGTGGCCTACAACCGGGCGTACGGCGAGTTCTTCTGCAACTGCCTGGAGATGGACGTCACGGTCAACTACTACCTGGAGTCGATCGGCAAGCCGACCAAGTCGTCCAAGCAGATGACGCAGTCCGAGTTGGACGACCCGAAGAACCCGTACAACCGCAAGCTGCGGGGCATGATCCCGACCCCGATCAACAGCCCCGGAAAGGCGGCCCTGGAAGGGGCGATGGACCCGCCGCCGGGCAAGTGGGTCTTCTTCGTGGCTGTCGACAAGCAGGGGCACTCCGAGTTCGCCGAGACTCCCGAACAGCACGAACGCAACAAGGACAAGGCTCGGGCGGCCGGCATCATCGACTGACCGCATCCGATCCGACACACACGGGGGGCAGGGCAGTGACGACAACCGGCGGTGTTCGTGTCGACCCGTAGGGCCGCGGTGCTCGGCAAGCCGATCGCGCACTCCCTCTCCCCGGTGATCCACAACGCCGGTTACGCGGCGGCCGGGCTCACCGGGTGGTCGTACACCCGGATCGAGTGCGCGGCCGCGGAGCTGCCGGATCTGGTCGCCGGCCTGGGGCCGGAGTGGGCCGGTCTGTCGGTGACCATGCCGGGCAAGGAGGCGGCGCTCGCCGTGGCCGACGCCGCCTCACCGGTCGCCGTCGCCGTCGGCGCGGCGAACACGTTGGTACGCCGTCCCGACGGCGCCTGGTACGCGGACAACACCGACGTCGCCGGCATGGTGCGGGTGCTCACCGACGCCGGGGTGGGCGCCGGCGCTGCCGTGACGGTGCTCGGCGCCGGTGGCACGGCCCGCGCCGCGCTGGCCGCCGCCGCGCGGTTGGCCTGCTCCTCGGTCACGGTGGTGGCCCGTCGTGCGGCGGCGGTGGACGAGTTACGGCCGGTGGCGGACGCACTCGGTGTCGTGCTGATCCCCGCCGACTGGGCCGCCGCGCACCAGCACCTCGCCGCCGCCGATCTAACCGTCTCCACGGTGCCGAAGGGAGCCGCCGACCCCCTGGCGGACGCGGTGGACTGGCGGCCGGGAGCGGTGTTCTTCGACGCGCTCTACGACCCATGGCCCACGCCACTGGCCGCCTCCGCCGTCGCGGCCGGCCGGCAGGTCGTGTCCGGTCTGGACCTTTTGCTGGCCCAGGCGGTCGGGCAGTTCGAGCAGTTCACCGGCGTGGCCGCGCCGGTGTTGGCAATGCGGGAAGCGGTGCGACAGGCGACCAGGGGCAGTCTTCTTTAGCTGACGGTTAAGACGCGCTTACGGGAAACTGTCCTTCCCGCGATGTGCCCTGGTCATGGATACGCTGCTCACCGTTACGGACGCAGACACAGGGAGTTTCCTTGACCAGGCACGGACTGCACCGCATCACCCGGTTCCGCTCCGCACCCCGGCGCAAGGCGATCGCCATCGGGGTGGTCGGCGGATCCGTGGTGGCCGGCATCGTGGCGACCATGATGCCGCTGTTGGCCAGCGACGACCTGTCGATCCGGGCGGCCGCCGACACCACCGCGACAGTTGTCTCGCAGGACGGCGACAACGCGGCGAAGTCGACGCTGGCCACCTGCTCGACCCGGTGCGACGGCAATCCGCGCGGTGGCCGCGAGGCGGTCGTCGAGTTCGCGGTGACCACCGTGCCGGCCGCCGCGGTGAACGTCCGGGCGACGCTGCGGATGCACGCCTGGCAGCAGTTCCCCGCCACGGTGACGGCGCACGCCACGCCGCTGAGCGCCCGTGAGGCGCGGCCGGCCCCGGCGCCGGCCGGCCCCGCGCTGGACAGCGTGACAGGCGTGTCCAAGGGCTCCAACGAGTGGGACGTCTCCAAGCTGGTCACCGGCAACGGCACCTGGACTGTCGCGCTGGCCCAGTCCGGGCTGGAGAGCCGGGTCTACTGGGCGTCGGTCGAGAACCGCAACGCGGACCTGCGTCCCAGCCTGGTGATCAGCTACGACATCGGCGCCAAGCCGTCGCCGGTGACGACCACCCGGCCCGCGCCGCCGCCGAGCGCCGCGCCGACCACCGCCGCGCCGAAGCCGTCGGCCACCATCGCGCCGAGCCGGACCGCGACACCGAGTCCGAGCGGCACCCTTCCGGACGGCCGGTGTGGGTCGGTGTCGAACAAGCTCGTTCCGTCCTGCGGCGCCTGGTGGGGCATGTACGCACCGGCGGGGGCATCCGGCGGCTGGGACCACGGCAAGGCCGTCACCACCGTGGAGGCGCAGGTCGGGCGCAAGTTCGACATCGTGCACCGTTACCACGACTTCTCCAACGCCGGCAGCAACGGCGCCTTCCCGGACGCCTACGAGACGCAGCAGATGCGCGAGGGCCGGTTGATGTTCTTCGCCTGGGAGTCCCGTGACTTCTCCGCCGGCACCACGATGAAGTGGTCGGAGATCTACAGTGGCCGGCAGGACGCGACGATCGACGCGGTCGCGGGCCGCATCCGCGCGGCTGGCGTGCCGGTGTTCATGGGCTTCGACCACGAGCCGGAGGACGAGCCGGCCAAGGGCGACGACGCCGACTTCGTCCGCGCCTGGCGCTACGTCTACGACAGGTTCGCCAAGGCCGGCGCGACGAACGCGGTCTGGGTCTGGACGATGATGGGCTGGTCGGGGCACTACTCGCGGTACGCCGGCCTCTACCCCGGTGACCGCTACGTCGACTGGGTGGGCTACGACCCGTACAACTTCCACGTCTGCAACGGCAGCACGGTGTGGAAGAGCCCGAGCACGACAATCGGCGGTTTCTACGACTGGTTGGACGCCAACGGCATCGGCGCCGGCAAGCCCCGGATGCTCGCCGAGTTCGGCACCAACTTCAACTCCGCCGACCTGGGCGCCAAGCAGCGCTGGTTCCAGGACTTCCCGGCCGCGCTGAAGGCGCACCCGAAGATCAAGGCCGCCATCTACTTCAACTCGCCGGGCATGACCAGCCGCACGGCGACCTGCGACATGACGATGAACCACGACGCCTCGGCCGTGGCCGGCTTCACGAAGGCCGGGCAGGATCCGTACCTGCGCCAGCCCACCGGGGGGAGCCGCTGACGACCGTTTCTGCCCACTGACAGAACGCCGCGCACCGGAGGTCGGACATCCGACCGTCCGGCGTTCTGTCGGCTAGCAGATTCATGCACCGCCCAATCGGCGGATTTTGCTGACCAAGCTGGACGAGGCACGCTACCCCGGGTTCTCATCCACCTTGGAGGCGCAGCGTGCCTAGACTCTCGCACTTGTGGCGTTTCGCAGGACGACGTCGGATCACGGCGGGGATGGTCGCGTCGGCGATCGTCGCCGCGGTTCTCGGCGTCCCCACCACCGCGTCGGCCGCGGTGGTGCCGGTCCCGGAGACGGCGACCCTGGTGTCGGCCAATCCCGCCGACGTGACGCCGCATGCCCGAGACGGTGAGACCCGTGCCTTCGCGCAGGTGGGCAACACGGTCTTCGTCGGCGGCAGCTTCACCCAGCTCCGGCAGACCGCCGGCTCCGCCTGGGTCACCCAGCGATACCTCTTCG
Source organism: Micromonospora sp. DT228 (assembly GCF_049841595.1). NCBI lineage: Bacteria > Bacillati > Actinomycetota > Actinomycetes > Micromonosporales > Micromonosporaceae > Micromonospora > Micromonospora sp. DT228. The sequence goes on from NZ_JBNCKO010000012.1 coordinate 130,743, forward strand.
CGTACGACCGGCTCACCGGCACCATGTCCACCACGTTCCTGCCGGTGCTCGACGGCGCGGTCAACACGCTCGTCGCCGGTCCCGGCGGCACGCTGATCGCCGGCGGCACCTTCAAGAACGTCAACGGGGTCTCCCGCAAGAACCTGGTCGCGCTCGACCCGGCCACCGGCGCGATCGTCGACAGCTGGGTCGGGCGCTCCGACGGCGGCACGATCCGTGATCTGGCGCTGCACGGCAACTGGCTGTACGTGGCCGGCGCGTTCAACTGGCTCAACGGCACCGCGCACGCCGGTATCGGCCGGCTCAACGCGACCACCGGCGCGATCGACCCGAGCTTCGTCATCGACGCCACCGTGGGACGGCACGGCACCACGTCGTACGTCTGGACCCTCGACGTCGCGCCGGACGGCAACACGCTCGTCGTGGGCGGCAACTTCACGCTCGTCAACGGCCTGGCACGCAACCAGATCGCGCTGGTGGACGTCTCCGCGACGCCCACGCTGCTCGACTGGAGCACCGAGAAGTACGCCTCGCCCTGCGCCTCGCCGACGACATTCGTGCACTACGTGCAGGACGTGAAGTTCGGCGAGGACGGCACCTATTTCGTCGTCGGCAGCAACGGTGGCGGCGGCTGGCCGACCGCGTACTGCGACGTCCTGGTCCGCTTCGAGACCGCCGCGCGGGGCAGCGGCCTGGTCGCCACCTGGGCCGACTTCACCGGCAACGACACCATCACCTCCGTCGAGGTGGCGGACAACGTGATCTATCTGGGCGGGCACTTCCGCTGGATGAACAACCCCAACGCCAGCGACACCGCCGGTCCGGGCGCTGTCGACCGGCTCGGCATCGCCGCCGTCACCCCGGCCACCGGGATGCCGGTGAACTGGAATCCACGTCGTAGCGGCAGCGCCTCGATGCCCGCGGGCACCAGCAGTTGGGGTTCGGCGGTGCCGGTGCTCTGGCGCGGCTCGGACGGCCTCTACTTCGGGCACAACTCCGACGGGATGGGCGAGGAGTACCACGGCCGGCTCGGCATGTTCCCGCTCGCCGGCGGGCGTACCTTCGCCCCGATGAACCCGCCCTCGGCCACCACCGGCAACCTCTACCTGAACACCGGCGCGGGCACGGTGGCGAAGGTGCCGTTCGACGGCACCGCCCTGGGCACCGCGGCCACTATCAGCCAGCCCGCCTACACGGATGCCGGCGCGACGTGGCGGGTGAACGACCGGATCTACTGGTCGCACACGGTGGCCGGCACGCCCACCGGCAGCCGGATCGACGTCTCGCTGTTCAACGGCGGCGCGATCGGCTCGTCGTGGGAGGCGTCCGGCTACAACGACTGGTACAACCCGGCGCTGTTGACCGGCGCCTTCTTCCTCGACGGCCGGCTCTACTACACCCGTACCGGGGCCAACAACCTCTATTACCGCTACTTCGAGATCGACGGCAACTATCTCGGTGCCACCGAGTTCAGCCTGCCGACGACGGGAGTGACCTGGTCCGCGGTGCGTGGCATGGCCTGGGTGGGCGGTCGGATCGTCTACGGTGGCACCGACGGCACCCTGCGCAGTGCGCCGTTCGACCCGACGTTCGCGGCGAGCATGGCGGTCGATGGCACCACGGCGACAGTCATCAGCGCCGCGACGCCCGAGTTGTCCTGGTCCACCCCATCGACGTTCTTCTCCGTCCAGTAATGGTCAACCGTTCGTAACGGAGCGTCGGTAGATTGTTCACATTGGGCCGGCGGCGGGCACACCGCCGCCGGCCCCGTGACGTGGGGGAGGATCGTTGCTCGGCGCCGCTGGCATCCATACGAGACGCGCGGTGCGTCTGATCTTCGCGGTCAAACGCCTGTGGTACAGGCTCCGCTACCGGCGATTGACGCTCGGCCGGGACGTGGAGATCCGTGGCCGGATCCGGCTGCGCCGGGGCGTGCGGGTGACCATCGGCGACCGCACCCGGATCAACAAGCTGGTCCGCTTCGCGGGCCCCGGTGAGGTACGCGTGGGCGCCGACTGTCTGCTCAACGCCACCTGGATCGGCACCTGGACGTCGGTCACGGTGGGGGACCGGTGCCTCCTGTCCGATTGTGAACTGCTCGACAACGACTTCCACAACCTGCCGCCCGCGCAGCGACACGCCTCGCCCAACCCGGCCACCCGTGCCCCGATCGTCCTCGAGGACAACGTGTGGGTCGGCGCACACGCCCTGGTGTTGAAGGGCGTCCGGGTCGGTCGGGACAGCGTCGTGGGCGCGGCGACCGTGGTCCGCACGGACGTCCCACCCGGCGTCGTGGTCGTCGGCAATCCTCAACAGACGGTGAAGAAGTTCCATGACTGATGCGACATCCGGTTCCTGGACCACGGACGGCCCGTCCGCCGCGACCCCCGGCGCGGTGACACTCACCGACCTGCTGCGGGTGCCGATGCACCGGATGCGGCTGGTCGGCGCGGCGGCCCTGGTCGGTCTGCTCGCCGCGCTCGGCTACGTGTTGTTGGTCCCGTCGACGCTGACCGCGAACGCCGTGGTGGCGGTCCGGCCGGTGGTGACCGACGCGTTCACCCCGAGCGGCGCGGGCGCCGACCGGGCGGTCAACATGAACGTGGAGAGCGGCATCGCCACCGGCACCGAGGTGGTGCGGCGGCTCGCCGACGCCTCCGGCGGACACCCGCGGGACATCCGCGGCGCGCTCGAGGTCGAGGTGCCCACCGGTGGGCAGATCCTGCGCTTCAGCTACCAGGCGGGCGAGGCACAGCGGGCGGTGCAGGGCGCCAACCTGGCCGCCCAGGCCTACCTGGACGTGCGACGCACCATGTACGAGCAGCAGCGCGCCGAGATGCTGCGCTCCTACGACTCCAGCATCACAAAGGTCGCCGCCCAGCAGGCCGTGCTGCAGAAGCGGGCCAGCACCACGAAGGACCCCGCGGTCGCCAACGCGGTGGTCGCCGAGCTGGCCGGGGTCAACAACCAGCTCACCCAGCTCAACTCCGCGCGTACCGAGATCGCCGCGGTCGACGTCAACCCCGGCTGGGTGACCCAGAGCGCCGAGAAGTCACTTGTCGCCTCCGCCGGGCACCGGCCGCTCTACCTGGTTGCCGGCCTGCTCGGTGGCGCGCTGATCGGCATCGTGCTCGCGTACGCCTGGGAGTCGGCCGACCGGCGGGTCCGCTCGGTCGCCGACGGCCGGGACGCCAGCGGCCTGCCGCTGCTCGGCACCGTGCGCCGGCCGGCGTTCCGGGGCAGCCCCCGGGCTGTCGACGCGGACGTCCGGTACGTGGCGATGGCGGTCGCCGAACGGGTCCGTCCACCGGCGCGGGTGGCGCTTGTCAGCACCCGGGAGGACGCTACCGCGCTCACCGCCGGGCTCGCGGTGGCGCTCGCCGCCGACGGCCGCGACGTCTTCGTCGCCGACGACAGCGGGCGCGCCGAGCGGCTGCGCGCCACGGTGCTCGCCGACCGGGGACGGCTGCCCATCGATCCGTCCCGGCCGCTGGTGCCGAAGCCCCGCCCGGCCGGCACCCCCCCGGCCGCCGCTGCCGAAGAGGCCGCGACCCCCCGCCGGCCGTCCCCGCATCCGCCCGGCGCCCGCCCGTCCACCGATGTCGACGCCACGCTGACGCTGCCCCGGGTGTCGTCCGCCCGACCGGAGAACGGCCGGGTCGTCGACCCGGACGAGGTGAGCGTCGGTGTGGGCAGCGTCCGGTTCGGCACCTGGCGACAGGGCGCGGACCACGGCCTGGTGCTGTTCAACGCCCCGCCCGCGGAGTCCGACGAGCGCGGCGTCGCCGTCGCACGGCAGGGCAGCGCGGTGGTGGTCGTGGAGCGGGACCGCACCCGGCAGAGCGACCTGCGACGCCTGGTGGAGCGGCTGCGCGCCGCGGGGGTCACCCCACTGGGCTTCGTGCTCACCCGCAACGGCCGGGCCTGAGCGTGTCGGTCACCCGCGCCCCGGCGACCGACCCGCCGCCCGGCGTCACTCCCGCCGGTGTGGCCCCGGTGCCGCCGCCGCTGCCGCCCCGGCTGCCGCTGTGGCCCCTGTCGCTGATGTTCGGCCTGGTGCCGCTCTGGTGGCTGTTCGGCGCGTTCTACCTCGGCTGGCCGCTGCTGGGTGGGTTGCTGTTCGCGTTGCTGCTCACCCGGGGCCGCGTGCCACTGCCGCCGGCGGCCGGGATCTGGTTGCTGTTCCTCGCCATCGTGGTGGTCAGCGCCACCCAACTGCCGTCACCCGCCTCGCTGCTGACGTTCGCCCTGCGGCTGGCGTTCTACCTGACCGCGCTTGTGGTCGGCGTCTACGTCTACGTCGCCGCCCGGGAACGCGCGAGCCTGGTGGCGGTGCTCAGCCCGCTCTGCGCGTTCTGGTTCGCGCTGGTGGCGCTGGGCTGGCTCGGGGTGCTGGTGCCCCGGCTGGCCATGGCCACCCCGATGGAGGTGCTGCTGCCCGGAGGGGTGGCCGGCACCCCGTTCATCCAGGACATGGTGCACCTGACCACGGCGGAATACAGCAGCCGGTCGCTCAACCCGATCTACCGGCCGGCCGCGCCGTTCGCCTACACGAACAACTACGGCAGCGCGTACGCCATGACGCTGCCGTGCGTGGTGGCCTTCACGATGCTGCGCCGGCGGGGTGTCCTGCGCTGGGCGCTCCTCGCGTCGTTGCCGCTGTCGCTCGCGCCGGCGTTCCTCACTCTCAACCGGGCGATGTTCCTGAGCCTCGGCGCCGGGTTGGCGGTGCTCGGGGTGCGGGCCAGCCTGCGCGGCAACATCCGGGTGGCCGCGTCCATCGTGGGGGTGGTGGTGATCGGCGCGTTGGCCACGCTGTTCATCCCGATCACCGAACTGATCAGCAACCGGGTCGATTCCAGCGACACCAACACCGACCGGCTCTCGCTCTACACCGAGGTGATCCGCCGGGTGCAGGAGTCACCGTGGCTGGGCTACGGCGCGCCGGTGAACGTGGACACCGTGTCGGCGGACGCGCCGATCGGCACCCAGGGGCAGCTCTGGATGGTGCTGTTCAGTCACGGCGTACCCGCGCTCGTCTGTTTCCTCGCCTGGTTCGTCGCCGCCGCGGTGATCTGCGCGCGGGCCACGTCGGCGGCCGGTCAGTGGCTGTCGGTGGTGCCGGTGGTCTGCCTGGTGCAGGCCCCGTTCTACGGCATGGCGAACCAGAATCTGGCTGTCGCGTTCTTCGCGGTCGGCTTCGCGATGGCGCTCACCGAACGGGAACGGTGGACCGGGCCGCCCCGGGCGTCCGGGCGGCCGATGCCCGCCGCGCCGGCCGCGGCGGTGCCGGCATGACCGCCGCGACCCGACCGCCGACCGGCCCGGAGCACCCGACGCCGGTGCCCGCCGGCGCGGACGTACCGGCCGCCGGCGCGGACGCGGGCTCGACCGAGACCCGACGCAGCGCGCGCAGCGGCGTGGCCGGGCTGCTCGGCGCGGCCGCCAGCGGCCTGTTCGGCTTCGTGCTGGCCGTGGTGATCACCCGTTCGTACGGCACGGCCGGCGCGGGCGCGTTCTTCGCGGCCATCGGGGTGGTCACCGTGGCCACCGCGGTCTGCACGCTCGGGGCGGAGACCGGCCTGATGTGGTCGCTGCCCCGGCGCAGTGTCGGCGTGCGCGGGGACGCGGCCCGGGTGCTCCCGGTGGCGCTGATCCCGCCGCTGCTGGCCGGGCTCCTGGTCGCCTGCGTCGGCGTGCTGGCCGCCGACGGGCTCGCGCCCCGGCTGCTGCGCGGCTCCGGTGCCAGCGGCCACGCGCTGCTCACCGTCACGTTCGCCGCGGTGCCGGTGGTGGTCGCGATGACCCTCCTGCTGGCCGCGCTGCGCTGCGTACGGTCCATCCGGGCGTACGTCGGCGTGCAGTTCCTGCTGCTGCCGGTTGCCCGGCCGGTGCTGGTCGGCGCCGCCGCGCTGGCCGGCTTGGGTCTGGTCGCCGGCATGACCGGCTGGTTGGTGCCGGCGGCGGTGGCGCTGCTGGTCTGCCTCATCCTCGTGGCCGGCCCGCTCGGGCTGGGCCGCGGCGCGGCGCTGCGTCCGCGCCGCGCCGACTGGTCGACGTTCTGGCGCTTCGCGCTGCCCCGGGCCGCGTCGGCGGCCATCGACGCGGGCAGCATGTGGGTGGGTGTGCTGCTCACCTCCGTGCTGGCCGGGCCGACGGACGCCGGCGTGTTCGGCGCGGTCGGCCGGTACGTGCTGGCCGGCCAGCTCGCCATGCAGGGGTTGCGGGTGGCGGTGTCACCGCAGTTGTCCCGGCTGCTCGGGCGCGGCGAACGCGCGGCGGCGGCGGCCGTGCACCGGCAGTTGACCATCTGGGGGCTGGTGCTGTCCTGGCCGGTGTACCTGCTGCTGGCGGTCTTCGCGCTGGCCTTCCTGCAGCTGTTCGGGCCGGAGTTCACCGCCGGCGTGCCGGCGATGACGGTGCTCGCGTTGGCGATGCTCGTCAACACCGGGGTGGGCAACGTGCAGAGCCTGCTGCTGATGGGTGGACGCAGCGGCCTGCACCTGGTGGCCACCGTGGCCGGGCTGACGGTGACCGTCTCGCTGGGCCTGTGGCTGATCCCCCGCTACGGCGCCACGGGAGCGGCGGTGGCGTGGGCCGCCGGCATCGCCACCGAGAACCTCACCGCCGCCGGGTTCGCCCGGTCGGTGGTCCGGGAGCCGCTGTTCGACGGCGCGACGGTGCGTGCCGCGGCGGCCACGGCCGTCGCGGTGGGCGTGGCCGCCGGCGCCGGCGTGCTTGTGGGCGGGCGCGGCCTGCCCGGCCTGGCGGTGGCGCTGGGTGTGCTGCTGGCCGGCTGCGTCGGCATGTTGACGTTGCCCCGGGTGCGCGCCGGCGTCCGGGAGACCATGAGGCAGGTCCGTGGACGGGAGAGCACGGCCGCGGCCGCCGACCCCGACCCGGTATCGACGAGAGGCAGGTGAGGTCCATCGTGGCGTCCATCCGTGACCGGGTCAAGCAGTTGGTCCCGACCCAGGTGACAGGCCGGGTGAAGGAGTCCCTGGTGGACTACGGGGTCCGCACGAGTGACCGGCGGCCCCTGCCGGACTTCCTGATCATCGGCACGAAACGGGGCGGCACGACCTCCCTGTGGAACTACCTCATCCAGCACCCGCTCGTGCCCCGCCTCTTCCCGGCGTGGAACACCAAGTCGGCGCACTACTTCGAGGAGCACTGGGGACGCGGCGAGGCGTGGTACCGCTCGCACTTCCCGACCCAGCGCCACCGTGACGCCCTGTCGAAGCGGCACGGCGGGCCGGTCCGGGTCGGCGAGGCCGCGCCGCTGTACATGTTCCACCCGCTCGCCGCGCAGCGGGTCGCCGCGCTGATGCCGCAGGTGAAACTGATCGTGCTCCTGCGGGACCCGGTGGAGCGGGCGTACTCGCACTGGAAGGAGCGCCGTACGCACGGCATCGAGCCGCTGGACTTCGCCGCCGCGCTGGCTGCCGAGCCGGAGCGGACGGCGGGGGAGCGGGAGCGGCTGATCGCCGAGCCGGAGTCGTTCAGCGAGGCGTACGACTGGTACACGTACCGGGCGCGGGGGCGTTACCTGGAGCACCTGGAGCCGTGGTTGGAGCGCTTCGACAGGCAGCAGATCCTCTTCCTGCCCAGCGAGGACCTCTACCGTGACTCCCGGGCGACCTACCGGCGCACCCTCGACTTCCTCGGGCTCCCGGCGTACGACCTGCCGGACTTCAAGGTCTACAACGACAGGCGCTCGGCGCCGCTGGAGCCGGCGGTGCGTGCCGAGCTGACCGACTACTACCGGCCGCACAACGACGCGCTGCGCCAGCGGCTCGGGCTGGACCTCGACTGGGCGGACCGGCCGGCGTGACGACGACTGTGGGCCCGGCCGCCGACCCGCGGGCCCGGGTGGACGGTCTGGGCTGGGTGAGCCGCGCCGTCTTCCCGGACGAGCGGGTCAACCTGACCGTGGGCGGGCCAGCGCCGGCCGGTCACCGGACGGTGGCCCGGTACGCGGTGGTGCCGTCGGTCGCCCGGGCCCGGTTCCTGGTGCCGCTGGGCGCTCCGCGGGCCGGGGCGGCGTCGCTGTTGGCGTACAACGCCCTGCGGCCACCGAAGGTGCGTGCGCTGCGGGCGGTGCTCGGCGGGCTGGCCCGGCTCGGCGCGGTGGGGCTCGCGCCCTTTCCGACGTTGACCGTGTCGGTGCCCGCCGGTGCGGCGGCGGCGGAGCTGTTGCTGACCGAGCGGCTCGCGGCCGACCTGGGTGGCACGCCGCTGCTGGCCGCGTGCGGGGTCCGACCACCCGACCCGAACGGCAAGCCCACCCTGCAACTCTTCACCGCCGACGGTCGTCCGCGCGGCTACGCGAAGATCGGTTGGAACGACGCGACCCGCGCGTTGGTCACCGCCGAGGCGGCGGCGCTGCGGGCGCTGCGGACGGTGGCAGGTGTCGCCGACCACCCGACGCCGCCGCGGCTGCTCGCCGAGACGGCGTGGGGAGGCCAGGTGGTCGCGGTGATCGAGCCGCTGCCCCCGGCGGTACGCGGTGTGCCGGTCGACGATCCACCGCGGATCGCGGCGCTGCTCGCGGTCGCCCGCCGTGGCGGCCCCGCGGGACCGCCTCGCGCGCTGGCCGGGTCGAGCTTCCTGTCCCGTCTGGCCGGTCAGGCCGACCGGGCCGCCGCGGCCGAGGAGACCGGTGCGCGAGCGGTCGCCGCGGTCGCCGCGTTGGCGCGCCGGCACGGTGACACGAGCGTCGAGTTCGGTCACTGGCACGGTGACTGGGTGCCCTGGAACCTGGGCTGGCACGACGGTCGGTTGGTCGCCTGGGACTGGGAGCACAGCGGGGCGGACGTGCCGGTCGGGTTCGACCTGGCGCACGACGCGTTCCAGCGGGCCCTGGTGCTGCGGGGTGAGTCGGCAGCCGTCGCGGCGGCCGCGGTCGACGCGTATTTGGGTCGGCACGGCGACCGCCTCGGTCTCGGCGCGCCGCAGCGCCGGCTTGTCGCCGACGCGTACCTGGTGGAGATGTGGTTGCGGACCTGGCGGCTGGCCGACGCGGGCGCGGGCTGGAACGCCGCGCTGCATCCCGCACTCTTGGACGTCATCGAGAAAAGACATAGCGGCTGATCCGGAGGAATCGTGGCGCCGGGGCGCGCCACAGAGTAACGACGAAATCGCAGGTGGTGATGACGATCGATGCGGGCTCGGACGTTCGACGCGCCCGAGTGCCCGATGTGGAGATCGATGGCTCGTCCGGTCGCGCTATTCAACGACCGGACAACGTGTGATCTGCTTCTGCCTGGCGTGAACCGGAATTCCAAGCGAACTTGTGGGGAGTCGCGTGGACACGAAGAACGACGACGATGCCGCGCCAGTGCTTCTGCTGGTCGGCTCCAGCGGTGGCCATCTGGCCCAACTACTCGCCCTGCGGCCCTGGTACGAACAGTGGCGGCGCTGCTGGGTAACCTTCGACACCCCGGAGGCGGTGTCCCTGCTGTCCGGCGAGGACCTCGTGCCGGCGCACCACCCGACCACCCGCAACATCCCGAACCTGCTGCGCAACGCGTTGCTGGCCTGGCGGGTGCTGCGGGCCCGGCGGGTCGCCGCGGTGGTCACCACCGGCGCCGGGGTGGCGGTGCCGTTCGTGGTGCTGGCCCGGCTGTGGCGCATCCCGACCGTCTACATCGAGGTGTACGACCGGATCGACACCCCGACGATGACCGCCCGGCTCTGCCGCCCGTTTCTGTCCGCGATGCTCGTGCAGTGGGACGAGCAGCGTCGGCAGTACCCCGAGGCCACCGTCGTCGGGACGCTGCTGTGACGGGGGAGGCCGGCACCGCCCGGCGTCCGCAACCCGCCCCGGCCGGTGCGGAGCCCCGGTTGCCGCGCCAGCGCGACACCCCGACCGACCAGCTCCGGCTGTTGGTCGCGGTCGGCACCGACAAGCACCCCTTCGACCGGCTCGTCGACTGGTTGGCGCAGTGGCACGAGCAGGCCACCGACGAGGTCGAGCTGACGGTGCAGCACGGGCACACACGTGCTCCGCACCTGCCCGGCGCGGTGGCGTTCCTCGGCCACGACGCGCTGCAACAGGCGATGGACGAGGCCGACCTGGTGGTCTGCCACGGCGGTCCGGCGACCATTCTGGAGGCCCGCCGGCACGGCCATCTGCCCATCGTGGTGCCCCGCGACCCGGCGCGTGGTGAGCACGTCGACGACCACCAGCTCCTGTTCGCCCGCCGGCTCGGCGCCGCCGGCCTGGTGGCGCTCTGCGAGACCCGGGAGGCGCTGCACGGCGCGTTGACCGACGGGTTGGCCGACCCTTCCCGGTACGCGGTGGCCGCCGACCCGCAGGCGCACGAGGCACAACGGGCGGCGGTGGCCCGGGTCGGGCAGATTGTCGACGACCTGGTGGCCCGCTCGACCCCGCGCCCACACCGGCTGCGGGCCTGGTCCCGGCCGCGTCCGGGTGCGAAGGAGATCCGATGACCGACCAGACGAGCGTCAGCGTCGTGGTGCCCACCCGGGACCGCCCCGAGCTGCTGCGGTCCGCGGTGCGCGCGATCCTGGCCCAGGAATACCCGGGCCCGATCGAGGTCGTGGTGGTGTTCGACCAGTCCGTGCCGGACGAGTCGCTGACCGAGCTGGCGGACGGCCCGGCCCGCGCGGTGCGGGTGATTGGCAACACCCGTACCCCGGGGTTGGCCGGGGCCCGCAACAGTGGCACCCTCGCCGGCGGGGGTGAGCTTGTCGCGTTCTGCGACGACGACGACGAGTGGCTGCCCGGCAAGCTGGCGGTGCAGGTCGACGCGCTGGCCGCCGACCCGGCTGCCGAGTTCGTCTGTTGCGGCATCCGGGTCAGCTATGACGGGCACACCGTCGACCGGGTGCTGGACAAGGACCGGATCAGCCTGGACGACCTGCTGCGGGACCGGTTGACGGAGCTGCACCCGTCGACCTTCCTGATTCGCGCCAGTGCGCTGCGCGACGGGTTCGGCCTGGTCGACGAGGAGATCCCGGGCAGCTACGCGGAGGACTACGAGTTCCTGTTGCGGGCGGCGCGCAGCGCGCCGCTGATCAATCTGCGCACGCCCCTGGTGCTGGTCCGCTGGCACAAGCGCTCGTACTTCTCGCAGCGCTGGGACACCATCTCCGACGCGCTGCAGTGGCTGCTGCGGCGCTACCCGGAGTTCGCGGGCCAACCGGCAGGTGCGGCCCGGGTGGCCGGTCAGATCGCGTTCGCCCAGGCCGCCGCCGGCAACCGCCGGGGCGCGCTGCGGTGGGCGCGGCGCACCCTGCGGAGCAATCCCCGCGAGCCGCGCGCGTATCTGGCCCTCGCCGTCGCCGGCCGGGTGGTCCGGGCCGACGCGGTGCTGCGCACGCTGCACAAGCGCGGCCGGGGCATCTGACCTGCCGCTGCGCCCCGCCCCGACCGGGCACCGGTGTCCGCTCGACCGGGCACCGGTGTCCGCTGGGCGGGACGCGGCGGGCAGCGTGCTGGGTCGGTGGCGCGCCGTGACAGACTGATCGCTGTGTTGCGTTGGTTGACTGCAGGTGAATCGCACGGTCCCGCCCTCGTCGCGATGCTGGAGGGGGTGCCGGCCGGCATTGAGGTGACCACCACCGAGATCGCCGACGAGCTGGCCCGTCGGCGGCTCGGTTATGGCCGGGGTGCCCGGATGGCGTTCGAACGCGACGAGGTCGAGCTGCTCGGCGGGCTGCGGCACGGCGTGACCCTGGGCAGCCCGGTGGCGATCCGGGTGGGCAACTCCGAGTGGCCGAAGTGGCAGACCGTGATGGCCGCCGACCCGGTCGACCCCGACGAGTTGGCCCGCCAGGCCCGCAACGCCCCGCTGACCCGTCCCCGGCCGGGTCACGCCGACCTGGCCGGCATGCAGAAGTACGGCCACACCGACGCCCGGCCGATCCTGGAACGCGCAAGCGCCCGGGAGACCGCCGCCCGGGTGGCCGTGGGCACGGTCGCCAAGGCGTTGATCCGGCAGGCGCTCGGCATCGAGATCGTCTCGCACGTGGTCGAGCTGGGTCCGGTGGCCGCGAAGCCCGGCCTGCGTCCCGTGCCGTCCGACGCCGCCCGGATCGACGCCGACCCGCTGCGGTGCCTCGACCCGGAGGCCAGCGCGCTGATGGTCGCCGAGGTCGACGCCGCGAAGAAGGCCGCCGACACCCTCGGTGGTGTGGTCGAGGTGCTGGCGTACGGGGTGCCGCCGGGGTTGGGCAGCCACGTGCAGTGGGACCGCAAACTCGACGCCCGGCTGGCGACCGCGTTGATGTCCATTCAGGCGATCAAGGGCGTGGAGATCGGCGACGGCTGGCAGCAGGCCCGGTCCCGGGGCTCGGAGGCGCACGACGAGATCATCCCGTCGGCGACGGGCGTCCGCCGGGTCACCGACCGGGCCGGCGGGCTGGAGGGTGGCATCACCACCGGGGAGCCGCTGCGGGTTCGTGCCGCGATGAAGCCGATCTCCTCGCTGAACCGGGCACTGGCCACCGTGGACGTCACCACCGGCGAGCCGGCCACCGCGATCAACCAGCGCTCCGACGTCTGCGCGGTGCCCGCCGCGGCGGTGGTCGCCGAGGCGATGGTGGCGCTGGTGCTCGCCGAGGCGGCCACCGAGAAGTTCGGCGGGGACTCGATCGCCGAGATCCGCCGCAACCTGGCGGGCTACCTCGACGCGCTGGTGATTCGCTGATGGCGCCTGTCGTGGTGCTGGTCGGCGTGCCCGGCTGTGGCAAGACCACCGTCGGCCGGGCGCTCGCCGACACCATCGGGGTGGAGTTCCGCGACACCGACATCGACATCGAGCAGATGGCCGGCAAGCCGATCCCGGAGATCTTCATCGACGAGGGTGAGGCGCACTTCCGTACCCTGGAACGGGCCGCGGTGGCCGCGGCGCTGGCCGGCGGCACGGGTGTGCTCGCCCTGGGCGGCGGCGCGGTGTTGGCCGAGGAGACGCGGGCCGCTCTGATCGGGCACCGGGTGGTGCACCTCTCGGTGGAGCTGCCGGACGCGGTGAAGCGGGTGGGCCTGGGCGCCGGCCGACCGCTGCTGGCGATCAACCCGCGCGCCACCCTCAAGCACCTGATGGATCAGCGCCGGCCGCTCTACCGCGAGGTCGCCACCGTCACGGTGACCACCGACGGGCGGACCCCGGCGGCGGTCGTCCAGGAGATCGCCGCCCTGCTACCGCACTGACCGGCGCGCGGCCCGGGCCCGGCCCGCTCAGCCGCGGGCGATCAGGTCGAGGACGTCGGCCAGAGCCTTCGGCTCGCTGAGCATCGGCCAGTGCCCGGTGGGCACCTCGTGCAGTAGTCCGTCGGCCAGGCCGGTGAAGAACGGGTGCTCCTGGTCGATCATTTCCCGCACCACACCCAGCGGAAAGGTGCTGGCGACAAGTGCCGTCGGCACCGGCCGGCCACCGGTGCGTCGTACCGGGTCGGTGGCGGTCCGCAGTGGCTGTGCGGTGGCCCGGGCACGCAGCAGGGCAAGCGTCGGCTCGTCCAGTCCGGCGACGTTCACTGGGTCGGCGAGCGGATCCCAGGCCGGCGGCGGCAACAGGTGACCGTCGCCGATCGCGGCCCGCAGGCGCTGCTGCTCCTCCGGCGGCACGGTGTCGAACTGCGCGGTGCCGTCGGGGAGCGGCCCACTCTCCACGTAGATCACCCGGGTGATCCGGTCCGGGATGCGGTCGGCCGCCTGGGCGACCGGCATGCCACCGCCGGAGTGCCCGACAAGGAGAACGTCGCGCAGGTCCTCGACCTCGATGAGCCGGACGATGTCCAGGGTGTGCGTCTCCAGGCTCACGTCCGGCCCGGCCAGGTGGTCGCGTTCGGCCAGCCCGGTAAGCGTCATCGGGTAGACGTCGTGACCCCGCGCGCGCAGGGTCTCGGTCACGTCCCGCCACGCCCAGGCGCCCAACCAGAACCCCGGCACCAGCACATATGTCGCCATCTGTCGCTCCTTCGCTCGGTTACCGACAGACCGTACGATCGAATCCGGACAGAATCCGCCCGGTTTTGAGGAGTGGTCCGTGTCACATCCCGCTGGTCGGGTGCTGGCCCTGCTGGAGTTGCTCCAGGCCCGGCACCGCGCGACAGCCGCCGAGCTGGCCGACCGGCTCGGCGTCGACGAGCGGACCGTGCGCCGGTACGCGGCCACCCTCGTCGAGCTGGGCATCCCGGTCACCGCCGACCGGGGTCGGCACGGCGGCTACCGGCTGCACCCCGGCTACAAGCTGCCACCGCTGATGCTCACCGACGACGAGGCGGTGGCGGTGCTGCTCGGGCTTGTCGTCGCGGAGCGGGTCGGGCTGGCCACCGAGCAGCCCGCGACGGCCACGGCACTCGCGAAGATCCGTCGGGTGCTGCCGGCGGCGCTGGCCGACCGGCTCGCCGCCGTGCAGGAGCACCTCGGGTTCACCCTGCGTCGCCCCGAGCCGGAGCTGCGGCCGGCGTCGGGGACCCTGCTCGCCCTGGCGGCGGCGGCCCGGCACCGGCAGCGGGTGGCCCTCGACTACCGCTCCTGGCGGGGCGAGCAGTCGCACCGGGAGTTGGACCCGTACGGCCTGGTCTTCCACTCCGGCCGCTGGTACGTCACCGGCCACGACCACAGGCGCGGCGAGGTCCGCACGTTCCGGCTGGACCGCGTCGGCGTCGTGACGCCCGGCACGGCCACGTTCACCGTGCCGGCGGGCTTCGACCCGGTGGCCCGGGTGACCCGGTCACTGGCCGGCGTGCCCTACTCGCACGAGGTCGAGGTGCTGCTGGAGACCGATGTGGACGTGGCTCGCCGCCGCATCCCGCCCAGCGTGGCCGAGTTGACCGTCACCGCCGAGGGTGTGCTGTTGCGGGCCCGGGCGGAGAGCCTGCCCGGCATGGCCGCGCTGCTCGCCGGTCTGGGCTTCCCGTTCACGGTGCGACACCCGGAGGCGCTGCGCGCCGCGGTGGCCGAGCACGCCCGTCTGCTCGCCGACTGGGCAGCCCGGCCATCAGGTGGGCAGATGCCCGCACCACGCCGCCCGCTGGACTAGGCTCCCGGCGATGGACGACGTGACCCGGATTCCGGTCGGCGGCGAGCGGCCGTACGACGTGTTGGTGGGACGTGACCTGCTGGGCGCGTTGCCCGGCCTGCTGCCCGGCGCGAGCCGGGCGGCGGTGCTGCACGCGCCCCCGCTCAAGGCCCTGGCGGACGCGGTGGGCGAGCGGCTGCGCGCCGCAGGCGTCGAGCCGCTGCCGATCGAGGTGCCCGACGCCGAGTCCGGCAAGCAGATCGACATTGCCGCCGCCTGCTGGGACCGGCTCGGCGCGGCCGGCTTCACCCGTACCGACGCGGTGGTCGGGGTGGGCGGCGGCGCGGTGACCGACCTGGCCGGCTTCGTCGCGGCCTGCTGGTTGCGCGGGGTGCGCTGGGTGCCGGTGGCGACCTCGCTGCTGGGCATGGTGGACGCCGCGGTGGGCGGCAAGACGGGCATCAACACGGCCGCCGGCAAGAACCTGGTGGGCGCGTTCCATCCGCCGGTCGGGGTGTTGGCCGACCTGGCCACCCTGGACAGCCTGCCCGCGATCGACCTGGCGGCCGGGCTCGCCGAGGTGGTCAAGTGCGGGTTCATCGCCGATGCGGCGATCCTGGACCTGGTCGAGCGCGACCCGGCGGCGGCCACCGACGCGCGCGGGCCGGTGCTGCGGGAGCTGATCGAGCGGTCGATCCGGGTCAAGGCCGACGTGGTCGCCGGTGACCTGCGGGAGTCGGGCGTGCGGGAGGTGCTCAACTACGGTCACACCCTCGCCCACGCGATCGAGCAGAACGAGGGCTACCGCTGGCGGCACGGCCACGCCGTCGCCGTCGGCCTGGTCTACGCGGCCACGCTGGCCCGGCTCGCCGGCCGGCTGGACGCGCCGACCGCCGACCGGCACCGGGCCACGTTGAGCGCGCTGGGCCTGCCGGTGAGCTACCCGGCCGACGCCTGGCCGCAGCTCTTGGCCACGATGCGGGTGGACAAGAAGACCCGGGGCAGCCGACTGCGCTTCGTGGTGCTGGACGGGCTGGCCCGCCCCTCGATGTTGGAGGGCCCGGACGACGCGCTGCTGGAGGCCGCGTACCGGGAGGTGTCGGTTTCGTGAGGGTGTACGTCCTCAACGGGCCGAACCTGGGCCGGCTGGGCACCCGCGAGCCCGAGGTGTACGGCGCGACCACCTACGCCGATCTCGTGGCGCTCTGCGAGACCACCGGCCGGGAGGTGGGGCTGGACGTGACGGTCCGGCAGACCGACGCCGAGCACGAGCTGCTGGGCTGGCTGCACACCGCCGCCGACGAGGGCGCCGCTGTGGTGCTCAACCCGGCTGCCTGGTCGCACTACTCGTACGCGGTGCGCGACGCGTGCGCGATGCTGCGGGGGCCGTTGGTGGAGGTGCACCTGTCCAACATCCACGCCCGTGAGGAGTTCCGGCACCATTCGGTGGTGTCCGCGGTGGCGACCGGGGTGATCTGCGGCCTGGGCATCGACGGTTATCGCCTCGCTCTGCACCACCTGGCCGGCCGGGGCGCGTGACCGCCGACGTCCCGCCCTTTTTCTGCTGTCTGTGACAAATCACCGATTGTGAGCGTTAACGCCGTCGCCGAGCGTCACCTGGTGCGCCGCGTCCGACGCCCGAGTACCGAGCCTGCTCGGATCCTTTGCTCTGCACCCCCTGCTGCACCAGTGCCGTGAGCTGCGACTTTGTGAGTTGTGTCGTACCGGGGGTGGCTGTCCGGCCGGTACGGAGGGTGACTGGTGCGCGGATGGGTGCAGAGCAAAGGACCCGAGGGCGGGAACGGTCACCGGGCTGAGGGTCACGTTCCGTCACCGCCGTGGGCGTCGATGCCCGATGCTCGGCCCCCGCCCGCGTAGGGCGGTCGGCAGGTCTCGCCGCAGCTAGTAGACTCGCAAGGTCTGTCCGCCAATTGATGATCAAGGCAGGAAATGGCCTCCACCAACGACCTCAAAAACGGCCTGGTACTCAACCTGGACGGCGAGCTCTGGGCTGTCGTCGAGTTCCAGCACGTCAAGCCCGGTAAGGGTGGTGCCTTCGTGCGCACCACGCTGAAGAACGTGCTGTCCGGGAAGGTGGTCGACAAGACCTTCAACGCGGGCACCAAGGTCGAAACCGCGACCGTTGACAAGCGCACGATGCAATACCTGTACGCCGACGGTGAGGACTTCGTCTTCATGGATCTGGAGACGTTCGACCAGATCACCGTTCTCGGTGGCACCGTCGGCGAGGCAGCCAACTACCTGCTGCCCGAGGCGGAGGCGACCGTCGCCCAGCACGAGGGTGTGCCGCTCTACATCGAGCTGCCCACAAGCGTCGTGCTGGAGGTCACCTACACCGAGCCGGGCCTGCAGGGCGACCGCTCGACCGGCGGCACCAAGCCGGCGACCGTGGAGACCGGCGCCACCGTGCCGGTGCCGCTGTTCATCACCACCGGTGAGAAGATCAAGGTCGACACCCGCGACGGCCGTTACCTCGGCCGCGCCTGATGGCTGAGGGTTCCAAGCAGCAGATGCCGGCGCGCCGCAAGGCGCGTAAGCGGGCGCTGGATGTCCTCTACGAGGCCGACCTGCGGGACAAGCCTCCGGTGGAGGTGCTGGCCGGCTACGTGCAGCGGATCGAGCAGCCCCGACCGGAGCACCTCGGCTACGCGGTGGGCCTGGTCGAGGGGGTTGCCGAGCACCTCAACCGGATCGACGAGCTGATCGCCAGCTACGCCGAGGGTTGGACGCTGGAGCGGATGCCGGTCGTCGACCGGAATCTGGCCCGGATCGCCGTCTACGAGCTGCTCTACGTCGACGAGATCGACGACGCGGTGGCGATCAGCGAGGCCGTGGAGCTGGCTCGGCAGATGTCGACAGACGATTCGCCGCGCTTCCTCAACGGGGTGCTCGGCCGGATCGCCGAGTACGCCACCCGCTGAACGTCGCACCACCGAACGCCGTACCGCGAAAGGGCCCGTGCCAGATGGCACGGGCCCTTTCGGTACAGCGACAGCTCAGGAGGCGAAGAACGCCCGCGGGTCGGCCACCAGCACACCGTGCTCGGTGAGCCGCTCGATCAGACCCGACGGCGAGGCGTCGTAGACGATCGCGAGCGCCCGCAGGTCGTCGGCGCGGATCGAGAGCACCCGGCCGTTGTAGTCACCTCGCTGCTGCTGGATGGCGCGGGCGTAGCGGGCGACGTAGGCCAGGTCCTCGGAGGCCTCGTCGTAGAGCCGCTCCAGGTCCAGGACGATCTTGCTGGTGGGCTCGTGCCGGACACCGCTGCCGTCAGGCAACAGCTCCGAAACGGGGACCCGGTAGAACTCGGCCAACTCGGCCAGACGGGACACCGTCACGGCCCGGTCGCCGCGCTCGTACGAGCCGACCACCACGGCCTTCCACCGCCCATTCGACTTCTCCTCCACACCCTGCAGGGAAAGACCCTGCTGCTGGCGGATGGAGCGCAGGCGGGCGCCCAGAGACTTGGCGTATTCAGAGGGCATTCGGACACTCCCAGTGCTGCTCGGGGTTCTCCCGTCGATCGCTACGGAGCGTGACGGTACGGGGAATGCGACACCTGGTCAAGTGGTCGTGACCCGACCGTTGGGGAGCGTCCGGGAAGTTATCCCCATTTCCTGGTCCTGACCCGGTGGTCAGCGGCCGCCGTCCATCGGCCCGGTGACCACTGGTAACGTGGCGTGAAGCCCCGGTCAGATCCGCTGTGCGGTCCGGCCGGAGGTGCCCGACATCCTTTAACGACCCGTCCCGTGAGGCGGGGAAGGAGGTCCGCCGTGGCATACCCACCGGCTGCCCGCCCGTCACCACTGCGACAACCCTCGGTGAAGGTGATCCTCGCCAGCGCCGACGTGCAACGCGTGGTCGACCGCATCGCCCACCAGATCCTGGAGAAGACCCAGGGCGCCGCCAACACGGTGCTTCTTGGGATTCCCACCCGCGGAACCCCCCTCGCCCGGCGGCTCGCCGACCGGATCAGCACCTTCGAGGACGTCGCCGTTCCGGTAGGTGTGCTCGACATCACCCTCTACCGCGACGACCTGCGCCGGCAGGCCACCCGCGCGATCGGCCCGACCGAGCTGCCGCCCGGCGGGATCGACGGCAGGCGGGTCATCCTCGTCGACGACGTGCTCTTCTCCGGCCGCACCGTCCGGGCCGCGCTCGACGCGCTCAACGACGTGGGCCGACCGGCGTCGGTGCAGCTCGCCGTCCTGGTCGACCGTGGCCACCGGGAGTTGCCGATCCGCGCCGACTACGTCGGCAAGAACATCCCGACCTCGCTGGCCGAGAGCGTGAAGGTGACGTTCGCCGAGACCGACGGGACCGACGAGGTCAAGCTCTACGGGGGTGCCAATTCATGATCAAGCATTTGCTCTCCGGCGGGGACCTGGACGCCGACACCGCCACCGAGATCCTGGACACCGCCGCCGAGATGGCCACCGTCGCTGGCCGGGAGATCAAGAAACTGCCCGCGCTGCGCGGCCGGACCGTGGTGAACCTCTTCTACGAGGACTCCACGCGTACCCGGATCTCCTTCGAGGCGGCGGCGAAGCGGCTCAGCGCCGACGTGATCAACTTTTCCGCGAAGGGGTCCAGCGTCACCAAGGGTGAGAGCCTGAAGGACACCGCGTTGACCCTGCAGGCCATGGGCGCCGACGCCGTCGTGGTGCGACACCCCGCCTCGGGCGCCCCGCACCGGCTGGCCAACTGGGTCGACGGGTCGGTCGTCAACGCCGGCGACGGCACCCACGAGCACCCCACCCAGGCGCTGCTGGACGCGTACACCATGCGGGCCCGGCTGGGCCGGCTCGCCGGCCTGTCGGTCGCGGTGGTCGGGGACGTGCTGCACTCCCGGGTCGCCCGCTCCAACGTGCTGCTGCTCTCCACCCTCGGCGCCAAGGTCACCCTGGTCGGCCCGCCGACCCTGATCCCGGTCGACATCGCGGGCGCCCTCGCCCCCGCCACCGACGTCTCCTACGACCTCGACTCCGTGCTGCCCAACGTGGACGTGGTGATGATGCTGCGCGTGCAGCGGGAGCGGATGAACGACTCCTACTTCCCCTCCGCGCGCGAGTACGCCCGCCGCTACGGGCTCGACGGCCCGCGGATGCGCCGGCTGCCCGAGCACGCGATCGTGATGCACCCCGGCCCGATGAACCGGGGGATGGAGATCACCCCCGAGGTCGCCGACTCACCCCGCTCCACAATCGTCGAACAGGTCACCAACGGTGTCTCCGTGCGGATGGCTGTTCTTTACCTGCTGCTCGGAGGGAACAACCGGTGACCGCGTACCTGATCACCAGCGTGAGTGTCGTCGGCGGCGCGCCGACCGACCTGCTGATCCGCGACGGCCTGGTCGCCGAGGTCGGCCCCGGCCTGTCCGCACCGGACGCCGCGGTCGTCGACGGCACCGGGCTGGTCGCCCTGCCCGGCCTCGTCGACCTGCACACCCACCTGCGCGAGCCCGGTCGGGAGGACGCCGAGACCGTCGAGTCCGGGTCCCGCGCGGCGGCCCTGGGTGGCTACACCGCGGTCTGCGCGATGGCCAACACGTCCCCGGTCGCCGACACCGCCGGCGTGGTCGAGCAGGTCTGGCGGCTCGGCCGGGAGGCCGGTCTGGTCGACGTGCAACCGATCGGCGCGGTCACCGTCGGGCTGGCCGGCGAGCGCCTGGCCGAGCTGGGCGCGATGGCCGACTCCGCGGCCCGGGTGCGGATCTTCTCCGACGACGGGCACTGCGTCGCCGACCCGAAGCTGATGCGCCGGGCCCTGGAGTACGTCAAGGCGTTCGACGGGATCATCGCCCAGCACGCCGAGGAGCCCCGGCTCACCGAGGGCGCGCAGATGCACGAGGGTGAGGTCTCCACCCGACTCGGTCTGATCGGCTGGCCGGCGGTCGCCGAGGAGGCGATCATCGCCCGGGACGTGCTGCTCGCCGAGCACGTGGGCAGCCGCCTGCACGTCTGCCACGTCTCCACCGCCGGCAGCGTCGAGGTGCTGCGCCAGGCCAAGGCCCGCGGGGTACGCGTCACCGCCGAGGTCACCCCGCACCACCTGCTGCTCACCGACGAGCGGGCGGAGAGTTACGACCCCGTTTTCAAGGTCAACCCGCCGTTGCGGACGGCCGCGGACGTCACCGCGCTGCGCGCCGCGCTCGCCGACGGTGTGGTCGACGTGATCGCCACCGACCACGCCCCGCACGCCGTGGAGGACAAGGAGTGCGAGTGGGCGTACGCCCGGCCGGGCATGCTCGGCCTGGAGACGGCCCTGTCCATCGCGCTCGACGTGCTCGGCCCCGAGTGGGACCTGATCGCCGAGCGGATGTCGCGTACCCCCGCCCGGATCGCGGGGTTGACCGGGCACGGCGTTGACCCCGCGCCGGGTGTGCCGGCCAACCTGACCCTGATCGACCCGGCCGTCCGCCGCACCATCGAGCCGGCGGAGCTGGCCAGTCGCAGTCGCAACACCCCGTACGCCCGCATGACGCTGCCGGGTCGCATCGTGGCGACCTTCCTGCGCGGCGAGCCGACGGTCCTGGACGGAAAGGCTGTCAAGTAATGGTCAAGCGCAGATCCGCGATCCTGGTCCTCGAGGACGGGCGCACGTTCCCCGGTGAGGCGTACGGCAGCGTCGGGGAGACCTTCGGCGAGGCGGTCTTCAACACCGGCATGACCGGCTACCAGGAGACCCTGACCGACCCGTCCTACCACCGGCAGGTGGTGGTGCAGACCGCCCCGCACATCGGCAACACGGGCGTCAACGGCGAGGACGACGAGTCCGGCCGGATCTGGGTGGCCGGTTACGTGGTGCGTGACCCGGCCCGGATCGGCTCGAACTGGCGGGCCACCGGCTCCCTGGAGGATCGCCTCGCCACCGAGGGCGTGGTGGGCATCAGTGGGGTGGACACCCGGGCGCTGACCCGGCACCTGCGCGAGCGGGGCGCCATGCGGGTGGGCATCTCCAGCGTCGACAACGACCCGCAGAGTCTGCTGGCCCGGGTCCGCCAGGCGCCGCAGATGGTCGGCGCGGACCTGTCCGCCGAGGTGAGCACCGCGCAGCCGTACGTCGTCGAGGCCCAGGGCGAGCACCGGTTCACCGTGGCCGCGCTGGACCTGGGCATCAAGCGCAACGTGCCGCGTCGGCTGGCCACCCGCGGGGTGACCACCCACGTGCTGCCGGCGTCGTCGAGCATCGACCAGTTGCTCGCCACCGGCGCCGACGCGATCTTCCTGTCGCCCGGCCCGGGCGACCCGGCCACCGCCGACGGCCCGGTGGCGCTGGCCCGGGAGGCGCTGCGGCGGGAGGTGCCGCTGTTCGGCATCTGCTTCGGCAGCCAGATCCTCGGTCGGGCGCTCGGCTTCGGCACCTACAAGCTGGGCTACGGCCACCGGGGCATCAACCAGCCGGTGCTCGACCGGGTCACCGGCAAGGTCGAGGTGACGAGCCACAACCACGGCTTCGCGGTCGACGTGTCGAGCCGCGAACAGCGGCTCGGCGCGGTCAAGGTGCCGGGCACGGGCGCCGGCGCGGTGGTCCCCGACCAGGTGATCGACACCGACTTCGGCGGCGTACGGGTGTCGCACGTCTGCCTCAATGACAACGTGGTCGAGGGGCTGCGGGCCGTGGACGTGCCCGCCTTCACCGTCCAGTACCACCCGGAGGCGGCGGCCGGTCCGCACGACGCGGACTACCTCTTCGACCGATTCGCTGATCTCATCGAGGGCCGGACCCACAGCAAGGGGCGCAGCAATGCCTAAGCGGACCGATCTCAAGCACATCCTGGTGATCGGCTCCGGGCCGATCGTCATCGGGCAGGCCTGCGAGTTCGACTACTCCGGCACCCAGGCGTGCCGGGTGCTGCGCAGCGAGGGGATCCGGGTCAGCCTGGTCAACTCCAACCCGGCGACGATCATGACGGACCCGGAGTTCGCCGACGCGACGTACGTCGAGCCGATCACCCCGGAGTTCGTGGAGCTGGTGATCGCCAAGGAGCGCCCGGACGCGATCCTGGCGACCCTCGGTGGGCAGACCGCGCTGAACACGGCCGTCGCCCTGCACGAGGCCGGCGTCCTGGAGAAGTACGGCGTCGAGTTGATCGGCGCGAACATCGACGCGATCAACCGGGGCGAGGACCGGCAGCTGTTCAAGGAGATCGTGGCGAAGGCCGGCGTACGCCTGGGCGTCGACGACCCGACCGCGCTGGTGCCCCGCTCCCGGGTCTGCCACTCCATGGACGAGGTCGAGGCGACAGTCGCCGAGCTGGGCCTGCCGGTGGTGATCCGGCCGTCGTTCACCATGGGTGGTCTGGGCTCCGGCATGGCGCACACCCCGGAGGACCTGGCCCGCATCGCCGGCGACGGCCTGGCCGCCAGCCCGGTGCACGAGGTGCTCATCGAGGAGAGCGTGCTCGGCTGGAAGGAGTACGAGCTCGAGCTGATGCGCGACCGGCACGACAACGTGGTGGTGGTCTGCTCGATCGAGAACATCGACCCGATGGGTGTGCACACCGGCGACAGCGTCACCGTGGCCCCGGCCATGACGCTCACCGACCGGGAGTACCAGCGCCTGCGGGACCTGGGCATCGCGGTGCTGCGCGAGGTCGGGGTGGACACCGGCGGCTGCAACATCCAGTTCGCGGTCAACCCGGTCGACGGCCGGATCGTCGTGATCGAGATGAACCCGCGGGTGTCGCGCTCCTCGGCGCTGGCCTCGAAGGCGACCGGCTTCCCGATCGCGAAGATCGCCGCGAAGCTGGCCATCGGCTACACCCTGGACGAGATCCCCAACGACATCACGTTGAAGACCCCGGCGGCGTTCGAGCCGTCCCTGGACTACGTGGTGGTGAAGATCCCCCGGTTCGCGTTCGAGAAGTTCCCCGGCGCAGATCCGGAGCTGACCACCACGATGAAGTCGGTGGGTGAGGCGATGAGCCTCGGGCGTAACTTCACCGAGGCGCTGAACAAGGCGATGCGCTCGATGGAGACCAAGGAGGCCGGTTTCTGGAGTGTGCCGGACCCGGCCGGCGTCAGCCTGGCGGACACCCTGGCCGCGCTGCGGATCCCGCACGACGGCCGGCTCTACACCGTCGAGCGGGCGCTGCGCCTCGGCGCGTCGATCGCCGAGGTCAACGAGGCGTCCGGCGGGATCGACAGGTGGTTCCTGGACCAGATCGCGGCGCTGATCGAGCTGCGCGCCGAGATCGTCGACGCGCCGGTGCTCGACGCCGAGCTGCTGCACCGGGCCAAGCGGGCCGGGCTGTCCGACCGGCAGCTCGCCGCGTTGCGCCCGGAGCTGGCCGCCGAGGACGGCGTACGGACCCTGCGGCACCGTCTCGACGTGCGCCCGGTCTACAAGACTGTGGACACCTGCGCGGCCGAGTTCGAGGCGACCACGCCGTACCACTACTCGTCGTACGACCTGGAGACCGAGGTCGTGCCGTCGGACCGGCCGAAGGTGCTGATCCTGGGCTCCGGCCCGAACCGGATCGGGCAGGGCATCGAGTTCGACTACTCCTGCGTGCACGCGGTGCAGGCGTTGCGGGCGGCCGGCTACGAGACCGTCATGGTCAACTGCAATCCGGAGACGGTCTCCACCGACTACGACACCGCCGACCGGCTCTACTTCGAGCCGCTGACCTTCGAGGACGTGCTGGAGGTCTGGCACGCCGAGGACTCGTCCGGCCGGGCGGCCGGCGGGCCCGGTGTGGTCGGCGTGGTCGTGCAGCTCGGCGGGCAGACCCCGCTGGGGTTGGCGCAGCGGCTCAAGAACGCCGGGGTGCCGGTGGTCGGCACCTCCCCGGAGTCGATCCACCTGGCCGAGGAGCGGGGCGCGTTCGGCGCGGTGCTGGCTCGGGCCGGGCTGCGCGCCCCGGCGCACGGCATGGCCACGTCCTACGACGAGGCCAAGACGATCGCCGACGAGATCGGCTACCCGGTGCTGGTCCGCCCGTCGTACGTGCTGGGCGGGCGGGGCATGGAGATCGTCTACGACGACCCGACGCTGCGCGACTACATCGGTCGGGCCACCGACATCTCCCCGGACCACCCGGTGCTTGTGGACCGGTTCCTGGACGACGCCATCGAGATCGACGTGGACGCCCTCTGCGACGCCGACGGCGAGGTCTACATCGGTGGGGTGATGGAGCACATCGAGGAGGCCGGCATCCACTCCGGCGACTCGTCCTGCGCGCTGCCGCCGATCACCCTGGCGGGCTCGCACCTGGCCGAGGTCCGCCGCTACACCGAGGCCATCGCCCGTGGCGTCGGCGTCCGCGGCCTGCTCAACGTGCAGTACGCCCTCAAGGACGACGTGCTCTACGTGCTGGAGGCCAACCCGCGGGCGTCGCGTACCGTGCCGTTCGTCTCCAAGGCCACGGCGGTGCCGCTGGCCAAGGCTGCGGCCCGGATCGCCCTCGGCGCGCGCATCGCGGAGTTGCGGGCCGAGGGTCTGTTGCCCGCGACGGGGGACGGGGGCACGATGCCCGCCGACTCGCCGGTCGCGGTCAAAGAGGCGGTGCTGCCGTTCAAGCGCTTCCGCACCCGCGCCGGCAAGGGGATCGACTCGCTGCTCGGCCCGGAGATGAAGTCGACAGGCGAGGTGATGGGCATCGACACCAACTTCGGGCACGCCTTCGCCAAGAGCCAGTCTGCCGCGTACGGGTCGCTGCCGACGGCCGGGAAGATCTTCGTTTCGGTGGCGAACCGGGACAAGCGCGGCATGATCTTCCCGATCAAGCGGCTGGCCGATCTCGGCTTCGAGATCGTGGCGACCACCGGCACCGCCGAGGTGCTGCGTCGGCACGGCATCGCCTGTGAGCAGGTCCGCAAGCACTACCAGGCTGGCGAGGGCGATGACGCGGTGTCGCTGATCGGCGGCGGCCAGGTGGCGCTGGTGATCAACACGCCGCAGGGGTCGGGCGCCAGCGCCCGCTCCGACGGCTACGAGATCCGCAGCGCGGCCGTCACCGCCGACATCCCCTGCATCACCACGGTGCCCGGCGCGGCGGCGGCGGTCATGGGCATCGAGGCGCGCATCCGCGGCGACATGCAGGTACGCCCCCTGCAGGATCTGCACGCCATCCTCCGGGCCGCCCAGTGACCCTCCGCCCCTCCTCGTTGATCATGAGGTTATTGCCCACTCGCACGGCGTGTCGGCGCAACAACACCATGATCGACGGGGCGGGCGCGGGGGTTGGGCGAGAGTGGGGGAGTGGGAGTGGGATGGGGTGGGTTGATGTTTGAGCAGGCGGTACGGCCGTTGTTGTTTCGGGTTGGGGGTGGGGACGCCGAGGCGGCGCACGAGTGGACTCTGCGGCGGTTGGCGGCTCTGTCGCGGCGGCCGGCCGCGCTCGCCGCGCTGCGGGCCCGGTACGCGGTCAGCGCGCCGCGCACGGTGTTCGGCGTGCGCTTCCCCAACCCCGTCGGGTTGGCCGCGGGAATGGACAAGGACGGCGCGGCGCTGCCGGCCTGGCCGTCCCTCGGCTTCGGTTTCGTCGAGGTCGGTACGGTCACGGCGCACGCCCAACCGGGCAACCCACGGCCGCGGCTGTTCCGCCTGCCGGCCAGCGAGGCCGTGGTCAACCGGATGGGCTTCAACAACGCCGGGGCCGCGGCGCTGGCCGCCCGGCTGACGGCGCTGCCCCGCCCGCTCGGGGTGCCGCTGGGCATCTCGTTGGGCAAGTCCAAGGTGACCCCACTGGAGGAGGCGGTCGAGGACTACCTCGCCTCGTACCGGGCGCTTCGTGGCCACGGCGACTACTTCGCGGTGAACGTGTCCTCACCCAACACGCCGGGGCTGCGTTCCCTGCAGGATCGTGCCCACCTGGACGCGCTGCTCGGCGCGTTGGTGGGGGAGAAGCCGGTGCTGGTCAAGATCGCACCCGATCTGACCGAGGCGGCGATCGCCGAGTTGCTGGAGGTCTGCCTGGCCCGCGGCGCCGCCGGGGTGATCGCCACCAACACCACGCTGTCCCGTGCCGGGCTGGCCACTGTGGACGCCGATCGCGGCGCCCAGGCCGGTGGTCTCTCCGGTCGGCCGCTCACCGGACGGGCCCGGGAGGTGGTCGACTTCGTGCACCGGGAGACCGGTGGCCGGCTGCCGGTCATCGGCGTCGGCGGTGTGTTGGACGCGGACGACGCGGCGCGGATGTTCGACGCCGGCGCCGCCCTGGTGCAGCTCTACACCGGCTTCATCTACCGGGGTCCGGCCCTGGTCCGCGCCGCAGCCCGCGCGGCGGCCAGCACTGCGGCACCGGACCCCGTCGCGGGCCGGTGAGCGCCCCCGGCCCCGGTGCTGGCCCGGCGCAACAGGATGCCGGGTCCGCTCCGGGCTGAGCAGCACAGGCCCCGCTGTTGCCCCTTTGCTCTGCACCCGTAGGTGCACCACCCACGGCGCGACACCCGGCCACCGGGTGTCGCATCCGCGGGTGCAGAGCAAAGGCGGTGGTGGAGGAGGGGTTCGACCCCGCTGTAGGACGTCCGCCGTCCGGACCGCTTGAGGCGCAGAGGAGTACGCGTGACACCCGAGGAGATCCTGGCCGCCGATCGGGCCCACGTCTGGCATCCGTACGCCACGCTGCCGCCGACGAACCCGCCGTACGTGGTGGAGAGCGCCGAGGGGGTGCGGCTGCGGCTGGCCGACGGGCGGGAGCTGGTGGACGGCATGTCGTCCTGGTGGGCGGCGATCCACGGCTACCGGCACCCGGTGCTGGACGCGGCGGTGACCGACCAGCTCGGGCGGATGAGCCACGTGATGTTCGGCGGGCTCACCCACGAGCCCGCCGTACGGCTCGCCCGGAACCTGGTCGAGCTGACCCCGGATGGTCTGGAACACGTGTTCCTGGCCGACTCCGGCTCGGTGAGCGTCGAGGTGGCGGTGAAGATGTGCCTGCAGTACCAGCGGGCCGTCGGTCGACCGCTGCGGCGCAGGTTGGCGACCTGGCGGGGCGGCTACCACGGCGACACGTTCCACCCGATGAGCGTCTGTGACCCGGAGGGCGGCATGCACCACCTCTGGGGTGACGTGCTGCCCCGGCAGGTGTTCGCCCCGGTGCCGCCCGGCGGCTTCACCGACCCGCCCGACGACGCGTACGTGGCGGCGTTGGCGGAGACCGTCGAGCGGCACGCCGACGAACTGGCCGCGGTGATCGTCGAGCCGGTCGTCCAGGGCGCCGGGGGGATGCGGTTCCACCATCCGGGTTACCTGCGGGTGCTGCGCGAGGTGACCCGGGCGCACGGGGTGCTGCTGATCTTCGACGAGATCGCCACCGGGTTCGGCCGTACCGGTGCGATGTTCGCCGCCGAGCACGCCGGCGTGACGCCGGACGTGCTGTGCCTGGGCAAGGCGCTCACCGGGGGCTACCTGACGCTCGCGGCGACGCTCTGCACCCCGGAGGTCGCCCGGGGCATCTCCGCCGCCGGCGTGCTGGCGCACGGACCCACGTTCATGGGCAACCCGTTGGCCTGCGCGGTGGCCAACGCCTCCATCGGGCTGCTGCGGGGCGGGGACTGGGCGGCCCAGGTGGCCAGGGTCGGTGCCGGCCTGAGCGCCGGCCTGGAGCCCCTGCGCGGTGCGCCCGGCGTGGCCGACGTGCGGGTGCTCGGCGCGATCGGGGTGGTCCAGCTCGATCACGACGTCGACCTCGGCGCGGCCACCGTCGCCGCGGCGGATCAGGGTGTGTGGCTGCGCCCGTTCCGCGATCTGGTCTACACGATGCCGCCGTACGTCACCGACGACGCCGACCTGGCCCGGATCACGGCCGGGGTGGCGGCGGCGGTGGCGGCCGGCTGAACCGCTTCGTCAAGGGACACCCGGGAGGCGCTCCGCCGCCCGGCAGGAGAGAGGGAGTACCGGATGGAGAGCTTCGGAACCCGGCTGCACCGGGCGATCAGCGAGCGGGGGCCGCTCTGCGTCGGCATCGACCCGCATCCCGGTCTGCTGGCCGGCTGGGGCCTCCCGGACGACGTTTCGGGACTGGACCGGTTCGCCCGGACGGTCGTCGAGGCGCTCGGTGACCGGGTTGCGGTGGTGAAGCCTCAGTCGGCCTTTTTCGAGCGATTCGGATCCCGCGGAGTGGAGATCCTTGAGTCAACTATCCGACAGTTACGGAATGCTGGCTCGCTCGTTCTCCTCGACGTGAAACGCGGCGACATCGGCTCGACGGTGCGCGCGTACGCCTCGGCGTATCTCGATCCATCCAGCCCGATGTATGTCGACGCGGTCACCGCGAGCCCCTACCTCGGAGTAGGTTCGCTGGCGCCGATGTTCGAGCTGGCCGCCGAGCACGGCGGCGGAGTGTTCGTGCTGGCCCTCACTTCCAACCCCGAGGGCGCGGCCGTGCAGCGGGCGCGCACGGCTGACGGCCGCACCGTGGCGCAAACCGTGATCGACGAGATTTCCCAGCTCAACAGGGGTGCGACTCCGCTGGGAAGCTTCGGTCTGGTGGTCGGCGCGACCATCGGTGACACCGGTCACGACCTCTCCGACGTACGGGGTCCACTGCTCGCCCCGGGGCTCGGCGCGCAGGGTGCGGGCGCCGCCGATCTGCGTACCGTCTTCGGCTCGAGCCTCGCCTCGGTGCTCCCGTCGTACTCCCGGGAAGTGCTCTCGGCCGGCCCCGATGTCGACGCCCTGCGGGCCGCCGCGGACCGGGTGCTGGCCGACTGTCGGGCCGTTCTGCCTGCCCGGTGACTGACTGACGGGTCGGTCACCTTACGGTGATCATGCGGCCCCCACGTTGCCGAAAGCTCCGTTGGCCGCTAGTTTTCCCCGCGCTGGGAACCATGGACCCCTTGGTTCACAGCGACACCACGTTTCACAGATGCGGCGGTGCGCCCCGCCCGCCGCGATAGGGACCTGAGGAGAACTGGTGCCGCTCCCGTCACTGACCCCCGAACAACGCGCTGCCGCGCTCGAGAAGGCCGCGGAGATCCGCAAGGCCCGTGCTCAGCTGAAGGAGCAGCTCAAGCAGGGCAAGACCACTCTTGGTGCCGTCCTCGAGCGCGCCGAGAGCGACGACGTCGTCGGAAAGCTCAAGGTTTCGGCCGTCCTGCAGGCCATGCCGGGTATCGGCAAGATCCGGGCTACCCAGATCATGGAGAAGCTCAAGATCGCCGACAGCCGTCGCCTGCGTGGCCTCGGCGAGCAGCAGCGCAAGGCACTGCTTGGAGAGTTCGCCGCCAACTGAACCTGGCAGCGTGTAGAAACAAGCAGTGAGCACGGATGACGAGGCGCGCCCGGCTGCTCGGCTCACTGTCCTGGCTGGACCTTCGGGTTCCGGCAGGGAGAGTGTCGTCGAGTTGGTCCGGGCGCGTTCTCCGTCCGTGTGGATCCCGGTGCCGGTAACCACCCGCCCGCGCCGGGAGTCGGAGATCGACGGGGACGACCGCGTCTTCCTCGCCCCCGCCGAGTTCGATCGCCGGCTCGCCGTGGGCGAGCTGCTGGAGTGGTCCCGGATCGGCGGATACCGCCGGGGCACGCCCTACCCGCCGCTGCGGGCCCGGCTCGACGCCGGGCAGCAGGTGCTGCTCCCGCTCGACCTGCCCGGCGCCTCGCTGGTGCGGGCGCGCCTGCCCGCCGCGCGGCTGGTGCTGCTGAGCCCACCCGGGTACGCACCCGACCCCGCCGTGACGGCCGCCTTCGCGCACACGCTGACCCATGACCGCACCGAGCGGGTGGTCGACGAGCTGGTAGGCTTACTCGGTTCTTCTTATCCGGACCCGGCCTGGTCGCGCGTGCGCGGCTGACCGCCGGCGCCGTTGAGACTCAGCACCGCGTGCGCGCGGCTCGAAAGACGCAGAGGTTAATTCGTGGGATCCATCGCCAACCCCGAAGGCATCACCAACCCGCCGATCGACGAGCTCCTCGAGAAGACGACGTCGAAGTACGCGCTTGTCATCTTCGCCGCCAAGCGCGCGCGTCAGGTCAACGCCTACTACAGCCAGCTCGGCGAGGGCCTGCTGGAGTACGTCGGCCCGCTCGTCGAGACCACCCCGCAGGAGAAGCCCCTCTCCATCGCCATGCGCGAGATCAACGCGGGCCTGCTCACCGCCGAGCCGACCGACCAGCCGTAAGCTCCCGCCGGCCGATGTCCGCCTCGATCGTCCTCGGGGTCGGCGGCGGCATCGCCGCCTACAAGGCGTGTGAGCTGCTGCGACTCTTCACCGAATCGGGCCACCGGGTTCGGGTCGTGCCGACCGCGTCGGCGCTCCGCTTCGTCGGGGCGCCGACCTGGGCGGCGCTCTCCGGCCAGCCGGTCGCCGACGACGTCTGGACCGACGTCCACGAGGTGCCGCACGTCCGGCTCGGTCAGCAGGCCGACCTGGTGGTGGTCGCGCCGACCACCACCGACCTGCTCGCCAAGGCCGCGCACGGGCTCGCCGACGACCTGCTGACAAACACCCTGCTGACCGCCCGCTGCCCGGTGCTGCTGGCCCCGGCCATGCACACCGAGATGTGGGAGCACCCGGCCACCGTGGCCAACGTCGCCACGCTGCGCTCCCGGGGGGTCCGGGTCATCGACCCGGCCGTCGGGCGGCTCACCGGCGTCGACACCGGCAAGGGTCGGCTGCCCGACCCGGCGGAGATCTTCGCCGTCGCCCGTCGGGTCCTGGCCCGGGGCGACTCCGCGCCCGCCGACCTGGCCGGACGCCGGGTGGTCGTCACCGCCGGTGGTACCCGGGAGCCGCTGGACCCGGTCCGCTTCCTGGGCAACCGCTCGTCGGGCAAGCAGGGGTACGCGTTCGCCCGCGCGGCGGTCGCCCGAGGCGCCCGGGTCACACTGATCGCGGCAAACGTCTCCCTCGCCGACCCCGCCGGCGTCGACCTGATCCGGGTCGGCACCACCGCCGAGTTGCGGGAGGCGACGCTGAAGGCCGCCGTCGAGGCCGACGCGGTGGTGATGGCGGCGGCTCCGGCCGATTTCCGGCCGGCGACCTACGCGCCTGGCAAAATCAAGAAGTCCGACGACGGCGTCGCGCCCACCATCGAGCTCGTCACGAACCCGGACATCGCGGCGGAGCTCGGCCAGCGCAAACGACCGGAGCAGCTGCTCGTGGTGTTCGCCGCCGAGACCGGCGATGCCGAGGCCAACGGCCGGGCGAAACTCGCCCGGAAGCGGGCCGACCTGATCGTCATCAACGAGGTCGGTCCCGATCTGGTCTTCGGCGCCGACACCAACACGGTGACCGTCGTCGGCGCGGACGGCTCGGTCAGCCGGCTTCCCGAGCAGGCCAAGGAAGCCGTGGCCGATACCGTCTGGGATCTCGTCGTGGCGCGTTTGCCAGTCCGCTCCTGACGGGTGGAACAGAGCGCGACCGGTCCCTACACCGGCCGCAGTGGTGATTAGACTGCCGCGGAACGACCTCACACGCTTAGGAGTGCCGTGACACGCCGCCTCTTCACGTCCGAATCGGTCACGGAAGGCCACCCGGACAAGATCGCCGACCAGATCAGCGATGGCATCCTCGACGCGTTGCTGACCGAGGATCCACACAGCCGGGTCGCGGTGGAGACCATGATCACCACTGGCCAGGTGCACATCGCCGGTGAGGTGACCACCAAGGCGTACGCCGACATCCCGACGATCGTCCGCCGTACCATCCTCGACATCGGCTACGACTCGTCGAAGAAGGGCTTCGACGGGGCGTCCTGCGGCGTCAGCGTCTCCATCGGCGCGCAGTCCGAGGACATCGCGCAGGGCGTGGACAACGCCTTCGAGCTGCGTACCGGGGCGTCGGAGAGTGCGCTCGACGCGCAGGGCGCCGGCGACCAGGGCATGATGTTCGGCTTCGCCTGCTCGGAGACGCCCGAGCTGATGCCGTTGCCGATCGCCCTGGCCCACCGGTTGGCCCGCCGGCTGGCCGCCGTGCGCAAGGACGGCACGATTCCCTACCTGCGGCCGGACGGCAAGACCCAGGTGACGATCGAGTACGAGGGGCTGCGCCCGGTCCGGCTGAACACAGTTGTCGTGTCCAGCCAGCACGCCGCGGACATCTCGTTGGACTCGCTGCTCACTCCCGACGTGCGCGACCACGTGATCGCCCCGGAGCTGGAGAGCCTCGGTCTGGACACCGACGGCTACCGGCTGCTGGTGAATCCGACCGGCCGGTTCGAGATCGGTGGCCCGATGGGTGACGCCGGCCTGACCGGTCGCAAGATCATCGTCGACACCTACGGCGGGTACGCCCGTCACGGCGGCGGCGCGTTCTCCGGCAAGGATCCCTCCAAGGTGGACCGCTCCGCCGCGTACGCGATGCGCTGGGTCGCCAAGAACGTGGTCGCCGCCGGCCTCGCCGAGCGCTGCGAGGCGCAGGTCGCCTACGCCATCGGCAAGGCCCACCCGGTGAGCCTGTTCATCGAGACGTTCGGCACCGAGACGGTGCCGGTGGCCTCGATCGAGAAGGCCGTCGCCGAGGTGTTCGACCTGCGCCCGGCCGCGATCATCCGGGACCTCAACCTGCTCCGCCCGATCTACCAGCAGACCGCCGCCTACGGCCACTTCGGCCGGGAGCTGCCGGACCTGACCTGGGAGAGCACCGACCGGGCCGCCGACCTCAAGTCGGCCGCGGGAGCCTGACCGCCACCACGCGCAGCGACCGGCGACCCGCGGACGGGTCGCCGGTCGCGCGCGTCTGCGTGGACGTCGGACTGGCGCACCTGGACCGGCCGTTCGACTACCTGGTGCCGGCCGAGCTGGACGCGGCGGCGGTGCCTGGCACCCGGGTGAAGGTGCGCTTCGCCGGGAAGCTCGTCGACGGGTGGCTGCTGTCCCGCGCCGACGACTCCGGGCACACCGGCCGGCTCGCGTACCTGGAGAAGGTCGTCTCGCCGGAGCCGGTGCTGGCGCCGGAGATCGCCCGGCTGGCCCGCGCGGTCGCCGACCGGTACGCGGGCAGCCTCGCCGACGTGCTCCGGCTCGCCGTCCCACCCCGGCACGCCCGGGTCGAGAAGGAGCCCCGCGACGACCAGCCCACCCCGGCGGACGCCGACTCCCCCGACGCACCGGCCGCCGATCCCTCGGCCGTGCGGCCGGGGCCCACCGTGTCCGGGACCATGGCGGCCGGGACCATGGCGGCCGGGACCGTCGACCCGGCGACCGTGCGGCCGGAGCCCACCGCGTCCGTGACCGTGCGGCCGGAGCCCGTCGCACCGGGGACTGCGGGGGCGGTCGACCCGCGCGGGTGGCGGGACTACCCGACGGGCCCGGCGCTGCTGCGGGCGCTCACCGACGGCCGGGCGCCCCGCGCGGTCTGGTCGGCGTTGCCCGGCGAGGACTGGGCGGCCCGCTACGCCGACGCGGTGGCCGCCACCGTCGCCGGCGGGCGCGGCGCGGTGGTCGTGGTGCCCGACGCCCGCGACCTGGACCGGCTGGACGCCGCGCTCACCGGCGTGCTCGGTCCGGGGCGGCACGTCAGCCTCTCCGCGGCCCTCGGTCCGGCCCGGCGCTACCGGGCGTTCCTCGCCGCCCGCCGCGGGCAGGTGCCGGTGGTGATCGGCACCCGGGCGGCGATGTTCGCCCCGGTGGACCGGCTCGGCCTCGTCGCCATCTGGGACGACGGTGACGACCTGCACTCCGAGCCCCGCTCGCCCTACCCGCACGCCCGCGACGTGCTGCTCACCCGCGTCCAGCTCGCCGAGGCCGGTGCGCTTGTCGGCGGGTACGCCCGCACCGCCGAGGCGCAGCTGCTGCTGGAGACCGGTTGGGCGCGGGAGGTGGTCGCCGAACGGGCCACCGTACGGGCTCGGATCCCGGCCATCGCGCCGACCGGCGACGACCCGCAACTGGCCCGCGACCCGGGGGCCGCCACCGCCCGACTGCCCAGCCTGGCCTGGACGGCCGCCCGCGATGCCCTGCGGCAGGACCTGCCGGTGCTGGTGCAGGTGCCCCGTCGCGGCTACCTGCCGTCGGTCTCCTGCGCCGAGTGCCGCACCCCGGCCCGCTGCGAGCACTGCTCCGGGCCGCTCGCGCTGCCCTCGGCCGGGGGCACTCCGGCCTGCCGGTGGTGCGCCCGGGTGGCCGCCGCGTACGCCTGCCCGCAGTGCGGTGGACGGCGGCTGCGGGCCGCGGTGACAGGCGCCCGGCGGACCGCCGAGGAGCTGGGTCGGGCGTTCCCCGGCGTGCCGGTACGCACCTCGGGGCGCGAGGAGGTGCTGACCGACGTGCCCGGCGGCGCGGCCCTGGTGGTGACCACGCCCGGCGCCGAGCCGGTCGCCGAGGGCGGCTACGGCGCGGTGCTGCTGCTCGACTCGTGGGCCCTGCTGACCCGGGCCGACCTGCGGGCCGGTGAGGAGGCGTTGCGCCGCTGGCTGGCGGCGGCGGCCCTGGCCCGTCCGGCGCCGGCGGGCCGGGTGGTGGTGGTCGCCGACGGTGCGCTCGCCCCGGTGCAGGCGCTGCTGCGTTGGGACGCCGCCTGGTTCGCCGGCCGGGAGTTGGCCGAGCGCCGGGAGTTGGGCTTTCCGCCGGCCGTCCGGATGGCGAGCGTCACAGGCACGGCCGAGGCGGTGGCCGACCTGCTCGCCGCGGCCCGGCTGCCCGACGACGCCGAGGTGCTCGGGCCGGTGCCGGCCGAGGAGGGTCGGGAACGGATGCTGGTCCGGGTGCCCCGGGCCCGGGCTGCCGCGCTCGCCGAGGCGCTGCACTCGGCCGCCGGTGCTCGCGCCGCCCGCAAGGCCGCCGATCCGGTTCGTCTCCAGGTCGACCCGCTGAGCCTGTTCTGAGCAGTTTCGGTAGGTGCCGGCGGGCCCCGGCCCCGGCCCGCACGGCCGGCCCTCGCACACTGCGTCCGACAAAGCGGTGGCGACGGAGTGGTAGCATCGCCCGTCATGCCAAGGCGTACGACGACTCCAGGTTGCGACGGAGCGTCACAGGCGCCGAGCTGGGGCCGCCGCAGGATGGCGCGACGATGGCGGGAACGCGTCGGTCGGACGCGATGTCGATGATGTCTTTGAGCCGGTGAGCAGGGGTGGACCAGTCGTGACCGTTGGACAATCGATCGTCTTCAACGGCGACCTCGGCAGCGGCAAGAGCACCGTGTCGGTCGAGATCGCCAAGCGGCTCGGCATGCGCCGGGTCAGTGTGGGAGACCTCTACCGCGAGATGGCGCAGCAGCGGCAGATGACCGCTCTGCAGCTCAATCTGCACGCCGAGCTCGACCAGGCCGTCGACGGCTACGTCGACCAGCTCCAGCGGAACATCGCCGCCTCCGGTGAGCGCCTCATCATGGACTCCCGGCTGGCCTGGCACTTCTTCACCGACGCGCTCAAGGTGCACATGATCACCGAGCCGGGTGAGGCGGCCCGCCGGGTGCTCGCCCGCCCGTCCGGGCCGGCGGAGAGCTACGCCTCCCTGGAGGAGGCCAAGGCCAAGCTCCGGGAACGCAGCGCGAGCGAGCGCAGCCGGTTCATCGTCCGGTACGGGGTGGACAAGGCCCGCCTGCGCAACTACGACCTGATCTGCGACACCACACGCGCCTCGGCCACCGAGGTGATCGAGCACATCGTCGCCGCGTACGAGGGCACGCTCGGCGCCGAGGTGCTGCGCGACGGGCCGCCGCTGTTGCTGCTGGACCCGGCCCGCGTCTACCCGACCGAGGACATCGCCACCCTGCGGGGTCTGTGGGACACCGACTTCGTCGGCGACGTGGCCGAGGCCGGCGACGAGGCCCTCGAACCGTTGAAGATCGGTTTCACCGGTGAGTACTTCTTCGTCGTCGACGGTCACCGCCGGCTCAGCGCCGCCCTGCAGAACGGCTTCTCCCTGGTCCCCGCCCAACTGGTGGCGGAGGTCGACGAGCCGGTCGTGGGTGGCCTGACGGCGATCGACTACTTCGCCGCCCAGGTCCGCCCCGGCCTGGTCTACGACTGGGAGGCGGCGCACAAGATCCACCTGCCGCTGCCCGAGCCCGCGCTGCTGCGCGGTGACGCGGTGCTCGCTGGGGATCCGGCCGCCGGCGTCTAGGGCGTGTGTCAAAGCCCCTGGCTGGACTCCGCCTCGGCTCGACCGAGGACTTTGACACACGCCCTGAGCCCAGCGGTGGGCCGGGCCGGCACGCGGGGTGCGCGCCGGCCCGGCCACCTGTTCACTCGTCGCGTCGAGGCGATGCCTCAGCCGAGGACCACGCCGGAGGCTCCGACGCCGGCCATCCCCGAGAGGATGTCCTCGTAGTAGAACCGCCAGGCGCACACCCGGCCGGTGGTCACGTAGCCGGTGCAGGGCACCGTGGTGTTGGTGTCGTCGATGGCGGTGTTGGTGCCGGTCGCCCAGACCTGGAGGGTGTTCGCCGCGTTCACGATCTCCACCGGGCCGCCGCTGTCACCCTGACCGACGGCGTTGGTGCCGGTGGTGTTCTCGGCCTGCACCTGACCGCAGACCGTGCCGAAGTTGCGCACGTTGATGCACAGGTTGCGGGCCTTCACCTGGATCGAGCAGCGGGTCCCGGAGTACGCGCCGGAGGAGCACACCCAGTTGCCGACCTGGCTGGGCGTCGCGCCGATCACCTGGTTGTTGAACTCACTGACCACCGCGCCGGCCGCGGTGGTGCTGTTGTTGAAGACCCGGCCACCCCCACTGCCGTTGAGCAGCAGGGTGTCGGTGCTGACGTTGCGGGTGGTGACGGTGCCGATCGTCTGCCCGGTCGGGTCGGTCGCCAGGACGTTGAGGTTGGCGCAGTGCGCGGCGGAGAGCACCCGCGTCACCCCGCCCTGGTAGACCCCGAAGCCTGTCGAGCAGCCACCGCCGGTCGCGGTGTTGCGCCACGCGGCGCCACCCCACCACGGCGCCGAGTCGTCCCACCGGGTCGCCGGCGCGGCGGCGACGCCGGTCTGCACGGTCACCGGGACACCGGCGAGTGCCGACGCGCCGAGCAGACCGTCCTGGGTGCCGACGAGCAGGCCGGCGCCGTCGGCGCGTGGCCCGACAGTGGTGATCTGGTTGCCGACCTTGGCCCGCAGCCGGTCGGCCGCGGCGAAGAGTTCCCGCTGTGAGTACGGGGCGGACAGCACCTTGGTGGCGACGGTGGCCCGGGTGGTGGCCATCAGGTTGGCCGGCGGCTCGCCCTTCCAGTAGACCTGGAGCTGTCGGGTGGTGGGGTCGGCGACGATTCCGGCGAAGCCGGAGGTCGCGCTACGCTCGGCGGCCTTCGTGATCCGCGCGGCGGCGGTGTTCATGCGCTCCTGCAGCTTGAGCAGCTCCGACCAGGAGGCGAAGCCGCCGGGCACCGGTGTGCTGTCGACGAACGATCCGGCGGTGGTGGCCTTGCCTCCCGGTGCGGCGGTCGCCGGTGCGGCGGTCACGCCCGTGGCGAGCAGCGTGAGCCCGAACGTGGCGACGGCGGCGCGACGCAGCAGCGACGGGGACCGCCGGACGGTCAGATGTGGACGGATCATCAGTACCTCTTCCCCCAGGGTGTGTGGAGCGGGGTCGAACCCGCTCCAGGACGGTGGCATGGGACGTCGGCTCCACGCGGCGCATCCTGGACGGGGCTGGACACCGCCGGACAGCGTCGGACGGTCGACCGTCCGACGTGGAACTGTCAGACATCGGCGCTCGCCTATCGAAGGGTGCTGGGGCGGAATTAGCCTGCCCGTGCGCATCCGGGGCGGCCGGATGACCGGGGGGTGGGAGCCGCATGTCCGACCAACGGGTACCTTCCGTTCGACCGGCGGCATCGGGATCGCCCGCGACGTTCGAGGTGGCCCGCGGCGGCGCGGAGGCGCAGACACTGCAGGAGCTGGCCGGGTTGCTGCGCCAGTTGCGTCGTCGGGAAGCCCGTCAACAGGGCGAGACCCAGCTGACGTACCGGCAACTGGCCGCGAAGACCGGCTGGTCGCGCGGGATCATCGGGGAGTACTTCGCCGGCAACATCCTGCCTCCGCCGGAGCGGTTCGACGCGCTCATCCGGCTGCTCGGGGCAACCCCCGCCGAGCAGGGTGTGCTCGCCACGGCACGGGACCGGGTCGAGGAGCGCCGTCGAAGCCCGAACCGGGACCACGCGACGACCGGGCGGGCGAGCGCCGGGGCCGGGGCCGGACGAGCCAGGGCCGGTGGCCCGCGACCCGGTACGCCGGCGGCCCGCTTCCCGGTGCCCCGCCAACTGCCCCCGGCGCTGCCGGGCTTCGTCGGGCGTGCCGCCCAGCTCGCCGAGCTCGACGCGGCGTGCGCCAGCCCCGGCGGGTCCGGGGACGACGGCCTGGCGACGGCCACCGTCATGACGTTGTCCGGCACGGCCGGGGTCGGCAAGACGACGCTGGCGGTGCACTGGGCGCACCGGGTCGCCGACCGCTTCCCGGACGGCCAGCTCTACGTCGACCTGCGCGGGTTCGATGCCTCCGGAGCGGTGGTGACGGCCGTCGAGGCGGTCCGGGGGTTCCTGGAGGCCCTCGAGGTGCCACCCGAACGCATCCCCACCCACCTTCCCGCGCAGGTGGGCCTCTACCGCAGCCTGCTCGCCGGCCGCCGGATGCTGGTGCTGCTCGACAACGCCCGCGACATCGACCAGGTCCGTCCCCTGCTGGTCGGCAGCCCGAGCTGCCTGGTCCTGGTCACCAGCCGCAACCAGCTCGCCGGTCTGATCGCCGCCGACGGCGCCCGGCCGATCGGCGTCGGCCTGCTCAGCACGGCCGAGGCGTGGCAACTGTTGGCCCGGCGGCTCGGCGCGGACCGGCTGGCGGCCGAACCGCAGGCGGTGGACGAGATCATCGAGCGGTGTGCGCGGCTGCCGTTGGCGTTGGCGGTGCTCGCCGCCAGAGGCGCGGCGAATCGCGCCTTCGGGCTGGCCACCCTCGCCGACGAACTGCGCGAGGCGCCGCACCCGCTGGACTCGTTCGACGGTGGTGACGCGGGCAGCGACGTGCAGGCGGTCTTCTCCTGGTCGTACCGGAGTCTGACGCCCGCGGCGGCGCGTCTGTTCCGGCTGTTCGGCTGCCATCCGGGGCCGGAGCTGGGGGTCGCCGCGGCGGCCAGCCTGGCCGGGCTGCCCCGGGGCCAGGTGCCTCGACTGCTGGCGGAGCTGGCCCACGCCCACCTGGTCACCGAGCAGGCCCCCGGCCGGTTCGGCGCGCACGACCTCCTGCGGGCGTACGCGACGGAGCTGGCGGAACGTCTCGAGCCGGCGGAAGCCCGGCGGGCCGCGATCCGGCGTGGGCTGGATCACTACCTGCACACCGCCCACGCGGCCGCGCTGCTGCTGCAACCGGGCCGGGATCCGGTCACCCTGGACGCCGCCCCACCGGGCGTGCTGCCCGAGGAGATCACCAACCACGGTCAGGCGCTCGCCTGGTTCACCATCGAGTACCCGGTGCTGCTGGCGGCGGTGGCCCACGCGAGACGTGCCGGGTTCGACGGCCACGCCTGGCAGTTGGCCTGGACACTCGTGGACTTCCTGCAACGGCGGGGGCGTTGGACGGACCTGGCCGTCGCCCAGCGGAGCGCCCTGGCCGGGGCGCGGCGGGCGGGCGACCGGCTCGGGCAGGCGAACGCCCACCGCGACCTGGCCCGGGTGCTCTCCCGGCTGGGTCGGGTGGACGAGGCGGCCCGCAACTACCGGCAGGCCCTGGTGATCTTCGAGGCGTTGGGTGACCACACCGGGCAGGCGCGCACCCACCGGGCGTTCGGCGCGATGTTCGACGGTCTCGGCCGCTACGCCGAGGCGCTCGACCACGGCCAGCGGGCCCTGACGCTGTACCGGGACGCCGGCCACCCGGCCGGGGAGGCCAGCGCCCGCAACGCGGTCGGTTGGGCACACGCCCAGCTCGGCCAGTACGGGCCCGCGCTCGTGCACTGCGAGCAGGCGTTGGCGCTGCTGCGCCCGACCGGCGACCGGCACGGTGAGGCGAACACCTGGGACAGCCTCGGGTTCATCCACGCCCGGTTGGGTGACCACCGCGCGGCGATTCGCTGTTACCAGCGGGCGCTCGGCCTGTACCGGCAGATCAGCGACCGCTACGACGAGGCGGACACCCTGTCCCGGCTCGGCGAGAGCCGACACACGGCGGGGGACACGGCCGGTGCCGTCCGCACCTGGCGGCGGGCCCTGGGCATCCTCGACGACCTCGACCACCCCGACGTCGAGCGGGTACGCGACCTGTTGAGCCAAGCGACGGCCAGGTGCGCGATGCGGGGCTGACGCTCGCCCCCGAACTGCCCGGACGTCGGCGAGGGGTTGCCGCCGGGCGCGCTCGGCCGGCGCCCGGCAGCCGGCCGGTGACGCTTGGCACACCGGCGGTGGCCGATCGAGGTACGCCGGCCAGCGCGCGGCCGGGCACTCCGTAGACTGGTACGCAATGCCCGTCCACCTGTTGAAGGAGCCATCCCGCGTGACCGTTCAGCCCATCCGTCTGTTTGGGGATCCGGTGCTGCGCACGCCGGCCGATCCGGTGGTCGACTTCGACGCCGAGCTGCGTCGGCTCGTCGCCGACCTGACCGACACGATGCGTGAGCAGAACGGCGCCGGCCTGGCCGCGCCGCAGCTCGGCGTGAGTCTGCGGGTGTTCACCTTCGACGTCGACGACGTCCTCGGGCACCTGATCAACCCGGTGCTCGAGTTTCCCGACGAGGAGGAGCAGGACGGCCCGGAGGGCTGCCTGTCGATCCCCGGGCTCTACTTCGACACCAAGCGTCGGCAGAACGTCGTCGCCAAGGGCTTCAGCTCCTTCGGTGACCCGGTGCAGATCGTCGGCACCGGCCTGATGGCGCGGTGCGTGCAGCACGAGACCGACCACCTCGACGGGGTGCTGTTCCTGGACCGGCTGGACCAGGAGGGGCGCAAGGAAGCCATGAAGGCGATCCGTCAGGCCGACTGGTACGACGCGGCGGCCCCACCCACGGTCAAACTGAGCCCGCACATCAGCGACCCCTTCGGTCTGGGTCGGTGACCCCGATGCGTGTGATCTTCGCCGGCACGCCGGCCGTGGCCGTTCCCGCCCTGGCCGCCGTCGCCGCCTCCCCGCACGACCTGCTCGCCGTGGTCACCCGGCCGGACGCGCCCGCCGGGCGTGGGCGTGGCCTGTCCCGCTCCCCGGTCGGTGAGTGGGCCGACGCGCACGGCGTCGAGGTGCTCACGCCGGCCCGCCCCCGCGAGCCCGAGTTCCTCGACCGGCTGCGCGCGCTCGCACCGGACTGCGTGCCGGTGGTCGCCTACGGCGCGCTGGTGCCGCCGGCCGCCCTGGAGATCCCGCGGCACGGTTGGATCAACCTGCACTTCTC
Source organism: Micromonospora sp. DT228 (assembly GCF_049841595.1). Classification (NCBI taxonomy): domain Bacteria; kingdom Bacillati; phylum Actinomycetota; class Actinomycetes; order Micromonosporales; family Micromonosporaceae; genus Micromonospora; species Micromonospora sp. DT228. Next base: position 172,953 of record NZ_JBNCKO010000012.1, read on the forward strand.
GCTGCTGCCCGCGTGGCGTGGCGCCGCTCCCGTGCAACACGCCGTGCTGCACGGTGACGAGCTGACCGGTGCCAGCGTCTTCCAGTTGGAGGAGGGCCTGGACACCGGCCCGGTCTACGGCACCCTCACCGACGAGATCCGGCCCGCCGACACCTCCGGTGACCTGCTGGAACGGCTCGCCGACTCCGGTGCCGGGCTGCTGGTGGCGGTGCTCGACGCGATCGCCGACGGCACCGCCCGCGCCGAGCCGCAGCCCGCCGACGGGGTGTCGCTGGCGCCGAAGTTGACCGTGGACGACGCCCGGGTGCGCTGGGCCGACCCGGCCTTCGCCGTGGACCGCCGGGTCCGGGCCTGCACGCCGGCCCCGGGCGGCTGGACCACGTTCCGGGGCGAGCGGGTGAAGCTCGGCCCGGTCGTGCCGGTGCCCGACGGCCCCGAGCTGAAGCCGGGGGAGTTGCTTGTGGAGAAGTCGCGGGTGCTGGCCGGCACGGCGACCGTGCCGGTGCGCCTCGGTGAGGTCCGCGCCGCGGGCAAGCGGGCCATGGGTGCGACCGACTGGGCGCGCGGCGTCCGGGTCGGCACCGGAGAGGACTTCGCGTGACAGCCCCGGAGGGGACCCGCCCCACCCGTTCCGGCCCGCCCGCGGGTCGTGGCGGGGACCGCCGGCCGGTCCGGCCACCGCTGGACCGCCCGCGCCGTGCGGCGTACGAGGCGGTGGCCGCGGTGCACCGCGACGACGCGTTCGCCAACCTGGTGCTGCCCATCATCCTGCGGGAGGAGGGGCTGTTCGGCAGGGACGCTGCCTTCGCCACCGAGCTGACCTACGGCACCCTGCGCAACCTCGGCACGTTGGACGCGATCCTGACCGACGCCGCCGGCCGGGACGTGGCCCGGATCGACCCCCCGGTGCGCGACGCGCTGCGGCTCGGGGCGTACCAGCTCCTGCACACCCGGGTGCCCGCGCACGCCGCGGTGTCGTCGACAGTCGACCTGGTCCGTTCGGTCGCACCGGGCGCGACCGGCTTCGCCAACGCGGTGCTGCGCGAGGTGTCCAGCCGCGACGCGGACGCCTGGGTGGCGAAACTCGCCCCACCGATGGAGACCGATCCGGTCGGGCACCTGGCGTTGGCGTACAGCCATCCGCAGTGGATCGTGCGGGCCTTCTCCGAGGCGCTCGACGGCGATCTCGGTGAGACGGCCCGGCTCCTGATCGAGGACAACGAGCGCCCGCCGGTGCACCTGTGCGCCCGGCCGGGCCTGATCGACCCGATCGAGCTGGCCGACCAGGTCGGTGGGGCGCCCGGCGCCTTCTCTCCGTACACCGTCTATCTGCCCGGCGGTGCGCCCGGCGACATCCCGGCGGTTGTCGACGGCCGTGCCCACGTCCAGGACGAGGGCTCCCAGCTGGTCGCCGCGGCACTCGCCGACGCGCCGCTGGACGGCCCGGACGGGCGCTGGCTGGACCTGTGCGCCGGTCCGGGTGGCAAGGCCGGCCTGCTCGGCGCGCTGGCCGCGCAGCGTGGTGCGCGGGTGACCGCGGTGGAGGTGGCCGAGCACCGCGCCCGACTGGTGTCCCTGGCCACCCGCGACCTGCCGGTGACCGTGCTGGCCATGGACGGCCGCGACGTCGGCGCCGACCCGAAGCTGCCGGAGCAGCACTTCGACCGGGTGCTGGTGGACGCCCCCTGCACGGGGCTGGGCTCGCTGCGACGCCGGCCGGAGTCGCGGTGGCGTCGCCAACCGTCCGACCTGCCGCCGCTGACCCGGCTGCAGCGGGAGTTGCTGGGTGCGGCGTTGCGGGCGGTACGCCCCGGTGGCCTGGTCGCCTATGTCACCTGCTCGCCGCACACGGTCGAGACGCACGTGACGGTGACCGAGGCGGCCCGCCGCAGTGGCGTCGCGGTGGACTTCGTCGACGCCCGGCCGCTGCTGCCGGCCGGCATGCCCGGTCTGGGTGACGGGCCGACGGTGCAACTCTGGCCGCACCGCCACGGCACCGACGCGATGTTCCTCGCCGTCCTGCGGCGAGGCTGACGGCTCCCGTCCGGCCGGTCACCCCGACCGGCCGGACGCGGACGCTCAGGTGATCGGGAGACCCTTGGTGCCGGCGTTGCGCATCGAGCGGGTCAGGTTCCGGTCGGAGATCCAGAGGAAGCACTGCACGCCGCGGTTGCCGTTCTTCCACTCCTCCTCGTACGGCTGGTAGAAGATCGTGCCGGCGCGGAACTCGAGCTGGGAGTTGTCCGGCACCTTGGCGTACCTGGCGATAATCGTCTGGCAGGCCCGGTGGGTCTTCTTCACGGTGCGGGAGAACTCGGCGAAGGTGACCGCCGGGGCCTGCCAGACCCCGACGAACTCGGCGTGGTGCTTGGCCGTGCAGGAGACCGGCACCATCTCGTCGATGTCGTCCTTGACCAGCTTGGGGTCGAAGCAGCGGTACGCCAGTGGTGCCGCGCCGGACAGCGCGCCCCGGAGGCTGCCGGTGCGCGGGCCGACGGTGGTGTCGTCGATGCTGGCGATCTCGCTGACGTCGCAGCGGTACCAGCGGGCGCCGCCCGCCCAGGCCTGCGGCGACGGCAGCACGACGGTCAGGCCGATCCGCCCGGAACGCCAGTCGGCGCCCACCGCCTTGTTGACCACCGTGTCGCACCCGGCCTGCGCGGCCCGCATGCCCGCCGAGCCGGGCTGCGGGGGCGTGCCCGCCGCGGCGTCCGCGCCGGTGAGCGTGCCGACGTGCATGGTCTCCACCAGGTGCGACTCGGTGCACGCCGTCGGGTTGTAGCCGGTCAGGAAGCCGACCTGCTGAGCGGTCAGGTGGCAGACGTCGGCGGCGGGCACGAACTGCTGCGCCGCGACGGGCGCCGGCCAGTCGTCCACGAGGTCACGGTCGACGCCGGCGGGTGCGCTGCACCCGGCCAGCACCAGGGCCAGGGCCGCACCCCCGGCGTACGCCGTCCACCACCGTCGCATCCCTGACCTCCCGCCACTGTGGCCTCCGGCCGGACCCGGCCGGTCGGTAGCGCCACGGCGCAGCAGCATACGGCACCCGTGCCCAGGACCTGTTTCATGAGGGCGGCCAGTTCTGGTGAAACATGCCTTAGATGGCGGGCAGTCCCTCGGGGCCGGCGCCGCGCATCGAGCGGGTGAGTTTGCGGTCGTCGCTCCACAGGAAACAGCGCACCCCACGGTCGCCCTCCTCCCACTCCCGTTGCGACGGCGGGTAGTAGATGGACCCGGCCCGGTACGGCAGGTCCTTGTTGTTGGGCACGGCGGCGTACCCGGCGATCAGCTCCATGCAGCGTCGGTGTGCCTGCACGGCGGTGCGGGCGAACTCGGCCCAGGTGGTGTCCCGTTCCTGGTAGACGCCCACGAACTCGGCGCGGTGCGGCTCGGTGCAGAGCACCGGCGCCATGTAGTTGAGGTTGTCGCCGATCAGCTTGGGGTCGAAGCAGCGGTGGGTCAGTGGGCTGTCGCCGATCAACGCGCCGCGCAGGCTGCCGGTGCGGTTCACCGGGCGGGTGTTGTCGATGCTGCCGGTCTCGCTGAGGTCGCAGCGGAACCAGCGCGCGCCGCCGGCCCAGGCCGGCGCCGAGGGCAGCGCCAGCGACAGCGTGAGTCGGGCCGTGTGCCAGTCGCCGCCGAGCACCTCCCGGGCTCGTTGGTCGCACTCGGCGCGGGCCGTGCGCAGTGCCGACGAGCCCGGCTCCGGCCGGGTCTCGGTCAGCGCGTCGGGCCCGACGAAGGCGCCGACGTGGATGGCCTCGGCCAGGTGGTTGCGCGCGCAGTCCACCGTCTCGTAGGTGCTGGCCTGCACGACCGCGGTGATCCGGGGCAGGCAGGTGTCGGTGGCCGGGGTGAACGGCGTCGGCTCCCGCAGCGCCGGCCAGTCGTCGGTGAGATCACCGTCCGCGCCCCGTGCCGGCGCGCAGCCGGCCAGCAGCATCGTCGTGACGCCGGCCAGCACCAGCGCTGGAAACCACCGTCGCATCGTCCGCCCTTTCGGGAGCTGGCGGCCGGTCACCGCGCCCCGCGGCGAAACCCCGGCGGGTGTGCGCCCTTCGGCACTGTCCCGCTTGGAGTGTCGTCGCGTTTCCGTCGATCGGCCAGCCACTCGTGTCTGTTCGTCCGGATTCGGCAGTCCGGAGCGCCTAATTCTGCACCACTGGTCACTGTCGCATCACAACGCGTCGGAGTTGGTGCCGCGATGCGGGTGACGGGTGACCGCGTTCGTACACTGGCCCCGTGACCGTACCGCCGCCGATCGTCGCGCCGAGCATCCTGGCCGCCGATTTCGCCCACCTCGCCGAAGAGGTCCGTGCCGTCGAGGACGCCGCGGACTGGTTGCACGTCGACGTGATGGACAACCATTTCGTGCCGAACCTGACCATCGGGTTGCCTGTGGTGCAGAGCCTGCGGGCGGTCACCGCGATGCCGTTCGACGTGCACCTGATGATCGAGGATCCGCGCCGGTGGGCCCCCGGTTACGCCGACGCGGGGGCGTACAACGTCACCTTCCACGCGGAGGCGGCCGACGACCCGGTGGCGCTGGCCAAGGACCTGCGCTCGGCGGGTGCGAAGGCCGGCCTGGCCATCGACCGGGACACCCCGATCGAGCCGTACCTGGACCTGCTGCCCAGCTTCGACACCCTGCTGATCATGACGATCAAGGCCGGCTTCGGTGGGCAGCGGTTCATCCCCCAGTTGCTGGAGAAGGTGCGTGCCGCCCGCCGGCACGTCTCGGCCGGGCACCTGGAGCTGCGCATCGAGGTGGACGGCGGGATCGCCGCGGACACCATCGAGCAGGCGGCCGCCGCCGGCGCCGACGCGTTCGTGGCCGGCACCGCCGTGTACGGCGCCGCCGACCCGGCGGAGGCGGTACGACACCTGCGGGCGCTCGCGGAACGCGCGGCTCCCGGGGCCTGAGGTGGAGCCCGAGGTCGACCGCAAGGACATCATCCTCGTCGTCGACGACGACGAGGACATCGCTCGTTTCGTCGAGTTCAACCTGCGGCTGCACGGCTTCGACGTGATCCACGCCAGCGACGGCCAGGAGGCGCTGGAGGTCATCGAGCGCCAGCGACCGGACCTGGCGGTCGTCGACCTCATGATGCCCCGCATCGACGGGCTGGAGCTGACCCGGCGGCTGCGCGCCGACCCGATGACCTCCGCCCTGCCGGTGATCATGCTGACGGCCAAGGGGATGACCGTCGACAAGGTGCACGGCCTCAGCGCCGGCGCCGACGACTACCTGGTCAAGCCGTTCGACACCGCCGAGCTGGTGGCCCGGGTCTCGTCCACCCTGCGCCGCAACAAGGAGTTCCGGGAGGTCTCCCCGCTGACCGGGCTGCCCGGCAACAGCCGGATCCGTCGGGAGATCAGCGACCGGGTCCGAAACGGCGTCGACTACGCCGTCGGCTACGTCGACATCGACCGGTTCAAGAGCGTCAACGACAGGTACGGCTTCGTGCGTGGCGACGACTTCATCTCCGCGCTGGCCCGCAGCCTGCACCGGGCGGTGGTGGGCGTCGGGCTGCCACCGGCCTTCCTCGGTCACGTCGGCGGCGACGACTTCGTCATCGTCTGCGCCCCGGACCAGGTGCGCCCCCTGACGTCCCGGGCGGTCGTCGACTTCGAGAACGCCGCCGACACGCTCTACGACCCGACCGACCGGGAGCGCGGCTTCGTCGAGCTGAAGGATCGACGCGGCAACATCCGGCGGGCGGCCCTGGTGACGCTCTCCATCGGGGTGTCGCTCTCCGACGCCGGCAAGCGGTTCACCGACCCCCTGGAGGCGATCGCGGTGGCCTCGGAGATGAAGACGGTGGCCAAGAGCCAACCGGGGTCGTACGTCGCGGTGGACCGGCGCCGCGGTGTCACGTGAGCATGACAGCCCTGTGAAGTAGCTCGCCTGGGTGGCGACGCACCCCCGTCGGCGTGTAAGACTGCCCTATACCCACCACGCGCTGGCGGGACTCGGTGAAATTCCGAACCGGCGGTGATCCACGGTCCAACCGTGGTCAGCCCGCGACCCGGACGGCTCTGCCGTCCGGTGGACCTGGTGAAAATCCGGGGCCGACGGTTGGGAGCGGTTCGTCCGCCCCCAGACAGTCCGGATGGGAGACAGCGCGCGGGACGGACGGGTCCGAGCCGGCCGCTGGCTTCAGCGTGCCGCGCCGACCCTCCGGGGGCGGCTGTGCCGTTCCCGGAATCCGCGGGCGGCTCGCGCCGTTCCCGGATCCGCCACCGCCTGCCCGCGGCCCCATGGCCGCAGCCTCCCTGACCGCCCGCGCGCGGACCGGCGAGTGAGAGGGCAGGACAGGGCGATGGCCAGCGTCTCCGTCGACGAGGCGATGCGGCGTGCGATCGAGTTGGCGGCACGCGGGCTCGGCACCACCAGTCCCAACCCGGTGGTCGGCTGTGTGCTGCTCGACGAGGACGGCAAGGTCGTCGGTGAGGGATTCCACGCGTACGCCGGCGGGCCGCACGCCGAGATCGTCGCGCTGGCGCAGGCCGGGCGACGCGCCAAGGGCGGCACCGCTGTCGTCACTCTGGAACCCTGCGACCACACCGGTCGCACCGGCCCCTGCAGTTCCGCCCTCGTCCAGGCCGGGGTCTCCCGGGTGGTCATCGCCGTGCCCGACCCCAACCCGGTCGCGTCCGGGGGCGCCGCCACCCTGCGCGCCGCCGGGGTCCGGGTCGATCTGGGGGTACGCGGCGAGGAGGCCGAGGCCGGCAACGTCGCCTGGTTGACCTCGATGCGCCGCGGCTGGCCGTACGTCATCTGGAAGTACGCCGCCACGCTCGACGGGCGCTCCGCTGCGGCCGACGGCACCAGCATGTGGATCACCTCGGAGGCGGCGCGGATGGACGTGCACGCGCTGCGCGGCACCGTCGACGCGGTGCTCGCCGGGGTGGGCACCGTGCTCGCCGACGACCCCCGGTTGACCGCCCGGAACCTGCGCGACGGCAGCCTGGCCATCCGGCAGCCGCTGCGGGTGGTCGTGGACAGCTCGGGGCGTACCCCGGCTGACGCCCTGGTCCGCGACGGCGCCGCGCGGACGTGGATCGCGACCGCCGACGAGGTCGGCGCCGACCCGGACGGCCGGGTCGACCTGCCGGCGCTGCTCGCGGCGCTGCACCAGCGCGGGGTCCGCGCGGTGCTGCTGGAGGGCGGCCCCCGACTGGCCGGCGCGTTCCTGCGGGCCGGTCTGATCGACAAGATCGTCTCCTACGTCGCGCCCCGGTTGCTCGGCGCCGGCCCGACAGCTCTCGTCGACGCGGGAGTGACCACCATCGCCGAGGCCATCGATCTGGAGTTCGTCGACGTTACGCAGATCGGTCCGGATCTCCGGATCACCGCTTTGCCCCGCAAAAGGGAGGGCTGACATGTTCACCGGCATTATCGAGGAGTTGGGCGAGATCGTCCGGGTCACGGCGACGGCGGGCGATTCGGCGCTTGTCGCCGTTCGCGGTCCGCTCGTCACGTCCGACGCCCGGCACGGCGACTCCATCGCGGTCAACGGCGTCTGCCTGACCGTCGTGGAGGTCACCGACGGGGTTTTCACCGCCGACGTGATGGGGGAGACGCTGCGCCGCTCCGCGCTGGGCGCGTTGAACGTCGGCGACCCGGTCAACCTGGAACGGGCCGCCGCCCTCGGCAGCCGGCTCGGCGGGCACCTGGTACAGGGCCACGTCGACGGCGTCGGCGAGCTGATCTCCCGGGAGCCGGCCGAGCAGTGGGAGACCGTCCGGTTCCGACTGCCCGCCGCACTCTCCCGGTACGTGGTGGAGAAGGGCTCGATCACCATCGACGGCGTCTCGCTGACCGTGGCCGAGGTGGGCGCGGACGAGTTCGCCGTCGGGTTGATCCCGACCACGCTCACGCTGACCACGCTCGGCGCCAAGGGCGTCGGCGACCCGGTCAACCTGGAGGTCGACGTGTTGGCAAAGTACGTCGAGCGGCTGCTCGGCGACCGGCTCACCGACGCTCGCGGGGCGAGCACGAACCCGGGCGAGGTGGCCTGATGGGTCCGCTGAGTTGGTTGTTGGACGCCCAGGTGCAGGTGGCCGGCTCGCCGGTGCTGGCCCGGGAGATCGTCGGCAACGCCTTCGGGCTGATCTCCGCGGTGCTCGGGCTGCGCCGGCTGGTCTGGGCGTGGCCGGTGGGCATGGTCGGTAACGCGCTGCTGCTCACCGTCTTCCTCGGCGGGGTGTTCGCCACCCCGCAGGAGCACGACCTGTACGGGCAGGCCGGCCGGCAGGTGTTCTTCTTCGCGGTCAGCGTCTACGGCTGGTGGCGCTGGCGGCGCAACAGTCGCGCCGACGCCGGTCAGGCGGCTGTCGTCCCGCGCTGGGCCACCGGGCGGGAGCGGCTGATGCTGCTGCTGGCCGCCGTGGTCGGCACCGCCGCGGCGTACCCGGTGCTCAAGGCACTGGGCTCGTGGGGTCCGCTGCCCGACGCCTGGATCCTCACCGGCAGTCTGCTGGCCACCTACGGCATGGCCCGTGGCTGGGTGGAGTTCTGGCTGCTCTGGATCGCGGTGGACGCGGTCGGCGTGCCGCTGCTGCTGCGCGGCGGCTTCTATCCGTCGGCGGTCATGTACCTGGTCTACGGCGCCATCTGCGCCTGGGGCTTCGCCGCCTGGTGGCGCACCTCGCGCGCCACCCGGCCGGCGCCCGTCCGTCCCATCTACACGGAGGCCGTGGCGTGACCAGCTTTGGGGATATCGAGCAGGCGATCGCGGAGATCGCCGCCGGGCGGCCGGTCGTCGTGGTCGACGACGCCGACCGGGAGAACGAGGGCGACCTGATCTTCGCGGCCGAGCTGGCCACGCCGGAGCTGATGGCGTTCATGGTGCGCTACACCTCCGGGTACGTCTGCGTGGCGTTGACCGAGAGCGAGGCCGACCGCCTCGACCTGCCGCCGATGCACCACACCAACCAGGACCGGCGCGGCACCGCGTACACGGTGACCGTCGACGCCCGGGAGGGGATCGGCACCGGTATCTCGGCGGCCGACCGGGCGCACACCAGCCGGCTGCTCGCCGGCGCGGCGACCGACTCGACAGACCTTGCCCGGCCCGGCCACGTGGTGCCGTTGCGCGCCCGCGAGGGCGGGGTGTTGCGGCGCCCCGGGCACACCGAGGCGGGGATCGACCTGACCCGGCTGGCCGGGCTGCGCCCGGCGGGTGTGCTCTGCGAGCTGGTCAACGACGACGGCACCATGATGCGGCTGCCGGACCTGGAGAAGTTCTCCGCCGAGCACGGCCTCATGCTGATCACCATCGCCGACCTGATCGCCTACCGGCGGCGTACCGAGAAGCAGGTCGAGCTGGTCGCGGACGCCCGGATGCCCACCCGGCACGGGGTGTTCCGGGCGCTCGGCTACCGCGCCGCGCACGATCCGGCCGAACACGTCGCGATGGTGCTCGGTGACCTCGGCGACGGCCACGACGTGCTGGTCCGGGTGCACTCGGAGTGCCTCACCGGCGACGTGTTCGGCTCGCTGCGCTGCGACTGCGGGCCGCAGTTGGACGCCGCGCTGGCCCGGGTCGGTCGCGAGGGCCGGGGCGTGGTCCTCTATGTCCGGGGTCACGAGGGGCGCGGCATCGGGCTGCTGCACAAGCTGCAGGCGTACCAGTTGCAGGACTCCGGCCGCGACACCGTCGACGCCAACCTCGACCTGGGCCTGCCGGCCGACGCCCGCGACTACGGCACCGGCGCCCAGATTCTCTACGACCTCGGCGTGCGCTCGATGCGACTGTTGACGAACAACCCGGCCAAGCGGGCCGGGCTGGAGGGGTACGGCTTGACCATCACCGGCCGGGAGGGGTTGCCGGCCGGTGCGCACCCGGAGAACCTGCGCTACCTGCGCACCAAGCGGGACCGGATGGGTCACCTGCTGGACGAGTTGGACGAGGTGTCCGAGGCGCCCCTGGGGCGCCCGGTCGCCAACGACGAGATCGGAGCATGACGATGGCGGGTTTCGGTGAGCCGGGAGTCGACGCGGTGGACGCCGCGGGGCTGACCGTCGGGATCGTGGCGGCCCGGTGGCACGGTGACCTGACCGACCACATGCTGGAGCGGGCGGTGGCCGCCGCCGAGGCGTGCGGGGCGCGTTCGGTCGTCGCCCGGGTCGCCGGCTCGGTCGAGTTGCCGGTGGTGGCCCAGGCCCTCGCGCGCCGCTGTGACGTGGTGGTCGCTCTCGGCGTGGTGGTGCGCGGTTCCACCGCCCACTTCGACTACGTCTGCCGCTCGGTGACCGACGGGCTGACCCGGGTGGCGCTGGACGAGGGCAAGCCGGTGGCGCACGGGGTGCTGACCGTGGAGACCATCGAGCAGGCCCGCGACCGGGCCGGTCTGCCCGGCTCGGCCGAGGACAAGGGCTGGGCCGCGACAGTGGCCGCGCTCGACGCCGCGCTCGCCGTGCGAACGGTGGCGGCGGGCAACGCCCAGCGAGTCGGTTTCAGCGGCTGACACCGTCGCCGCCTCGGTCGGCTCTGCGGGCGGGCCCTCAGAGCCGACCGGCCTCGATGATCCGGTGCAGGAACTGCCGGGTGCGGGGCTGGGTCGGCTCGCCGAGCACCTGCTCCGGCGGGCCGCTCTCGACGACCCGGCCGGCGTCGAGGAAGCAGACCTGGTCGGCGACCTCCCGGGCGAAGCCCATCTCGTGGGTGGCCAGCACCATTGTCATGCCGTCGGCCTTCAGGTCCCGGATCATCGCCAGCACCTCACCGACGAGTTCCGGGTCCAGCGCGGAGGTGATCTCGTCGAGCAGCATCAGGCGGGGTGAGTTCGCCAGCGCCCGGACGATCGCCACCCGCTGCTGCTGCCCGCCGGAGAGTCGATCCGGGTAGGCGTCCGCCCGGGCGCCCAGACCCACCCGGTCGAGCAACTCCCGGGCCTGGGCCTCCGCCTCCGCACGGGCCCGCCGGTGTACGCGCCGCGGCGCGAGGGTGATGTTGTCCAACACGCTCAGGTGCGGGAAGAGGTTGTACGCCTGGAACACCATCCCGATCCGACGGCGTACCCGGTCCGGGTCCACCCGGGGATCGGAGATGTCCTCCCCGTCCAACTCGATGGTGCCGTCGTCGAGGTCCTCCAGCAGGTTCACGCAGCGCAGCAGTGTCGACTTGCCCGAACCGGAGGCGCCGATCAGCGCGACCACCTGGTGCTCGGCGACGGTCAGGTCGAGCTGGTCGAGCACGACGGCGCCCGCGAACTCCTTGCGCAGGCCCCGGCAGCGCAGCAGCGCCATGGTCAGCCTCCCGACTGTCGGCGGGCCGCGCGCAGCGTCACCCAGTCGGTGACCGCGATCAGCGGGATCGCGAGCAGCACGAAGAGCACCCCCGCCACGACGTAGGGCGTGTAGTTGAACGACTGGGCGGTGGCGATCTGGGCGGCCCGGACCGCGTCGATCGGCCCGGCGAGCGAGACCAGCCCGACGTCCTTCTGCAACGCCACCACGTCGTTGAGCAGCGGTGGCGCCACCCGGCGGACGGCCTGTGGCAGGACCACGTGCCGCATCGTCTGCCGGTAGGTCAGGCCCAGCGAACGGGCCGCCGCGAGCTGGCTGGGATGCACCGACTCGATGCCGGCCCGGAACACCTCGGCGAGGTAACCGCCGTAGGTGAGGATCAACGCGAGCCCGCCGAGCACCAGCACCGGCGGCATGCCCTGCAGGCGCAGGCCGGGCACGCCGAGGGTGAGCAGGTAGAGCACGATGATCAGCGGCAGGCCGCGGAAGGTGTAGGTGTAGCCGGCGGCCAGCGCCCGGACCGGAAAGAAGACCGGGCCGCGCAGCGTCCGCAGCACCGCGATCACCAGACCGAGCAGCAGCGCGCCGACCGCGCAGCAGCCCAGCAGTCGGACGTTGAGCCAGAGTCCGACCAGCACCGCCGGCAGCGCGTCGGAGGCGATCGCCGGGTCCAGGAACGACTGGCGGACCCGGTCCCAGCCGGGCGCGCCGGTCACCGCGACGATCAGCAGCGTGCCGAGCGCCGCCGTGGAGCAGGCCGCGACCAGCACGCTGTAGACGGTCTGCCGATTCCGGTACGCCGAGCGCCGCCGCTGGGCCTCGGAGGGAACGTGAGCGAGCAGGGTCACCGTAGCTCGGCCGCCCCCGCCACCTGCGCCAGCCACTTCTGCTCCAGTTGCTTCAGCGTGCCCGACTCGGTGAGCTGACCGACCGCGCCGGTAACGCAGGAGGTCAGCGGCGAGTTCTTGTCCAGCAGCAGCCCGAAGGCCTCGGGGGAGCCGACCTGTGGCACCTGTCCGACGATCGTCGCGTCAGTGAGCTCCGCGCCGGTCATGTAGAAGGCGGTCGGCAGGTCCACCACCAGTCCGTCGATCTGCCCGTTCTGCAGGGCCTTCTTGGCGTCGTCGTTGTTGTTGTAGACCTGTGGCTTCCTGGTCGGCTTGAGCACGTCGACGATCGCCTGGTGGCTGGTGGTGCCGACCTGGGCGCCGAGCTTGGCGTCGCGGAGTTCCGCCAACGACTTCCGGCCGGCGATCTTGGACGACTTCAACGCGATCACGGTCTGCCGGACCAGGTAGTACGGAGCGGAGAAGTCGACAGCCCGCTTGCGCTCCTCGGTGATGGAGAACTGGTTGATGTCGAAGTCGAAGTCCTTCGGCCCGGGCGCGACGGCGGTGTCGAACTTGACCCGGGTCCAGGCGACGTCCGCGCGGGCGTAGCCGAGCTTCTCGGCCACCGCGTACGCGACGGCGGATTCGAAGCCCTCGCCGTTGTCCGGCTTGTCCTTGGCGAACCACGGCTCGTACGCGGGCTGGTCGGTGGCGATGGTGAGCTTGCCCGGCGTACGCGTGGGCAGGCTGTCCTTGGCGCAGGACGCCGCGGTGACAGTCGGGGTGGGGGACTCCTTCTGTGGCGCGCACCCGCCGGTGGCGACGACGACCGCACCGGCGAGGGTGAGCGCGAGGAGACGTGAGCTGCTGGCCATGGCCGACAGCGTAGAGGTATCGACAAGTCTGCTTGGGGATTTTTCCCACCATGTTGATAGGGAATTGTCCGCTTGCTGGATTTCGGCGGACCCGGACGCGGGGCGTCGCCCCGGCGGCTGGAAGAATCGTCCACCGTGAAGACGTTCGAGGAGTTGTTCGCCGAGCTGCAGGCCAAGGCCGCCGCCGGCACCCCGGGCTCGGGCACCGTCGCCGCCCTGGAAAAGGGCGTGCACTTCATCGGCAAGAAGGTCGTCGAGGAGGCGGCCGAGTCGTGGATGGCCGCCGAGCACGAGGGTCCGGAGCGTACCGCCGAGGAGATCTCCCAACTGCTCTACCAGGTCCAGGTGCTCATGCTCGCCAGCGGTCTCGACCTCAAGGACGTCTACCGACATCTGTGAGTGCGCCCACCCCTGTTGATCGCCATCCGGATCGAAGGAGCACTCCGTCATGCTGCGTGTCGCCATTCCCAACAAGGGCACCCTGGCCGAGCCGGCCGCCCAGATGCTGCGCGAGGCGGGCTACCGCCAGCGCACCGACCCCAAGGACCTCGTCTGCCGCGACGAGGCCAACGACGTCGAATTCTTCTACCTGCGCCCCAAGGACATCGCCACCTACGTCGGGTCCGGTGACCTCGACCTCGGGATCACCGGCCGCGACCTGCTGATCGACTCGGCCGCGCCGGCGGAGGAGGTCGTCGACCTCGCCTTCGGTCAGGCCACCTTCCGCTTCGCCGCCCGCCCCGACGACATCGCCTCGGTGCGGGACCTGGGCGGGCACCGCATCGCCACCGCGTACCCCGGGCTGGTCGAGCGGCACCTCGGCGAGGCGGGCGTCAAGGCCGACGTGATCCGCCTCGACGGCGCGGTGGAGAACGCCGTACGCCTCGGTGTCGCCGACGTGATCGCGGACGTCGTGGAGACCGGCGCCACCCTGCGACAGGCGGGCCTCGTGGTGTTCGGCGAGCCGCTGCTGCGCTCCTCGGCGGTGCTGGTCCGCCGCGCCGCCGCGCCGGCCCACCCGCAGGCCGCGCAGCTGCTGCGCCGCCTGCACGGTGTGCTGGTCGCCCGCCGCTACGTGATGCTCGCCTACGACGTGCCGGCCGGTCTGCTGGAACGGGCCAGCGGGCTCACCCCCGGCATCGAGTCGCCCACGGTGTCGCCGCTGCACCGCGAGGGATGGGTGGCGGTGCAGGCGATGGTGCTCCGGGACGACGTCCACCGCATCATGGACGAGCTGTACGAGCTGGGCGCCCGCGCCATCCTCGTCACCAACATCCACGCCTGCCGGCTCTGACCGTCTCGGTCCGCGCCGCGGCGCGGACGGTTGATCAACTCGGTTTCGCTGAAACGGGGGTGTCCGCGCGTCGGGGACACCCCCGTTTCACTGACCTTGAGTGGATCTATCGGGTACGCGTGGGTCTGACGCGCGGGTGCGCCTGATGGCCGCCCGAAAACAGGTCCGAGGTGGTGGGTGGGTGTGACGCGCGTGTGCGCGAAACGGCCATGCCCGACGAGGCGCAAGATCGTGCTCGATCGTTGATGTGGTGGCCTCCGCCGCCACCGAGACCACTACATTCTGGTTCGAGCACGATCATGGGCCGGGTGGTCGGGTGGTCGGGTGGTCGGGTGGTCGGGGCCTGGGCGGTGGTGGCTCGGCGGGTGGCGCGTTTGAAGGGCGGGTGTGGGTGGCAGACTGGTGGGGTGAGTGAAACCGAGCTGGTCCGCCTGAAGCCCCGCCGCATCCGCGTGGTCTGTTGGTCCGCGGCGGCTGCCCTGGTGGTGGTCTTCGGTCTGGTCGCCACGTCGCTGAGTGGCCCGACCGGCGACGGTTACGGCAGCTTCCAGCGCGGCGACCAGATCGCCATGATCGGCCTCGGCGTCTTCGGTGCTCTCGGCTTTCTCCTGTTCACCCGTCCGCGGGTGGAGGCGGACGCACGGAGCGTCCGGGTCCGTAACGTCATCAGCTCCTACGAGCTGCCCTGGGAGGTCGTCCGGGGCGTGCGCTTCGACCGGGGCGCGCCGTGGGCCAGCCTGGAGCTGCACGACGACGACCTGCTGCCGATGATCGCCCTACAGGCTGCCGACAAGGAGTTTGCCGTCGACGGGGTCCGCGCGCTGCGCCGACTTCATGAGGCGCACCAGGCCCACCTCGCCGAGCGCGCCACCCGTCGCTGACCCCGACGACGACGCCGCCTTCCCCCGGGGTCGCGCGGCTGCCGCACATCCCAGCGCCCCCAACGATCCGAGCAACATCACCGAAAGTGCTGCCTCGGCCCGCCCTGAGGCAGCACTTTCGGTGAAAGTGCATCGATCTTGACCAAAGACCTCCGCCGGTGAGTCGTCGTCGGCGCACCCCGGCCACCCGCGAGTCGCGGGTGGCGGGTGCGGAGGCCCAGCGTGGCTCGGGTGTGCCCGGTTTGGGGGCGGCCGGGGCGCGGGTGTAGTGTTACCGAGTCGACCAGGCTGTCTCCGCATGCGAGCAGGCAGCCTTGAAAGCGGAGCGCCTGCTCCCACCCGAGTCGCCGCTACGGTGGCCGGGTCCGGTCACCGGTTCCGGGCACGTCCCGGCGCCGGACGTGTGATCCTGTGATCACGCCGACCGGTCGAGCGGGCCCTGGCATGCGCCGGGGCCTTCTGCTTTCCAGGTCGGTTCCCTCCTGGGAGCCGCCGGGGTCGGTGCCTGAGCAGAAACGACTCGAGGAGGCCCCATCAGCGTCGAACCACGCGTGAACGAGCAGATCCGGGCACGTGAGGTCCGACTGGTCGGCCCCGAGGGTGAGCAGGTGGGCATCGTCCCGCTGGAGCGCGCCCTTCAGCTGGCCGCGGACGTCGATCTGGACCTGGTCGAGGTCGCGCCGATGGCGCGCCCGCCGGTGTGCAAGCTCATGGACTTCGGCAAGTTCAAGTATGAGAGCGCACTCAAGGCGCGCGAAGCGCGGCGTAACCAGCAGCAGACCGTCATCAAGGAAATGAAGCTTCGGCCGAAGATCGACCCGCACGACTACGAGACCAAAAAGGGTCACGTGGTGCGGTTCCTCAAGGCGGGCGACAAGGTCAAGGTGACGATCATGTTCCGCGGTCGCGAGCAGAGCCGCCCGGAGCTGGGTTACCGGCTCCTGCGTCGGCTCGAATCCGAGATCACGGACCTGGGATACGTCGAGGCCGCCCCCAAGCAGGATGGCCGAAACATGATCATGGTTCTCGCTCCGCTGCGGGCCGTGAAGGCCTCCGCGGTCGCCGCCACGGCGTCCCGCGGTGCACCTCGGGACCGGGCAGCGGACGAGTCCGCCGCTCCGGCAGCCGATGAGACCGCGGCGGCCGGCGAAACCGCAACGGCCGGCGAGACCGCAACAGCCGGTGACACCGGCCTCGCTGCCGACACCAGCGGCGAGTAACAGGGGAGAAGACGTTCCACATGCCGAAGATGAAGAGCCACACGGGTATGGGCAAGCGGGTCAAGGTGACCGGCCGTGGCAAGATCGTGGCCGAGCAGGCCGGCAAGCGCCACCTGCTGGAAGGTAAGTCTTCCACCCGTACCCGCCGGTTGACCGGCACGGTCGAGGTGGCCAAGGCTGACGTCAAGCGCATCAAGAAGCTGCTCGGCCGCTGACGCGCGCCACCTTTACGTTTTAAGGAGTTGAGATGGCACGCGTCAAGCGGGCTGTAAACGCCCAGAAGAAGCGTCGTACCCTGCTGGAGTCCGCGAGTGGTTACCGCGGTCAGCGCTCCCGCCTGTACCGCAAGGCCAAGGAGCAGGTGCTGCACTCGATGCAGTACGCCTACCGGGACCGTCGCGACCGCAAGGGTGACTTCCGGCAGCTCTGGATCCAGCGGATCAACGCGGGCGCCCGGGCCAACGGGATGACCTACAACCGGCTGATCCAGGGCCTGCGTCTGGCTGGCATCGAGGTCGACCGCAAGATCCTGGCCGACATGGCTGTCAACGACGCCGCTTCGTTCGCGGCGATCGTCGAGCTGGCCCGGGCCGCGGTCACGGCCGAGGGCACCGGCGGCGCGGCGGCTCAGGCCGCCTGATCCCCACGCACTGGGGCGTCTCCCGTGTCGGCACCGCCGTCCGGGGGGCGCCTCAATCGTGCCGGAGGAGCGCACACCATGGCCTTCACTCCCCGTACCCCCAGGGTTGTCGCCGCCCGGCGGTTGCAGCGCCGGCGTGACCGCGACGCCACCGGCCGGTTCCTGGCCGAGGGACCGCAGGCGGTCCGCGAGGCCCTGGCGCGGCCGGGGGTGGTCACCGAGCTGTTCGGTACGCCCGCCGCGCTCGACAGGTATCCGGAGTTGGCCGCCACGGCGGCCCGCGCCGACGTGCCGGTCTCCGAGGTGACCGACGAGGCCGTCGCCGCGTTGGCCGAGACCGTCGCCCCGCAGGGGCTGGTCGCGGTCTGCCGGCACCTCGACGTGTCGCTTCAGCAGGCGCTCGAGAACGCGCCCCGGCTGGTGGCGGTGCTCGCCGAGATCCGGGACCCGGGCAACGCCGGCACGGTGTTGCGCACCGCCGACGCGGCCGGCGCGGGCGCGGTGGTCTTCGCCGGCGACGCCGTCGACCCGTACAACGGCAAGTGTGTGCGGGCCTCGGCGGGCAGCCTCTTCCACGTCGACGTGGTGCGCGCGCCCGACCCGGCCCAGGTGGTCGACGCGCTGCGGGCCGCCGGGCTGTCGATCTTCGCCACCACGGGGTACGGCGACAGCGACCTGGACGACCTGACCGACTACGGTCGGCTCGTCGGGCCCACCGCCTGGTTGTTCGGCTCGGAGGCGCACGGCCTGCCCGAGGAGTTGACCGCCGCCGCCGACACCACGGTGCGGGTGCCGCTGTACGGGCGCGCGGAGAGCCTCAACCTGGCTGCCGCCGCGGCGGTGTGCCTGTACGCTTCAGCGAGAGCACAGCGCTGACGGTGACCGTGCCCGGCGCGGCTGACAGCAGGGGAGAGCGTCCGCCCATGAACGCGACACGGCGTTCCTTTAGCCAGCCCGCCGGTGTCGGCGGGCGGCGGGCCTGACCTGCTCCCTGCACAACTCCTACCGGCGGGCTGCGGCACAGCCGCGCGTCCGTAGACTCGCCTAGCCGCCCGTGGAGGGCTGGCGCCGCCGTGAGGGAGTGCCCGTACGCCATGAGCTACCGCAACGATCCGTACGACCCGAAGCAGGTCGCCCTGCTCGACCCCGCCGCCCTGGACGAGGCTGTCGCGGACGCCACGAAGGCGTTCACGGCAGCCGCCGACCCGGACGCGTTGACCGCGCTGCGCCCGGTGCACCTGGGGGACCGGTCCCCGGTCTCGCTCGCGCGCCGGGAGATCGGCGCGTTGCCGCCGGCCGCGAAGT
Organism: Micromonospora sp. DT228; assembly: GCF_049841595.1. Taxonomy (NCBI): domain Bacteria; kingdom Bacillati; phylum Actinomycetota; class Actinomycetes; order Micromonosporales; family Micromonosporaceae; genus Micromonospora; species Micromonospora sp. DT228. The sequence continues at coordinate 191,255 of NZ_JBNCKO010000012.1, forward strand.
CCGACGCCGGCAAGCGGGTCAACGAGGCCCGCCGGGCGATCGAGACCGCGTACGCCGACCGCGCCGAGGTGCTGGAGCGCGAGCAGGCCGAGCGGGTGCTGGTCGAGGAGCGGGTGGACGTCACCCTGCCCTACGACAGGCGTCCGCGGGGAGCCCGGCACCCGTTGAGCGTCCTGATGGAGTCGATTAGCGACCTGTTCGTCGGGATGGGCTACGAGGTGGCCGAGGGGCCCGAGGTCGACCTGGAGTGGGTCAACTTCGACGCGTTGAACATCCCCGCCGACCACCCGGCGCGCGGGTTGATGGACACCTTCCACATCGCACCGGAGGGCTCCGGCCTGGTGCTGCGCACGCACACCTCCACCGTGCAGACCCGCACCATGCTCAGTCGGAAGCCGCCGATCTACGTGATCGTGCCCGGCCGCGTCTACCGCACCGACGAGATCGACGCCACCCACAGCCCGGTGTTCCACCAGGCCGAGGGCCTGGTGGTCGACAAGGGCATCACGATGGCGCACCTGCGGGGCACGCTCGACCACTTCGCCCGGGCGATGTTCGGCCCGGAGGCGAAGACCCGGTGGCGGCCGCACTACTTCCCGTTCACCGAGCCGTCGGCGGAGTTCGACGTGTGGTTCCCGGAGCACCGCGACGGCCCGCAGTGGGTCGAGTGGGGTGGCTGCGGGATGGTCAACCCGCGGGTGCTGCGCGCCTGCGGCGTCGACCCGGAGGTCTACTCCGGCTTCGCGTTCGGGATGGGCATCGACCGGACCCTGATGGTCCGGCACGGGGTCAGCGACATCCGCCATCTCTTCGAGGGCGACGTGCGGTTCAGCCGCGCGCTCGGGACCGGGGCGTAGGCGATGCGGGTACGAGACACGGGAACGGTGGTCTGACGTCATGCGAGTTTCTGTCAGTTGGCTCCGGGAGTACGTCGATCTCCCCGCCGACCTGCCCACCGGTGACCTGGAGCAGGCCCTGGTCGACCTCGGCATCGAGGTCGAGTCCGTGGTGGACCTGGCCGGGGCGGTCACCGGTCAGCTCGTCGTCGGCGAGGTGCGGGAGATCGAGGAGCTCACCGGCTTCAAGAAGCCGATCCGGTTCTGCCGGGTCGAGGTGGGTGCCGCCAACGGCACCGGCGAGCCGCAGGAAATCGTCTGCGGGGCGCGCAACTTCGCCGTCGGTGACCGGGTCGTGGTGATCCTGCCCGGCGGTGTGCTGCCCGGCGGCTTCGCCATCGGCGCCCGCAAGACGTACGGGCACAACTCGGCGGGCATGATCTGCTCGGCGAAGGAGCTGGGTCTGGGCGACGACCACTCCGGCATCATCGTGCTGGGGCCGGAGGTGACGGCCAAGCCGGGCGACGACGCGCGGCCGGTGGTCGGCCTCGACGACGTCGTGCTCGACCTGGAGATCACCCCCGACCGGGGGTACGCGCTGAGCCTGCGGGGTCTGGCCCGGGAGCTGTCGCACGCGTTCGACGTGCCGTTGCGCGACCCGGCCCTGGCGCCCGCGCCGAGCGGCACCGAGACGCCGGCGTACCCGGTGGAGGTCCGCGACACCCTCGGCTGCGACCGGTTCACCGCCCGCCTGGTCCGCGGGGTCGACCCGAGCGCGCCCACGCCGTCCTGGATGGCGCAGCGGCTGGTCACCGCCGGCATCCGCAGCATCTCGCTGCCGGTGGACATCACCAACTACGTGATGCTGGAGCTGGGCCAGCCGATGCACGCCTTCGACGCCGACCGGATCGCCGGGCCACTTGTGGTCCGCCGCGCCGAGGCGGGGGAGAAGCTGACCACCCTGGACGGCGTCCACCGGGTGCTCACCGCCGACGACATGGTCATCTGTGACGACAGTGGTCCGATCTCCCTGGCGGCGGTGATGGGCGGCGAGACCAGCGAGGTCGTCGCCGACACCACCACCGTGCTCTTCGAGGCCGCGCACTGGGACCCCGCCATGGTCGGGCGCACGGCCCGCCGGCACAAGCTGTTCAGCGAGGCCGCGAAGCGCTGGGAGCGGGGCGTCGACCCGGCCGTGGCGTTGGTCGCGCTGGACCGTGCCGTTCGGCTGCTCACCGAGCACGGCGGTGGCACGCCCGGCACGGAGATCCTCGACATCGACCACGTCCGGCCGCGTACCCCGATCAGCCTGCCGGCGGACCTGCCGACCCGGCGGGTCGGGGTCGAGTACCCGCCGGCGCGGGTGGTCGCCCTGCTGGAGCGGGTCGGTTGCACTGTCGCGCAGGGCGCGGACCGGTTGTCCGAGGACCCGGGCGCGGTCGGGGTGGCAAGCGGCGCCGGGACGGCGCTGAGCGTCACCCCGCCGACCTGGCGGCCCGACCTGACCGACCCGGCCGACCTGGTCGAGGAGGTGGTCCGCCTCGACGGGTACGACCGGGTGCCGTCGGTGCTGCCGACCGCACCGCCCGGCCGCGGGTTGACCCCGCGGCAGCGTCGCCGCCGGGCCGTCGCCGTTTCGCTGGCCGAGCGGGGGTACGTGGAGGTGCTCGCGCACCCGTTCGTGTCGCCGGAGCTGGCCGACCAGCTCGGCCTGCCGGCCGACGACGCGCGCCGGCCCGCGGTGCGACTGGCCAACCCGCTGTCCGAGGAGGAGCCGCTGCTGCGCACCACGCTGCTCGGCCCGCTGCTCGGCATCCTCAAGCGCAACCTCGGCCGGGGTCACCGCGACCTCGCCCTCTACGAGATCGGCGCGGTCTTCCACCCGCGCGTCTGTGCCGGCAGCCCGCCCGAGATGGGCGTGGACCGGCGTCCCACCGACGCGGAGTTCGCCGCCGCCGACGCGGTGGTGCCGGCGCAGCCGGTGCACGTCGCGGTGGTGCTCGCCGGTGACCTCGACCCGGCCGGCTGGTGGGGTCCGGGTCGACCGGCCGGCTGGGCGGACGCGATCGAGGCGGCGCGGGACGTGCTGGACGCCGCCGGTGTCACCGGCGAGCGGGTGGAGGTGCGGGCGGCCGAGCACGCGCCGTGGCACCCGGGCCGCTGCGCCGAGCTGCGGGTCGACGGCGCGGTCGTCGGGTACGCCGGCGAGCTACACCCGGTGGTGGCGGCGACGTTGGAGCTGCCCCGGCGCACCTGCGCGATGGAGTTGGACCTCGACGCGCTGCCGGCGGCTCCGGTGACACCCGCGCCGACGGTGTCCGGCTTCCCGCCGGCGCTCATCGACGTGGCCCTGGTGGTGGACGACTCGGTCCCGGCGGAGCAGGTGCGCCGGGCGCTGGAGGCGGGCGCCGGTGCGCTGCTGGAGGACGTGCGGCTGTTCGACGTCTACTCCGGGGCGCAGCTCGGTGAGGGTCGCCGGTCGCTGGCGTACAAGCTGACCTTCCGGGCCCCGGACCGGACGCTGACCGTCGAGGAGGCGGTCGCGGCCCGGGACGCGGCGGTCGCCGTCGCGGCGGAACGCCTCGGCGCGACCCTGCGCGGCGCATAACGGGACCGTCCCACAATCTCCCAATCCGTGGGTTCGGGTTCGAGTCCCTGACGGCGCACCAACGACCAAGGCCCTGACCTCGGTTTATCCTGGGTCAGGGCCTTTTCGTCTCCCTGCCGGTGGCCCGTTGCGGCGTGGTGCTGGAGTCAGCGGCGTCGCACCGCGCTGCTACCCCTACGCTGGCGGCATGAGGGAACCCAGCGCGGATCGGACCTACGCCACACCTGACGACCTTCCGCTGCCGGCTGTGCTTTCTGAACTACTGCGGAGCGTGCGTGAGGGCCAGGTTGTCTACCTGAGCGAGCGGGATGAGCCCGTGGCCGCCGTCGTGCCTCTGGAGGTGGCGAGGGCGGGATTGGTGGCCCTGGGCAGGTCCGACGGACCCCCGATGACGGCTCTCCGGTAGGTGCTGATGAACCGGCATGCAGCGGCACCTGCCGAGGCGATCCCTGACGCGATCCGGGCCGATGTGGAGACGCTCTGGCGCTACCACGACATGCGTCACGAGCTGCGCCCGTGCGACGTGGGGATCGGGTTGGGCAGTCATGACCTCGGCGTGGCTGTCATCGCGACGCGCTTGTTTCACGAGGGCTTTTTCCCAAGGATCGTGTTCACCGGTGCGAACGCCCCGACGACCGTCGAGCGGTTTCCGCGTGGAGAAGCAGTGCACTACCGCGAGTACGCCATCGAGCAGGGCGTTGCGGCGGAAGCGATTCTCGTGGAGCCGCGTGCCACGAACACCGCCCAGAACCTGGAGTGCTCGCGTCAGCTCCTGACCGAACACCGGATCCCGGTGACGTCGGTGCTGATCATGTCGCGGCCCTACCAACAGCGTCGGGCCTACGCTACCTGCAGGCTGATGTGGCCGGAGGTCGATGTGGTGTGCGCGTCGAACCCACTCGAACTGGACGACTACGTACGTAGCATCGGCGACCCGCAGCGGGTGGTGGACATGCTGGTCGGCGACACGCAGCGGATCGCGGTGTACGCCGAGCGCGGGTTCGCGATTCCGCAGGAGATGCCGGACGAGGTGCGGGCGGCCTTCGAGCAGCTGGTGGCGGCCGGCTACACGAGTCGGCTGATCTGAGCCCAGCTACCAGCGCGGCCCTCCCGACCGCACGCCCATCCGATCGCTGAGTTCGACGGCCAGTCGGGGCGGCCGGGGGCGGGTGAGGATGTCCCGGACGAGGTCCCGGGAGAGCCGGTGGTAGCGCACCTGGTCGGGGCCGATGACCTCGGCGTCCAGGAGCGCCGCGAGCGCGTCGTCGATGCGGTTCCACCGGGCGAGGGCTCGGGCGGTCTCGATGGCGTGCCGAACCTGCCGCTCGACGGGCACGGCGCTCGTGTCGAGTGTGGCGCCGATGACGATGGCGCGTTGCACGTCACCGAGTTCCATCGCCACTGTCGTCTTGTGGATCGACACGTTGGTCGGGCCGAACGCGGTCCACACGTGGTTGCCATCGGCACCGAGTCGCTGCGCGGCGGCATCGGCTGCCGTGATGTGGGTGTCGGCCGAGGTGCGGTCGTCGTCCCGGGCGGCGGCCAGCGCGCAGACGAGGTGCAGGCTGCCATAGACCGACAGCAGCTGCGGAGTGGGTTTGGCGAGGCGTGGTTCCAGGAACTGCGCCGCCGTGGCGGCGAGGCCGCGGGCTTGGGCATACTCACCGATGGATGCCAGCGAGTGTGCGGCGGAGCGGCTGAGCGAGCCGATGACGACGTGGTCGTGGCTGGCGTTGGCGGCGGCCAGCCCTCGGCTGGCGGCGGTCCACGCGAGGTCGCCTTCGCCGAGCTTGGTGAGGAACAACGCGGCGAGCTGGTGGGCGTAGGCGGTCATCGCGTGCGCTCGCTGGCCATCGTCTCCGTCGTACGCCTCGGTGGCGGTGAGGCAGTCGTGGATGAGGTAGGGCAGCCGGCGGGCGAGGGTGCCGTACCGCGAGTGCTGGTAGGCGGTCCAGATCTCGGCGACGTCGTTCTCGATCTCGCGCAGGGCGGGGGCCTCGATGTCCTCCGTGCTGGCCAGCGATGGCGCGAGGTGACGATAGTCGTGAAGCGCGGCCCGCAAGGCGGGGATGGTCTCGCGCCCCGAGTCGTCCGACCACTCGAACAGGCTCGGTGCACCGATCAGGTCGCCGAGGGACACGTCGAGGGCTTTGGCGATCGCTCGGATGACCGACAGCCGGTCGAGGTCGGCCCGGTTCGTCTCGACCTTGCGTAGCCACTCCTGGGTCTTGCCGACCAGACCGGCCAGCACCTCCTGGGAGAGCCCTCGTCGACGCCGGTAGAAGGCGACGCGCTGGCCAATGGTCATGTCTTCCGTCATCCCTCGCACACCAGCACCCTGCCCGCTGAGGGCCGCCGGAGCCGGTACGGATTTTCCCGGTCCTCCATATGGGCCGCCCCTACGTTCAGTTCACCCCAGATCACCGGCGCGTGTCGATGCCGGTGTCGGGATGACTGACAGGGAGTCGCAGATGGAGGGATCGATGGGCGGCGCACCACACCACGGCTTGGGCCGCTGGCTCGGCCCGTCCCGGCACGAACTGTCTCGGCGTTCTTCCCGCCTGCGTACCGCCATGAGGGCTGCGTGGGTGGGTGATCGGCGGCCTGCTCCCAGCCGCCGTGATGTGGCGGCGGGCTCGCCATTCCCCCGGCGAGCCCGCCGCTCATCGTTCCTGGTGGAGGCGCTGCTCACCTTCGTGTGGCGTCGGCTGTTCGAGCAGCAGGCCCGCGAGGGCGGTCGCTGGTGACCGGGCAGCAGCGCCGTCTGGCGGCGAACGGGCTCGCGCCAGCCGAGGTCGAACATCTGCCGATGCGCCCGCTGTGGCTGTGCCGCCGGTGCGGGCAGCCGTGGCCCTGCGGCGCGGCGAAGCTTGCGCTCCTCGCCGAGTACCGGGAAGAGCCGGTGAGCCTGTTCCTCTACCTGGCCGGCTGCCTGCACGACGCGATCGACGACCTGCATCGGCTCAACCCGAGCGTCACGGGCAGCGCCGCGGACATATTCGAGAGGTTTCTCGGCTGGCCCGCACGCCATACCCACGCCTACCGCGTCAGTACCACCACGGCTGCCAGGATCGAAGAGGCCTCCTCGTGAACGGCATCGGCCTCATCAACGTCACCGGCCAGCCGGCGGTCGCTGGCAGCTTCCACACCCTGGTCGCGCAGCCGACGAGCTTCTGCAACCTCGACTGCGCCTACTGCTACCTGCCTGACCGGAGATCCCTGCGCCTGATGAGCGGCGCGGTCGCGGAGGCTTGCGCCGGGTCGATCGCCCAGCAGAACAGCGGTCATCCGGTGAGCGTCGTGTGGCACGGGGGCGAACCCACCGCCACTCCCATCGGGTTGTTCCGTGATCTATTGTCCCCGTTCGAGGAGCTTCGGCGCGCGGGGATGGTGCGTCACGAGATCCAGACGAACGCGACGTTGATCAACCGACAATGGTGCGAGCTCTTCACCGCTTATGGGTTCGAGGTCGGGGTCAGCATCGACGGCCCGGGCCCGTTGAACCGGAACCGTCTCGACCGGGCCGGCACGTCAACAGACGCCCGCACTCTGCGCGGCATGCAGACCCTGGCCGAGGCAGGGCTGAGGTACTCGGTGATCTGTGTAGTCACCCCGGAAACCATCGACCACGCGGAAGCCCTCATCGACTTCTTCATCGGCCTGCCCGGCTGCGAGTCGGTGGGCTTCAACATCGAAGAGCAGGAGGGCGCCGACCGGGCACCGGTGTCGGAGGACGCCGCGTACCGGTTCTGGCAGCGCCTCATCGCACGTCGCGTCGGCGGCAGTCCGCTGCGGATCCGCGACGTGGACCGGCTGGCCGACTATCTCGCCGCCACCCGCGCCGGACACGTCGACCACGAGCCGTACGAGCCGATCCCGACCGTCTCCTGGGATGGGCAGGTGGTGCTGCTGTCACCGGAACTGCTCGGCATCACCGAGCCGCGATACGGCGACTTCATCGCCGGCAACGTCCTTCATCAGCCCATCACCGCCATGCTCGCCGGCGCCGGCGACCTGGGCTACGTCGCCGAGTTCATTGCGGCCCTCAACGCCTGTGCCGACAAATGCGCCTTCTACGACTTCTGTCGTGGCGCCCAGGCCGGCAACCGCTACTTCGAGCACGCGACGTTCGCCGCCCGTGAGACCGCCTACTGCCGGACCACCCGACAGGCCCTCGTCCGCGCCGCTGCGGATCACCTCGCCCCTCAAGGAGAAGCACCATGACCAACGCTCTCGCTGTCCTCGTCAACGCCGCACCCGAGCAACTCGCTCGCCTCGGCGTCGACCCGGAGCGCTCGGTAGCGTCGATCGACGCGGCGAAGTTCGACAACCGCCCCGCTTGGGACAACAAGGGTAAGTTCGACAGTCGACCCGGCTGGGACAACTGGAACAAGAAGAAGTAGCCCCACCACGGGACGCGCGGGGTGGCGTGCCCACCCCGCGCCCACACAGGTTGAGGACACATGCGCACCACCACGATCGGCGACGTGAAGGTCCTGCTGCCGGATCTCGAACCGGACGACCTCGACACCACGAGGGACCTGGCCGGCGGCCTCACCGAAGCCCTGGTCGACGGCGCCGCGTGGCACGGATCGCACCTTGAGGACGCTCGCATCCGCAGCAGTCTGATCACCGGCGTGGACCTGAGCGAGAGCACCTGGGATGCGGGCAGCGTCTACGGCTGCGAGGTCACCCGCACCGACTTCTCCGGCGCGACCCTGACCGGTATCACCATCGAACGCTGTGCCATTACCGGCTCCCGGTTCACCGGCACCAGACTCACCGACGTACGCCTCAAGGATGTCCTGTTCGACGGCTGCCGCTTCGACTACGCCACCTTCCACCGCGTCGCCGCCGCCGGCTCGGTCGCGTTCACCGACTGCACTTTCGCCAACGGCGCGTGGTCTTCCTGTCGACTACCTCGCATCGCGCTGCGGTCCTGTGACCTCGCCGGACTGGAACTGGACTCCTGCCACCTCGACGGCACCGATCTGCGGGGCAGCCGGCTCCAGGGCCTCAAGACGCCGCTGGACAACCTGCGCGGCGTCACCCTCGGCGAGGACCAACTTCCTGACCTCACCCAGCTGACCGTGGCCGCCCTCAACCTCACCGTCCGCAACAACTGAAGTAGAGGAGCCTCGTGATCGCTGGACCCACCGGCAGCCGGGACACGGTCCTCGTCTGCGTCCGGGGCAACTCTGGCTCCCGCAGGAGCAGGATCGCTCGTGAGCGGGGCGGGCACGTCATTCGCGTCGCTCATCCAGGTTGGTCGTCCCACACAAGATCACATGGCAGGGCTTCAGCAGAGAACAGCAAGGGGCGCGGTGCGGAGGCGGATGTGGCCCAAGAGGCTAGCCTTCGCCCCGCTCATCGTTAGGACAAGGCGGCCGGCCATCGCCGGGGCTTTCCACACGGTGGCGCAAGATCGCGGGAGGTAGTTGGGTCGGGGTGAAGCCTGGAGAGGAGAGCACATTAGCATGCACTGCTCTGCATGAACTTGCACTTGTGAGTCGTCCTTGTTAATCTTCGCTGCATAGTCATGCGGAGGTGAGTATGGGGATTCGAGTCGCGGTCGCCGGTGCGAGCGGCTACGCCGGGGGCGAGCTGCTGCGCCTGGTCGCCGGGCACCCGGAGTTCGACCTGGTCGCCGCCACCGCGCACAGCCAGGCCGGGCACCGTGTCGACGTGGTGCACCCGCAGCTCACCGGTCTGGACCTGGTGCTCGGCGAGACCGACCCGGCGACCCTGGCCGACGCGGACCTGGTCTTCCTGGCGCTGCCGCACGGCCAGTCGGCCGCCCTCGTGGCCCAGCTCCCGGACGAGGTGCGGATCGTCGACCTGGGCGCGGATCACCGGCTCGCCGACCCGTACGCCTGGGCCCAGTACTACGGCGGCACGCACGCCGGGCAGTGGACCTACGGCCTGCCCGAGCTGCCCGGCCAGCGGGAGCTGATCGCCGGCTCCACCCGGGTAGCGAACACCGGCTGCTACGCCGCGGCGATCACCCTGGCGCTCGCGCCGCTGATCGCCGACGGCGCGGCCAGCCCTGCCGACGTGGTGGTGGTCGCCGCCTCCGGCACCTCCGGCGCGGGCCGGTCGACAAAGGCGCACCTGCTGGCCAGCGAGGTGATGGGGGACCTGTCGCCGTACCGGGTGGGCACCCACCAGCACGTACCGGAGATCAAGCAGGCCACCGGCGCGACCGGGCTGTCGTTCACCCCGGTCCTGGCACCGATGCCGCGCGGCATCCTGGCCACGGTCACGGCCGTGCCGGCACGCGGGGTCGACCCGCAAGAGGTGCTGGCGCGGGCGTACGCCGACGCGCCGTTCGTGCACGTGTTGCCGGAGGGCCGCTGGCCGCACACCGCCGCCACCCTCGCCTCGAACTCCTGCCACCTGCAGGCCACCGTGGACGTCGACTCGGGTCGCCTGATCGTGCTCAGCGCCCTGGACAACCTGGGTAAGGGCGCCGCCGGCCAGGCCGTCCAGAACGCCAACCTGATGCTCGGCCTGCCGGAGACGACGGGCCTGTCCGTCTGGGGAGTCAGCCCGTGAGCGCGAGCAGCGCGGCGCGGCGGAGTCCCGCACCCACGAACGAAAGGCAGGCGCCGTGACTGTCACCACCCCACGCGGGTTCCGGGCGGCCGGGGTGGCCGCCGGTCTCAAGGCCGGCGGCGGCGCGGACGTCGCCCTGGTGGTCAACGACGGCCCGGACGCCGGTGTCGCAGGTGTGTTCACCAGCAACCGGGTCAAGGCCGCGCCGGTGCGCTGGACGCAGCAGGTCGTGCAGGGTGGTGTGGTACGCGCCGTGGTGCTCAACTCCGGTGGCGCCAACGCCTGCACCGGCCCGGCCGGTTTCCAGGACACCCACGCCACCGCCGAGCACACCGCCGCCGCGCTGACCTCGGTGAGTCCACGACTGATCCTCGGTGCCGGCGAGGTGGCGGTCTGCTCGACCGGGTTGATCGGCGAGCGGCTGCCGATGCCGAAGCTGCTGCCGGGCGTCCGCTCGGCGATCCGCGGGCTGTCCCGTGCCGGTGGACAGGCCGCCGCCGAGGCGATCATGACCACGGACACTCGGCCGAAGACCACTGTGGCCCCGGGTGGGGGCTGGACCGTCGGCGGCATGGCCAAGGGCTCCGGGATGCTCGCGCCGGGCATGGCCACCATGCTCTGCGTGCTCACCACCGACGCGGTGGCCGGGCCGGCGACGCTGGACGAGGCGCTGCGGGCCGCGACGCGGGTCACCTTCGACCGGGTCGACTCCGACGGCTGCATGTCCACGAACGACACGGTGTTGCTCCTGTCCAGTGGTGCGAGCGGCATCGAGCCGACGCTGGCCGAGTTGACCGCCGCCGTGACCGAGGCCTGTCACGACCTGGCCCAGCAGTTGGTGGCCGACGCCGAGGGCGCCACCAAGGAGGTCGCCATCGACGTGGTCGGCGCGGCCGACGAGGACGACGCGGTCGAGGTGGGCCGCTCGGTGGCCCGCAACAACCTGGTCAAGACGGCGTTGTTCGGCAACGACCCCAACTGGGGTCGGATCCTCGCCGCGGTCGGCACCACCGCCGCCGTCTTCGAGCCGGACGAGGTGGACGTGGCGGTCAACGGGGTGTGGGTGTGCCGGGGCGGCGCTGCCGCCGAGGACCGCTCGAAGGTCGACCTGACCGGGCGCACCGTGACCATCCGGATCGACCTGCACGCCGGCTCGTCCGCCGCGACGATCTGGACGAACGACCTGTCCCATGCGTACGTGCACGAGAACTCGGCGTACTCCTCATGAGTCTCACCAGCGACCTCGCGCGCGCCCAGGTCAAGGCGGAGACGCTGATCGAGGCGCTGCCCTGGCTGGCGCGCTTCTCCGGCTCCACCGTCGTGGTCAAGTACGGCGGCAACGCGATGACCGACCCCGAGTTGCAGCGGGCGTTCGCCGCCGACATGGTCTTCCTGCGCTACGCCGGCCTGAAGCCCGTGGTGGTGCACGGCGGCGGTCCGCAGATCTCCGCCATGCTGGGCCGGCTCGGCATCGCCAGCGAGTTCCGGGGTGGCCTGCGGGTGACCACCGCCGAGGCGATGGACGTGGTCCGGATGGTGCTGGTCGGGCAGGTGGGCCGCGAGCTGGTCGGGCTGATCAACTCGCACGGCCCGTACGCGGTGGGCCTCTCCGGCGAGGACGCGCGGCTGTTCACCGCGGTGCGCCGCCCGGCGTACGTAGACGGGTTGCCTGTCGACGTCGGCCAGGTCGGTGACGTCGAGTCGGTCGACGTGTCGGCGGTGACCGACCTGATCGACGCCGGCCGGATTCCGGTGATCTCCACGGTGGCGCCGGACGCGGACGGGGTGCTGCACAACCTCAACGCGGACACCGCCGCGGCCGCGCTGGCCATCGCGTTGCGGGCCCGCAAGCTGGTCGTGCTCACCGACGTGGCCGGCCTGTACGCGGACTGGCCGGACACCACGAGCCTGGTCTCCGAGATCGTCGCGGACGACCTGGCCAAGCTGCTGCCCAGGCTGGAGTCGGGCATGGTGCCGAAGATGGAGGCCTGTCTGCGGGCGGTGCGCGGGGGAGTGCCCGCCGCGCACGTCGTCGACGGTCGGGTGGCGCACTCCACGTTGCTAGAGGTGTTCACCTCGGAAGGGTTCGGGACGATGGTGGTGCCAGGAGACGGGATGGTCGCGTCGTGAGCACGTTGGCGCAGCGGTGGAAGCAGTCCATGATGGACAATTACGGCACGCCGCCGCTGGCGCTGGTCTCCGGTGCCGGTGCCGTGGTGGTCGACGACGCCGGCCGCGAGTACCTCGACCTGGTCGGTGGCATCGCGGTGAACGCTCTCGGTCACGCCCACCCGGCCGTGGTGGCGGCGGTGTCGAAGCAGATCGCGACCCTCGGGCACGTCTCCAACCTGTTCGTCGCGGAGCCGCCGGTGGCCCTGGCCGAGCTGCTGTTGGCGCTCGCCGGCCGGCCCGGCCGGGTCTTCTTCGCCAACTCGGGCGCGGAGGCGAACGAGGCGGCGTTCAAGCTGTCCCGGCGTACCGGGCGCACGCACGTGGTGGCCACCCGGGGCGGCTTCCACGGCCGCACCATGGGCGCGCTCGCGCTGACCGGCCAGCCGGCCAAGGCCGATCCGTTCCGGCCGCTGCCGGGCGAGGTGACCCACGTCGACTTCGGCGACGTGGCCGCCCTCGAGGCGGCCGTCACCGACGCCACCGCGATGCTGATCCTGGAGCCGATCCAGGGTGAGAACGGCGTCGTCGTCCCGCCGGCCGGCTACCTGGCCGCGGCCCGGCGGATCACCGCCCGGCACGGGGCGCTGCTGGTGCTTGACGAGGTGCAGACCGGCATCGGGCGCACCGGGCACTGGTTCGCGCACCAGGCCGAGGGCGTGGAGCCGGACGTGGTCACGCTGGCCAAGGGGCTGGGTGGCGGGCTGCCCATCGGGGCCACGCTGGCCTTCGGCCGGGCCGCCGACCTGCTCACCCCCGGCTCGCACGGCACCACGTTCGGCGGCAACCCGGTCAGCTGCGCCGCGGCGCTCGCCGTGGTGGCGACAATCGCCAACGAGGGCCTGCTGGACAACGTCAAGCGGGTCGGCGAGCGGCTGCGTCGCGGCATCGAGGCGCTGGGCCACCCGCTCATCGACGGCGTACGCGGCGCCGGGCTGCTGCTCGGCGTGACGCTCACCGCCCCGGTGGCGCCGGTGCTCGCCGAGGCGCTGCGGGAGGCCGGTTTCCTGGTCAACCCGGTGCAGCCGGGCGTGCTCCGGCTGGTCCCACCCCTGATCCTCACCGCCGCCCAGGCGGACGCTTTCGTCGCCGCCCTTCCCGCCGCCCTGAACGCGACGGCCCCGGCTGCGGCCGGTGCGGAGGTCAGCGCACCCACGACCACCACCATCACCACGGGGACGACAGCATGACCCGGCACTTCCTTCGCGACGACGACCTCTCGCCGGCCGAGCAGTCCGCGGTCCTCGACCTGGCCGCGCGCATGAAGGCGGACCGCTTCGGCCACCGGCCGCTGGCCGGCCCCCGTTCGGTGGCGGTGCTCTTCGACAAGCAGAGTCTGCGGACCAGGACCTCGTTCGACGTCGGGATCGCCGAGCTGGGCGGGCACCCGCTGGTCGTGGACACGCAGGTCACCCACTTCGGCCGGGGCGAGTCCCTCTCCGACGCGGGACGCGTGCTGTCCCGCTACGTCGCGGCGATCGTGCTGCGTACCCACGGTGACGAGCGGATCGCCGAGGTCGCGGCGGGCGCGACCGTTCCGGTGGTCAACGCGCTCACCGATGGTTTCCACCCGTGCCAGCTGCTGGCCGACCTGCTGACCGTCCGGGAGCGGTGCGGCGGCACGGCCGGCCGCACGCTCACCTATGTGGGTGACAGCGCGAACAACATGGCGCAGTCGTACCTGCTGGCCGGGGCGCTGGCCGGCATGCACGTGCGGATCGCCGGGCCGGATGGCTTCGCGCCCGATCTGGCCGTCGTGGACCGGGCGGCCCGCATCGCCGCCGACACCGGCGGGTCGGTACGGGTGCTGACCGACCCGGCCCAGGCGGTACGCGACGCCGATGTGTTGGCCACCGACACCTGGACGTCGATGGGGCAGGAGTCCGACGGGCTGGACCGGATCACCCCGTTCCTGCCGTACCAGGTGAACAAGGAACTGCTCGGTCAGGCCGCGCCGGACGCGATCGTGCTGCACTGCCTGCCGGCGCACCGTGGTGAGGAGATCACCGACGAGGTGCTCGACGGGCCGCAGAGCGCGGTCTTCGACCAGGCCGAGAACCGGCTGCACGCGCAGAAGGCGTTGTTGACGTTCCTGCTGGAAACCGCGACCGGTGACGCCGCGACCGGCGACACTGCGACCGGTGACGCCGCGACCGGAGAGCGACGATGACCGGGCCGCTGACCCGCGCGGCCCGGCACGCCCGGATCGTGGAGTTGATCCGGGACAGGTCGATCCGGTCGCAGACCGAGCTGGCCGACCTGCTCGCCGCCGACGGTGTCGTCGTCACCCAGGCCACCCTCTCGCGGGACCTGGAGGAGCTGGGCGCGGTAAAGGTGCGCGGCGGCGACGGGCCGGCCGTCTACCTGATCCCGGAGGACGGTCAGCGACCGTTGCGCGACGCCGAGGCCGCGCCGGCGCGGCTGCTGCGGTTGCTGCGCGAGTTGCTCAACGGGGTCGACTCCAGCGGCAACATCGCCGTGCTGCGTACCCCGCCGGGCGCGGCCCAGTACCTGGCCAGCGCGTTGGACCGGGCCGGCCTGCCCGAGATCGTCGGCACCACCGCCGGCGACGACACCATCCTCGTGGTGGCCCGGACGGCCGACGGCGGGGCCGCGCTCGGTGACAAGCTCGCCGGCTGGGCCCGCCGGGAGGACAACGCCGAAGGGAGCGGTACGCGATGACCGAGCGGGTCGTGCTCGCGTACTCCGGAGGGTTGGACACCTCCGTCGCCATTCCGTACCTGGCCGAGCAGACCGGCGCCGAGGTGATCGCGGTGGCGGTCGACGTCGGGCAGGGCGGCGAGGACCTCGACGCCATCCGGCAGCGCGCCCTGGACTGCGGCGCCGCCGAGGCCGAGGTCGTCGACGCGCGCGACGAGTTCGCCGCCGACTACTGCCTGCCGGCGATCCGGGCCAACGCCCTCTACATGGACCGCTACCCGCTGGTGTCGGCGCTGTCCCGCCCCCTGATCGTCAAGCACCTGGTGGCGGCGGCGCGTACGCACGGCGGCACGATCGTGTCGCACGGCTGCACCGGCAAGGGCAACGACCAGGTCCGGTTCGAGGTGGGGCTGAACGCGCTCGCCCCCGACCTGAGGATCATCGCGCCGGCCCGGGACTTCGCGTGGACGCGGGACAAGGCGATCGCCTTCGCCGAGGAGAAGGGGCTGCCGATCGACGTGTCGGCGAAGTCCCCGTACTCGATCGACCAGAACCTGTGGGGTCGCGCGGTGGAGACCGGCTTCCTGGAGGACATCTGGAACGCCCCCGTCGAGGGCCTGTACGCGTACACCGCCGACCCGGCGCAGGACCGCGACCCCGACGAGGTCGTGATCACCTTCGACGGTGGCGTGCCGGTGGCGATCGACGGTGAGACGGTCACCCCGTACCAGGCGATCCTGGAGCTCAACCGGCGCGCGGGCGCCCAGGGCGTGGGTCGCCTCGACATGGTCGAGGACCGCCTGGTGGGCATCAAGAGCCGCGAGGTGTACGAGGCGCCCGGCGCGATCGCGCTGATCACCGCCCACCAGGAGCTGGAGGCGGTGACCGTGGAACGGGACCTGGCCCGGTTCAAGAAGGGCGTGGACCAGCGCTGGGGCGAGCTGGTGTACGACGGCCTGTGGTTCTCGCCGTTGAAGGACTCGCTCGACGCGTTCATCGACGACGCGCAGCGGCACGTGAGCGGCGAGGTGCGGATGATCCTGCACGGCGGTCGGGCCACCGTCACCGGCCGGCGCTCCGAGGCGAGCCTCTACGACTTCGGGATGGCCACCTACGACACCGGCGACACCTTCGACCAGTCCCTGGCGAAGGGCTTTGTGCGGCTGTGGGGCCTTCCGAGCCGGATGGCCGCCGCGCGGGACGCCCGGGTCGGCGGTGCCGGACGGTGACACGTGCGAGCGCGAGGAGTCAGCGAGCGCGGCGAGTGCGCCCCGCAGTCGCGAGCGAAAGGCAACTAGAGCAATGATGGGCGACGTGGACGACAAGAGCCTGACCGAGAACAGCGCAGCCACCAACCGGACGAGCCTGTGGGGTGGTCGCTTCGCGGGCGGCCCCGCCGAGGCGCTGGCCCGACTGTCGGTGAGCGTGCAGTTCGACTGGCGCCTGGCCCCGTACGACATCGCCGGTTCCCGGGCGCACGCCCGGGTCCTGGCCGGCGCCGGCCTGCTCGACCCCGAGGAGTTGGGTCGGATCCTGGCGGCCCTGGACGACCTGGAGGCCGCGTGCGCCTCGGGGTCCTTCCGCCCCACGGTCGACGACGAGGACGTGCACACCGCGCTGGAGCGCGGTCTGTTGGAGCGCCTCGGCAGCCTCGGTGGCAAGCTGCGCGCGGGCCGCTCCCGCAACGACCAGGTCGCCACGGACCTGCGGCTCTACCTGCGGGACCACGCCCGGGGCGTGGCCAGCCGGCTCGTCGAGCTGGCCGAGGCGCTTGTGGAGCAGGCCGAGCGGCACGTCGACACGGCCGCGCCGGGCATGACGCATCTCCAGCACGCCCAGCCGGTCACGTTCGGGCACTGGCTGCTCGCCCACGTGCAGCCGCTGCTGCGGGACCTGGAGCGGCTGCGCGACTGGGACCACCGGGCGGCGGTCAGCCCGCTCGGCGCGGGCGCCCTCGCCGGTTCGGGGCTTCCGCTGGATCCGGTGGCCGTGGCCAAGGAGTTGGGGTTCCGGACGTCGTTCGCCAACTCGATGGACGCCGTCGCCGACCGGGACTTCGTCGCCGAGTTCCTGTTCACCACCGCCCTGATCGGGGTGCACCTGTCCCGGCTCGGCGAGGAGGTCGTGCTCTGGACCTCGCACGAGTTCGGGTGGGTGGAGCTGGACGACTCGTTCGCGACCGGATCGTCGATCATGCCGCAGAAGAAGAACGCGGACATCGCCGAGCTGGCCCGTGGCAAGTCCGGCCGGTTGGTCGGCGGCCTGGTGACCGTGCTGACCATGCTCAAGGGCCTGCCGATGACCTACGACCGGGACATGCAGGAGGACAAGGAGCCGGCGTTCGACGCCGTCGACACCCTGGAGCTGCTCCTCCCGGCCCTGGCGGGGATGATCTCCACGATGACGGTCCGGGTGGACCGTCTCGTCGCCGCCGCGCCGGTCGGCTTCTCCCTGGCCACCGAGGTCGCCGACTGGCTGGTCCGGCGCAACGTGCCGTTCCGGGACGCGCACGAGATCACCGGTCGGCTGGTGGCGCTCTGCGCGGCGCGGGAGTGCGAGCTCAACGACGTCTCCGACGACGACCTGAGCACGATCAGCGAGCACCTCGACCCGTCGGTGCGCGACGTGCTCTCGGTCCGTTCGGCCCTCGCCGCCCGGACCACCCCCGGCTCGACCGGCCCCGGCCCGGTGGCCGACCAGCTCGCCACCGCGGCGGACCGGCTGACCACCTGGCGGGAGTGGGCCGCCGAGCGGGTCGTCCCGCGCTAGGGCGTGTGTCAAAGCCCCTGGCCGGCCTGCGGCGGGCCCAGACGACGACCGGCCGCGTTGGAGATTGGTCCGGATACAACACCGGTATCCGGACCAATCTCCGCCTTGCCGGACCGCCGCCTGGACTCCGCCTCGGCTCGACCGAGGACTTTGACACACGCCCTAGACGACGCGTCGTGGCGTCGGCGCGTGCCGCCGGCGCCACGGCCGGTTCAGGCAGTCGGGCGCTCCCGCTTCGGGAGCTTGGCAACCACCATGTCGTACGACGCGTCGACCGCCTCGGTCAGCTCCTCGTCGTCGATCCCGCCGTCCAGGCGCAGCGTGTTCCACCCGGACCTGCCGATGTAGGCCATCACCCGGGCGTCGTCGGGGTGCCGGTGCAGCCACTCGTCGGCCACCTCCCGGGTCTGCCCGCACTTGATGCCGACAGTCGGCTTTCCCGCGCCGCTGCCGAGGAACGCGAAGATCCGGCTGCCCACCTTCACCACCTCGTCGCCCTCCCACGGCCGGTCCAGCCACGCTCCCGGCTTGGCCAGGCAGTACGTCAGCATCTCCGCGCGCTCCATGGGTGCCTCCTCGTCGTGCGCACAGTGTGCCCGCCCCGCGGCCGTTCGACGCGCGCCATGCCGATCCGACCGCCGGTCCCGGAGCGCCGGCTCAGGCGGTCTGCTCGGCCGAGCGGGCGGCGACCCGCTCGTAGCGCTGCCGAGCCGCCTGCGCGCTGCCCAGCCCCAGCCCGTACGCGATCGCCTGCCAGGTCAGCCCCCGGTCGCGGGCCAGCGTCATCAGCCCGGCCTCCAGCGCGTCCAACTCGGCGCGGACGTGTGGCAGCAGGGTCAGCGCGGCGGTGAGGTCGGCGGTGTCGACCGGCTTCTCCGCCGGCTCCCGCTCGGCGCCGCCGGCGGCCAACGCGGTGACCAGGGCGACCGCCTCCCACGGGTCCAGCACGTACGGGTGGGCCCAGCGCCCCCGCTGGGCGTCGGTGCCGGCGTGACGATCGCTGATGCGCTGGAGCGCCTCGTGGGTGCGGTGGGCGCGGGCGTGGGCCGGGTGCGGCGCGGTGAACGGGTCGTTCGTCGTCATGGTCCGAGCACACACCCTCAACTCTCTGTTGTCAACACAATGTTCAAAGGTTTGCCGATCTCCGCGGCCTGACGTTTCCTGGAGGGGTGGACTACTCATGGCTGCACGCTCCCGCCGGTCAGGTGCCTGAGACGGCGCAGTCGCTTCTTGGCTGGGAGATCACCGCCGGCGGTGTGCGGATCAGGCTGACCGAGGTTGAGGCGTACGCGGGCACCGGGGAGGACCCGGCCTCCCACGCTCATCGGGGTCCCACCCCGCGCACCAGAGTCATGTTCGGTCCGGCCGGGTACGCCTACACATACTTCGTCTTTGGCGTCCACTGGTGTCTGAACATCGTGTGCGCTCCTGAGGGGGAGGCCTCTGCCGTCCTGCTGCGAGCGGGTGAGGTCGTCGATGGGGTGGACATCGCCCGCAAGCGCCGAGGGGACAAGGTGCTCGATCGTGACCTTGCGCGCGGGCCCGCGCGGCTGGTGGTTGCGCTCGGGGTCAGCGCGTCGGCCAACGGCACATCCATGCTCGACGGTGAGGGCCCGCTGCTGCTGACGCCGCCGACCCGTCCGGTCCCGAGATCAGCCATCTCCGCCGGACCACGAGTCGGGGTAGCTGCCGCGCACGACGTTCCCTGGCGCTTCTGGATCACCGGCGACGCCACCGTGAGCGCCTATCGACGGCACAGCCCCCGCCGGCGGGCCGCAAAAGCGGTCGAGGATGAGACCTGATTACTCGATCAGGTGCAGGAACTCCGCCGGCGTCAACCCGGCCTGGCGGAGGATCGAAGCCAGGGTTCCGCGCTTTACGGTGGCGTGCTGCGGTACCACGACCACATTTCCGGCGGAGTTCCGATAGACCGCGTGGCTTCCCTTGGTACGAATAGACCGCGTGGCTTCCCTTGGTACGAACATGATCGAACCCAGCCTTCGTCAGGCCGGCCAGCACCTGCGAAGCGGAAGGTCTGCCAGTGCTGGGCTCATGCGGCTCTTCCCACTTGGAAGGACGTCACCAGAGGTGTGGCTTCGATAGCCGGTTGGGAAACCTCCTCGAGATACGCCTCGACCGCCTCACGCAAATTGGCCAGGGCGGCGTCGAGCGTCTCGCCCTGGCTGGCTACGTCCAGTTCCAGGCACCGCGCGACGTACCAGCCATCTTCCTCGTGCACCGCCGCGGTGAACGTCCGAACCATTGAGGCCTCCTTGAGCAGGCGAGACCGTCATTCTACGAGTTGGTCGCGTTCCGGAGAGGGAGGCGAAGTCGTCGTTCCACGAGTCGACCAGGCATGACGCGTTGTGCCTCTGCGGGTGTGTGTCCCGGGAACGTGTCGGTGGGTGTGGCCATAATCACCGCACCTGCTCACCGACGGTTCGGAGGACATCATGGCGACGCTGCTCGCGATCGGCACGGCCAAGGGGTTGTTTCTCGCCACAAGCGCCGATGACCGGCGCAGTTGGGAGATCACCGGCCCGCACTTCCCGATGACCGGTGTCTACGCGGTCGCGGTCGACACCCGGCGGTCCACCCCGCGGCTGCTCGCCGGGATGAGCAGCTCACACTTCGGCCCCAGCGTCGCCACGAGCGACGACCTCGGCGCCTCCTGGGACGAGCCGGACCACGCGCCGGTGGCGTTCCCGGCCGACACCGGCGTCTCCCTCGGGCGGGTCTGGCAGTTGGTGCCGGCCGGGCCCGACCAGCCGGACGTCATCTGGGCCGGCACCGAGCCGTCCGCGCTGTTCAGGTCCACCGACGGTGGCCGCAGCTTCGAGCTGGTCCGTTCCCTCTGGGACCACCCGCACCGCCCGCAGTGGGAGGCCGGCTTCGGTGGTCAGGCCGTGCACACCGTGCTGCCGCACCCGCGTGACCCGGCTCGGCTGCTTGTCGCCATGTCCACCGGCGGGGTCTACCGCTCGGAGGACGCCGGGGCGAGTTGGGCGCCGGGCAACACCGGCATCCGCGCCTACTTCATGCCCGACGAGTGGCCGGAGTTCGGCCAGTGCGTGCACAAGGTCGCCCGGGACGGGGTCAATCCCGAGCGGCTGTACGCGCAGAACCACCACGGCGTCTACCGCTCCGACGACGACGGCCGCACCTGGTCCTCGATCGCCGACGGGCTGCCCAGCGACTTCGGCTTCCCGATGGTGGCCCACCCGAGGCGCGGCGGCACGGTGTGGGCCTTCCCGTTGGTGGCCGACAGCGAGCGGTTCCCCACCGACCACCGTTGTCGGGTGTTCCGCTCCGCCGATGCCGGCGGCAAGTGGGAGCCGCTGTCGGTGGGGCTGCCCGAGGGGCCGTTCTACCCGGCGGTGCTGCGCGACGCGATGTGCGCCGACGACGCCACCCCCGGCGGGGTCTACTTCGGCACCCGCTCCGGCTCGGTCTTCGCCAGCCGCGACGAGGGCGACTCCTGGTCCCTGGTGGCGGCACACCTGCCGGACGTGCTCTGCGTCCGGGCCGCGGCGGTCTGAGCGTGGTCACCGTGCTGCTGCCCGGCCCGCTGCGGGGCGAGGCCGGCGGGGCCAGTCGGCTGAGCGTCGGCGCCACCGGGACGCTGCGGGCGGTCCTCGACGAGCTGGCCGTCGCGCATCCTCGGCTGGCCCGGCGGATCCGCGACGAACGTGGCGAGCTGCGCCGCTATGTGAACGTCTACGTCGACGGTGAGGATTGCCGGCACTCGGGCGGGCTGGCCACGCCCGTCGACGAGGGCGCCGAGGTGCAGGTGCTCCCCTCGGTGGCCGGCGGTTGAGCCGGCGGTAAGGCCCGTCAACGCCGCGGATGTCCGTTATCCGGCGTGACCCGCGCCACCGCGAGACGTGCCGCCGACGGAATAGTTGCGTCGTCAAATAAGTTGTGAGCTGCGTCCGGGTACCACGGCGGCACCCGGTTGACACGCGAGGAGCTGGTCATGCAGTTCGGAGTCTTCACCGTCGGCGACGTCACGGTCGACCCGACCACCGGTCGGGAGCCGACCGAGCATGAGCGGATCAAGGCCATGGTCGCCATCGCGCTCAAGGCCGAAGAGGTCGGTCTGGACGTCTTCGCCGCGGGCGAGCACCACAACCCGCCGTTCGTGCCCTCGTCACCGACCACGATGCTCGGCCACATCGCGGCGCGTACCGAGCGGCTGTTGCTGTCCACCGCCACCACGCTGATCACCACGAACGACCCGGTGAAGATCGCCGAGGACTACGCGATGCTCCAGCACCTGTCCGACGGCCGGGTGGACCTGATGATGGGCCGCGGCAACACCGGCCCGGTCTACCCCTGGTTCGGCAAGGACATCCGCGCCGGCATCCCCCTCGCCATCGAGAACTACGACCTGCTGCACCGGCTGTGGCGCGAGGACGTGGTCGACTGGAAGGGCAAGTACCGCACCCCGTTGCAGTCGTTCACCTCGACGCCGCGTCCGCTCGACGGCGTGCCCCCGTTCGTCTGGCACGGCTCGATCCGCAGCCCCGAGATCGCCGAGCAGGCCGCGTACTACGGCGACGGCTTCTTCGCCAACCACATCTTCTGGCCCAAGGAGCACACCCAGCGGATGGTCGCGCTCTACCGCCAGCGGTACGCGCACTACGGCCACGGCACCGCCGACCAGGCCATCGTCGGCCTCGGTGGGCAGGTGTTCATGCGCCGCAACTCGCAGGACGCCGTCCGCGAGTTCCGGCCGTACTTCGACAACGCCCCGGTCTACGGGCACGGGCCGTCGCTTGAGGAGTTCACCCGGGAGACGCCGCTGACCGTGGGCAGCCCGCAGCAGGTCATCGACCGCACGCTCGGCTTCCGGGAGTACGTCGGCGACTACCAGCGGCAGCTGTTCCTGATGGACCACGCGGGCCTGCCCCTGAAGACCGTGCTGGAGCAGCTCGACCTGCTCGGCGAGGAGGTCGTGCCGGTGCTGCGCAAGGAGTTCGAGGCGCTGCGTCCCGCGCACGTGCCGGACGCGCCGACCCACGCCTCCCTGGTCGCTGCCGCCGGTGGCGGCAAGGACAGCACCGTGCACGCCGTCGACGACGTCACGGGCAAGGCGCCGGAGGGGGCGACCCGATGACCCACCGCACCCTGGCCGTGGTCTCGGCGGGGCTGAGTCAGCCCTCGTCGACCCGGCTGCTCGCCGACCAGCTCGCCGCGGCCACCCGCGACGAGTTGGTCCGGCGCGGCTCCGAGGTGGAGTTGCACGTCGTCGACCTGCGCGAATATGCCCACGACGTGGTCAACAACATGCTCACCGGTTTTCCGCCGACGGCGCTGCGCGAGGTCATCGACGCGGTGACCGGCGCGGACGGGCTCATCGCCGTCACCCCGATCTTCAGCGCCTCGTACAACGGGCTGTTCAAGTCGTTCTTCGACGTGTTGGATTCCGCGTCGCTCGTCGACCGGCCGGTGCTGATCGGGGCCACCGGCGGCACCGCCCGCCACTCACTGGCACTGGAGCACGCCGTCCGCCCGATGTTCGCCTACCTCCGGGCGGTGGTGGTGCCCACCGCGGTCTTCGCCGCTCCGGAGGACTGGTCCGACGGCACTGCCGACGGCGCGTTGCGGGGCCGGATCCGGCGCGCCGCCGGTGAGCTGGCCGACCAGGTCGAGCGTCGGCCGCCGAGCAGCGGCCCTGCCGACCCGTTCGCCCTGACCACCGATTTCCTGCACCTGCTCGACCGGGGAGACGGCGCGTCGGTCGGCTGACCGGGTGGGCGACAGGTCGGGCTGCGCGGCGCGGGACGGCGGGCGGATCGCTCGCGTGGGGCCGGCGGTCCCGGGCCGGCGGTCCCGGGCCGGCGGTCCTGGGCCGGCGGTCCCACGCCGTCCCACCCGCTGCGTAGTCTCGCCGGATGACGTCTCAACTGCGGCTGCGCCCGGTCCTGGAGGACGACCTCGTCGAGTTCTTCCTCTACCAGCAGGATCCGGAGGCCAACCGGATGGCGGCCTTCGTCGCCAAGGACCCGTCCGACCGTCGGGAGTTCGCCGGGCACTGGGCCCGGGTGCTCACCAACCCGGCCAACCGGGTCCGCACCATCGAGGTCGACGGCGAGGTGGTCGGCTACGTGAGCGCCTTTCCCGTCGAGGACCAGACCGAGGTCAGCTACTGGATCGACAGGGAACGGTGGGGGCGTGGTTACGCCACCGCCGCCCTGTCCGCCCTGTTGCGCGAGGTGCCCCGGCCGGTGCACGCCCGCGCCGCCAAGGACAACGCCGCGTCCCTCGCGGTGCTGCGCAAATGCGGGTTCGTGGTGGTCGGCGAGGACTCGGGGTACGCCAACGGCCGCGGCGAAGACGTCGAGGAGTGGCTGTTGGAGCTGCCCGCCGACGCCCCTGACCTGGGCGGGCACTAGTCTCGCGGGGTGAACTGGTTGGATCTGGTCGGCTGGGCCGGCTCCGCGGTACTGGTCTGGTCGCTGTTGCAGTCGCGCGTCCTGCGGCTGCGCGCGCTCAATCTCGTCGGCAGCGTCGTGCTGATCGGCTACAACGCCGCCATCGAGGTCTGGCCCATGGTCGGGCTCAACGTCGTGCTCGCGGCGATCAACATCTGGTACCTGCGCGGGATGCTCGCCACCCGGCACGACGAGCAGACCTACCAGGTGGTGGAGGTCGGTGTCGGCGACGAGTTCCTCGCGCACACGCTGCGGGTGCACGCCGCCGACATCGCCCGGTTCAACCCCGACTTCCACTGGGACCCGGACGCGTCCGACCGATCCGCCTTCCTGGTGGTCACGGCCGACGAGGTGGTGGGCGTGGTGCTGTCGCACGCCGAGGCACGCGGCGTCGCCCAGATCGACCTGGACTACGTGACCCCCAAGTTCCGCGACTTCACCCCGGGCGAGTTCGTCTACCGGCGCAGCCACCTGTTCACCGAACGAGGCTTCCGCCGGGTGGTCAGCCCGCCCCGCATGGTCGCCCCCTACTACCACCGGCTCGGCTTCCGCCCGGAGGGCGACTCGTACGTCCTCGATCTGCCGGCGACCCCGGCCGCCGATCCCGCGTAGCGTCACCCGCGCCCGATCCGGCGCAGCGTCACTGACGCCCGATCCGGCGCAGCGTCACTGACGCCCGATCCGGCGCAGCGTCACTGACGCCCGATCCGGCGCAGCGTCACTGACGCCCGAGACGGCGTAGCCTCACCCGGGCAGGATTCGGCGAGCACCGGACGGGGCAAACAGACGCCTACGCCGGGCGGTCTCGTCGACCGGCGGGCGCCGCGCGTATCTGCCGGCGCCACCACCGCAGAGGGAGCGAACCAGGCGTGCAGAGCTACGGGAGCCAACTGGCCCTGGTCGGAGTCCTGGTCGTGATCAACGCCCTCTTCGCCGGCAGCGAGATGGCGCTGGTGTCACTGCGGGACAGCCAGATCCAACGGTTGGAGCGCACCAGCCGGGCCGGGCGGGTGCTGGCCCGGCTCGCCAAGGACCCGAACCGCTTCCTGGCCACCATCCAGATCGGCATCACCCTCGCCGGCTTCCTGGCCTCCGCCGCCGCGGCGGTCTCGCTGGCCAAGCCGCTCGTCCCGCTGCTCGGGGTGTTCGGCGGCGCGGCCGAGACGGTCGCCATCGTGGTGGTCACCCTCGCGCTGACCTTCGTCACCCTGGTCTTCGGTGAGCTGGCCCCCAAGCGGATCGCGATGCAGTCCGCCGAGCGGTGGGCACTGCTGGTGGCCCGCCCTCTCGATGTGCTCGCCAGCTTCACCCGGCCGGCCGTCTGGGCGCTCGGCGCCACCAGCGACGTGGTGGTCCGCCTGGTCGGGCTCAACCCGAAACACCAGCCGGAGGAGATCGGCCCGGACGAGCTGCGCGACATCGTCGCCGGCAACCACGGCTTCACCAAGGAGCAGCGCACCATCATCGCCGGCGCCGTGGAGATCGCGGACCGACGGTTGCGGGCTGTCCTCGTACCCCGGTTGCAGGTTTTCACGCTCGACAGCGGGACCACCGCGGAGGCCGCGCGGCTCGTGCTGGCCGCCACCGGGCACTCCCGCGCGCCGGTCGTGCGCCACGGCGGCCTGGACGACACGGCCGGCGTGATCCACCTGCGCGACCTGGTGGGCGTGCCCGACGACCGCCCGGTCGACGAGATCGCCCGCCCCCCGATGCTGCTGCCCGACTCGCTGCCCGTGGTGGAGGCGCTGCGCCAGTTCAAGGCCGAGCGCCAGCACATCGCGCTCGTCGTGGACGAGCGCGGCGCGGTCGACGGCATCGTCACGCTCGAGGACATCCTGGAGGAGATCGTCGGTGAGATCTACGACGAGACCGACCGGGACGTGCGTTCGGTGCGCCGTGACCCCGACGGCGCGCTGCTGCTGCCCGGCACCTTCCCGGTGCACGACCTGCCGAACATCGGCGTCGAGCTGCCGTCGCGCCCGGACGGCGACTACACCACCGTCGCCGGGCTGGTGCTGGCCCGACTCGGGCACATCCCCACCGTGGCCGGCGAGGACGTCACCCTGGACGGTTGGGTGCTGGTGGTGGCCGGCATCGACCACCGGGCGATCACCGAGGTACGGGTCAGTCGGGTGCCTGATGACACCGACCCCGACGCCGACCAGGCGGCGGAGCCGGTGTTGGACGAGGCCCGTAGCTGAACCGGCCGGGTGCCGCCGCTCAGTCGCGCGACAGGTTCTGCAGCCGGACCTGACCCCGGGCGACCAGCCGCTCGTCGGCGTCGGTGATCTCGACCTGCCAGAGCTGCTGGCTGCGACCCCGGTGCACGGGCGTGCCGACCGCCGTCAACTCGCCCTCCCGCACGGCCCGCAGGAAGTCGGTCTGGTTCGACACGCCGACCACCGTGCCCCGGTCGGCCAGCCAGAGGGAGCCACCGACGCTTGCCGCGGTCTCCACGACCGAGCAGTACACCCCGCCGTGCTGGATACCGAACGGCTGGTGCAGCTCCGGGCGGACCTGCCAGCTGATGACCACCCGGTCGGCGGACGCCTCGTCGAAGGTCAGGCCGAGCAGGGCGACGAAACCACCCGTCAGATCCGGCATCTCCACGGCAGAACCCCTCCTCGATCAACGGGACGCAAGCCTAACCGGGGCGGGTTACGGCAAACCCGGTACGGGTCGGCGCCGGCGATGGGGGAGAATCGGTGACCGTGACCGACAGCAGCCCCCCGCCGTCCGGGCGGGACTCCCTGACCGATGACCTGCTCTGGCGTGGCCTCATCCAGGACTCGACAGGCCTCGACGAGCTGCGCCAGCTGTTCGACGGTGGAGCGGCCGCCACCTATTACGTGGGCTTCGACCCGACCGCCCCGAGCCTGCACGTCGGCAACCTGATGCAGGTCCTCATGGCCCGCCGGCTGCAACTCGCGGGTCACCGCCCGCTGCTGCTGGTGGGTGGGGCGACCGGGCAGATCGGTGACCCGAAGGAGAGCGCCGAACGGACGCTCAACCCGCCCGAGGTGATCGCCGGCTGGGTCGAGCGCATCCGCGACCAACTCGCGCCCTTCGTGTCGTACACCGGCGACAACGCGGCGCAGCTGGTCAACAACCTGGACTGGACCGGCGAGATGTCGATCGTCGAGTTCCTGCGCGACGTGGGCAAGCACTTCCCGGTCAACAAGATGCTCGCGCGGGAGGTGGTGCGGGCCCGGTTGGAGACGGGCATCAGCTTCACCGAGTTCAGCTACCAACTGCTGCAGGGCAACGACTTCTTCGAGCTGCACCGCCGGCACGGCTGTCAGCTCCAGTTCGGTGGCTCCGACCAGTGGGGCAACATCACCGCCGGCGTCGACTACGTCCGGCGGCGGGGAGCGGGGCCGGTGCAGGCGTTCACCACGCCGCTTGTCACCAAGGCCGACGGCACGAAGTTCGGCAAGAGCGAGGGCGGCGCCGTCTGGCTCGACCCGACGATGACCAGCCCGTACGCGTTCTACCAGTTCTGGCTCAACGTCGAGGACCAGGAGGTCGACCGCTACCTGCGCTACTTCAGCTTCCGTACCCGCGACGAGCTGGAGGAGCTGGCGAAGGCGACGGCCGAGCGGCCGGCGGCCCGCCTGGCACAGCGTGCGCTCGCCGAGGAGCTGACCACCCTGGTGCACGGCGCCGAGGAGACCCGACAGGCGATCGCTGCCAGTCAGGCCCTCTTCGGCCGCGGGTCGCTCGACGACCTGGCCCCGGAGACGCTGCGCGCGGCGTTGACCGAGGCCGGCCTGGTGCGCCTCACCGGCGAACTGCCGGATGTGGCGGGGCTGTTGCGGGACTCCGGGCTCGTCAACGGCCTCAAGGAGGCCCGCCGGGTGATCGCCGAGGGTGGCGCCTACGTCAACAACAACCGGGTGACCGAGGTGGACGCCGGAGTGTCGGCGACCGACCTGCTGCACGGGCGATACCTGGTGCTGCGCCGCGGTAAGCGTTCGTTCGCGGGCGTTGAGCTGGGCGAATAGTCGACTGTCGACGATGTGACGGGGGACGCGTCCGGCGGATTTGACGATCATCCCGCCGGACGCGTAACTTTCTCTCTGCCAGCGCGGAACGGACGAAACAGGCGAAAGCCTGAGGCGGCCGGAGCGCGGGACGACCGCCGGGTCGGAGGGGTTGAACTCCTCGGGGCCGGCACCGGGTGGTGCCCCCAAACGTCGCCGCGAGGCGGATTTGGTGCGGCGGAACCGACCGGGTAAGGTTACCAACCGGCAGGGCACCGGGCGAGCTCGCGGGAAACCGCAGCGGCCGGCCTGCCAAATCCGTGACGAGAGCGGCGCGAGCCGGTCAAGCATGGTGCCCGCATTAACGAATGAAGCACGACGAACCGCGAAACACCGGTTTGACACGGCGGAAACGAGCGGGTAACGTAGTAAAAGTGCCTGGCGCTGGAAAGCGCTAAGGGACGCAGAACGAAAAGCCCCGGTTGGGGTTCCACTGAGGTGGGGCTTCTGGTCGGTGTGTGGTTGTTCTTTGAGAACTCAACAGGGTGCTTGTAAAGCCAG
>NZ_JBNCKO010000013.1:0-211310 GCF_049841595.1 Micromonospora sp. DT228
CACAGACGATCATGCGGTGGCCGTCCTCATTCCTGCGGGACCCGAGGTCACCTCACGAACGGCGGCTGCCGTACTAGGATCGGCGGATGCTAAGGCCTTTTTCAAAGAACTGGCCGGCCTGCGGCGGGCCCGGACGACGACCTGCGGCGTTGCGGCTTCGCCCGGATACAACACCGGTATCCGAACGAAACCGCGCCTTGCCGGATCGCCGTCCGGACTCCGCCTCGGCTCGGCCGCCCTTATGAAAAAGGCCTTAGCTGACGAGGAAGGCCTTCCGCGGTTTCCTTATCACCCGGATCCGGTCGGGACGGGTTCGATCGTGGCCGCCGAGGTGGTGTGCGCGTGCTGCGGACGGCGGCGGCCGTTCACGTATGTCGGCCCGGTCTACGCGGTGGAGAAGTTGGCCAGGGCGCTGTGTCCGTGGTGCCTCGCGGACGGCCGGGCGGCGGCGATGTTCGACGCGCAGTTCACCGACGCGAGCTGGCGGGTTCCGGACGACGTGCCTGCCGACGTGACCGAGGTGGTTCTCCGCCGGACGCCCGGCTTTGTGGGGTGGCAGCAGGAGCGGTGGTTGCACCATTGCCGCGACGCGGCGGAGTTTCATGGCGCGGTCGGGGCGGACGAGTTGGCTGACTTTCCGGACGCGCTGGAACACCTTCGGCGGGAGCAGGCCGGGTCTGGCTGGTCGGCCGAGGACAGGGACTGGTATCTACGAGCGCTGAGCAAGGACGGCCCGGTCACCGCGTATCTCTTCCGTTGCCGGCACTGTGGCAGTCACCTCGCGTACTCGGACTCGACCTGACCGTTTGTTCTCTGTCGCGAGGGCTCCGGCCTGCAACCAACCCACGTCTTGCCGCCGATCCGATTCAGCGGCGCGCCGGCGGTGGCTGCTCCGGATAGCGGCCGCCGGCCGCGGCGCCGGGCGGCGTGGCCGCGTCGATCGCGTTCAGCTCGGCCTCGGTCAGCTCGACGTCGACTGCCCGGGAATTTTCCGTCAGGTAGCGACGTCGTTTGGTGCCAGGGATCGGCACCACGTCAGGGCCGCGGCTGAGCACCCAGGCGAGTGCCAGCTGGGCGGCGGTGATGCCCTTGGCGGTGGCCAATTCGCGCACCCGCGCCACCAGCTCCATGTTGTGCCGCAGATTGTCGCCCTGGAATCGGGGCGTACCGCGCCGGTAGTCGTCGGCTTCCAACTGGGTGAGGTCGGTGATCGCGCCGGTCAGTAGCCCTCGCCCGAGCGGGCAGTACGCCACCAGCCCGATGCCCAGCTCGCGCAGGGCGGGCAGCAGTTCGGTCTCCGGCTCCCTGCTGAACAGCGAGTACTCATACTGTCCGGCGGTCACCGGGTGCACAGCGTGAGCCCGGCGCACCAGGTCCGCCGGGGCCTCGGAAATGCCGAGGTGGCGCACCTTGCCGGCCGCGACGAGCTCGGCCAGCGCGCCCCAGGTCTCCTCAATGGGCACCTGTGGATCGACGCGGTGCTGGTAGTACAGGTCGATGTGGTCCACGCCGAGCCGGCGCAGCGACGCGTCGCAGGCCCGGCGCACGTAGTCAGGGCGGCCGTTGATGCCGAAATAGCCATCCTCCGGGCGGCGTTCCACGCCGAACTTCGTGGCGATCACCGCGTGCTCGCGGCGGACGGCGACGGCCTTGCCGACCAGTTCCTCGTTGGTGAACGGGCCGTACATGTCGGCGGTGTCGAGCAGGGTGACGCCGAGCTCCAGCGCCCGGTGAACCGTGGCGATCGACTCGACGTCGTCGCGGTCACCGTAGAAATCGCTCATGCCCATGCAGCCGAGGCCGAGAGCGGAGGTGGTCAGGTTCTGGCCGAGCACGCGGTGATGCATCGCGGGGGTTACCTCGCCTCTCGGGCGTCGTGGGGGGAGACGGTCAGAAGGTGATGACGACCTTGCCGCGGGTGTGCTTGCCGGCGAACTCGGCGACCGCGCGCTGCGCCTCGGCAAACGGGAACCGGGCGCTCACCTCGACCCGCAGCCGACCCGACGCCGTCGCCTCGACGATCCGCTGCAGCAGGCCGTTGGTGGCCTCGATGTGGGCGTACGAGGCGCGCACCTCGCGGTCGAAGACCGGCGGACCGCCGGCCGGAGAGATGAGCAGCCCGCCGGGCTTGACGGCGGCGGCGGTTGCGGCCAGCGCGGGACCGGCATTGATCAGGTCGACGGCGACGTCGACACCGCCGGGAACGTGGCGCAGCGCCTCCTCGGTCGTGTCGCCGGAGGTGTAGTCGACGGTCGTCGCGGCACCAAGGCCACGCATGTGGTCGGCGTCCGACGGCGGCGCGGTCGCCACCACGCGGACGCCGGCCTGGGCGGCGAGCTGCACCACGAACGAGCCGACACCCCCGGTCGCGCCGACCACCAGTAGCGAGTCGCCGCCGTTCAGCCCGGCCTGCTCGACAATGCCGGTCGCGGTCATCGCGGCCACCGGCAGAGCAGCGGCGTCCACCGCGTCCAGCGTCTCCGGCCGGGCCGCCACCTCGGGGCCGTCCAGCGCCAACGTGTACTCGGCGACCGCGCCGGCGACCGGGTGGGTGAACGCCACCACCTCGTCACCGGGGGTGAATCGGGTGACGCCCTCGCCGACCGCTTCGACCGTGCCGGCCGCGTCCAGACCCAGCACGAAGGGATGCGACACCGGCATCATCTCGCGCAGCACTCCGGTGGCGAGCTTGACGTCGAGAGGGTTGAGCGCTGCCGCCCGCAGTTTGATCAGGATCTGGCCCGGCCCGGGCGCCGGCTTGGCCAGCTCGGCGATGGTGAGCTGGTCGATCGGGCCGTACGAGGGTGCGACGAGTGCCTTCATGGTGACGAGCCTTTCTGCGGTTCCGAGCCGACCATCCGAGCCGACCATCCGGGCCGGCCCGTGCGGAGAGAGGTAACGGGACCCGTCGCGAAAGACGAGATAAGTGGAATCTGTTCCACTTAATCGGAAGGCTATCCGGAAAGGTTTCCGATTGCAACGGTTGCGGCACCGCTGGCCCCGACCCGGTGAAGGGCTGCGTACACTGCCGCGACAGCGCAGGTCACGGCAGAATGGGCGGCAGGGCGCAACCGGCTGCCGGAAACGTGGCCGGGGGAGAGAGGACCGTCGGGTGGTGGGGGAGCCGGAGGCGGCATCGACGCCGGCCCCCGCGACACTGTCGATCGCGGGACAACCGGGAATCGAACGAGCCGACGCCGCCCGCAACCGCCGCAAGATGCTCGACGCCGCCGCGCGCATCGTCGCCACCGAGGGCGTCAAGGCGCTGGCCCTCGACGAGGTGGCGCGGGCCGCGGGAGTGGGCACCGGCACCGCCTACCGGCGCTTCGGCGACCGCGCCGGGCTGATCTTCGCGCTACTCGACGAGGAGGAGGCCGTTTTCCAGGCCGCCTTCCTGCAGGGCCCGCCGCCGCTGGGCCCCGGCGCGCCGGCGGCGGAGCGGATCCGCGCCTTCCTGCATGCCCTGGTGGACCGGGTGGAGGCGCAGCTGGAGATGTTGCTGGTCACCGAGGCCAGCTCGCCGGTGGCGCGATATCGCAGCGGGCCGTACATGATCTACCACACCCACCTGGCCAGTCTGCTCGGCGAGGCACGCCCCGA
The DNA here is from genome assembly GCF_049841595.1 of Micromonospora sp. DT228. NCBI lineage: Bacteria > Bacillati > Actinomycetota > Actinomycetes > Micromonosporales > Micromonosporaceae > Micromonospora > Micromonospora sp. DT228. The sequence goes on from NZ_JBNCKO010000013.1 coordinate 3,601, forward strand.
CGTCGACCCGCACTACGTCGCGGCCGCGCTGCTCGCGCCGGTCTCGGCCACCCTGATCAGTTACCAGCTGCGCGAGCGCGGCCTCGGCACCGACGCGCTCAAGAGCGGTCTCGACGACCTGCTGCGCCTCAACCTCTGATCTCACCATCCACAGTGGCGCGGAAAGCCGGTCGCCCGGGCGCATCGGTCAGACCCCCGCAAGTCTCCGGGGCGACGGGCGCAGGTACACGTACCAGGTGATGACGAAGCAGATCGCGTAGAAGGCGATGAAGGCGATGTAGGCCGCGTCCGCGGTCTGGTAGGCCAGGAACGACTGCCGGAAGGCAAGATTGACGAGGACTCCGCCGAACGCGCCGATGGCGCCGGCGACGCCGATGAGCGCGCCGGAGAGGCGCCGGGCCTCGTGCTCCGCCGCCCGGTCGTGCGGGTCGGCCGCGCCGCCGGCGGTCAACCGCACGCCGGACCTGGCCCGGAAGATCGCCGGGATCATCTTGTACGTCGAGCCGTTGCCGATGCCGCTGAACACGAACAGCGCGATGAAGCCGACCAGGTACAACGGCAGCGAACGGTGCTGGGAGGCCAGCAGGACGATCGACGCGCCGGCCGCCATCGCCACGAAGTTCACGAAGGTGACCCGGGCCCCGCCGAGCCGGTCGGCCAGGACACCGCCCACGGGACGGATGAGCGAGCCGAGCAGCGGTCCGAGGAACGTCAGGTACGCGGCCTTCACCGGGGTGTCGAAGGTGTCGGCGAACTGCACCTGAAGCACCTGGCCGAAGGCGAACCCAAAGCCGATGAACGACCCGAACGTGCCGATGTAGAGCAGGGACATGATCCAGGTGTGCGGTTCGCGGGTGACGTCACGCATGGCCCGCTTCTCGTTGCGGGCATGGCTGAGGTTGTCCATGAACAACGCGGAACAGAGTGCGGCCAGCACGATCGCCGGCAGGTAGATGCCGGCGACGATTCCGGGACTGGCCGTCCCCAGGACTGCCAGCACGAACAGGCCGACGAGCTGGACCGCGGCGACGCCGAGGTTGCCACCGCCAGCGTTGATGCCGAGCGCCCAGCCCTTGAGCCGGTCGGGGTAGTACGCGTTGATGTTCGCCATCGAGGAGGCGAAGTTCCCGCCGCCGACGCCGGCCAGCGCGGCGATGAGCACAAGCGTCGCGTACGAGACACCGGGTCGGATCAGGAAGGCGCCGAGCAGACTCGGGACCAGCAGCAGCGACGCGCTGATGATCGTCCAGTTGCGGCCGCCGAACCGGGCCACGGCAAGGGTGTACGGGATCCGCAGCACCGACCCGACAAGCGCGGGCACGGCGGTGAGCAGGAATTTCCCGGCCGGATCGATGCCGTACTGCGGCCCGAGGAACAGCACCAGCACCGACCACATCGTCCAGATGGAGAAGCCGATGTGCTCGGAGTAGATGGAGAAGATCAGGTTGCGTCGGGCAATGCGGGATCCCCGGCGTTCCCAGAAGATGGGGTCCTCGGGCCGCCAGTCGTCGATCCAGTGCCCGCGAAGGGTCAGGCTGCGCCGGTCCTGCTCGATGCTGCCGGGAACGGCCGTGGTCATGGTTCCTCCCAGGTGAGTCCTCGGTCCGCTCGACACCGTGCGTGGTTCGCTCCTCAGGCCGGCGGCAGACCCACCACCAGGCGTCCGTCGGCGTCGGCACGGACCGGGTACACGGCGAGTGGGGGCTGTCCGGTGGTCGAACAGCCGGTCGCCAACTCGAAGATGTTCTGGTGCAGGGGGCAGACGACGACAGTCATGTCCACCAGGCCGTCCGCGAGCGGCCCGCCGGCGTGCGGACAGACCGCCGACACCGCGCGCAGGCTGCCGTCACGCAGCCGGAAGATGGCGATCATGTCGTCGCCCACGGCGTAGGCGCGCCCCTCCCCGAGGGGGATCTCGTCGACCGGCCCGAGCCGGTGTTCCACGGCGATGAGCCGGGCCATCACGCCCGCCTCGGGGAGGCCGGAGGGACGGGTACGGCTTCGCGGACCGGCACCTGGGGCAGGACCGCCAACGGCAGGGAGGTGCGGAACTGCCCCGGAGTGACCGGGTCGCGCCGTTCCAGCCACGGGTCCCGGTACGCGGCCACGGAGGCGGCCATGGCCGCGTCGAGCCGCTCCGCGATGCCGTCGCTGTCGTCGACGACCACCGCCCGGATGTGGTCGATGCCGAGCCGGGGCACCCACGCGTACGTGCGTTCCAACCAGTTCGCGCTCTCCCGGTAGTACTGCAGGAACCGGCCGGTCAGCGTGATGACCTCGTCGGGCGAGTCGACGACGGCGAGGAGGTCTCCCTTGCGTACGTGGGCGCCGGCGGCCCCGCCGACGTAGATCTCCCACTTGCCGCCGTCGATGGCAACCACCCCAAGATCCTTCACGTACGCCTCGGCGCAGTTCCGGGGGCAGCCGGTGACGGCGAGCTTCATCTTGCCGGGGCCCTCGATGGCCTTGAACCGGTCCTCGATCGCGATGCCGAGAGCTGTGGAGTCGCCGACGCCGAAGCGGCAGAAGTCGGAGCCGACGCAGGTCTTGACCGTCCGGAAGCTCTTGCCGTACGCGTACCCGGACGGCATGTCGAGGTCCGCCCACACCCTCGGCAGGTCTTCCTTGCGGATGCCGAGCAGATCGATGCGCTGGCCGCCGGTGATCTTCACAAGTGGTACGGAGTACTTCTCGGCCACCTCGGCGATCCGCTTGAGCTGCGCCGGTGTGGTCACGCCGCCCTTGATCTGGGGGACGACCGAGAAGGTGCCGTCGCGCTGGATGTTGGCGTGCACACGGTCGTTGATGAAGCGGGCGTCGCGTTCGTCGACGTACTCGTCGCCCCACATCATCCGCAGCAGCGAAGCCAGGCCCATCTTGCTCTTCGCGTCCTCCTCGCCGCCGGGCACGAGGGTGACGAACACCGCGGAGACGGATTTCAGGCCGTGTTCGCGGATCACCGCCATCAGCTCCGCCTTGGGCATCGGCACACCGGGGACGTACCAGCTCGCGGCCGGGTCGTCCTCGACCTTGCCGTCGGCGGCCCACTCGACGATCTGGGCGACCAGGCCCTTGCACGACCCGCAGCCCTTGCCGGCACGGGTGGCGTCCATGACACCGGTGAGCGTCTTCACGCCGCCGTGCACGGTGCCGACCAGCGCCCGCTTGGTGACGCCGTTGCAGTTGCACACCTGCACGTCGTTGCCCAGCTCCGCGGCACTCACCTCCGCCGACGGCGCGCCGAGGTCGAACAACATCTCGACCCGCTCCTTCGGCAGGGCGAGCCCACGGTCGAAGGCCTGCATGAGGAACGCGACCTTCCGCACGTCGCCGAGGAGGGTCGCGCCGACAAGCCGGTCGTCGCGGATGACGAGGCTCTTGTAGACGCCCTTGCGCGGCTCGGCGAAGACGATCGTCTCGTCGTCGTCGCGTTCCGCCTCCTTCAGGCCCATCGAGGCGACGTCCACGCCCGCCACCTTGAGCTTCGTGGCCAGCCGAGAGCCGTGGTACGCAGCGTTCGGGTTCGTCCCGGTGATGTGGTCGGCGAGCACTCGCGCCTGCTCCCACAGCGGAGCCACCAGGCCGTACGTCTCGCCGCGGTGCTGGGCGCACTCGCCGACCGAGTAGATGTCGACCTCGTCCTGCACGCGCATCTGGTCGTCGACGACGATGCCCCGCTCCACCGGCAGGCCGCTGGTCGCGGCCATCTCGGCGTTCGCTCGGATGCCGGCGGCCACGACGACGACGTCGCAGGCGATGGTCCGACCGTCTTTGAGCTTGACCCCCGTCACGGCGTGCTTGCCGAGCACCTCGGTGGTGTGCGCGCCGAGGACGACCTCGATGCCGAGTCGCTCGATGCTGCGGCGCAGGATCGCGCCCGCCTGAGCGTCCAGTTGCGCGTTCATCAGGTGGCCGGCGGCGTGTACCAGGGTCACGTGGGCCAGGTGGTTCTGCAGGCCGCGGGCGGCCTCCAGCCCGAGCAGGCCGCCGCCGATCACCACCGCGCGCTCGTGCTCGCGGGCGTACCGGATCATGTTGCGGGTGTCGTCGATGGTGCGGAACGCGAACACCCCCTGGTGGTAGCCGCGCCCAGGGCGGTGGATGCCGGGAATCGGCGGGACGAACGCCCGGCTGCCGGTGGCGATGATCAGCTTGTCGTACGGCGTCTCGGTGCCGTCGTCCGCGTAGATCCGCCGCGCGAAGCGGTCGACGCGGGTGACCCGGGTGCCGGCGTGCAGGGTGATGTCGTTCTCGGCGTACCACGACATGTCGTTGAGGAAGATGCCCGCCTCGTCGTCGACCCCGGAGAGCACGTTGGAGAGCAGGATGCGGTTGTAGTTGCCGTACGGCTCCTCGCCGAACATCGTGATGGCGAACTGGTCGCCCCCGCCGCGTTCGAGGATCTCCTCGACCGTGCGGGCGCCGGCCATCCCGTTGCCCACCACGACGAGGCGCCGGCGCTTGTCGACGGCGTCCATCAGACCTCGACCAGCCCCAGGTCGACGATCACGGTGCCGGACACCCCGGCGGGCGCCGCCACGTGCACCTCGAGACCGGTGCCGGAGTCGAGGTCCTCGACCACCCGCAGCGGCACGTGGACGTCGGACTTGGCGCCGATCGGGAAGTAGCGCATCGGCTGGCCGTCGCGCATGAGCAGGACACAGATCAGCTCGTCGCTGGCATTGCCGCCCCGGAAGTAGACCGGCTGGGCGACGACACCGCCCGGCACCACGTAGCTGAGCGTGCCGTCGACCAGGCCGGGCCGGTCGAGGCCCTTGCCCTCGAAGCTGTAGACGCCTTGCAAGAAACGGGGAGTGGTGTGCACAGCGACGCTCCCTTGCTCACAGAGATGCTGGATTGGGCGGTGGGTTGGTCAACAGGTCGGTGTCGTCCGGGCCGCCCGCACGCGCGATCGACACCGCGCAGGCCTTGAAGGCAGGCATCCGCGAATGGCGGTCCAGCGTCGGGTCGGTCAGCGCGTTCACCGCGGAGCTGCCGGCCCAGTGGAACGGCGCGAAGATGGTGTCGCGGCGGATGCCGTTGGTGAGACGCGCCCGAAAGAGCGCCCGCCCGCGTCGGCTGCGCAGCTCCACCACGTCGTTGTCGGCGATGCCGTGCCGGCGGGCCAGGTCCGGGTGCAGCTCCGCCCGGGCGTCGGGCAGCGCCATGGTCAGGGCGCCGACCCGGCGGGTCTGGTTGCCGCTCTGGTACTGCTGCATGTTGCGGCCGGTGGTCAGCACGTACGGATAGTCGGCGTCGGGCAGTTCCGCCGGATCCCGGTGCTCCACCCGGAAGAACGTCGCCCGCCCGTCGGCGGTCGGGAATCGGTCGATGAACAGCCGTGGCGTACCGGGATGGTCCTCGCTCGGACACGGCCAGAAGACCCCCTGCTCCGCCTCGATGCGCTCGTACGTGATTCCGGCGTAGTCGGCCGTCCCGCCGGCGCTGGCCCGGCGTAACTCGTCGAAGACGCGGCGCGGATCGTCGTCGAAGTACTGGCCGCGCCCGAGCCGGCCGGCGAGGTCGGCGAGCATCCGCAGGTCGGTGCGGACCTGCGGCGGTGGCGACAGGGCCCGCTGACGGCGGATGACGCGTCCCTCCAGATTCGTCATCGTGCCCTCCTCCTCGGCCCACTGGGCCGTGGGCAGCACCACGTCGGCCACGGCTGCGGTCTCGGAGAGGAAGATGTCGGAGACGACAAGCAGGTCCAGCGCCCGCAGCCGGTCCATCACCCGGTTGGCGTGTGGGGCCGACACCGCGATGTTGCTGGCGAGCACGAGCAGCACGCGTACTCCGTCGTCGGTCCCGAGCCGGTCGAGCATCTCCCAGGCCGACCGGCCCGGCCGGGGCAGCTCGTCCGGGTCGATGCCCCAGACGGCCGCGACGTGCGCGCGCGCCGCGGGGTCGTCCAGGCGCCGGTAGCCGGGCAGTTGGTCGGCTTTCTGCCCGTGCTCGCGGCCACCCTGCCCGTTGCCCTGCCCGGTGATCGTGCCGTAGCCGGAGAAGGGCCGTCCGGGCAGGCCCAGGGCGAGGGCCAGATTGAGGTACGCCTGCGCGGTGTCCGTGCCGTTGCTGTGCTGCTCGGCGCCGCGAGCGGTGAGCACCATCGCCGACGTGGCGGTCGCCAGCAGCCGTACCGTCTCCCGCAGGTCCCGTTCCGGCACGCCGGTCATCCGCTCCACCCGGTCCGGCCAGTACGCCGCCACGGTGGCCCGGACCGCGTCGAAGCCGCTCGTACGGTCGCGCACGTATGTCTCGTCGACCAGGCCCTCGCGGATCGCGACGTGCAGCATCCCGTTCGCCAGTGCGAGATCCGTGCCCGGCAGTGGCTGCAGGTGGAGGTGAGCGCCCCCCGCGGTGGTCGTACGGCGGGGGTCGACGACGACGTGCCGCGCGCCGGCGGCCCGTCCGGCGTCGAAGTACTGCATGGACGGCGGCAACGCGTCGGCCGGATTCGCGCCCACCAGTAGCACGGCCTGCGCCTGGGCGATGTCGGCCAGGGGGAACGGCAGGCCACGGTCGATCCCGAGGGAGCGGTTCGAGGCGGTCGCCGCGGACGACATGCAGAACCGGCCGTTGTAGTCGATCGACGCCGACCGCAGCGCCACCCGGACGAACTTGCCCAGCGCGTACGCCTTTTCGTTCGTCAGCCCGCCGCCACCGAAGGCTCCGACGCTGTCCGCGCCGTACCGGTGTTGGCTGGTACGGATGGCGTCGACGATACGGTCGAGGGCCTCGTCCCAGCCTGCCGGTCGCAACGGGCTGGTGCGGTCGGCGGGATCCTTGCGCACGAGCGGGCTCAGCAGCCGGTCACCGTGGTCGAGAAGGTCGGCAGCGGTCCATCCCTTGGCGCACAGACCGCCCCTGTTGACCGGGAATTCGGTGGGCGCCAGCAGAGGCGGCCCGTTGCCGATCGTCAGGGATATCCCGCACTGCATGGCGCAGTAGGGGCAGTGCGTATCGATCATGCACGATGCGCTCACCCGTCCGATGCTTGCCGGGCACTGTTTCCGATCCATACCGAGGTCGTAACGCTCTGCGACCCTCGGCCGCGTACGGAGGGCTGGGGTGGACGACGCGCGGGAGCCCGCCCGCCACTGCTTGCTCAGCGAAGATGGTCGGCGAGCTCACGCACCGCCTCGTCGAACGCCTTGTCGGATTCGCAGGGGCTGTGTCCCTTGATCGGTGGCGGAAAGATGTCGCCGGCCGGAGCGGTGACGCCGTGCGGGTCGCGAAGCCGTCGGTCCACCGTCGCCTGCCGGTCGGACGCGGTGGTTATCTCGTCGGGTCGGTGCGGTGGAAAGACGGGGCCGCCGATGGGGTCGGTGTCCCGCCACAGGTTCACCCACCGCCAGTCGACCCGGTCGGCGATCTCGTGAATCACCTCGTCGTTGAGGTACGCGGGAAACAGCCGGGCGTACAGCCGTCGCAGCGGCGAGCCGTGGGTGAGAAGGGCGATTCGGTCGGTGATCCGTGGTGGCAGTTGGAGCACGGTCGCGGCGATCAGGACGGAGCCGTGGCTGTGTCCGGTGAGCACCACCGTGTTGCCGGAGTCGACGAGGTGGGTGATCCGGCAGGTCAGTTCGGGAACGGCCCGTTCGGCGTAGCACGGCGGCGCGAACGGGTGGGCGGCTCGGGGCCAGAAGGTGCCCAGGTCCCACAGGACGCCCACGTACCTGCGGAATCCAGGGGTGCGGTAGGCGAAGATCCCGCCGATGACCAGGCCGACGATGATCGCGGCGATCAGGTAGCTGCCGACACCGATGCCGAAGTCGACGAAGCTGGCCGGCAGCCCCACGTAGCGCTGGATCAGTTCGCCCGGTGGCGTCGGCAGCAGGCCGAGCGCGACCATCGTCATGCCGATTCCGGCAAGGCAGGCGTAGAGCACCGCGAGCGGCACCAGTCTCTCGGTGAACCGCGCATGGGCGATGGTCCTGCGCACCTGCCGCAGCCGTGGCGTGGCATCGGTCGGCGCGTCCGGGAAGTCACGAGCGAGGATTGCCGACGCGGCACGGATCCGTCCCGGTCGTGACGCCAGCCAATCCAGGCCAGCGACGGCGAGCGTCACCAGCACCGCCAGTGAGAAGCCGAAGATCGCCCAGACGCAGGCACGCGGTGGGCTGGTGATCAGCGCCTCCGCGGTCGGTGCGCCCCGGTTCAGGACATCGGACACGCGGTAGGCCAGTTCGGCGGAGAACGTCAGTGCCAGACTGATCGCGGCGACGGAGGCCGCCAGGGCGCCGAACCCGAGCGAGGGCGCTCCATCCTGCTGTCGGTCCCGGTGCCAGAACAGCACCGCCCCCAGGGCGGCCAGCAGCACCGCCTGACCGATGAACAGCCCGACAACTGTCAGGTTGTAGCCGGGTAGCCCGTGCCTCTCCGGCCAGGAGGCGGAACTGGTCAGAACGTGGATCCAGACCAGCACGGTCAGAGCGAGGGCGACCGTACACAGCGCGCTGACCAACCGGTCGAGCCGCCATTCCGTGGGCGCGCTCAGCGGTGGAGTGCAGAGCAGCACCGCACACGTGATCAGCAGAAGCCCGGCAGCCGCCGTCAGCGCGACGGTGCCGGTCGACAAACCCTGTGCGGCTCGGGCGCCGAGCAGGCTGAGGTCCAGCGTGGCGAACGCCGCCGCGACGTGAATCGAGCGCAGTCGGCCGACCAGCGGGTCGTTGTCCCACCGGCCGACGGCGGTGAGCCGGTGCGCTGCGAGAGGCTGGCCGGCCGCGCGGAAGACGTGGAAGGGGAGTGCCGGCCGCGCGCTGAGCCCCCACACCAGGCTGATGGCCGCGACTGGCGCAAGCGCGAGCACCGCCAGGCGCAGTCCCGCCGGACGGCCCCCGAGCCAGGAGAGCCAACTGCGTCCGGCCAGACACTCGGGCGAGGACATGCACTTCCACGCGATCACATCCAGCGCGATCCCCACCATGCTCAGCACGTACATCCCGGTCAGGGTGAGCGCCAACAACCGGCACAGGGCCTTGATCACCGGGTCGGAGCCGGCTCTGGCCGGACGCATCCAGATGGCGAGGTTGATCAGCATGAACGGCAACAGGATCACCATTGCCAGCGTTCGCACCGCGTTGCCAGCAGGCAGGTTGTTCCAGCGGTAGGCCTCCAGCGTCACTCCGTCCGCCACGCCGCCCTCGTGGTTTCCCGGCCGCGGCCGGTAGAAGCCGCCCCGGTGGTCACCCGCCACCTGCTGCGCGTGCGGTCGATCCAGCAGGGCCTCCGGGCCGGTGGCGGACACCCCGTGCACCCGTAGTTCCACGAAGCCGTCAGCCCCGGCGCGTCCGCCCGCCTCTCGCCGATCCATCCGGTAACAGCCCCCTGGCGTGTACGCGGCTGACGCCGACCCGCTCGGCTGATCCGACGGCGCCCGCGTGGCGGACCGCGCGTACCCCACGAAGGGAAAAACAACCCTGAGCTGTGGGCGGGACCGCCCCGCCGTCGGCGCGGAATTGACGGCGACAAGCGGCGGTATGGCCAGACGGCATTCTTCGGGTATCGACTCGACGACCTGCCCCGTGTGGTACCAATACCCAGGCACGCGAAGCCGGCAGAAATGGGCGGCCCATGTCGACAAGGGCAGCGGCGCTGCTTCGAAAGCCGGGGCAACCGCAGCGACCCAGTCTGCTGGAACTCTTCTTCGACCTGGTGTTCGTCTTCGCCCTCAATCGGGTCTCACAACGGCTGGTCGAGGAGCTCACCGAGCAACGGATCGTCCTCGTCGAGGCTGGCGAGACGCTGCTGTTGCTGCTGGCCTTCATGGTGCTGTGGTTCGTCACGGCGTGGGTCACCGACCTCTACGATCCGCAGCGGCCGCAGCTCCAGTTGCTTGTCTACACGGCAATGCTCGGCGCGCTGCTGATGGCGGTCGCGGTGCCGCATGCGTTCGGTGACCGGGGTCTGGCCTTCGCCGGCGCGTACGTCGCGGTCCACATCATTCGTGGGCTGGTCATCGTCCCGCTGCTGCGTGGCCACGCGGCTCAGCGTCGAGCGGCCGGAGTGTTCTTCTGGTTCACGCTGTCGGCCCTGCCGTGGATCGCTGGAGGGATCGCGACGGACCTGGCCCGCAGCCTGTTGTGGACGCTCGCGATCGCCATCGACTGCGCGGCACTGCTGCTGTTCTATCCCGCGCCGTGGTCCCGACCCACCCAACAGCAGTGGCCCGTCCTGGCCGAATATCTGTCCGAGCGCTACCGACAATTCTTCATCATCGCTCTCGGCGAACTCATTCTCACAACGGGATCGGCCTACAGCGACACATCGTTTCGGCACAGCGGAGCCGCGGCGGCCTTCGCGGTCGCATTCATCACCACCGTGCTGCTGTTCCGCGTCTATCTCTTCCGGGCGGGCCAGTTGTTGCCCGAAGCCATCAGAGCCTCCGTCGAGCCCGCGCACCTCATCCGGGAGGCTTTCCTGGCGCACGTCCTCATGGTCGCGGGGATCGTCGCCGTCGCCGTCGGATACGAAATCGTGATCGAACATCCGTTTGGGCACACAAACGCGGCGTGGATCCTCGTCGTCCTCGGCGGACCGATGCTCTTCCTGATCGGGCGAGCCTTGGTGGAATACGCCGTATTCGCCCGGGTGTCCCACTCGCGGATCATCGGCGCTCTGACGCTCGCCGGCGCCTCGCCGTTCATGATCCTTCTGCCGCCGCTGGCCGTGGCCGTCACCGCCGTCGTCGTCCTCGCCGGCATCGCCGCCTCCGACGCCATCCACGCCAGGGGGAGACCGCCCGAGCGGCCCCATCCGCCCAACCCCAGACTGTGAGCGGCTGCCGCTGACACCGGCCCCAACTGTCCGGGGTTCCGGTGGTCATCGGCGGGGCTCCCAGCGGAAGAGGCGGGTGGCGAGGGCGACGGCGATGACGACCCAGCCGAGCGTGGGGGCGAGCAGAAGCAGTGAGTCGGCCACGGCGACGCCGCCGTTCCAGGCGTTCATTGTCAGTTCGGTGGCCGCGCCGCCGGGCAGCAGCCGCTTGAGCCAGGCGAGGTCCTCGGTGCCGGAGATGCCCACCCAACTGGCCACGGCGATCACCCCGAGGGTGACGGGCAGGGTGGTGACCTGGGCGTGTTCGGGGGAGTTCGTCAGCCCGGCCGTGGCCAGCGCCAGGCCGATCATCATGGCCGCGGTCGTGAGGACCGCCACCACCAGCAGGGCGACGTTCGCCGGTCCGCCGGCGACCACGGCCAGGGCGGTCAGGATCGCGGTCACCTGCACCACGGTGAGGAGGAGTACGGGCAGCAGGAGGCCGGCGAGGATGCCGGCGTCGCCTTCGGCGGTGGAGCGCAGCCGCTTGAGGAAGAGGTTCTGCCGCCGCGACGCCAACGTGGTGACGGCCGTGGCGTAGAGCCCGAACGCGGCCACGGTGAACACCACGATCGCGGCGACGTAGCCGAGGCTCCCGATCGCGGCGTAGGTCTCGTGCTGACGGACGAAGAACACGCAGACCGCGAGCGGGATGATGAGGCTGGTGATCAGTACCAGCCGGTTGCGGAAGATCTGGATCAGTTCGCTGGACGCGATGGACAACACGGTGAGGCTCCTGTCGGATGAACGAAATCAACTGTTGATGGCGCGGAAGACGTCGTCGAGCCGGGTCGGCCCCGCCGCCAGGTCCCGCAGCTCCGCGGAGTGGTCCTGCGCCCAGCCGAGCAGGAGGTGCAGGTCCTTCTGCAGCTCGAAGGTCTCGACCACGACCTTCCCGTCCCCGTCGACGGCGGCCCGCACCGGCAGCGTCGGCGTCGGTGCCGGGAGGGAGAAGCGGATGACCGCGGGCAGGGTGCGGGTCAGCTCGGAGACGGTGCCTTCCCGGTGGAGGGCGCCCTCGTGCATCAGCCCGATCCGGTCGGCGCGCTGTTGCGCCTCCTCCAGGTAGTGCGTGGTGAGCACGACGGTCGCGCCGTTCTCCCGCAGCCGGTCCACCGTCGCCCAGACCGCGTCGCGGGACTGGATGTCGAGGCCGGTGGTCGGCTCGTCCAGAAAGATCAGCTCCGGGCTGCCGTAGACCGCGGTGGCGAAGTCCAGCCGCCGTTTCTCCCCGCCGGACAGTTGCGACACCTTGCGGCCGGCTCGGCCGGTGAGGTCGACCAGGTCGAGCACCCGGTCGACGTCGTCGGTGCGTCGGGTGAGCCGGCCGACCAGACCGACCGACTCACGGACGGTGAGGTCCGGGGAGAATCCGCTCTCCTGGAGCATGACGCCCATCCGGGGACGTACCGCCCGCCGGTCGTCGGGGCTGCGCCCGAAGACGCGTACGGTGCCCGAGGTCGGCGGGCGGTGTCCCTCGACAACTTCCAGTGTCGAGGTCTTCCCGGCTCCGTTGGTGCCCAGCAGTGCGTAGAGCTCTCCGGGCCGTACCTCGAAGGAAAGATCCTTCACGGCGTGGAAGTCGCCGTAGGTGAGGTTCAGCCGTTCGACTTCGATGACGGGTGTGGTGGACATGCACCCATGACAGCGCGGGGACGGCCGACCCGTCAGTGGCACCACGTCATCACCGGATGTGACGTGGTGTCACTGGTCGTGGCCCCGGGCTGCCGGATACTGAGGCGGTGACCGCGAGATCGCCGCGCTTCACCGAGTCGACGCAGGGAAGGCTGCGCCGGCTCAACCTCGCCACGGCACTGCCGCCTGTGGTGTTCGCCGCGGTGGTCCTGCTCTACACCGACGCGCGTACCTGGTGGCACCTCGTCGTCCTCACGCCGGGGGCCGCGGCGGCCGTGGTGGCCTTCGAATGGTGGACGGCCAACGACCTCGCCCGGGTCGCGCTGCCCTGCCTGGTCGTGGCGGCAGCGGTCTGGCCGCTCGGGGTCCTGGTGACCGGCAGCCCCAACGCCTACTGGGGTGTCTGCGCCGTCGGCTCGCTTGCCCTGCGGGAGGTGCGACGGCGCCGGGCCCGGACGATGGCCGGGCTGTTCACCTATGTCGCCGCCGTCGGTACGGCGCGGCTGCTGGTGCAGCGGGACGACATCGGTCACGTCCTGCTGACGTACGTCCTGATCCCGACCGTCCTCACCGTCGTCGTGACGGTCTTCACGGTGGTGGGCGAGCGGTTCTACGACCTCATCCGGGAGCTCGAACAGACCCGGGAACGCGAGGCGGAGCTGGCCGTGGTCCGGGAGCGCGTGCGGTTCGCCAGCGACCTGCACGACATCCAGGGCCACACCCTGCACGTGGTCAAGCTGAAGATCGCCCTGGCCCAGCGACTGCTGCTCCGCGACTCCGCTCGGGCGGAGAAGGAACTGCGCGAGACGTACGCGCTGGTCAGCGACACCATCGCGCAGACCAAGGAACTCGCGTACGCGCAACGGCGGCTCAACCTGACCGCGGAGATCGAGAACGCGAAGAACCTGTTCGAGGCCGCCGGCATCCGGGTCCGGGTGACCCGGGAGGCCGAGGTCGATGCCCGCGCCAGCGAACTGCTCGGGCAGGTGCTGCGGGAGACGACCACGAACATCCTGCGGCACGCGCAGGCCACCCACGTGCAGATCACGCTCACCGGCTCGGGCATCAGCATCGTCAACGACGGCGCAACCGCCACCACGCCCCCCGAACTCAGGGGACTGGCGGCACTCAGGCAACGGGTGGCCGGCGACGGAGGCGAGCTGACCGTGGAACAGAAGGACCAGCGGTTCCTGACCGCGGCCGTCTTCCCAGCAGCTCGGGCCGACGCGGCCCCGACGGTCAGGGGGAGGGACCGCCGATGACCACGATCGTGCTCGCCGACGACGAGGCGCTGCTGCGCACCGCCCTGGCCGCGCTGCTGCCGATGGAGGGCGACATCACTGTGCTCGCCGAGGCCCAGGACGGCCGGACGGCGATCGACGCCACCCTGCGTCACCGGCCCGACGTGCTGGTCATCGACCTGGAGATGCCGGGCGTGGACGGCCTGGGCGCGGTCGCCGAGATCCGCCGCGAGCGACCGGAGCAGGTGATCCTCATGCTGACCCGGCACGCCCGCCCCGGCGTGCTGCGCAAGGCGCTGAAGCTCGGCGTCCAGGGATTCGTCAGCAAGTCCGCCGAGCCAGGCCACATCACCTCGGTCATCGCCACGCTGCACGCGGGGAAACGCTGGATCGACCCGGACGTGTCCGCGCTCGCCGTCACCGAGGACTGCCCCCTCACCGATCGTGAAGCCGACGTCCTGCGGGTCACCGCCGAGGGCTACTCGGTCGCCGACATCGCCGCGCGGCTCCATCTCGCCCCGGGCACCGTCCGCAACTACCTCTCCAACGCGATGCGCAAGACGCAGACCCGGACCCGCCACGAAGCGGCCCGCTACGCCCGCGAACACGACTGGCTGTAACCGGCGGTCCGGCCGGGGCTCCTGCCACGACCGGCTGGCCGAGGAGGTCGTGCGCCACGTGTGACCGCAGTCGACGCTTCCGGGAGTGCGTTGTACATACCAGTAGGTACACTGCTGGAATGGATTCGCGGAAACTCCTTGTCGACACGATGAGCGAGCTCATGTGGGAGCGCGGCTACGCCGACACCAGCCCGCGTGACGTGCGCGAACGGTCGGGTGTCGGCCAGGGGAGCATGTACCACCACTTCCCGTCCAAACGCGACCTTGCGCTCGCCGCGCTTGAGCGCAACGTCAACGACCTGCTGCCGGCCGTGTCCGAACTGGACGGCCCGGGCGACCCGATGGCCCGCATCGAGGCGTACCTGATGCGCACGCGCGACGCCCTCAAGGGCTGCAAGGTCGGCCGGATGACCCAGGACCCGCAGGTCCGGGAGGACCCGGTGTTACTTGCCCCGGTGGCGCGCGCGTTCGCTCAGGTACACGTCAGCTGGGTCCGGGTGCTGCGGGAAGCCATCGCCGCAGGCGAACTGCAGGACGACCTCGACCCCGAGCGTCTTGCCCACACCCTGATGGCCGTCCTGCAGGGCGGGTACGTGCTCGCGATCGCTCAGCAGGATCCGGGCCCGTTCGACGACGCTCGCGCCGGCGCACTCGACCTGCTCCGGGCGGCGGCGCCATCCGTGCTCGACACACAACAGGAGGAACTGAAGCCATGACGGTACGCATCGGCATCAACGGGTTCGGACGGATCGGGCGTAGCTACCTGCGCGCGGCCTTGGCGAACAACGCCGACGTCGAGGTGGTCGCGGTCAACGACCTCACCGACGCCCGCACGCTGGCTACCCTGCTCGAGTGGGACTCGGTTTCCGGCCACCTCGACGGTGTCGCCTTCGACGGTGACGCAATCGTCGTCCAGGGCACGCGCATGAAGGTTTTCGCGCAGTCTGATCCGGCCCTCATCCCCTGGGGTGAGGTAGGCGCCGATGTCGTCATCGAGTCCACCGGCCACTTCACGGACGGCCCCGCCGCGGCGGCCCACCTCAAAGGTGGCGCGAGGAAGGTCGTCATCTCGGCCCCGGCCAAGGGGGACGTCCCCACGTTCGTGCTCGGGGTCAACGACGACAGGCTCGACCCGGACAGCCACGACGTCTTCTCCAACGGCTCGTGCACCACGAACTCGCTGGCGCCGCTGGCGAAGGTGCTCAACGACTCGTTCGGCGTCGAATCCGGACTGATGACGACGGTCCACGCCTACACAAGCGACCAGCGGCTCCACGATGCCCCGCACTCCGATCTGCGCCGGGCCCGCGCGGCAGCCCTGTCGATCATTCCCACGTCGTCGGGCGCGGCGAAGGCGATCGGTAAGGTCATCCCGGAACTCGACGGCCGTCTCACCGGCTCCGCTCTACGCGTCCCCATCCCGGCGGGGTCGATCACCGACCTCACCGTGGTCCTCCGGCGACGTGCCGATGCCGAGGACGTCAACGCGGCGTTCCGCGAGGCGGCCGGCTCCCCGCGGCTGCGGCACTACCTGCAGTACTCCGAGGCGCCGCTGGTCTCGGTGGACATCGTCGGCAACCCATACTCGTCCATCTTCGACGCGCCGCTTACCGAGACCGTCGGCAACCAGGTGAAGGTGCGCGGCTGGTACGACAACGAGTGGGGGTTCTCCAACCGCCTCGTCGAGTTCTCCGAGCGGATCGCCGGGACAGCGGCGGCCTGACCGTCGCGGATAGTCCACATCTGCCGGGAGGTCGAGGTAGGTGCACATGCCCGGGTGAACGGCGTCACACTCGGTGCGCCGCACACCCGGGGACGAGCACCTTTATCGATGGGCCGAGGGTTCCGCCGGTTCCAGGGCCGGTGCCGCGACCGGCGCGGCGGCGTGCTTGCGGACCAGGACGAGCACCAGGACCCCGCCGGCCAGGGCGGTTCCGGAGGCGATCAGCAGGGTCGCGTTCAGTCCGTCAGCGAACCCGTCCGGCGAGCCGTGCCCGTCGGCGATCCGGTTGGTGAAGACGGTCCCGAAGACCGCGACGCCGAACGCGAGCCCGAGCTGGCGGAACGTGTTGAGCGCCCCGCCGGCCATCCCGCTGCGCTCGCGTGGCACTTCGGCCATCACCGCCGAGGCGTTCGTGGGCAGCACGCAGCCGACGCCGAGACCGGCCACGATCAGTCCGGGGATCAGGGTCGCGCCGGTGCTGTCCGTGTCGATCCTGGCCTGCAGCAGGTTTCCGACGGCGATCAGGAGCAGCCCGAGGCCGACGGTCCAGCGCGGGGCGATCCGCTGCAGGAACCGGCCGGCGGACGCGCCGACGACCAGGGCAGCGGCGGCCATCGGAAGGGCGCCGTACAGGCCGGCGTCGACGGGGCCATCGCCGAGTACCCGCTGCAGCCAGATCATGCTGAACGGCAGGTAGCTGAACGCGGCTGCGTGGGCGAGGAACGCGGCGACGATCAGCACGGTGAACGGCACCCGGCGGAACAGGGTCAGGTCGAGCATCGGGTGGTCCGAGCGGGTTTCGGCGAAGAGGAACAGGACCAGGGCGAGCAGGCCGGCGGCGAACGCGGCCAGGGTTACGCCGTCGGTCCAGCCGGCTTCACCGGTGCGGATCAGACCGTACGTCAGGGCGGCTGCCGCCGCGGTGAAGCTGATCGTGCCGGGCAGGTCGAAGCGGCCACCCCACGGCGCCCGGGACTCGCTCACCCCGCGGATCGTGAACCAGACCGCGACCAGGCAGATCGGCAGGTTGATCAGGAACACCGAGCGCCAACTGAAGTGCTCGGTGAGCAGGCCGCCGGCGAGCGGGCCGGCCGCGGCGGCGACGCCGTTGACCGCGCCCCAGATGCCGAACGCGACGCCCCGGTCGTGGCCGTGGTAGGTGAAGTTGAGCAGGGCGGCGGTGCACGCGAACATGGCCGCGCCGCCGAAGCCCTGCAGGATCCGGCCGGCGATCAGGGCCTGCTCGTTCGGGGCGAGCGCGCAGAGCAGCGAGGAGATCGCGAAGATGCCGATGCCGCTCAGGTAGGTGCGGCGGCGGCCGAACCGGTCCGCGAGCGAGCCGGCGCCGAGCACCAGGGCGGCCAGGGACAGGGCGTACCCGTCGATGACCCACTGGAGGTCGGTGTAGTCCGCGTGGAAGTCGTCGGAGATCGCCGGAAGGGCGACGACGACGATGAGGACGTCCACCAGCAGGAGGAAGGTGCCGAGGCAGACGGCGATCAGTGGTGACCATTTGCGCATGCACTGCAGGATGCCGACCCTCGCACAATTATCTCTAGTCGGAGTCATCATTCCTGCGGATCTCGACGTTCGATAAGATAAGGCGGTGGAAATCGACGATCTGGACCGGCAGGTGACGCACGCCCTGCGGATCAACGGCCGGGCCGGGTACCGGGAGATCGGCACAGTGCTCGGTGTCTCCGACCAGACGGTCGCCCGGCGTTACCGTCGGTTGCGCGCCGAGGCAGGGCTGCGGGTGGTCGGCATGCCCAACCCCATCGAGCTGGGGTACGAGACCTGGTTGATCCGCCTGCGCGCCGCCCCGGACTCGGCGTTGCCGATCGCTGGCGCATTGGCCCGCCGCCCGGATACCGGCTGGGTGTCGATCACCTCGGGTGGTACCGAGATTGTCTGCAACGTGCGGGTGCCGGCCTCGGTCGACCGGGAGACCCTGCTGCTGCAGAAGCTGCCCCGGACCCCGCGGGTGACCTCGGTCAGCGCGCACTGCGTGGTTCACCAGTTCGTCGGCGGGGCGGTCGGCCCGGACCTTCATGACGACGCGCTGACCGCCGAGCAGATCGCCGCGCTGACCCCGGTCTGGGCGGCACCGGGCGGTGGCCGGTCGGCGGCGCACCTCACCTCCGCCGACGCGCCGCTGCTGGAGGCGCTCGCCTGGGAGGGGCGGCTCAGTTACGCGCAGCTGGCGGCCTCCACCGGCTGGCCGGAGTCGAGCGCCCGCCGCCGGATGCAGGAGCTGTTCGAGTCCGGGTCGCTCTACACCGACGTGGAGGTCGAGCCGGAGCTGTACGGGTTCCGCGCCGCGGTCCTGCTCTGGCTGGCGGTGAGTCCGTCCCGGCTGGCGGCGGTCGGTGCGGCGCTTCGCGAGCACGAGGAGATCGTCTTCGCGGCGGCCACCACCGGGCCGACGAACGTGCAGGCCTTGGTGCTCTGCCGGGATATGCCGGCGTTCTACCGGTACCTGACCGAGAAGCTGAGCTCGCTGGAAGGCGTGGAGCGGGTCGAGTCCGAACCGCTGCTACGAAACGTCAAACAGCTCGGCACGGTGCGATGACACTTGGTGTAGGCGGCGGCTGGATCTCCTCTCGTGGTGAGGGATCGGGCGACCGACGGTCAGGCGTGGGCGGCCACGGACTCGGTGCTACCCGTACGGAGCTTCGCTGACCAACTCAGATGAGGAAGACGTAGCAGTCACGGAGGATGCTGACGTCGTCGTCCGACTCGGGCCAGGCGACAAGCGGCTGACCGTGCACGTCGAGGTCGTCGGGCCAGCCGGTGAACACCGGGTCGATGCTCAGCTCGGCCGCGACCTGCGGTGCCGCGCACTCGCCGACGAAGTCCCACAGCTCGTCGGCGTCAAGCCGTTCGGGCGGCCCGGTGCGACCGAGACGGGCCAAGGCGCGCTGCTCGATCGGCAGCGGCTCACCCGTCGACGTCTCCGGCTTCTCACTGCTGAAGCGGCGCACGATCTGCCCACGCGAGCCGACCAGCCACGCGTCGCCGTCGCCCTGGCTGCCGTAGAAGTAGGCCTGCGCGTCGCCGTACCGGGAACTCAGCTCCTGGACCCAGCCTTCCACCTGAGGATCGTCGTCGGGACCGCAACTCGGGCCGGAGACCACCGTCCAGCCGTTGAGCATCGGTGAGATGAAGACGTGTCGCCACGTACGCGATCGGTCGGGCCCGCCGTGACCGAGGTGGGCGACGAGCGTCTCGCCGAGGCCGTAGGTGGCGGGCGCGGACCTGGTCAGACCGAGCACCCGCATGATCTCCTGCTGGTCACCGCCACGCACGGTCAGCCACGAGTTGAAGCAGCCATCGATCGAGTACGGCCGGTCGTGGGGAAGCTTGATCGCGATGAGCCGTCGCAGCACGGCCAGGTCCGCGGGGTCGAGCGCCAGTTCGCCGCCGAGGTGCAGCAGCGCGAGCAGCGCGGGCCGCCGGGCCGGCGCGGGACCATCGCGGCGGATCGCCCGCAACTCCGGCAGCATGGCTGCGTCCAGGTCACCGAAGCCCTTGTCCGCCGCGTCGGTCAGCAGGTCCACGAGGTTCACAGTGGACACCCTAGCCCCGGCGACTCACCCCGGGACGGGGCCTCGTTTCGTGGTGACGCCCGGTGTGGCGGCCTCGTGTTACTCCGACGGCGTGACCGTTGGTGGTGCGAGGGCACGCAACCGGGTGCGTACGGCGGAGGCACGCGCATGATGGAGGTCGTCAAGGATGATCAGAGCCTGCCGCCAGGAATCGCAGGCCGCCTGCAGGTCTCCGTGGCGGTGGAGGGTGTCGCCCAGTCCGACGAGGACCTCGGCCTCGTAGAAGCGGTTGCCCAGATCCTGCAGCAGGGCGAGTGCGTGGTGGTAGCAGGTGAGGGCTTGCGCGTACTGACCGAGGCGGTAGTGGGCGAGACCCATGCTGTGCCAGGTGCTGGCCTGCCCTTCCCGGTTGGCGAGGGTCTGCTGCAGGCCGAGGGCGTCATTGCCGCAGGTGAGCGCCAGCTGGTACTCGCCGAGCCCCGCGTGACTCCAGCTGATCCGGGTGAGGGCTTCGGCCTGCCCGGCCGCGTAGCCGAGATCTCGGAACATCTCGTGGGCGTGGTTTGCGTGTGCCAGCGCTGACGAGTACTGCCCTCGCCAGTCCGCCAGGTAGCACAGGCTGATCTGTGTATGGGCCTGGCCGAGTCGATCGCCGGCCCGCTCGGCCAGGTCGAGGGTCCGGCGCAGCAGCGCGTCGGACTCGTCGAAGTTGCTCATCTGCATCTCAGCGTGGGCGAGGAGGCGGTTGGCGTGGATCTGGGCGCCCGGGTCGGCCGTCCGAGCTGCGGCGGCCACCGCGGCACGCCCGACAGCTACCCAGTGCGACCAGTAACCCCGGGGGTAGAGAAACGCCCACATCACCCAGGCGAGCTGCCAGATGTGGGTGTCGAAGTCGTCACCTCGGGTGTGTTCGACGACAGCCAGCAGTACGGCGTGCTCCGCGGCGAACCAGTCCAGGGCCTGCCGACCACTCGTGAGCTGATCGGGGGCGACTCCGGGCCGAGCCGGGGGGAGGCTGATCGGTTCGCGGGTCGGGTTCAGCAGGCGGTCGGCGGCGTAGCCGGAATGCAGGTAGTGGTCCAGTAGACGGACAGTCGCCAGGTGTCGCTCCCGCGCGGAGTCGATCGTGTGCACCTGGTCCGCGGCGTACGCGCGAAGCAGGTCGTGAAAGACGTACCGGCCCGGGACGTGTTCGATGACCAGGTTGGCCCCGGCGAGTTCGGTCAGCGACCGACGGGCCACGGCCCGGGACTGGCCGGCCAGGCTGGCCGCAGCCGAGATGCTGATGTCCGGACCGGGGTGGAGCCCGAGCATTCGGAACAGGAGCGCCGCCGGTGTGCTCAGTGCCTGGTAGGACCAGGAGAACACGGCTCTCACCTGGCTGGCCCGATCCCCGGTATCCAATACGTCCAGCCGCTGCCCGGTCTCGTGTAGTTCGGCGGCGAGAGCTGCCAGGGGGAGACCGAACCGGTGGGCGCGGGCGGCGATGACGGCCAGGGCCAGCGGTAGCCGAGCGCAGGCGGTGATGAGCTGCTGGACGGCGTCCGGTTCGGCAGCGACCCGGGCATCGCCCAGCCGGTTGGCCAGAAGGGTGCGAGCCTCGTCGTCGGACAGTGTGTCCAGGGTCAACGGGTGGGCGCCGTTGAGGGCGAGCAGGCCGACGAGCACAGTGCGGCTGGTGACCACCACCAGGCATCCCGGCGCGCCGGGCAGCAGATATCGGACCTGTTCACTATCTCGGGCGTTGTCCAGCACGATGAGCATCCGACGGCCGGACAGCAGGCTGCGGTACAGGGCGGCCTGCGCGTCCAGGGTGGTCGGGATCCGGTGCGGGTCGACGCCGAAGGCGTCGAGGAAGCTACGTACCGCGTCCGCCGGGTCTGTCGCCGCCTTGACCGGATCGAAACCGTGGAGGTTCACGTACAACTGCCCGTCCGGGAACCGGTCCGCCACCCGGTGTGCCCACCGGATCGCCAGAGCGGTCTTGCCGACCCCAGGCGTGCCGTCGATCGCCACGATCGCCGCCGCTGCCGGCCGAGCATCTCCCTGTCCGGCGTGCTCACACCCGGGGTCGGTGGCGACGTCACCATGGCGATCCAACTCGGCCAACTGCGCCGTCCGGCCAGCGAAGGTGGGCAGGTCCGCGGGTAGCTGACTGGGCACCACCACCGCTCGACGCTGGGCGGCCACCCGGACCGTGGGCGCGTGCCGCGCCCCGGCCCGGACAGCCCGATCGGCGAGAGCGTTCTCCATCGCCCGGTACCGGGCGTGCCACCGGTCCGCCGTCACCAGGTGGGCCGGCACGGTGATCCGGTGCGCGTGCGCGTGCCGGGCGCAGGCCCCGACGAACGCCTGCACGGTCGCCCACCGCGGTGTGCCCGGCCCGTTGAGCAGGTCGCCAACCGTCGAGATCCGCAACACCGACCCGTCGAAATCGGCGTGTGCCTCCAGACTGCGGTACGTCGGTCGCCGTACCGCCAGGTACAGCTCCTGCAGTTCGGTCCGGAACACCTCGACCGGGTCACCGTCTTGTCTCACCAAATCATCTGACCACAGGATCGACGGCCATGGAAACGACCGTTTCATGACCGGACGCCCGCTTTCCGATTGCGTCCGGCGCCGGACCGCGCGCCGCCTTCCGTCCGGCACCGTAAACGCCTGGACGTTTCCGGACGGCGCCCGCGAGTGCCGGTGGCCGTCCCAGAGGAGGTAGCTCATGTTCCGAAAGGCGTTCACGGCGTCGCTGGTGACCATCGCCGCGGCGGGTGCGGTCGTGGCCCTGACCGACGCTCCGGCCTCCGCGGCGGACCAACCGACCTTCTGCGGCAACTGGCTGCAGCAGCCGTCCAAGGCGTCGAACATACGCACCGTGCCCGGCACGGAGGGGAGGGTGGACGACCCACAGGAAGGCGAATACATCCGGGTCAGGGAGGGCAGCTACGGCGGGCACTGGTACGCCTGGGCGCAGCTCGTCAACAGTGGCCAGAACTCGTCGGACACCGTTGCCCTGCTCTGGAAGTACACCCCCAACGGGGGGCTCTACCAGTGCGGCGACCGGTCGGGCGGCAGCGGCTGGGCGCTCGACTACACGGCCGGCGTCCGGGACACGCAGTCGTCCCGGGTGCAGCCCAAGTTCCAGACCGGCAACGGGAGAGTCGAGTTGGGCGCAGCGGTGCCCTGGCGGTAGCGAGGATTCGATGACCCGGGTCGCCGACCAGGTCGGCGATCCGGGTCCTACCCAAGGCGAGGACGAGATGCCCGCACCGGCCCGTGCGGCCTGCCTGTTGGGCCTGGCCGCCACCCTCATCACCGGCTGCTCGGTCGCCGAGCCCGGCACCGAGCCAGCCGTCCCGGTCGTCGCGCAGGCCGCGGACGCCGCGGCCGAGCTGCGGCTGCCGTTGGACGAGTACGAGCTGACACCTGCCGAGAACCAGCAGGTGCAGCGGGCCGTGTTCGACCGGCTGCGGTCCTGCCTGGCGACCTTCGACCTGGCTGTCTCCCTGCCCGAGTCCCGGGTGGCGACCTATCCCGCACACGCCACCCAACTCGACTGGTTGGGCGGCCACGACGTGACCCGGTACGGCTACCGGGGCCCGCCGGGTTTCGCCGAGGAGATGTCCGCGGCGGCCCGACGGGGCAGCCGGCCGATCGTCGTACCTCCCGAGGCCATTGCCGTGTTCTTCGGTGACACCGCCGTCCACAACGGCCGGCCGGTGCCGGCGAAGGGTTGCGACGGGGAGAGCCAACGGGCCGTCAACGGTGGCAGTGACTCATCTTCGGTCGACGGCCTCGCCCCCGGCGTCTCCCCGGAACAGGGCATCGAGTGGCTGGAACAGCAGGCCGCGGACCAGGCTCGCGCCGATCGGCGCTACCTGCACGTCGTCGACAGGTGGAGTGCGTGCATGGACCGCCGGGGTCATCACTACGACACCCCGGACGACGCCCAGGGCGACCCCCGATGGAACCGGGAGGAGGACGGCGGACCGGCACCGTCGCCCGACGAGGTGGCCACGGCCACCGCCGACCGTTCCTGCCGGGACGCCACGAACATGTCCGGAATGCTCAGGAATCTCATCGCGCAGCGGGAGGAGCAGGTCATCCGAGCCCGGTCCGACACCGTGCGGCAGGTGTCGGCCCTGCTGCACCGGCGCGCCGCGAACGCCGCCGCCCTCCTGCCCGGAGCGGTGGCCGGCAGCCGAGGCCGATCGGACGGCGCCCCGGGCACGTCGGAGGATCCGGCGCCCGGCCAGTAGTCCCACCCGACCGCTGCATAGATCAGCACCGAGAGGCTTCGTCATGTCCGTACCCCGTCGCGTCGTCGCTGGCTTCGTCAGCGTTCTCCTTCTCCTGCTGTCCGCCCAGGTGCCGCCCGGCTCTGCCGCCGCGGCCACCGCGGCGCCATCCGCGACCGCGGTGTCTCCGGTGGCCGCGGAGCCGCCACCGTCCCCGCCGCCGCAGATCACCCCGGACCAGCGGGACGGCGTGCTCGGCGCCGGCTGGCGGACCTCGAAGGACCGGGCCTGGGCGCTGTCCGGCGATGCCACCGGGCTGCACGTGCTGGTCGCGAAGGCTGCCGAGGGCTACACCTGGCGGACCGCGACGACTCTCGCCGAGCCGGGCTTCGAGACCGACACGTGGATCGGCAACGCCTGCGTGACCGGGTCCGGGCGTCGGCTGGCGGTCGCGTACGCGCCACGGACCTTCACCAACGACGCGAACCTGTTCTCACGTGGGGCATTCACGGCCGTGGTGGATCTCGACAGCGGGACCGTGCGGAAGCTCCCGACGCTGTCCACGCTGGCCTACTACAGCCCAGGCTGCGGCACCGCGGAGACCGCCGTCTTCACCCAGGCGGCGAGCGAGAGCACGCGTACCCGACTGGTGCGGGTCGACGCCGCCACCGGGCGGGTCACGGCTCGGCCGACCGTCCTGGACGGGCAGGTGACCTCCGCCGTACCGGTCGGCACGACGATCGTGGCGGCGGACCGGCACCGGCTGATCCGGATCACCGCCGGCGGGCGGCGTACCACCCTCACCCGGACCCGGGCCGTACCGTTCCGGCTCACCGCGACGGCTGGCGGCGGCGTCGCGTTCCTCGACCGGGCCGGCGACACGGCGATGGTCGCGCACCTCGACCCGGCGGCGGTCCGCGCGGCCGCCGGCAAACCGGCCCGGAGCCTGTTCAGCGGTCCCCTCACCAGCCTGGACCTGACCCGCGACGCGGCCGGACACGCTTACGTCACAGGCATCGCACGGCCGGCCACCGCCCAGGCGCCCAGCGCCGCCAGACCGACCCCGGCCGCAGCCGTCGGCGCGGTGACGACACTTGCCGACGCGCCCAAGGACGCATTGGCCTCCACTCGTGGCGCAGCGGTGCTGACGTCCGTGGCGCGGGCCGGCCCGGCCGATCCCCGCGGCCGCTCCGCAGATCCGCCGGCGGGCCGCGCCACCGACCTCACGTTGCGGATCCGCGCCACGGGCCGGCAAGCCACGTTCACGGTCACCCCCGGTGCCCAGGACCTGGACCACGCCCACACCGGCAGCCGCCCGCACCCGACGCTGACCGGAGCCGGCGCGCCGTCGAAGAACGGGGACGGGCAGCTGCCCCGGGCCGTGGCCGCTGGCGGGTCGGCGACCGATCCGGTGGAGGCCGAACGGACCTGTTCGGTGCCGCGCAACGACCCGCGCAACCAGGCCCTGCAACCCAAGCCCCGGCAGGTGGAGTGGGCCGTCGACCAGGCCGTCACCGGTGCGTTGACAGTCCAGCGAGAGGCGAACTGGAAGAACCTGGGCATGCCCGCGTACACCCCGGCGGGGCTGTTCCCGCCCGGGGACCTCTACGGCGGCGGCCACGTGCCGCCCCAGATCCTGCTCGGCATCGCCGCACAGGAGTCGAACCTGTGGCAGACCACCGGCCGCGCGCTGCCCGGGATGACCGCGAACCCGCTGATCGGAAACTTCTACGGCCGGGAGATCTACGACGACGACACCGCGAACGACTGGGACATCCGCTGGGACAAGGCCGACTGCGGGTACGGCGTCATGCAGGTCACCGACGGGATGCGGCTGGCCGGGCGGGAGGGCGACAGTCCCGCGGCGCTGCCGTACCAGAGCCAGCGGGCCGTCGCGCTGGACTTCGCCGCCAACGTCGCCGCCGGACTGAAGCTGCTGATCACCAAGTGGAACCAGACCAGAGCCGCCGGCATGTACGTCAACAACGGCGACCCGAAGTTCATCGAGAACTGGTTCTTCGCGATCTGGGCCTACAACTCCGGGTTCCACCCCGACGCCGGCGACGGGTCGCCATGGGGGGTGGGCTGGCTCAACAACCCGGTCAACCCGCACTACCCGGCCAACCGCGACGCTTTCCTGGACAAGACCATGGCCGACGCCGCGCACCCGCAGTACTGGCCGTACCAGGAGAAGGTGCTCGGCTTCGCTGGCCACCCGATCGAGCTGCCGGAGGGGCCGAACACGCTCGTGTCGGCATTCCGGCCGGCCAGCTGGAACGGCGGCGACATCCAGGGCCCGATCAACCGCACAAACGTCAAACCGCCCGCCACCAAGTTCTGCGACGCCACGAACGACTGCGTGCCCGGTGGCTCCTACCAGCCCACCGACCCCGACGTGTCCGGTGAGCCCGCGGGGCCATGTGCGCACCGCAACGCCAGCGGGCAGTATGACTTGAAATGCTGGTACCACAAGCCTGCGGTGTGGAAGACCGACTGCCCGGCCACCTGCGGGATCGAGCTGCTGCGCTTCAACCCCGGATACGCCTACCAGGAGGACGGGACGTCGTACCCGCCGCGCTGCGACCCGTCCGGACTGCCCAGCACGGCCCTGGTCGTGGACGACGTGCCCAGAAGCGTCCCGTCCATCCGGCCGGGATGCGCGGCGAACTTCACCGAGGGCGGCACGTTCTCGCTGAACTTCGGCGCCGACGGCAACGGCAGGTTCCCGTCGAAAGTCGACTTCCACCAGTTCGGCGCCGGATTCAACGGCCATTTCTACTCGTCGTTCACCCGGGGCCCGCGCTACCAACCCAACGGGTTCGAGAGCAAGCTCCGAGTCGAGGGCACCTGGCGGCTGTCCGAGGCGCGGCACCAGTGGATGCGGCTCAAGGTGTTCATCCCCGACGTCGGGGCATGGACCCGGCAGGCCCGCTACGACATCGACCTCGGTAACGGGCAGCGCCGGTTCCGGGTGGTCAACCAGGCGTGGCAGGCACACACCTGGGTCGACCTCGGCGTCTTCAAGGTCGACGGCATTCCGAGTGTCACCCTGAGCACCCGCACCGCGGACGGCATCGGCGCCGACACGGCCGTCTTCGACGCGATGGCGTTCATCCCGGCCACCGCCCCGACGGCGCAGTACGTCGCCCTGGGTGACTCGTACAGCTCCGGGGAGGGACTGGGGCCGTTCCTGGCCAACAGCGACTACCGGCGGTCGGACAACACCTCGGCGAGCGCCTGTCACCGGTCGTCGTCCGGGGCGTACCCCACCCAGGTGAAGCTCCCCGGGCACAGTGCCACGATCGCCCAGGAGGCTGCCAACGGCACCGCGTCGTTCGCGTTCCTCGCCTGTTCTGGGGCGCTGACCACGAACGTCACAAAGGCCGCCTACAACAACCCGCCCAAGCAGAGCGACCTCGACGGCCACACCGACTGGGGCTGGGCGCCCGACGACTTCGGGTTCGCCGACGAGTTCCAGTACGGCGAACTGCCGCAGGTCGAGCAGGGCTACCTCGACCAGGACACCACGCACGTCACACTGACGATCGGCGGCAACGACGCCCGGTTCGCCGAGGTCGTCCGAAGCTGCATCACGGCCCTGGACAACTGCTACACCGACCGGCACAAGCTCACCCGGGGCAACGGGATCGTCGACCCGGAACCGCTGCGGGTGTACGAGAAGAAGCTCATGCGGGAGTGGCTGCCCACGCACCTGAAGGCCGTCTACCGGGCGGTTCACCACAGCGCGCCGAACGCGAAGATCATCGTCCCCGGCTATCCGCAACTGTTCGAGGACCGCCAGACCGACTGGAGCTGCCAGGGCATCTCCACCGGCGGGGCGAAGTTCCTGAACACTCTCGCGGACCTGCTGAACACCACAATCGCGCACGCGGTCGCCGAGGTCCACGACGAGGGCGTCGACATCCGCTTCGTCAACGTCACCCAACGATGGCGAGACAGCCACCAGAACTGGACCTGCAGCGGGGCCACCGTCCCATGGGTGAACGGTGGAATCCTCACCTGCACCAATGGCAGCGGCCCGGAGACTCCGTGCAGGGCCAGCTACCACCCCACGCTGGCCGGGCAGACCCAGCTCGCCGACGTGGTGAACCTGGCCCTGCGCGGCACCGGTTCCGCGGCCACCGTGCAGCGGCGGATTCTCGACTACGTCGCCACCAGGACCCCCGACCCAAAGGACCCCACCGGCGGCCAACGCTGGATCGTCTCGGCGGCGCAGGCCCTGGAGGTCGCACAGCGCTGCCTGGACCTGACCCGGATCGGCGGCGTGCTGGGCGACCCGTGCATGACCGAGCCGATGCTTGTGGTGACCACCCGGGACGCGGCCCGGCCGGCGCGCACCGACGCCGAGGCGATCGAGCGGCTGCCCTGGTGGGTGCACCTCAACTACACCAGCAGCCCTACCCGGACTAAGTGGATCGCTTCGCGGCGCTGGTACGAGACCTTGGACTATCAACCGAACGGCTGCAGCATGAACCCGAGGCCGACCGATTACCAATGCGATGAGTACCCCTTCTTCTCCAGTGAGTTCGGCGCCGCTTGGGATCCGTTCGAGGGCTACGACTCGGAGAGCTCGAGCCGCGTGAACTGGGCCTCGAAGCGCGAGAACCAGATCATCGAGGGAACCATGCTCGGCGCGATGTACAACGCGTGTGCGGTGGACAGCAGCGTCTACAGCTCCACTGGCTCACTGATGATCCTCGGCGATCCCTACCTCACCATCCCGGTGATCGCGGGCGACTCCGCCGACAAGCCCTCAACCTTCTACGTCTGCTGATTCCGCAGACGCTCCCCACCAATTGTCGAAGGAGAACACCGTGCGAAGACTCCGCCATGCTCTGGCCCTCGCCGCCGCCGTATTGATCGCGCTGACAGTGGCCATCGTGATCCCCACCGCCGCGCAGGCCGCCCCACCGTTCGACCCGGCCAACGGAAACTGGTCCCGCTGGACGTTCCACTCCGGCGGCAATTACGACCTGGTGATCGATGCCAGCAGGTCCGGCGGGAACGGCAGCGCGGTGCAGCTCTACGGCGACCACCTCGGCTCGAACCAGGTCTGGTTCCAGGAGGCCGCTTCCGGCGGCGGGCAGTATCTGCACCCCGGTTACGACAGGTGGCTCTGCCTGGGCCGCACCGGTAACGGGTGGGGCGACCGGGCCGAGATCCAGAACTGCAACGGAACGGTGAGCCAGTTGTGGAACCTGCCTCGGTACAGCCAGCAGCAGTACTTCATCACGCCGTTCGACGACTCGAACATCTGCCTCGACGTGCCGAGCAGCAACTTCAGCCAGGGGGTCGACCTCCAACTGTGGGGATGCAACTACAGCAACGCCCAGGCATGGTCCACCGCGAGGTGCTACGCGGGCGGCTGCGACCGGGAGTGGCCGGACATTTCGGACTGCGACACCGCGGGCGCTCGCCAGGTGGACGACGTCAGCCAGGCCGGCGACCGAGTCGTGCTGTTCTACTCGGCCGGCTGCCAGGCCTACTGGGCGACGGCGAGCCGCTCTTCGGCTTGGGCTAGCTCTTCAGTTCTCACCCTGCGACGCCACGGCCCGGACGGCACCCTGGAACTTCGACTCACTGTCAATCGTGGCGAATCCCGCTGGTCGTCCCTGCTCGGCAAGCGCCAGGCCGAGGATTCATTCGAAGCGTGTTCAGGCAGCTCGCAGTATCCGTCCGACGGGATATTCTGCACCAGCCGGCATTCCTGATGTGTGAAGGCCTCCAAGCCGCGCCTGGCAGCGGTCTAGTACTCCAGCAGGAGATCCTGACGCGGCGAGAGCCGTCATTTGACCGGGTAGCCGTCAACCTTGGCCTGGTTCTTGATCGCGGCCCCTCGCCCGGGCGGCAGTTCCAGCCCCACCGCAGTTGGTCCGTACGCACTGTTACCGGTGCGGAAGCCCGCTCGCTGCTGACATGGCGTATCAGTGGGTTTCGACATCGTTGGACCGTGCTGGACGGACGTGGACAGCGCTGAACCCTGGAACGTGGACGCCGCTGAGACAAAGACTCCTCATCGAGCGCAGCCGTCACCCCCGGCGGCTGCGACACCTGATGGCAGGAGTGAGCGATGTCCACCGTCTCGACGGCAATCCCGGTCGCCATCACACGGCATCCGCGTGCCGTCGTGGTGCTCGCCACCGCGCAGTTCCTGGTGCTGCTCTCGACCTCCATCGTCAACGTCGCGCTGCCCTCGGTGCGTGACGGCCTCGGGCTCAGCGCGGGGTCGGTGACGTGGGTCGTCAATGCCTACGTTCTCGCATTCGGTGCCCTGCTGCTGCTCGGTGGGCGCCTGGCTGACGTCGTCGGGCAGCGACGGACGTACACCATCGGTCTTGGCATCTTTCTCGTCGCCACGCTGGGCGCCGGGCTCGCGCCTACCCCGGAGGTCCTGTTCGCGTCGCGGGCCGGGCAGGGCGTCGGCGCGGCAGTCCTGTCCCCCGCAGCGCTGGCCCTGTTGCTCCGCCTGCATTCCGGCCCCGAGGAGCGCAACCGCGCCCTCGCCGTCTGGGGCGGGGTCTCCGCGGCTGGGGGCGCGGCAGGAGTGCTGCTCGGCGGTGTGCTGACCGAATCGCTGGGCTGGCGATGGGTGTTCCTGGCTGCCGTACCCCTCGCCCTGGCTGCGTTGTTGCCCGTGGCCCAGGTGCTGCCGGCGGACGAGGTGCGCACTCAGCGCTCGCTCGACATTGGCGGTGCGACGCTGGTAACCGCAGGCGTGGTGCTGGCGACGTACGCCGTGGTGCAGGGTGGCACGAACGGCTGGTTGACCGTGACCACCGCGCTGGTGGCGGCCGCCGCCGCCGGAGCGCTCGTGGCTTTCGTCCTCGTCGAGCGCCAGCAGCCGCAGCCCCTGCTGCCCCTACGGCTGTTCGCGAACGTCGAACTCAGCCGGGCCAACGTGGCCATGGCGTTGTTGGGAACCGTCTGGGTCGGGCTGTTCGTGGTGCTGCCGCTCTACCAGCAGCAGGTGCTGGGCTGGTCGCCGCTGAAGTCCGGAGTCACCCAGCTTCCGTTGGCGCTGGCCAACATCGCCGCGGCCATGCTCACGCCCCGGATCGTCGCACGCGTCGGAGCTGCATCGGCCACCGTCGGCGCGCTGCTGCTGCTCGCAGTGGGGCTCGCCTGGCTGGGTGCCGCCGGCACCGACGGGACCTTCCTGCGGGCGCTGCTCGGGCCCACAGTCCTGATCGGCGTCGGCATCGGTGCGGCCTTCGTGCTGCTCACCGACGCGGCAACCGCCGGCGTGGCCCCCGGTGACGTCGGCGTCGCGGGTGGCTTGGTGAACACCACACGCCAGGTGGGCGGTGCGATCGGTCTCGCCGCCATGCTCGCGGTGGCAAAGGCGCGTACGTCGGCCTCGCAAGCCCTGCCTGCCGTCGAAGCGCTCGCCGCGGGGTACCGCGCCGCATTGCTCACCGCCGCGCTCGTCGCGCTGCTCGCGGCTGTCGTCAGCGCCACCGGGTTACGCCGCCGCGCGGTCCGCGGTCTGACTCTCTGACCGAATGCCCCTGTCATATACAGAAGGAGACGCCACATGTCTGTCACCACTGCCGCCTCCGTCGGCAATGCCCCGAAGCCGTACCTGCAAGCCCACTTCGCCCCGGTCGTCGACGAGATCAGCGCGACCTCGCTGACCGTGCAGGGCTCCCTCCCCTCCGAGCTGGACGGGCGCTACTTCCGCAACAGCCACAACCCGCTGCCCGGTGTCGTCCCCTCGAACTGGTTCGCCGGCTCGGGCATGATCCATGGCATTCGACTGCGCGGCGGACAGGCCGAGTGGTACCGCAACTCCTGGGTCCGCACTCCCGCGCTCGACGGTGCCCCCTACCGCCGTGCCGACGGCAGCACCGATCTGACCGCGAGCGTCGCGGGGACCAACATCATCGAGCACGCCGGCAGGATCCTCGCCCTTCAGGAACAGAATCTGCCGTTCGAGATGACACCTGAGTTGGCCACCGTCGGGCCCTACGACTTCGGCGGCACGTTGCGGACCTCCATGACGGCCCACCCCAAGGAGGACCCCGTGACCGGCGAGCTGCACTTCTTCTCCTGGTCGCCCTACCCGCCGCACGTCACCTACTACGTCGCCGACTCCTCGGGTGAGATCGTTCGCGCGGTACCCGTGCCCGCCGCCGGGCCGACGCTGCAGCATGACTTCGGTCTGACCACCAACTACGTCGTGTGGCTCGACATGTCACTGGTGTTCGACCACACGAACCCCGGCCTGCCGTTCGGGTGGAGCGACAGCTATGTCCCGCGCCTCGGCGTCATGCCCCGCACCGGCCCCGCCGAGGTCCGCTGGTTCGAGGTCGAGGCCGGCGCCCTCCTGCACGTCGGCAACGCCTACGAGGACGGGGACGGCAACATCGTGGTCGAGGGTCCGCGGTACGACCGCAGCGCCTGGGAAGTCACCGACAAGTTCACCCTCGGCGCCCCCGGTCACCTGGGTACACCCAACGGCGGCGCGGTGCAGACCCGCTGGGTCCTCAACCCCGGCACCGGGAAGGCCGGTGAGGCCGTCGTCGATGACCTGGTCACGGAGTTCCCCACCATCAACGAGGACTACCTCGGCCGCGCCAACCAGTTCAGCTACGCCATGGCCTTCCCCGGCGGCGGGCTGGACGAGTACGCCGTGGTCAAGATGGACGCCGGCAGCGGCCGGACGACAGTGGCCCGGATGGGCGACCGGCGGATGCCCGGCGAGGCCGTCTTCGTGCCCGCTCAGGATGGCACCCGCGAGGACGACGGCTGGCTGCTCACCCTGGTCAGCGACACCTTGGCCGACGCATCCCAACTGCTGGTCATCGACGCCTCGAACCTGAACACCATCGCGGCCGTCGAACTGCCCCGCCGGGTGCCCTCCGGCATCCACGGCAACTGGATCCCGGACTCGGACCTCGGCTGACAGCCCGACCGACCAGCAAGGAGAACCCAGCCATGGACACCATCATCAACCGGTGGCACCCGACCGTCACGGCCACCGCCGCCCACCAGGGGCCTGCCGTTCAGGACGGGCTCGTACCCGGGCCCTGTGCCGACTCCACAAAGTCGGATGGCCGCCGCTGATTCACGTGGACGCGACTTCGGCTTCCCACAGCACGTCGCTCACCCGGGCGACAGCCGCTCGCAGGTGCCGGCGGTAGGTGCCGAAGGGTAGGCCGAGGCGTCGCGCCGCCGCCTCCTGGGTCGGGGCGCCGGAGAAGTAGGTCGCCGCCAGCGCCGCGTGGGCCTTCACACCGGCCAGGTCCGTACGCATCGCGTCGGCCGCATCCTGCACCATGGCCCGCAGAACGACGACCGTGTCATCGCCGGCCGACGTCAGGAAGCTCCGGCGCAGCAGGGGGTTCGACGCGAAACCCTCGGGGTGACGCCAGGTCTGCAGAGCGAGGCGGACGTACTCGTCGAACTCCTCGCGCTCCAGCTCGGCGTCGCCCCGCTGGTCGGAACACCGCGGCGGGATCGGCACCGCGGTGTCCAGCTCACCGACACTGACCGGGACGTCGCCGCCGACCACGGCGTGGAACCACTCCTCGAACGACTCCAGCCGCCAGTCGCTGACGAACAGCCCGTAGGTCGCATCGCCGACTCGCGCGGATCGACCCGAGTCCGCCATGGCACTGCCGAACCGAGCCGCCCAGGCCTCCATGTCCTGGTAGACATCGAAGTCGTGCGCCCTCCCGGTCGCCCGATAGGCCTCGACCAGCGCTCGCCAGTGGTTCAGCTCAAGCACCGGCGACGGTTGCTCGTACGCGGGTGGATAGACCGCGAAGCGCGTGATGGAGATGTGCTCGCCAGGCCCCGCCGGGCTGATGTCGTTGCTGTATCCCCAGGCCGCCGCGACCACCGGGTCGGTGGCGAGATCCTCGGAATCGGCTGGCACGGGGAGCACGAGGTGCGCCGAGAAGGCCAGAACCTCGCTGCTGCGGGCCTCCCGGAAGACGTGGAAGGCCTGCGGCTGCTTGGCGTACCAGTAGGAGACCAGCTCTGCTGACTCCTCGCCCTCGGCCGCACGACACAGTTCGAGCACGCGCGGGAGGTGCTCCGGCGCCATGTCGTCCTCGTACACCCGACCCTGGCGCGCCCACGAGTACATCGCGCCCACAAGCCGCACGTCGCGGTACAGGTAGAACGCACGGCCCATCGCCTCGAGCATCTGGCTGGCCGGGGCTTCGCGCGCCTGGCGAAGGTACGCCTCCAGCAGCCGCATCCGGATAGCGTCGTACGCCTGCGGCGACCGCCAGCGCAGATCGGCGGCGAGCGTCGCCCGTGCGGCGTCGTGCGGAAAGAGCCCCTGCGGCGAGGACTCCATGAACGGCAGCCCGCGCAGCCAGTCGAACAACGCCCGCGCGTCCTCGCCCGGCAGGGCCGCGAACAGCAGTTCCTCGGTCGTCGAGTAAGCCTGCGCGGCTATCTCCAGCGCCCGCTGGTGGATGGCCGAGGGGACGTCGCCGATCAGCCGTGTCATCAGGGTCGCGAGTACCTCGCCAGTCGGTGTCCAGTCCTGGGTCTCCCGGACAGGGTGCTGTAAGACGGCTGCGGCGAGCGACAGCGCGAGCGGGTTGCCGCCGGCGAATCCAGCAACGGCGGGCACATCCGCTGCCCGGACACCACGAGCCGCGAGCAGCGCACCTGTCTGCCCGGGGGTCATGGGGGACAGCTCGATCACCCTCAGGATCTCCGACCAGCCAGGGTCCATCGACCACTCGACCTCGGGCCGTGTACGACCGCTGAGCACCACGAGGGCACCGTCGGCGAGGCGGGGGAGGAAACGCTCGCGCAACCACCCCTCGATCCACTGGCACTTGCCGAAGGAGTCGACGACGAGCACGGCGGAGCCGTCTTCCAGCACCGCGGCCGCCGTCTGCTCGAACTCCTGCGGCGACCGCCCGACGAAGCGCCCGTCGACCTCGACCACCGCCCGCCCCGCCCGCAGCGCCTCCTGCACCCACAGGCGCGTCAGCGTCGACTTGCCGATGCCACCCGGCCCGTGGACCCAGAGAACAGCGACCGCCGAGCCACCGGACAGGGCGTCATGAAAGGCAGCCCGCTCCTGTTCGCGGCCCACGAAGGCGCGCTCACGGGCGGCTTCGAGTCGGCCTGCCAGACCGCCACCGGAGGAAGGGGAAACCAGCTCTGACCGCATCGTGCGCTACTCCCGGTGGCTCGTCGGCAGTGTTTCGTGCACAACTCTCCCAGACAGTCGGCGCTCAGCTGTCGCGCTCCGAGCCAGGGGTACCGCCCGGCATGCGGATGGTGGTCATGGCCGCGAGGAGTCCGTCTGTCAGCCGCTCGATCCTGGCGGGATCCAGGTCAACGCCTCGGACGACGACACGCCAGTAGAGCGGCCCGATCATGAGGTCCAGGGACTGATCACGCGGGGTATCGCTGGCCCGCCAGATCCTGACCGAGCCCGAGGTGGCCGGAACGGCCTCGACTCAATTCAAGGCTACTTATTCGCCGATGTCGTCTTGGCCTTGCGTCTCTTCGATTTTGAGGGCCGAGAATGGGAGCCGGTCGGCCCTTAGGCCCGAACGGAAGCCGGACATCGCGGCCTTCGACATCCACACCTGCCGCGAACCGAGCGCTACGCATTGTAGCCGCCGGCTCGTTTGTGGGTGCTGACAGTGTCGCGCCCCGGTCGAGGCTGTCAGAATCGTGTCGACGGAGCCCGTATGCGGAGGCAGGGAGAAGACGTGAGCGACTGGAACGACAAGATCATCGCTGAGTTCCGCGCCAACGGTGGCCAGGTCGGCGGTCAGTTCGCCGGCGCGCCGCTGTTGCTGTTGCACAGTGTGGGCGCCAAGAGCGGCCAGCCCCGCGTGCACCCGATGATGTACCAGGAGGTGGACGGCGGCTACGCCGTGTTCGCGTCCAAGGGCGGTGCGCCCACAAACCCTGACTGGTACCACAACCTGCTGGCTCACCCGAATGCCCAAGCGGAGATCGGCATGGACAAGGTCGAGTTGGTCGCCAGAGTCGCCACCGGGGACGAGCGGGAACGGATCTGGAGCGCGCAGAAGGCCGCGTATCCAGGCTTCGCCGACTACGAGCGGAAGACCACCCGCGAGATCCCCGTCGTCGTACTGGAACCGGCGCCGTAGGCGGAGACGGCACCGGGTCGTAGGGTGAGTCACCGCAGTGCCGCCGCGAGTTCGGCGGCGTTGCCGTACGCGGATGCCGCCCTCGCGGATTCGTCTTCCGTGAGCGTGACGGACCGGGCGCGGGTCAGCAT
Organism: Micromonospora sp. DT228; assembly: GCF_049841595.1. NCBI lineage: Bacteria > Bacillati > Actinomycetota > Actinomycetes > Micromonosporales > Micromonosporaceae > Micromonospora > Micromonospora sp. DT228. The sequence continues at coordinate 39,671 of NZ_JBNCKO010000013.1, forward strand.
CTCGGCGGCGGTCTGTGGATCGTGCAACACCATCGCGAGTTCGGCGCGGTAGACGAGGACCTCCACCTGCTCGACCGGATCGTCGTCGGCTCGTGGGCGGGCCAACGCGCTGTCGAGGATCCGTACGGCCTGTCCGACGCTTCCCCTGGAGTCGGCCTGCACGACAGCATTCGCCAGGGCCTTGGCCAGTCGCCCGGCGGGCGTGGCGGCCGGCATGGGCGCGGCGGCGTCCCGAAAGACGCGGATCCAGTTGCCGCCCGGGTCGATGACGCTGAATCCGCCCAGCCCGTCGGCGTTCTTCCGCGCCCTGGGCCGGGTCATCCGCGGCGTGCCGGACACCAGTACCTTGCCGTACGCGGCGCGCATGCCGGCTGCGAATGCCCGATGTAGTCCCTCGATGTCCGCGGTGATCACGAGGCAGGAGCCGTAGGACTGCTCCGGGTCGAATCCGGGGATCTCGAAGAACTGCAGATGCAGGTCTTCCCGCTGCACCCCCACGCACGCGTTGGGCTTGCGTTGCTTGTAGGTGGTGTGGAAGCCGAGAACTCCGTAGAAGGTTTCGATGTCGTCAATTGATGCGCACGGCAGCAGGGGAACGGTCCGTTCGTTGGTCATGCCTCCTTCCTAGGCGTCCCAGGGTGTCCGTCGCACATGGAAATAGCCGTCCATCGCCATCGGCCATCCGATCGGCCGATGACTCAGAACGCGACGATGCCCGGCCGAGCCGCCGGCTGACGACGTCCTCGGGTCGGTCGGTCCGCGGCGCGGTTGGGCATGATGGACAGGCATGCGGTGCGCTGAAGCGAGGGGGTACGCCGTGGAGCTGCGACTGCGCATGTCCGACAAGGCGCGAGATCTCGTCGAGCAGATCCTGCACGAGATGCTGGTGCGCTTCCCGATCACTCGGGACGAGGCGGTGGGCCGGGTGAACCAGGCGTGGGGACACCTCGACCACATCGGCGACAAGAACCTGATCTTCCACGAACCGCCTGACGACTGGGCTCGTACCATCTACTACGGCAAGGACTCGCGCTGGTGGCAAGGCGAGGACGGGCTCACGCCCCTGCCGTACGAGTCGGACGCGTGATCGGGCACGTGCTGCCCGGGTGCTCCGGCGTGGTGCGGCCGGGCGCACGTCTCAGAGTCGCCCGGAGGGCGGCAACTCCGGATGCGCGACGTTCAGCTCTTGGGCAGCCGCAGCCGCGCGATGCGGCGCTCGCCGTCCAGGGCGCGCATCGCCCGGGCCAGCGTCGCGGCGTGCAGCTCGTCCTCGCCACGTTCGAGCATGGTCTCCGCCGCCACGCCGATCGCCCTGGCCTCCGACGCCAGCGCCTGCGCGGCAAGGACGCAACCCCGTGCGTCGAAGTGACCGCTGTCCCGAGCCGGGTTGAGCCGGGCCACCAGGTCGATGATGCGCAGGTAGCGGTCGACGAGTTCCTGCTCGGCGCGGGTCAGCGCGGGGAGCTCTCGTTCCGTCATCGCGCTCCTTCCGTGGGCATCCCGCGTGCCGGGCGGGGAGGGAGGCGCAACCCGTGCGCGGCAGGATGGAACGAGCCTATCCACCGCTGACCGGGCCGTCCGGGTGCCGTCCGCCGCCGTGCGGACGGCCTTCATCGCCGGCGCGGACCTGCTCATCGCCGTTGGCGCCATCGCCGCCGGGCGCTACTAATCACCTGGGCTGAGCCCCACCGGCGCCCGCCTACCTGCCGCTGTGCGGCTGCCCGCCCTTCTCGTCCCGCCAGCCATCGGGTTGGGGATGGTAGCCGTACGCGGCAGCCCGGACCGTCTCCTCGTTTTCCAGCCCGGAGCCGATCGCGCCGCCGACGGTGGCCAGCGAACTGGTGATCCAGGCCAGCGTCAGATAGTCGGTGACGTCGACCGACCGCTGCAGGATCTGTTCCAGCACGGAGGTGTCGATCAGCAGTGCCGCGACGAGCGCCGTTCCCACGAACAGCACGACGTAGGACACTGCCGTGGCCAGAGTGAGGGTGAGGACCGTACCCAGGTTGAACAGCCGTGCCAGCTCGGTCGGTGTGTCGTGGTCTGGCTTCTCCCACAGGTTGTGCGCGACGATCAGCCAGGCCACCAACGCGGCCAGCCCGAGCACCATGATCACGGCGAGCCGGAGTCCGCCGAGCGCGTCGCCCATCTGCCAGATGGTGTCCGTGGTGAGCGCGAACGCGGCGGTGCCGAACGCGCCGACCAGCAGCTTGGACAGGCCCAGCAGGGCACGCCCGGGGCGGTTGGCGCGGACCATGCCGGTCAACAGCCGCGCCCGGCCGATCAGGCGGGAGGCGACGTAGCGCCGCTCGCCGGCGTCGGCCTCGCTGACCACTCGGTGGACGGCGGGAATCCGCCGTGGCATCTCGGCCGGCGTCCCGTCGGCCGGCTGCACCCGCTTGTCGGAGGTCTCGGTCAGCAGCCTGCTCACCAGATCCGGGATGGCCATGCGGGCGGCTCGCAGCTGGTGCAACCCCAGCGCGGGTAGGGACACCACCGCGACTCGACGCCTGGCGCTGGTCTGCGCGACCAGCGGCACCCGTTCGGTATGCAGTGGCAGGTCGGTCAGGCAGATCGCGACATCCCACTGGTCATCGGAACGGCGTCGGGCAAGATCGTCGAGCAGCGCCTCGACGCCGCTGTCGCGGCGCGGCGAAACCTCTCCCCAGCCTTGCCGCACAGTCCACCGCACGTCCGCGTCAACCCGTTCGGCGAGACCGCGGGCCAGCTCGGCGGTGAGCCGCTCGGCCACCCGGGCGGGGTGGTCCGGTGGGATCGCCACCAGCCCGACAACGATCTCCGGGTGTTGCTGTTCGCGGTGGGTCATCGGTGCTCCTCACCGGTAGCGGGCGCGCCGCCCAGACAGCCTAAGAGCTCACCCTGACCGTTGTAGCGGATTCAGGAGAAGGAACCGCGCCGCGCGGAGTACGCGAACCGGGTGCCGCAGCGTGAACGGATGGCCGGCCGGCACCTGTGCGGGAGTGGACGTGCCCGGTTGTGCCTGGTAGGCACAGAGCGTGCGGATCCTTTCGTTACTGCCGGCGGCGACGGACATCGTGGCCATGCTTGGCCTGACCGGGCACCTGGTCGGGCGTACCCATGAGTGTGACTGGCCGCCGGGGGCCCTGGCCGAGGTCCCGGCGGTGACTGCGACGTCCCTGCCGGAGGCCCTGACCAGCCGGGAGATCTCGGCGGCGATCGCTGGTGACGCGCACCGGGGATCATCGCTGTACCAGCTCGATGTCGCCATGCTGGAGGACCTGAAGCCGGATCTGATCCTGACCCAGGATCTGTGTGACGTGTGTGCGGTCTCGTACGAGCGGGTCAACGACGCCGTTCGTCTGATCGATCTCGACACCACTGTGGTGTCCCTGGAGGCGCGGACCATCGACGGGATCCTGGACACCGTCGATGCCGTGGCCGCGCTGACCGGCGCCGAGGGCCGGGCGGCGGAGATCCGAGCCGACGCCGGACGTCGCCTCGCCGCGTTGCCCGGATCCGTGACCGGCGCGCCGACGGTGTTGTTCGTCGAGTGGCTCGACCCGTTGATGCCCGGCGGACACTGGGTGCCGGAGCAGATCGCCTATGCGGGTGGGCGCTCTCTGCTGCTCGGGCCGGGCGCGCACAGCACCCCGCACCTGTGGTCGGTGGTCGCCGACCTGGCTCCCGAGGTGGTGGTGTTCGGGCCGTGCGGGTTCACGCCCGAGCGCACCGTCGACGAGTTGCCGGTGGCGACGGCGCAACCCGGGTGGGCGGACCTGCCCGCGGTGCGTCAGGGGCAGGTGTGGGTGGTCGACGGGCCTGCCTACTTCAACCGCCCCGGCCCGAGGGTCGTCGACGGCGCGGAGATCCTCGCCGCCATCCTTGCCGGCCGTCCCGACTCCCGCGCTCGGCGGGTTCCCCTCGACGTGGGGTGACACCTCCGCGCCTGAGCAGTCGGGACGGACATCGGCGGCAGCGCGTGGCCAGGAGCCACGGTGGGGCGGCGGCGCACCGCCGCCCCACCGCCGCTCAGGTGAGCCCTTGACCGGCTGGTTCGTCAGCGACTGCGCGTAGGTGGACCAGGCGACAGTCATCGGGCCGGTCCGGGTGACGTCGCCGTAGATGATGGGTGGGCGGACGCAGCGAGAGCCGTACGACTGCACCCAGCCATTGACCGTGGCGGCGAATCCGGCCAACTGTTCGCCGAAATACTGCACCATGTCGTTGCGTTCCGGCTCGCCGTGCACCAGCACGTCCAGCCCGAGCCGTTCCTGCAGCGCGACGACGTGCGCGACCTCGGCGCACATCCGCTCGGCGTAGCCGGCGTCGTCGAGTTGGCCGGCCCGGTGCGCCGCCCCGGCCTGGCGCAGTTCCCGCGTCTGTGGAAACGACCCGATGGTGGTGGTGGGCAGCCGACATGCGGGCTCTTGTTGCAAGATAATGGCAACAGCCATAATAAGGCAGCAGTGAGAGGACGTACCTGATGGCCGTGTACAACCTGCCCGACCTGCCCTACGACTACGGGGCACTCGAGCCCGCGATGTCCGGGGAGATCCTGGAGTTGCACCACGACAAGCACCACGCCGCGTACGTCAAGGGCGCCAACGACGGCCTCGACCGGCTCGCCGAGGCTCGGGACAAGGGCGACTACGCGACGCTCGTCGGGTTGGAGAAGACGTTTGCGTTCAACCTGTCCGGGCACGTGCTGCACTCGATCTTCTGGAACAACCTGTCCCCGGACGGCGGTGACCGTCCCGACGGTGAGCTGGCCGCGGCGATCGACGAGCACTTCGGCTCCTTCGACGGCTTCGCCGGCCAGTTGTCCGCGGCTACGAAGGGTGTGCAGGGCTCCGGGTGGGGTGTCCTGGCGTGGGAGCCGCTGAGCCAACGGTTGATCGTGGAGCAGGTCTACGACCACCACGGCAACGTCGGGCAGGGTTCGACCCCGGTGCTGGTGTTCGACGCCTGGGAGCACGCTTACTACCTGCAGTACCGCAACGTGCGCCCGGACTACGTGGACCGGTTGTGGAACCTGGTCAACTGGACCGACGTCACCGCCCGTTTCGACGCCGCCCGCGCCGCGACCCCGAAGATCTGATCCGGCGTGAGCGGCTACACCCCCGAGGCCGCCGAGATCGTGCAACGCGCCGCCGGGGTCATCGCGGCCAAACACCGCGGTGACCTCGACGGCGCCGAGGCGCTGATGTCGGCGTTCAGCTCCGAGCAGGCCCGTACCCTCGGCTTCTACCTGCTCGCCGACCTCGCGCTCGGCCTGGTCAAGGCGCAGAGCGGGCAGACGATGGACGACCTGGTCCGGGAGCTGTCCCTCCTTCTGGCCGAGACCGCCCAGTCACCGCCCGGCTGACGGTCCGCTGGGTCCCACACGTGGTGGGACCCAGCGGATGCCGCAGCGTCCACTGCTCAACCCGAGGAGTCGAGGGTCGGGTGCATGCCCTCGCCGCGCCGGCACGGTCGACGATCCGGTCGCTCCAGCGGGCCAGTTGGGCCGGCGGGCCGTCAGCCGGCAGCGGGGAGGGACACGACGCGGCGCTCGTAGGGTGCGATGGTGATGCTCGTGACGAGTCCGTCGTGGACGCGGATCCGGATCAGCGCGAACGGGTGCCCGCCGGGAGCGATGACCGCGCCGGGGCGGCCGTCGACGAGGACTGGGACGGCGGCGGCGATGCGGTCCACGAATGCCCTTGTCTCCTCCGCGACCGCCCGCGCGCCTCGGACGACGGGCTCGGCACCGTTGGCGAGGAATCCGAGGTCGGCCGTGCGGACGACGTCGGGTGCCAGGAGCGTGACGAGCCGCGCGATGTCGCCACCACGCGCGGCGTCGAGGAAGGCGTCGATGACCTCGAGCTGGCGGGCGGGCCGCGGTGGGTCGACCGGACCGGCCGTCCGGAGTCGGATCCGCGCCCGACTCGCGAGTTTCTTCGCCGCGACCGTCGTCGTGTCGAGCACCAACGCGACCTGGTCGAACGGGACACCGAACAGGTCGTGGAGCACGTAGGCCACCCGCTGCGGGGGAGAGAGTTCGCCGAGGACGACGAGCAGCGCGCGGGAGATGTTCTCACGACGGATGAACTCCTCGTCGGTCGCGAGGTGTGCGCCGGGGATGTCGTCGGCCCGGAGCGGGAGCTCTCCCCTGCGGTGGCGGGCGCGGAGCTGGTCCAGGCACAGGCGTGCGGTCACCGTGGTGAGCCAGCCGTCGAGGTTCGCCAGTTGCGCGGGGTCGGCTGAACGCGCGCGCACCCAGGTGGCCTGCACCGCGTCCTCGGCGTCGTGGTGCGAGCCGACGATGCGATAGGCCAACGACATCAGTCGTGCCCGCGACGCCTCGAAGTGTTCGATCAGTTCCACGTCTGGTCACCTTTCCCGCGTGCCGGGCGTCAGGAGGGCGGGAAACCAGAACCTGACGACCCTGCGCACATGGGAGGCACTGATGAGCTTACCGATCCCTCGACCACGTCGACGCGCGTCATGATCGCCGTACTCGAAGGCGTACTGCTCGGTGCGACGATGCTCTGCGCCCTCGCCAACGGCTTCGAGGTGGTGGCGAAGGCGATCAGGGCGGATTTCGTGCTGCGCAACTGCGCCGAGGTCGGGCTGTCCACGCGGTGGATCCCGTACCTCGCGTTGCTCGAGGGAGCCGGCGTTGTGGGGCTGGTGCTCGGCCTCCTGGGCGTGCGTCTCATCGGGCTGGCCGCGGCCGTCGGTCTCGTCCTGTTCTTCGTCGGCGCGCTCCTGGCTCACGTCCGGGCACGGGTGTTCCACACCATCGCGTTCCCCGCCGTGTTCCTCGTCCTCGCCGTGGCCGCCGTGCCGCAGTTCGGGTGGACGGCCGCCTGATCGGTGCTGCGGGCCGGAGATCCGCGGTAGGCCGTGATGTGATAGCCGGCATGGACTTGCTGATTCTCGGTGGAACGGCATGGCTGGGACGTGAGATCGCGCGGCAGGCACTCGACCGCGGGCACCGCGTCACCTGTCTGGCCCGTGGTGACAGCGGTCCGGTGGCCGACGGTGCCGAGCTGGTGCGCGCCGACCGGCTCGGGCCGGACGCGTACGCGCAGGTAGCCGATCGGGATTGGGACGCGGTGCTGGAGGTCTCGTGGCAGCCCGGCATGGTGCGGGCGGCACTCGACGCGCTGGCCGGGAAGGCCCGCCACTGGTCGTACGTGTCCTCGGTGAACGCGTACGCGGACACCGACGTGCCCGGCGCCGACGAGTCCGCCCGCGTGGCCGAGCCGCTGACCGGGGACGAGGCCGACGGCGAGCAGTACGGCCCGGCCAAGGTCGCGTGCGAGCAGGCGTCCACGGCCGCGTGCGGCGACCGGCTGCTGATCGTGCGGCCGGGGCTGATCGGCGGTCCCGGCGACGGCAGTGGCCGCACCGGCTACTGGGTCGCCCGGGCGGCGCGCGCCCCGCGTGAGCCGATGCTGGTGCCCGACACCCCGGACGTGCCCACCCAGGTGATCGACGTCCGCGATCTGGCGGTGTGGCTGGTGACCGCGGCCGAGGACGGCCTGACCGGCACGTTCAACGCGGTCGGCCCGACCGTCCCGTTCGGTGAATGGGTGGAGCTGTGCCGGACCACGGGCGGCCACGACGGCCCGGTCCGGCGGGTGCCGGTGGCCGCGCTGCTCGAGCAGAAGGTCGCGCAGTGGGCCGGCGCCGACTCGCTGGCCATGTGGCTCGTCGAGCCCGGTTGGGAGGGCTGGTCCACCCGGGACGGTTCGGCCGCGATCCGGGCCGGGCTGCGCCACCGCTCCCGCGCGGACCTGGTCGCGGACATGCTGGCCTGGGAACGCGACCAGGGGTTGGACCGGGAGCGGGGCGCTGGCCTGAGCCCGCAACGGGAACGGGAGCTGATCTCAGCCCTGTCGGCAACGTCCATGGGTAGAACACCTAGCGGCCGCTGAGCAGCTCGGGTTCCAGTGGGCCGTCGGGGGAGCGGCGCGTCATGATCACTTCCTTGTGCGGGTCGCCGTCGAGCATCGCCTGCAGGATGTTGCCTCGGCCCTCGCTCACGCCCAGCAGCGTCGCGCCACCGTAGAGGGTGCGCAACTGACGCGGCTCCAGGCCGCTGGCCGCGCTCAGCTCGGCGGCGACGTCCGAATCGGGGCCGCCGGCGAGGAAATCGTGGATCTCGTCCAGGCGGTCCAGCAGATGCGGTCGCTCCCGGGTCAGATAGTCGCCGAGCCGCTCGCCCTTGCCCGCGAAGGGGGAGTAGACCATGCAGATCAGCTGCTCCTCGCCGAGCCCGTACGCCTCGGCGGCGAAGCCGTTGGCCCGCTCCCGCATCCGCACGGCCGCGTCCGGGCCGTCGTACCGCTGCCGCACCCGGTCGACAAGCCAGTCGGGGAACTCCTTTGTGTGCATCAGCCGGGTGGCGAAGGCGACGTACTCGTCGAGGCCCTCGCCGTAGTCCCGGCCGTACAGCCGCTCGCACTTGAGCCCGCGCAGGTGCGCCATCAGCGTCGGGTTGGCGCAGTCGGACTCGGTGAAGCTGAACGCCAGCTCGTCGAACGCGAAGCCGAGGAAGCCGGTCAGCAGCGGCCAGTGGTGCAACGACGAGTATCCGGTGTCCTCGAAGATGGAGAAGAACCGCAGTTCCTTCGGCACGTCCGAGGCCACGCCCCGGGCGGCCACCTCGTCTTTCGCGTCGGCGCCGAAGATCTCGGTGAAGTACACACCGGCGATCGCGTCGGCGGAGCGCAGGAAGCTGCCGAAACCGGCGTCACCCGGCTGGCGCGGCTGCCGGCCGTGGTTACGCGCCAGCCGGTTCACCCAGAGGTAGTAGGACCGCTGTTCGGCAGGTGAGTCACCGGTGATGACGAGATCGACCCCGCCGTCGTACGCGGTCGCGATGCCGAACGAGTTGACCATGCTGAGGTTGCACGAGTTGCAGAACGTGGGCCGGCCCTCGGCCATCGTCCGGTGCCCGGTCATCAGCATGTCCAGGCGGTTGCGGGCGAGCACCCGGGGCGACGCCGGCTCGTCGCGGCCAAACGGACGCACCTCGTCGTCCTCGATCATGATCGCGGTGCAGTCCGGGTCCTCCGCGAAACCCAGCGCCTGGTACGCCCGGTCGATGTTGTCCATCACCGCCTGCGGCATGCCCGCCTGTCGGTTGGTGGCCGAGCGCAGCCGGAACGTGCTGCCGTACCGGTCGTGCAACAGCAGCTGCACCATCCGGACGAACGCCAGCGTGTACGTGCTGTCCTTGCCGCCGCCGTACGCGACGAGGACGACGTTGTCGCCGGGCCGCTCCCGGACCGGCAGCGCCGCGTACAGCCGCTGCGCGCAGTTCTCGGCGCCCGCCACGTCCTCGGCGGACAGTGCGTCGCGTAGCCCGGCGAGCGTGCGCGCCCGGATGTCGGCGAGGTCGGGCGGGACGGTCCTGGTTGTCGGCATGCGGTTTCCCCCGGGAGCGAACGGCGTACGGAAATCGTCGAGTGCATCGACGACCGTGAGCCGAAGACGGAACGAGACGGGATCAGGTGGTGGTCCGCGACCGGCGGGCGGCGGAGAGCTGGGCGGTCCGGCGCGCCGAGCCGCGCTCGCTGCCGGTGGACACGGACTCGGGCGCGGCCGCACCGGTGAGGAACGTCGCCATGGCACGGATGGTCGGATGCCGGAACAGGTCGATGACGTGGACGTCACGACCGAACGCGGCGCGCAGGGCCTCCCGCAGCCGGATGATCAGCAGCGAGTTGCCGCCCGCGTCGAAGAAGTTGTCGGTCGCGCCGGCCACGCCGCCGAGCACCTCCGCCCAGCAGGCGGCCACCCGCTCCTCGGCCTCGCCGACGGTGGCCTCCTTGGGCCGGTCGGCGGAAGCGGCCGCGAGCAGGGCCAGCACCGCCTTGCGGTCCAGCTTGCCGCTCGGCAGCAGCGGCAGGCTGTCGGTCACCCGCAGCACCGCGGGCACCATGTACGCGGGCAGCCGGTCGGCCAGGAAACCGCGCACCTCGGCATCGCTCACCGCGGCTCCCGGTCGGGGTGCGGCCGCCGCCACCAGTTCGTCGCCGGACGCCGCGCGGCGCACCATCGCGCAGGCCTCGCCGACCGCCGGATGGGTGAGGATGATCGCCTCGACCTCGCCCAGCTCGATCCGCGCTCCGCGCAGTTTGACCTGGTGGTCGACCCGGCCGACGTAGAGGATGCGCCCGTCCGAGGCGTACCGGACGAGGTCGCCGGTGGCGTACAGCCGCTCGCCGCCGGTGGTGGAGAACGGGTCGGGGATGAACCGTTCGGCGGTGAGTGCCGGCCGGTTCAGGTAGCCGCGGGTGACCCCGGCGCCGCCGAGGTGCAGCTCGCCGACCACCCCCGGCGGCACCGGCCGCTTGCGCGGATCCAGGATGTACGCCTTGGTGTTGAGCATCGGCCGCCCGATCGGGATCGCTTCCCCCGGACGCACGATGGTGAACAGTGAGAACGTGGTGGTCTCGGTCGGGGCGTACATGTTGTAGATCCGCTCGACGCCGGGCAGTTCGGCGAGCCCTCGCAGCACCGACGGGGCCAGCACCTCGCCGTTGGAGACGACGGTGGGCGGGGAGCCGGGCGGGCCACCCATCTTCAGCAGCTCGCTCCAGATCGACGGCACCGCTGTGACAAGCGACAGCGTGTCGGTGCCCGGGGTACGGGGCAGCGCGAGCGCGTCCTCGGCGATCACCACCGTGCCACCGCCGGCCAGCGCGGTGAAGATCTCCCACATGCACACGTCGAAGGTCATCGAGCTGATCAGCGGCACCGAGGTGAAGGTCTCCGGGCCCAGCTCACGGTGCGCCCAGGTGATGATGTTGATCAGGTTGCGGTGCTCCAGCACCACGCCCTTGGGGCCGCCGGTCGAGCCGGAGGTGAACAGGATGTACGCGGCGTTGGCCGGCCGGACCGGTGAGTCGACCGGGCCGTCCGGGCCGGTGAGCAGCCGCGGATCGTCCTCGGTCAGCTCGACGTGTCGGGCGGGATACCCGGCCACCCGCTCGGCGTACCGTGGTGCCGCGACGATCACGGCCAGGCCGGCATCCGCGACGATCTGGTCCAGCCGTCGCTGCGGGAGTGCCGGGTCGAGCGGCACCCACACGCCACCGGCCTTGAAGATGCCGAGCATGACGGCGAGCATCTCCAGCGAGCGGGGCAGGCACACGCCGACCCGGGCCTCGGGGACGACGCCGAGATCCAGCAGCAGGTGACCGGCGCGGTTCGCGGCGGCGTCGAGCTCGCGGTAGCTCCACCGCCGGTCCCCGGAGCGGGCCGCGACGGCATCCGGGGTGGCCGCCGCCTGGCGTTCGAGCAACTGGTGGATGAGCAGGTCGGGCACCTCACCCGCGGTGTCGTTCCAGTCGTGCAGAACGAGCCGGACGTCCGCGTCGGTGGCCGCGATCAGGTCGGAGACCGGCTGCGCCGGATCCTCGACGATCCGGCCGAGGATCGTCTCCAGCCGCTCCAGCATGCGCTGCACGGTCACCGCGTCGAACAGGTCCTCGCGGTAGCCGATCCGGAACCGCAGACCCTGCTCCGTACGGGTGAGCGCGAAGTCCAGCTCCACCTTGGCCGTCGGGAGCAGCGGATAGGACACGCGGACGGTCAGCTCACCCGCGTTGGCCGGCGCGGGCACCTCCTCGTAACCGAACATGACCTGGTAGAACGGGTAGTAGCTGGGGTCGTGTGCGACGCCGAGCGCCCCCAGCACCGTCTCGAACGGCAGGTCCGGCTGCTCCATCGCGTCCAGCAGGCTGCCCCGCACGCGGCCCAGCAGGTCGCCGAACGACGGGTCGTCGCCGAACTCGGTGCGCACCACGACCGGCCGGGCGAGATAGCCGATCAGATCGGCCGTCGCCGGATCGTCGCGGCCGGCGAGCGCGAGCGCGGTCACCACGTCGGTGACGCCGTGCTGGCGGAGCAGCACGTCGCAGGCCGCCTTGGTGAGCATGTACTCGCTCGCCCGGAACCGTCGGGCCACACCGGCGAGCCGGTCGGCCACGGCCGGGGCGATCGTCCGGCTCAGGTACGCCATCCGGTGCCGCGTCACCGCCGGGCGGGAGCGGTCCAGCGGCAGGTCCATCACCTCCGGAGCGCCGGTCAGGTGTTTGGTCCAGAACGTCGCCGCGCCGTCACCGGCCGCCGCCGCACGGCGACGAGAGTAGCCGGCGTAGTCGGCGGGCTCCCGGGGTGCCGGCTCGGCGCCCGCGGCGTACGTCGCGTACAGGCTGATCAGCTCGGTGCGGAAGAGGTCCAGCGAGACGCCGTCGAAGACGATGTGATGCACGCAGCCGGCCAGCCGGTGCTCCGTCTCGGACACCCGGACCAGCAGGAACCGGGCGAGCGGCCCGGCGGCGAGGTCGAAGCCCCGGTCGAGGAAGGCGGCTACGTCGTCGTCCTGCCCGGTCGCCACCTCCACCGGCCCGGGCGCCGCGACGACCTGCTCGACGTGGCCGTCGACGGCGCGCAGCCCGGTCCGCAGCGCGGGTTGCCGCCGGGCCAGCTCGGTCAGCGCGCGGCGCAGCGCCGCCGGGTCGAGCGGGCCGTCGAACCGCAACTCGAACGGCACGTTGTAGAACGGGTCGCCCGGCCGCATCTCCGCCATGAACCACAGCCGCTGCTGTGCCGCGGACGCGGGCAGGATCTCGACGCTCATCAGGCGTCCTCCCTCGGCTCGTTGAGTACGGCTGCGACCGCGGCCACCAGCGGCTCGCGCATCATCGTGTAGTGGTTGCCGTCGACCGTCCGGACGGTGAGCCCGCCGCCGGCCAGCTCGTTCCAGCGGGCGTACAGCGCCGGGTCCTCGTCGCGGGCCAGCACCAGCGTGTACGGCGTGGCCAGCGGCCGCGGCCGGTACTTCCACACCAGATGCAGGTTCGCGACCCACAGGTCGAGCACCAGCGCCATCCGGTCGCGGCCGGCGTCCGGTGGCAGGTAGTCGCCCTTGCGCGCGATGTCGAGCAGGTAGTCCAGGTGCTCGTCGTCGGTCATCTCGCGCAGTTGGTCGAGGCCGAGCAGACCGTCGCCGTAGTCCCACTGCAGGTTCTGCGCGAGGGCGGCCACGATGTCCGACCGGTCGGGCTCCTCATCCGCGGTGACGTAGACCGGCGGGTGCGAGTCGAACAACGTCAGCTCGACCTGCTCGCCCTGGCTCTCCAGCTCGGCGGCGATGGCGAACGCGTTCACGCCGCCGTAGCACCACCCGGCGACCGTGTACGGGCCGGCCGGCTGCTGTCGGCGGATCAGCTCGACGTACGCGGCGGCCCGCTGCTCGAACGTCGCGTACGGCAACTCGCCGTCGACAAGCGGTGGGGGTGCGATCGCGTACATGGGGCGGTGCAGCGGCTCGGTCAGCCGGGCGAACGGCATGTAGCAGACCACCTCGCTGCCGGCCGGGTGCGCGAAGAAGATCGGCCGCCCGGCGGTCCCGTACCGGATCTCCACCAGGTGCGCCTCCTGCTCCGGCGCGTAGCCGTCGCGCAGCAGGTGGGCGAACCGTTCCACGGTCGCGCCCTGGAAGATCGCCGCCATCGGCAACTGCCGGCCGAACCTGCTTTCGATCTCGGTCATCAGCTTCAGCACCAGCAGCGAGTGGCCGCCCAGGTCGAAGAACCGGTCGTGCAGGCCGACCGGGCGGGTGCCGAGCACGTCCTCCCAGATCGCGGCCACGGCGAGTTCCACCGGATCGCGGGGCGCGACGAACCCGGCGCCCTGTCGTTCGGCAGGCGGTGGCGGCAGCGCCCGGCGGTCGATCTTGCCGCTGGTGGTCAGCGGGAAGTCGGACATCGCGACCAGGGCGGCGGGCACCATGTAGTCGGGCACGAACGCGCGCAGATGCTCGCGCAGGTCCTCGGGCCGGAACGCCTCGCCGCTCGGCTGGACATAGGCGACCAGGCGGCGGTCGCCGGGCCGGTCCTCGCGCACCATGGCGACCGCGCGGGCCACCTCCGGATGCTCGGCCAGCCGGGTTTCGATCTCGCCCAGCTCGATCCGGTAGCCGCGTAGTTTCACCTGGCCGTCGTCGCGGCCGAGGAAGAGCAGGGTGCCGTCCGGGCGGTAGCGGACCTGGTCGCCGGTGCGGTACAGCCGGGCGCCGGGGCGACCGCTGAGGTGGTCGGGCACGAACCGTCCGGCGGTGAGCCCGGGCCGGTCGTGGTAGCCGCGGGCCACCCCGGCGCCGCCGATGTACAGCTCACCGGGCAGCCCGGCACTCACCGGTTCCAGGTGCTCGTCCAGGACGTACACCTCGGTGTTCGCGATCGGGCGGCCGATGGAGATCTGACCCGCGCCCGGCTCGACCGGCCAGCAGGTGGACCAGATCGTCGTCTCGGTCGGGCCGTACACGTTCCACACCGGAGCGGGACCGTCGGCGAGGACCCCGGCCAGCACCGGCGGCAACGCCTCACCGCCGACCAGCACCCGCAGCGCGCCGGTGTTGCGCCAGCCCGACCCGGTCAGCAGGTGCCAGGTGGCCGGGGTCGCCTGCACGACGGTGGCGCCGCGGTCGGTGAGCAGGTCGCGCAGGGCGGCACCGTCCTGGCCGACCGCGCGAGGCACGACCACGACCTCGGCGCCACGCGCCAGCGGTGTGTACAGCTCCAGGCCGGCGATGTCGAACGAGACGGAGGTGACCGCGGCCAGGACGTCACTGGCGGTCAGCTCGATCTCGTCGGCCATGCCCAGCACCAGGTTCACCAGGTTGCGGTGGGTGACCTCGACGCCCTTCGGCCGCCCGGTCGATCCGGACGTGTAGATGACGTACGCGAGCCGCTCGTCGGACCGCGCCGGACCGGCCCCGAGCGGCCCGCAGGCGGCGATCGCGTCCCGGTCGAGATCCAGGCAGACCACCTCGCCGGCACACTCCGCGAGCACCGGGCGCAGCTCCGCCTCGGTCAGCAGCGCCATCGCGCCCGCGTCGGCGCACATGGTGGCGAGCCGCTGCGGCGGATGGCCGGGATCCAGGGGGAGATAGGCCGCGCCGGACATCAGCACGCCGAGCAGACCCACCACCAGGTCGACGGACCGCTCCAGGCAGACGCCGACCACGCGCTCCGGCCCGGCGCCGCGCCCGCGCAGATACGTCGCCAGGGCGCCGGCCCGCTCGACGAGTTCGGCGTACGTGATCCGCTCGTCGCCGGACGACACCGCGACCGCCGCCGGGCTCGCCGCGGCCTGCCGCCGGATCAGCCCGTCCAGGGTGAGCCCGGCCTCCCGGGGGACGGCCGTGCTGTTCCATGCCGTCAGCATCGTGGCGAGCTCGGCGTCGTCGGCAAGCGACAGGCGGCCGACCGGCCGGCCGGCGTCGGTCACCCCCTGCTCCAGCAGCCGGCGCAGATAGCGGGCCAACCGCGCGATCGTCTCGGTGTCGAACAGGTCGGTGTTGTACTCGAACAGCCCGAACAGGTGGTCGGCCAGCACCGCGTCGTCGAAGACGCAGAGCATGCACTCGTCCTTGGCCGTGTGGTTGTCGAAGATCAGCGCTTCCAGCCGCAGCCCGGACAACGGCACCGGGTCCTCGTGGAAGTCGACGAACATGAACGACGTCTGGTAGACCGGGTTGCGGCTCGGATCCCGGTCGACGTCCAGCTCGTCGAGCAGCGTCCCGAACGGGATGTCCTTGTGGTCGAACGCGTCCACCACGGTGCGCCGCACCGAGTGCAGCAGCTCCCGGAACGTCATCTCCGGACGGATGACCGTACGCAGCGGCAGCATGGTCAGGAAATAGCCGATCAGCGCCTCCAGCTCGGACCGGCTGCGGGTCGACGAGGTGGTGCCGACGATGATGTCCTGCTGCCCGGTGAGCCGGTGCAGCAGCAACTGCCACGCCGCCAGCACGACGACGTACACGGTCGTGCCCTCGCGGCGGGCCAACTCCCGGATCGCCTCGGTGAGCGCGACCGGCAGGTGGAACTCGTAGCGGGCGCCGTTGAACGTCTGCACCGGCGGCCGGGGCCGGTCGGCCGGTAACTCCAGCACCATCGACGCCCCGCCGAGCCGTTCCCGCCAGTACGGCACCTCACGCGCCTTGATCCGCTCGTCCACCCAGCGCGGCTGCCACTCGGCGTAGTCGGCGTACTGGACCGGCAGGGCGCCCAGCTCGGGCTCCCGGCCGGCCAGCTTCGCGTTGTAGAACTCGGCGACCTCGGCGCCGAAGACGCCGAGCGACCGCCGGTCCCACACCAGGTGGTCGATCGTGGCGATCATGACGGTGTGGTCCGCGGCCAGCCGGAGCACCGAGATGCGCACCAGCGGCCCGGCGACGATGTCGAACGGCCGGCGCACCTCGCCGGCGCCGAGCTCCCACATCCGTTGTTCCCGGGCCTCGGCAGGCTCGTCCGTCAGGTCGAACTCGCGGTATTCGTACGCCAGCTCGTCGTGCACCACCTGCACCGGCCGCAGACCGTCGAGCCGGAACGTGGTCCGCAGCGCCTCGTGTCGGGCGACGAGCGCGCCGAGGGCCCAGCGCAGCGCGTCCAGCCGCAGGTCACCGCGCAGGCGCCAGGCGAAGAAGACGTTGTACGCCGGGTCGTCACTGTCGAACTGGTGAATCAGCCAGATCCGCTCCTGGTCCACGGTGAGCGGACTGGGCCGGCCGTGGCCGCGCGGGGCGATCGGCTGCTCGGACGGCGCGGCGCCGCCCCGTTCCCGCAGCCGCCTGTCGAGCAGCGCCCGCTGCTGCGGGGTGAGCTTTGCCAGCCGGTCGGCGATGTCGGTCATGCGGCGTCCTGCTCGCCGCGGTAACGGTCCTTGAGGTCGGTGAGGTGCCGCAGGCTGTCCAGCACCCGGGCCTGCTCGACGCCGAAGTCGACGAGGCAGGCCACCTCGTGCACCCCGATGTCGACCAGGTCCTCGATCAGCGTCTCGCACTTGTCGGGCGTGCCCAGCAGCGCGATCGTGTCGTAGTAGCGATCGAACATCGCGCTCAGCATGGCCTCCCGCTCCTCGGTGTTCAGCTGCGAGAACACGCTGCCGAAGCTGTCCTGTTGGGCCAGAAAGTCGGTGAGGTAGTCGATCAGCGGGCGGCGGACCAGCTCGCGGACCTCGTCGTCGGACGTGCCGACGAACGTGTGCGCCATCGCGCCGACCCGCCCGGGACCGTGGCCGTTGTCCCGCCTGGCCTCCTGGTAGGCGGCGATCTTGCGGCCCAGGTCTGGCAGTTGCTGGGCGACCAGCCCGGTCAGCACGTTCGCGCCGGCCCGGCCGGCCTGGACGAACGTGTCGATGTTGCCCGATGCGGAAATCCAGATCGGCAGCTCCGGCTGCAACGGGCGCGGCATCGACCGGACCTGGATGGTCTCGCCGTCCGGCCGCTGCAACGGCACCGATTCGCCGCGCCACAGCCGCTGCACCAGCGTGATCCGCTCGAACATCTCGGTCCGGCGCTGCTGGTAGCGGTCCGGGCTCGGATCCGGGGCGAGCACGAAGTCGTCCGGATGCCAGCCGGAGGCGCAGGAGATCGACACCCGGCCGCCCGAGAGGTTGTCCACCACCGACCAGTCCTCGGCGATCCGGACCGGATGGTGCAGCGGCACGACCACGCTGCCCGCCCGGATCGACAGCCGCTCGGTCACCGTCGCGATCGCCGCCGCCAGCAGCGCCGGGTTCGGGAACAGGCCGCCGAAGTCGACGAAGTGCCGCTCCGGCACCCAGATCCCGGCGAAGCCGTGCTGGTCGGCGTACCGCGCGCAGTCCAGCAGCATCCGGTATTTGCCCGGGCCCTCGATCGAGCCGTCGCTGGAGAAGAAGAACAGGCTGAAGTCCATCCGGCTGGTCGGCCGCCGGGTGCGGCGGTCCCGGCCGGCCCGGGTGCCCGGCGATCCCTCGTCGGGCCGGGCGAACCACGGCAGTGCGCTGCGTCGCTCCTGCAACCTGCGTTCCAGCAGCCGGCGCTGGGGTTCGGACAGCGACGCCACCCGCTCCCGCAGCGCCCGAGTCGTGTCGACGTCAGACATGATTTTCCCCCAGCCGGTCGGCGGTCTCCTCGGTGGACAGCCCTTCCACCTCGCGCAGCAGCGCCTCGAACTCGTCGAGGCCGAGGCCCGCGGCCTGCTGCTGCCGGATCGCGGCGGCCACCCCGGGCACCGTCGCGGCCTCGAAGATGACGTTCATCGGCAGGTCCCCGTGCAGTTCCCGGAGCCGGGCGATGATCTGGATGGCGAACAGCGAGTTTCCGCCGAGCTCGAAGAAGTCGTCGTCCGCGGCGAAGCCGTCGCGGCCGAGGACGTCGTGCCACACCCGGGCGACGCTCTGCGCCACCTCGTCGTCGGGCCAGGTGTCGGCCGGATCCCAGGAGGAGGAAGCCGCGGTGGCCGGGCCGCGCAACGACTCGGCGACCGCGTGCGCGTCGAGGGCGGCCCCGCCGGCCAGCACCGACCGCAGATCCACCGCGGACACCACGGCGCGCGGAAGCCCAGCGGCCAGTACCGCCCGGGCGGCGGCCACGCCCTCCTGCGCCCGTACGCCGGCCTCGCGCCGGTGCCTGGCGAAACCGTCGCGCATCGCCGGAGTGCCGGCCTGCTGTTCGTGCCAGTCGTCGAAGGCCCACTGCGCCCACGCGATCGTGGTCACCGGCCGGCCACTCGCGGCCCGCGCGTCCGCGAACGCGTCGAGGAACGTGGCCACCGCGGCGTTCTCCGCCTGGCCGATCCCACCGACCAGTCCGGTCGTACTGGAAACGGTGAGGAAGAAGTCCAGGTCGCCCGGGAGCAGTTCGTCGAGCAGCAGGGTCGAGCGCACCCGGGCGTTCAGCACTGTGTCGATCTGCTCGGCGGTCTTCAGGGCGATCAGCCCGGAACCGCGCACGTCCACCGCGTGCACGACCCCGTCGACGGCGCCGAGGTGTTCGCGGGCCGCGTCCACCACCCGCCGCACGCCTTCCCGACTGGCCAGGTCGGCCGCGACGAAGCCGATCCGGCCGGACTCGGCCAACCGGACGAGCCGGTCCCGGGTCTGCGCCGGCAGCTCGGTCGTGGCCCATTCGTCAAGCGCCGGGAAGCCGGGCGGCCCGGCCAGCATGACCCGCGCGCCCTGGCCGATCATGTCCTCGGCGAAGGACAACCCGGGTTCGTGCGTGGCGCCGGTCACCAGATAGGTGGCGTCGCGGTTCCAGACCTGCTCGGCCGGCGCCGGTCCGAGATCGATTCCCGCGTACGCCGGAAGCCAGCGCCGGCCGCCGCGCAGCGCGACCACCTCGTCGGGGCTGTCGGCGCTCAGTTCGGCCACCAGGTGCTCGGCCAGGCCGGTGTCGGACCGGCGGACGTCGACGCACCGGGTACGGATGGCGTCGAACTCCTGGGCCAGCACCCGGGCCGCGCCGAGCACCGTCGCCCGTTGCGGCCCGTGCGCGCCCGTGCCGTCCACGTCGTGCAGCTCGTCGGTCAGCACGTCGATCCGGACCGGCCGGCTGTCTCCGGAAGCGCCGAGTGAGCGGGCAATGTCGAACAGTGCCGGCAGGCCCGGGTCGCCGCCGATGCCGCGGGCGTCCACGACGTGATCGATCCGGCCGGCGGGCAGGCCGTCGTCGGCGATCCGCACGGTGTCGCCGCGGGCTTCCAGCAACGGCACGAGACTCGCGGCCACACCGGCATGGTCGGGCAGGATGAACCAGCTGCGCGGGCCGGTCGGCGCGGGCGCCGCCGGTGGTACCCGCCGCCACACCGGCACGCTCGTCCAGTGGGCCGGGTCGAGACGGCCCGTCGGGTTCTGCTCACCCGGGCGCGGCAGCAGGTGGTCGTCGCCCTCGAACGGATAGCCCGGCAGCGAGACCCGACGCCCGGCCGTCCCGTGCCACGCCGCCCAGTCCACCGGCACCCCGCGGCTCCACAGCTCGGCGACGCCGTCGCGGAAGGACGTGACCTCGTCGGTGGGCACACCCTGGCGGTGCCGCAGCAGAGCCACCGCGGCGACCGGCGCGTCGTCGCTGCCGTGCGCCCCGGCCAGGGTGGTCAGCGCGCTGCCCGGCCCGGCTTCCACAAGCACCCCGCGACCCAACACCGCGCGCACGCCGTCGGAGAACCGGACCGGTCGGCGGACGTGCCCGACCCAGTACTGCGGGTCGGTGGCCTGCTCGTCGGTGATCCACGTGCCGGTCACGTTGGACACGAACGGGATCCTCGGCGCGGTCAGCGGGATGCCCCGAAGGACGTCGCCGAACTCCGGCAGGGCCGGCTCGACGAGCGCGGTGTGAAAGGCGTGCGAGGTGGCCAGCGCCTTCGGCCGCAGACCGTGCTCGGTGAGCCGCCGCTCGGCCTCGGCGATCTCGTCCGGCGTACCCGCGACCACGCAGGAACGCGGACTGTTGACGGCGGCGACCACGGCGTTTCCGTCGCCGTCGAGCAGCTTCTCGACGGTCTCGGCGGGCGCGGCCACGGTCAGCATCCGGCCCGGCGCCACCTGGTTCAGCAGCCGTGCCCGCGCGGCCACCACGGTGATCGCGTCGTCCAGGGTGAACACGCCGGCCAGGCACGCGGCGACCAACTCGCCCAGGCTGTGCCCGAGCAGGGCGGCGGGCTGGATCCCGGCGGCCAGCAGCGTGCGCGCCACCGCGTAGTCGAGGCTGAACAGGACCGGCTGGGTGTGCACGGTCTGCCGCAGCCGCTCGGCCGCTGTGTCGTCGTCGGCGAAGGCCACCGCGTGCAGGTCGATCCCGAGCCGGCTGCCGAACCCCTTGGCGCACTCGTCGAAGGCGGCCCGAAACTCCGGCTCGCTGTCGTGGAGCCGTGCGCCCGCGCCCGGATACTGGCTGCCCTGGCCGGGGAGGAGGAAGACGGCGGCGGCCGGCTCGGACCGTGTCGCGGTGCGCGAGGCGCGCAGGGCCGCGATCACGTCGGCGGCGTCCGTGCCGGTCACGGCCCGCCGGAACGGGAATTCGGCACGGCCGCTCTGCAACGTGTACGCGACGTCCGGGAGGCGCAGCCCGGAGTCCGCGGCCAGCCGGTCGGCGAGCCGGGCACAGGCGGCGTCGAGCGCGGCCGGCGTCCGAGCCGACACCGGAAGGACCTGGCGGGTCTGCTCCGGCAGCCCACGGGCGGCCGACGCCGGCGGCGCCTCAAGAACGACGTGGACGTTCGTGCCGCCGATACCGAACGAGCTGACCCCGGCCCGGGCGGGATCGGGCGTTCGCGGCCACGGCTCACCTGTCGCGCTGACCCGGAACGGGCTGCCGTCCAGGCCGGTCGCCGGATTGGCGCTCCGGTAGTGCAGCGTCGGCGGGAGGTACCGGTGCGCGATGGCCAGGGCCGCCTTGATCAGGCCGACCACCCCGGCGGCCGTGTCGAGGTGGCCGACGTTGCCCTTCACCGAGCCGAGCAGGCAGCTCCCCGGCGCGGCCACCGGCCCGAACACCTCGGTCAGCGCCCGCACCTCGATCGGGTCACCGAGCGGAGTCCCGGTGCCGTGCGCCTCGACGTACCGCACGGTCGCCGGGTCGACCCCGGCCACCGCCAGCGCCTCCGCGATCACCTCGGCCTGGCCGCGCGGCGACGGCGCGGTGAACCCGGCCTTCTCGGCGCCGTCGTTGTTGACCGCCGAGCCGCGGATCACGGCGTACACGTGGTCGCCGTCGCGCTGGGCGTCGTCGAGCCGCTTCAGGGCGACCACCGCGGTCCCGTCGCCGACGACCGTGCCCGCGGCGGCCGCGTCGAACGGCCGGCAGTGCCCGTCCGGCGACAGGATGCCACCCTCGTCGTAGTGGTAGCCCTGGGCGTCGAGCAGCCGCACGGCGGCGCCGCCGGCCAGCGCGACGTCGCACTCGCGCAGCAGCAGGCTCTGCGCTGCCAGGTGCACCGCCACCAGCGATGAGGAGCAGGCGGTCTGCACGGTCACGGCCGGGCCGCGCAGGTCGAGTTTGTACGCCACGCGCAGCGCGAGCATGTCGAGGTCGGTGCTGACGGCTGCCTGCACCGGAAGTGTGGTGCGACGGCGTTCCGGGTCGGCGTCGATGCGCTGCGACCGGTACCCGCTCGTGCTGCCGCTGGCGAAGACCCCGACCCGGCCGGTGAGCTGCTGCGGGGCGTACCCGGCATCTTCCAGCGCGTGCCACGCGGTTTCCAGCAGCATCCGCTGTTCCGGGTCGGTCAGCTCGGCCTCGGCCGGGGTGTAACCGAAGAACTCGGCGTCGAACCGTGCGGGCCGTCGCAGGGCGCCGACCACCGGCACGTACGCGGGATCGTCACGGGTCTCGGCCGGCACACCGGCGTCGGCGAGCTGGTCCGGGGTCCACCGGGTGAGCCCCTCCTCGCCGGCCACCAGGGCGGCCCAGAACGCGTCGAGGGTCTCGGCGCCCGGCAGGCGACCGGCCATCCCGACGATCGCAATGCCGAGCCCGTCGTCACCGTTGTCAGCCATGCCGTCCTCCCCGGGATCTGGTTCGCCCCGCTGTATTCACATTTCGGAATGGTTGTGCGACCTTGGAGACCACTGCGGCGTTTGTGGGGAGACGATGAACGAAGCCGGCTGAACGGCCACGGTCAGCCCCCGACCCGCGTGATCAGGCCGGTGAGCAACCGGCCGACCTCGCCCAACTGTCCACGATGGAAGAAGTGGCCGCCGGGCAGCAGGGCGATCTCCAGCGGGCCGTCCACGACGTCGGCCCACGACCCGAGCGCGGACGCCGGGCAGCGCCTGTCGGCAGTGCCGCCGAGCACGACCACCGGCGCATGCACCCGCTCCCGGCCGGCCGATCTCGTGGCCGCGACCGCGGATGTCCGGCGGGCGAAGGCCAGCCCTCGCCGAACCAACGGGAGATAGAAGGAACGCGCGTCGGCGTCGTCGAGGACGGCGGCGGGAATGTCGCCGTCGGCGCCCAGCGCGGCGGCGAGGGCGGCGTCGCTCAGCACGCTGAGATCGGGCACGAGGTGGCCCTGATGGGCCGGCACCGAGCCGGACAGCAGCAGCGCGTCGACCGGCCGGCCGGCCGCCTGTAGCACCAGGGCCACCTCGTAGGCCAGTATCGCGCCGAGGCTGTGCCCGCCGAGGATCAGAAGCCTGCCGTCCAGCTGCGCCCGTACCTCGGCCAGCAGCCCGGCCAGCTCGGAGATCATGACGGCCGGGTCGTCGATCGGCTCTTCGCTGATCCGGGAGCCGTAGCCGGGGTACTCGACTGCCGACAGCGCGAACTCGGCCGGCAGAATCGAAGCCCAGTCCCGGTACGCGTGGGCGCTGCCACCCGCGTGCGGCAGCATGATCAGCTGACCCGTCGTCACCGGCCGGACAATCGGCCGCAGCCACGGCGAATCCGACCGGGACTGTGCTGTCACCCGTACGTTATCCACGGCACCTCCTCCAGGGCCGCGACCGTTTCGGCGAGCTCGTCGTGGGTCGCCACCGTGCCGGATACGGCGGCCGCGTTGACGGTGGCGCCGAGTTCCCAGCCGGCCGGACTGCCCGGGCTGGTCAGCACCGTCACCCGGTCGGCGTGCGGGACCCGGCGCAGGGCCGGCACGCCGTGGATGGCCCGCACCTCCGTCACCCCGACGGGCGGGACGAGCAGGTAGTGGAAGGCGATCGGGTTGTCCGGCACGGCCTCGCGGCGTCCGTCGAACGGCAGGCCGAGCGCGGCGCGTACGGCCACCTCGGCCGGGACCGCCGACTCGGACCGTACGGCGAGGTCGTCGACCCAGGCGCCGAGCCGGCCGTTCACCTCGATCACCCGCGGCCCGTCCGGGGTCAGCTTGATCTCGACGTCGGCGATGCCGGTGGTGACACCGAGCGCCTCGACCGCCCGGCAGGCGAGCGCCTCGACCTCGGCGACGAGTGCCGGCTCCACCACGGACCGGGTGCCGTACGCGCCGCGCTCCCGGAACGGCTCGGCAAGCGTGAACTTGCTGGAGGTGAACAGCGCCTCGGCGCGGCCCTGCCGGACGGCGCAGTCGACGGCCATGTAGTCGCCCCACGGCGCCGGCGTGGGCCGGCCGACGAGCAGCTCCTCGAGGATCAGCGCGCTCTCCGGAACCCCGGGGCCGGTGCCGGCGAGGAGCCCGGCGACGAAGGCGTGCGCCTCGGCCGCCGTGTGCACGGCGCGGGTGTTCCGGCTGGACGCGCCCCACACCGGCTTGACCACGGCGGGAAGGCCGACCTTCTCCAGGGCCGCCTCCAGCTGGCCGGGCGCCGTGACCACCTCGGCGCGCAGCGCGTCGACGCCGCGTTCGGCGAACCGTTGCCGCTGCGCGTCCTTGAGGGTGATGGCCGGGATGTCGTCGAGGGCGTGGTGCGGAAGACCGAGCCGGGCGGCCAGCCGGGCCGTCGGCGCCAGCTGGAACTCGCTGAAGGTGACGATGCCGGCCGGCTGGTGCGCGTCGATCGCGGTGAGCAGCTCGTCCAGCCGGCCCGGCACGCCGGTCACGACCTCCCCGCACATGCGCAGCGCCGGCATCATCTCCTCGGCGTGTGCCGCGGCCGCGGGGATCGGCGTTCCGGTCGCCGCCTCGGCGCCCACCACGAACAGCAACTCGGCCTCGTTGCACGCGGCCACCTCGGCCAGCCGGGTCGGTGACAGGCTGCCGCGGTCGTAGACGACCACGAGTGTCGAACGGTCAGCCACGACGCGCCTCCGACGGCTCGGCCCGCACGCTGACATCGACCTCGCCGGCCGCCCGGCCGTCGACGATGGCGGCGGCCAACCGCGCGACGGTCGGGAACCGGAAGATCGCCTGGATCGGCACCGTGAGCAGAAACTCGCTCTGCAGCTCCCGGGTGACCTGGGTGGCCAGCAGCGAGTCGCCGCCCATCGCGAAGAAGTCGTCGTGCACGTCGAGGTCGTCGGCCCACAGCGCCTTCTGCCAGATCCGGGCCACGGCCCGCTCGGCAGCCGTCCGGGGCCGGGTCAGGTCGGAGGTCGCCGATGCGGCGTCGTCCGGCGGCCAGGCGAGGATCTCCGCCGGGCCGGGCAGCGACCGGTCGTCGATCTTGCCGCTGCCGGTCAGCGGAAGCGCGGGCAGCCGCAGGCAGACCGTCGGCACGAGATGGCCGGGCAGCGTGACCGCACACCACTCCCGCAGCTCGCCGAGGGGCATCGGCTTGTCCCCGGCGGTGACGACGAAGGCGACCAGCCGGGTGTCGCCGGGGCCGAACTCGCGGGCCCGGACCACCGACGCCACGATGTCCGGGTGCTCGTTCAACCGGGCCTGCACCTCGCCCGGCTCGATCCGGTAGCCGCGAACCTTCACCTGAGCGTCGATCCGGCCCAGCAGGCGCAGCCGACCGTCCGGCGCCCACCAGGCCAGATCACCCGTGCGGTACACGGTGGACGGCGTCGCCTCGTGTCCCCAGCGGTCCGGTACGAACCGATCGGCGGTCAACTCCGGCCGGCGTAGATAGCCGCGTGCCACGTTCGTCCCGCCGATCAGCAGCTCACCCGGCACGCCGGCCGGTAGGGGCCGGTCGTGCTCGTCGACGACGTGCAGGACCGTTCCGTCGACCGGCTCACCGACGGTGACCTCGTCGGCCGTGGTGATCTCCGCAACGGTCGAGTAGATGGTGGTCTCCGTAGGGCCGTACCCGTTGAAGACCCTGCCCGCGACGGCCAGCAGCCGGCCGGCCAGCGCCGGCGTCAGCGGTTCGCCCGCCGCGACGACCTGCAGCCACTCCCGGCGGCCGCCCGGCGCCAGCGCCTCGGCCAGCTCCCACCAGGCCGACGGGGTGGCCTGCACCAGCCGTACCCGGTGCCTGTCGATCAGCCGGGCCAGCTCGTCCGGCGCGCGGACCTGATCGCGGTCGGCGATCACCAGGTGGCCGCCGTTGAGCAGCGGCAGATAGATCTCCACCGTGGAGATGTCGAAGGCGGCGGACGAGCTGACCAGGACGGCGTCCCCGGGCCGCACCCGCACCAGCCGGCCGACGGCGTCCAGCAGCCGGCCGACGGCCGCCTCCGGCACGGCCACACACTTCGGCTCGCCGACGGAGCCCGAGGTGTAGAGCAGGTATCCGAGCCGCGCCCCGGCCACCGCCTGCTCCGGGGCGGGGGCCCAGCCGCCCGCGCTCGGCTCCGGGTCGCGGTGGGTCACCGGACCGTCGGTGGGACCGGCCGCGATCGGCTCCGGGCCGAGGTGGATCACCGGGCGGTCGGCGGGAACCGTGGCGTCCGGGGTGGCCAGCACCACGCGGGCGTCGGCGTCGTCGAGCAGGAAGGCGATCCGGGCCGCGGGATAGCCCGGATCGACCGGCAGGTAACACCCGCCCGCCTTGAGCACGGCCAGCTGGGCGACGACGAGTTCGAAACCCGGCGGCAGGCACACCGCGACCGCGACGTCCGGTCCCACGCCGTACGCGACCAGCCGGTCGGCAAGCGTGTCGGCCCGCTCGTCGAGGTCGCCGTAGGTGAGCCGGCGCGAACCGTGGACGACCGCGAGCCGGTCGGGCTCCCGACGTGCCCATTCCCGAACGATCTCGTGCCGGGGGCTCGGCGCGTCCGTCGCCTGCCCGGCGGCCCTGCGCCACACCTCGGGCGGGCCGGTGTCCTCCCCGGTGAACGCCCGGAGCCGCGTCAACGGCACCGACGGATCGGCGGCGATGCGCTCCGCCGTACGGGCGACAAGGCCCGCCAGCAACGCGGCCTGGACCGGGCCGACCGACCCGGACCTGGCGCTCAGCCCGGCCTGCCCCTGCTCGATGACCAGCGCGACGTCGTCGGCCGCGTCGGCCGCGTCCGTGCCGCCCGCCGCACACGCCGCGACGAGATCGGCTCCGGTGCCGAGGGCGTCCAGGTCGGCCTCGATCACCCGGCTCGTCCCGTCGACAGTCACGGCCGGCCGCACCGTGCCGCCGCGGCGCAGCGCGCCGAGGACTATCGCCCAGGCGGCCACCACGGTCGGGGCGTCGGCCGTCACCGGCACTCCGACGGTGGCGCTCATGACGCTGCCCGGGCGGGCTGCCTGTCGATCCTGCGGGTCGTGCGGGTCAACGCGATCGCGGGCACGATCAGGATCACCCCGGTGACGATGATCGACGCGGCGATGCCGAGCCAGTTGGCGGCCGCGCCGCCGAGCAGCACGCCGATGATCGTGAAGTTGACCATCAGGGCGTTGAGCAGCGCGATCCCGCGCCCGCGCAGATCGTCGGGCAGGTCGCGCAGCAGGATGTTCGCGACCGGCACCTGGACCAGGCTCATGCCCATCCCGGCGAGCGCGCACCAGGCGCAGATCACCGCCAGGCCGCCGAACCGGAAGTGGTCGATCGGCCAGAGCAGCACCAGCGACACGGCGAACAGGGCCACCGCGGCGGCGAGCAGATCGGCCAGCGGAACGCGTTTGACGAGCACCGGCCCGAAGAAGGCGCCGAGGATCGCGCCTGCCCCGAGCATCGCCGTGGCCAGGCCGAAGTCGAAGGCGCCCAGCCCGAACGCGACGAGTAGCTGGGTGTTCACGTTTGTGGTGAACACGCCGAACGCGATCATCGCCGGCACCATCATCCAGGCCACGATCCGCAGCGTCGGAATGCCGAGCGCGCGGCGGATGCCGTCGCGCAGCGACTGCCAGTACTGCCCGGCCGGCGTGGCCACCACCGACGCGTTTCGCAGCACGGCCAGGTTGCCGAGCAGGAGCGCGCTGACGACGAACGTGGCGGCGTCGATGATGAACGACCACCGTACGCCTGTCGTCGCGATGAGCAGGCCGCCGATCAGCGGCCCGACCAGGTTGAGCGTCTGGACCGTGCTCTGGAACAGCCCGATCGCCGCCGGGAGGCTGTGGTTGCCGACGACCTTCGGGATGGCCGCCATCCGGGCCGTCTCGAAGACCGCCTTGCCCAGGCCCTCCAGGAAGATCAGGACGAGGAGCAGGGCCGCGTGGTGTGACGCCGGGATCATCGCCAGCACGATCGCGACCCGGGCCAGGTCGGCCCCGACGAGCAGGTTGCGCGGCGACATCCGGTCCACCAGCGGCCCGATGAAGGTGCCGAGGATCCCGGAGGGCACCAGCTGGGCGATCACCACCGCGGCGATGAACAGCGCCGGGGCGTCGGTCAGGGTGGCGGCCACGTAGACCACGGTGACCTTCACGATGCCGTCACCCAGATAGGAGACGACCACGGCCAGCCAGTAGCGGAGGTAGACCTTGTCGCGCAGCAGTTCTCTCACGTTCTCGACTCCACGGGAGCACTCGGGGACAGGGCCGGTACGGGGTCTTCGTCGAGCAGCCCGGCGAGCAGGCCGACGGTCGGCGCGTCGAACAGCGAGCGCAGCGATACGGCGAGCCCGTAGCGCTCCCGGGCCAACGCGACGGCACGGGTGGCGAGCATCGAGTGCCCGCCCAGGTCGAAGAAGTCGTCGTCGAGACCGACCTCGGCGACGCCGAGCACCTCGGCCCAGATCTCGGCGAGCTGCTGCTGCACCCGGGTCCGCGGCTGGACCAGCGGGGCCGACAGGGCCGGGCGTTCGGTGCCCGGCTCCGGCAGGGCCGCGCGGTCCACCTTGCCGTTCCCGGTCAGCGGCAGCCGATCCAGCGTCACGAAGACGGCGGGCAGCATGTAGTCCGGCAGCGACCGGGCCAGGTGGGCGCGCAGCTCGTCCGGCGCCGCGGCGGCGCCGAGGACGACGTACGCGACGAGCCGCGCGTCCTGCTCGGCACGCTCGTCGAGGACTGTCACCGCTTCGTGTACGGCGGGATGGTCGCCGAGGGCCGCGTCGATCTCGCCGAGCTCGATCCGGTGCCCGCGGAGTTTCACCTGGTGGTCGAGGCGGCCCAGATACTGCAGTTCGCCGTCCGGACGGATGAGACAGCTGTCACCCGAGCGATACAGACGGCCGCCCCATTCCGGCGGCCCGGTCACGAACCGGGCCCGGGTGAGATCGGGCCGTCCGGCGTAGCCGCGGGCCACCCCGGCCCCGCCGACGTACAGCTCGCCGGGCGTACCGGTGGGCGCCGGCTGGCCGGCCTCGTCCAGGACCACGGCCGTCCAGCCCGCCAGCGGCAGACCGATCAGGCTGGCGTCGGGCTCGGCCAGGTCGGCCGTGGTCATCCGCCGCCACGTCGAGTGCACAGTGGTCTCGGTGATGCCGTACATGTTGACGAGCAGTGGCTGCTCGTCCCCGTGCCGTTGCAGCCAGGGCCGCAGCATCGCCGGCGTCAGCGACTCACCGGCGAAGATCACCCGGCGCAGGGCGGGCAGCGCCGCCGCGTCGGTGTCCTCCTCGTGGCGCGACAACTGACGGAAGGCGGCGGGCGTGAGATTCAGGACCGTGACGTTCTCCCGGCGCAGCAGGTCGTGCAGCGCTGCCGGTGAGCGGCGGTCGTCCTCGTCGACGATCACGAGCCGCGCGCCGTGCAGGAGGGCGCCCCACATCTCCCACACCGACACGTCGAACGCCAGCGAGGCGAACAACGTCCACACGTCGTCGCGTGTGAACCCGAACCGGGTGCCGGTGCTGGCGAGCAGGGCGACGACGTTCGCGTGCTCCACCTGCACGCCCTTGGGCCGGCCGGTCGAGCCGCTCGTGTAGATCAGGTACGCCAGGTCGCCGGCCTCGGCGCCCGTCCCCTCCGGCGCCGTGTCGACGCCCGGGCCGATCGCGGCGATGTCGACGACCGGCAGGCCGGACGGATGCTCCGCCGGCTGGTCCGTGACCAGCAGCCGGGCACCCGAGTCGGCGCAGACGAAGGCGTGCCGGTCAGCCGGGTGGGCGGGGTCGAGTGGAACGTACGCGCCACCGGCCTTGACCACCCCCAGCAGCGCGACCACCGCTTCCGGCGTCCGGCGCAGTCGGACGGCGACCAGGACGCCCGGGCCCACACCCTCCGCGCGCAGCCGGTGGGCCAGCGCGTTCGCCCGCTTGTCGAGCTCTCGATAGGTGCGGTGGCGACCGGCGTGCGTCACCGCGACGGCGTCCGGGTGGGCCGCGGCCTGCTCCGCGAACAGATCGTGCAGGCAGGCCCGCAGCCCCGGCGTCAACGCGGTCATCAGGACGCCCCCTGGTCGAGGCCGCCGGCGCGTTGCCGGGTTCGCCGGATGGCACCCTCGAAGCCGCTCGGCGCGGACAGGTCGACAAGCGCGTCCGGATCGCGGACGAGCGCGTGCAGGGCTTCCGTGTAGGTGTCCAGCACCGCCACCGCGGTCTCCCGCTCGTAGACGTCGGTGTCGTACTCCAGCTCAAGCCGCATTCCGGGACCTCGGCCGATCGCGTACAGGCTCAGGTCGTACTTGGCCGACCCGGGCGGGCTGGAGAACTCGGGCGCGGTGTCGGCCAGACCGTGGAAGGCGACGAGCGGCGAGTTCGGTTGGTACGAGAAGAGGACCGGGGCCACCTGCCCGGACGCCCGCACCAGCCGGTCGAACGGCGCGTCCTGCGCGTCCAGGGCTTCCCACGTCGCCTCGCCGACCTGGGCGACAAGCGCGGCGGCTGTCGCTGTGGCGTCGGGCCGGACGACGACCGGCACCACGTTCACGAAGCAACCGACGATCTCCTGCCACTGCGCGCGGACCCGGCCGGACGCCGGTGTGGCGACCGTGAACTCCGGCTGCCGGCCGGCCCGGCCGAGCACGACGACGAACGCCGCCAGCAGGATCGCGAACGGGGTGACCCGGCACCGCCCGGCGAGCCGCCGCACCGCACCGACCGCGGCGGGCTCCAGGCGGTCGTGGACCGCCGAGCCGACGAACCGTGCCAGGCGAGGGCGTGGCCGATCCGTCGGCAACCGGACCGGGGGGACACCGGCGAGCGCGGCGGCCCGGGCCGTGACAGCGCGGTCCATCGCCGCGGACCCGTCGGGTGACGATTCCCACCGGGCCACGTCGCCGTACGCCGGGTGGGCGCCGCCGGAGGCCGCGGCATCGCCGCGCACCCGGGCCGAATACCTTTCGCCCAGGTCGCGGACCAGCTTGTTCACCGTCACCCAGTCGACGGCGATGTGGTGGAGCGTCGCGACCAGCACGAGCCGGTCCCGGCTGCGGCGCGCCAGCGCGAGCCGTACGGGTGGCTCCTGCTCCAGCCGGAAGGGGATCGCCGCCTGCTGGGTCGCGAGGCGGTCGAGGGCCGCGGCGGGATCCGCCTCGGCGGACAGGTCGATCGACGGCAGCGGCGGCGGCGCATCCGGTGCGCCGACCCTGGCCAGCGGAATCCCGGCCGTGACGGGATAGGTCGTGCGCAGGATCTCGTACGCTGCCCAGACGTCGGCGAGCGCCGCCCGCAGGGCGTCCTCGTCGACCGGGCCGGCGAGTTCGAGCCGGACCGGCACGTTGTAGGGCACCGCGTCGTCGGCGAGCTGCTGCACGAACCAGATCCGCTGCTGGGCGGACGACAGGGGATGGTCGTTGGCGGCGGTCGCCGTCGGCTCGCCGGACGCGGGCGGGGGACCGGCCAGGGCGGCCTGGACGACGGCGCAGACCTCGGCGACCGAGCGCTTGCCCAGCAGGTCGTCCGCCGTGAGATCGATCGTGAAGAGGGAGTTGATCCGGGCGGCGAGTCGGGCCGCGCCGTCGGGGCCGGCCGCCGTCGGTGACGCGTCCCAGATGGCGCCGACCTCCTCCAGCAGGTACCTGGAGACAGGCGGCAGCGTGTCGGCCATATCGCTCCCCCCGTGGCCCGGACGATGTGGACACTCGCACAGCTCAAACCGGCGGTCAAGCCACATATAGAGGATGAAAATTAATTCGGCAAGGATCTCTGGACGACTATTTATCCATTGATCATTGTCGCCCTCTGTGATTGATCATCATGGCGGCGGGGGAGCAACGCGGATTGCCCGGGGCGGTTAATCTAGGCCCGCGTTACCGGTCCATTTCCACGATTCCGCAGGCCACCCCACCCGGAGGATTCCTCGACGATGAATCGCGACGCTGGAAAGACCCGAGTCCTGATCATCGGCCTGGGTGACCTGGGCCGACGACTGCTGCACATGCTGATCGCCGAGCCCGGCTCGCCGTACGAGGTGGTGGTGGCCGCGCGCTCGGCCGAGACCGCGCTGCGGCACGCCAATCTGGCCCGGTACACAGCGGCGAACCTGGGCGTGTTCACCTCGGTCGGCTCCGCCGCGATCGACCTGGAGGACATCGACCGCACCGCCGAGCAGATCGACCGGATCGCGCCCGACGTCATCGTCAACGCCGCCTCCCTGCAGGCCGCCCGGGCCATCCTCGACCTGCCGGCGGAGGTCTTCCGCGAGGTCGACGAGGCGCAGCTCGGACCGTGGCTGCCCATGCACCTGGCGCTCAACCACCACCTGATGCTCGCGCGCAGCCGGGCCGACTCAGCCGCGGTCACGGTCAACACCGCCTACCCGGACGCGGTCGGTCCCGCGCTGGCGTCGATCGGGATGGCACCGCACATCGGCATCGGCAATGTGGGCAACATCGTCCCCGCGCTCACCTTCGCGGCCGCCGGCGAGCTGGGCCGCGACCCGGCCGGGCTGACCGTACGCCTGGTCGCCCACCACTACTTCAGCCACCACGTGCACCGCTTCGGCGAGGCGCAGGGTGTCCCGTTCGCGATCGAGGTGTCCGACAGGGACACCGGCGAGGTGCTCGCACCCGAGCCGGAGCGGATGTTCGCCCGCCTGACCGGGGAGCTGAAACGGCAGGGCGGGACACACGGTCAGCAGCTCACCGCGGCTTCGGCGCTGCAGGTGATCCGGGCCCTGTCCGGCGTCGAGGAGCGGCGACTGCACGCGCCGGGGCCGCAGGGTCGCACCGGCGGCTATCCGGTCCTGGTCTCGGCCGGCGGCATCCGGCTCGACCTGCCGGCCGGGATGACCGAGGCGGCAGCCGTCGCCGTCAACGAGGAGTGCCAGCGCATCGACGGCATCGACGGCATCCACCCCGGCGGCCGGATCGTCTTCGCCAAGGAGAACATGTCGATCATGCAGCAACTGTTCGGCTACCACTGTCCGGAGATGGTCGTCGAGGACAGCCTGCCGCTCGCCCGTGAGCTGGCGGTCAGGTACGACGCCTTCGCCGACCGGGTGCGGTGAACGATGGCCGGGCCGAAGGTCGTCCTCTTCGATCTGGACGGGGTGCTCGTCGACAGCCAGGGAGCCGAGAACGACGCCCTGCTGTATCTCGCCGATCTGGTCGGCGCACCCATCACCGCGGCGGATGCCGAGCTGATGTTCACCGGACGCCGCATCGCGGAAAGTGTCGACTATCTGACCGAGTACGCGACGCGGCCGATGCCGGCGGACCCGGTCGGTGTGGTGCGGGCCCGGTGTGCGGAACTGGTCGCCGGTCGGATGCAGGCGGTGCCGGGGGTCGAGTCGGCGCTGCGTGCCATCACCGTGCCGAAGTACGTCGTGTCGAATTCGCCGCTGGAGATGATCGGCGACCGGCTCCGGATGACGGGACTCGACGGTTACTTCCCCGAGGCGCATTTCTCGGCGTACGAAATCGGGGTGTGGAAACCCGATCCGGGGCTCTATCGCGTCGCCGCCGAGTCGGTGGCGGTCGAGCCCGCCGACGCCCTGGTGATCGAGGACAGCATGGTGGGGGTGGTCGCCGCCGCGACGGCGGGAATGCGGGTCCTGTGGTACCGCCCCCGACCTGATCCGGCCGATCCTGACATCCCCGGCGTCCGCAGACTTCCGGACATGTTCGGCCTCGCCACGGCGGCGGCGACCGAATCCGGAGACCTGTGGCATTTCGCTCCGCAGGCCGAAAAACCAATTCCGGATCGCGCATAGTACGGCGACGGCAGTAGGCGAATCGAGTCCGGTTCGCGTTCGTTGGTCTGCGTGCCGTCGCGGCAGCCCCTTTCTCGCCGGTCACCGCCGCAGACGGTGAGATCCGGTGCCAGCGCATCGCTGGTTAGACTGCCGTCCTTCACGACGATGAAAGCGTCCTCGTGGGGGCGCGGCCCGACCCAGTTCTTCATGTCGCGGGTGACCCGCCTCATGCCCGCGTACGTCCTGGCCGTGCTGCTCACCGCCGCCGTGCTGACACTCTGGCCCGACCCGGACCCCAACGCGCACCCCGTCACCGTGCGCCGACTCCTGGCCAACCTCACGATGTACCAATTCCACCTGGGCCAGGAGCACATCGACCCGGTGTACTGGACCCTGGTGATCGAGGTGACGTTCTACGTCCTCTTCCTCGGTCTCGTCGTGGCCGGCCTCACCTACAAGCGCGTAGTCGCGTTCTGCCTGGTGTGGACGGTTGCCTCGTTCTATGCCCAGGCCTCGCACAGCGCGCTGCTGTCCACGGTCCTCGTGCCGACCTACGCCCCGTTCTTCGTCGCGGGGATCGTGCTCTACCTCATGCGCCGGTTCGGCCGGAACCTGATGCTCTGGATGACGCTGGCGGTGACGTTTGCTCTCGGGGCGCAGTCGGTGATCGAGGAGACCGATGCCCGCAGCCAACGCGGCGACCTGATCAACAGTACAAACGCGACCCTCGCCCTGGTCGCGATCTACGTCGTGATGATCGGTGTGGCATGCGGCTGGTTCGACTGGATCCGCTGGCGTGGCCTCGTCCTTTTCGGCGCGCTGACGTACCCGCTCTACCTGCTGCACGACGTGATCGGCGCGACCATAGCCCGCGAGACGTTATTTGTCCTCGGGCCGTACCAGATGCTGGCGGTGACCCTCGGCGGGCCCCTGTTACTCGCCTACCTGGTCTACCGGCTGTGGGAACGGCCGGTGGCCCGCTGGATAGGTCGAAATCTGCGGTCGAGCTTCGCTCAGATGCGCGCCCAAGGCCGGCCGAAATCCTGAAGTGGATCGAACAGAGGGCCCCGGGGTAGCCGCGAGGCGGGCGCCAGCAACACCTCGGCCGTCGCCAGGTCGGTGCCGCGGCGGGGCGGCGGCGAAACCTGACGTGGAGTACCGTCAACGGGACGGCGCTGCTCGTCCCCCCGTGCGAGCAGCGCCGTCCTTGATGCCTGGCGAAACCGCACACGATCCGGGACACCCACCGCACTTGTAAAATCGGCTCATGGGTCGGACAGACAAGGCTTCCCGGGTGATTGCGGCTCCGCTCGACCGCGTCTACGCGGCCCTCGTCGATCCCGAGGCGTTGACAACATGGTTGCCACCCGACGGCATGAGCGGCCGATTCGAGCGGTTCGACGCGCGTCCGGGCGGGTCCTACCGCCTTGTGCTTACCTATGCCGACGCTTCGACCGCGCGAGGCAAGACCACCACAGACTCGGACATCGTCGAGGCGGAGTTCGTTGACGTCGTCCCTGATGCCCGCGTGGTACAGGCCGTCACCTTTGTCTCCGACGATCCGGCCCAGGCCGGCACCATGACGATGACGTGGGAGGTCACGGCAGTGGAGCACGGCACACGAGTGGAGTTCCGAGCGGAGGACGTCCCAGCCGGCATCTCCGCCGCCGACCACGCCGCCGGTCTGAACTCCTCCCTGGCCAACCTCGCAGCCCACGTCGAGACGTGAGCCAGCGCTCGGGGCGGCGACGCCGTCCAGAAGGCACACAGCGTGGTTAGGCTCGATCTCATGATTGCGACGCGGCAGGTCACGTATGACGTCGACGGCATGACGATGGTCGGTCACCTGTCGCGGCCAGCGAGCGGTGGGCCCTGGCCGGCCGTGCTCCTCGGACACGACGGAGTGGGTCTCGACGACTATCAACGCAGCCGAGCGGACGACCTCGCCGAACACGGCTACCTGACCTTCGCGATGGACTACCACGGCGGCCGGACCTTCTTCGGCGAGCCACAGGCGATGCTGGATCGGGTCCTGCCGCTGATGGCCGACCCGGACCGCATGCTGACCATCGGCCGGGCCGCGCTCGACGTGCTACTCGCCGAACCCGGCGCTGACCACACCCAACTCGCCGCGCTCGGGTACGGGGCCGGCGGTCGAATCGTGCTGGAACTCGCCAGGAGAGGGCTGTCCTTCACAGCGCTCGCCGTCATCCACCCCGGCCTACCAGACGCGCGCGCCGAGGACTGGACGAATGCCGACGGGGTCTTCCTGCTCGCCACGGGTTCCGAAGATCCGCTCTGTACCCCCGCTCAACTTCTCACGTTCGGCGGCGCGCTCCAGGACGCTGGCGTCGATTGGCGGGCACACATCTACGGCGGCGCCAAACACGCCTTCTGGGCCGCTCCGGCTCGGCCGGACGGGTCGCCTACCGGAGGCACCGGCCACCTCAGCCCCACCGTGCCCGGCGTCGGCTACCACGCCGCCCACGCCGCGCGGGCGTGGCTGGCGGTTCTCGACGTGTTCGGCGAGAGCATCGGCGCGCGGTGACCCGAGGAGGGCTGCGACGTCGGGGGTGGGGCAGGAAGTCCGTCGTCGGGGAAGGGCCGGTCACTGTCTCTGCGCGACGTCGGGACGTCGGGTCCGGTCCCCGGCCCAGGCCGCTTCGAGGATCGCGGTCAGGCTGGCGGTGTCGCTCGGGCCCGGGTGGTTCTGGATCAGGCGGGTGACGCCACTGGCCATCTCCGCGAAGCGCGGGAGGTCGGCGCGTGCCACGCCGATGTCCGCCAGGGTGGGAGGGATGCCGATGTCGGCAAGGAGCCCGTCGAGCCAGGTGAGGAACGTCTCCGCGGCCTCGGCATCCGAGGCGTCGGCCACGTCGAGCCCGCACACCCCGGCGAGGATGGCCAACCGGTCGCTGATGGCATCCCTGGCCGCGTCCAGCGCGTAGGGCAGGAGCAGCCCGACGCCCAGGCCGTGCGGCGTGTGCGTGGCCGCGCCGATGGGGTACTGGAGAGCGTGCGGGGCCGCGTTGCCCGCGTGGGAGAAGGCGAGCCCGGCGAGCATCGACCCGTAGGACATGTCCGCGCGCGCATCCGTGTCGCCTCCGTCCCGGACCGCACGACGCAGGCTACGGGCGATCCGCTCCGCGGCCAGGAGCGCGTAGTGGTCGGTGATCGAGTTGCGGCCGAGGAACACCTGCTCCACCGGGTCGCGTGGCCCGTGGGCCCGGGGTCGCGCGGTGTAGCTCTCCACCGCGTGACAGAACGCGTCGATGCCGGAGTGAGCGGTGACCGTCGCCGGGCAGGTGTAGGTGAGCTCGGGGTCGACGATGGCGAAGTCGGGCACGATGTGGACGCTGGAAACCCCCACCTTCAGCTCACGGTCCGGGTCGGTCAACACCGAGACGGGCGTGAGCTCGGAGCCGGTGCCTGACGTCGTCGGGACCGCGACGAGAGGAATCGTCGGCCCCGGCACCTTCGACTCGCCGTAGAAGTCGCGCGGCGACCCACCGTGGCGTCTGATGACGCCGACGATTTTGGCGAGGTCGATCACCGTGCCACCGCCGACGGCGAGGATCACGTCCGCGTCCACCTCGGCGGCGGCCGAGACGGCCAGGGCGACGTCGGCGAGTGGCACGTCCGAGGTCGCGTCGGAGAACACCTCGACGACTCCGACCTTTTCCCGCACGGCGGCCACGATCTCGGCCACGCCTGGCTGCCCCAGGAGAACCTGGTCGGTCACGATGAGGACGCGCGAGCCACTCTCGGCCACCACTCGTGGGATGTTCTGCGCGACCCCTTCGCCCACTATCAGCTGGCGTGGTCCGCGGACGGTCTCAAGCATGTCGGTGCCTCTCCGGAACGTCGGCGGCGATGTGCGGGGCGGACGTCCAGGTCACCTGCGAGACCCCGACGGCGTCGGCAGGGTTGGCCGGCGGGTTCGTGCCGGCCGTGGCCCGGGTCGCGTCCGCCGGATGGAGGCCGGTCACGGTAGGTCGATCGCCGCGTAGGTGAGGTCGAGGTACTCGAGGATGCCCTCGTGCGACCCCTCCCTGCCGATCCCGGACTGCTTCACGCCGCCGAACGGAGCGGACGGGTCCGAGATCAGACCGCGGTTGATGCCGAGCATCCCGGTATCCAGCCCCTCGGCGAACCGGAGCGCCCGCTGGAGGTCACGGGTGAAGACGTAGCCGACCAGGCCGTACTCGGTGTCGTTGGCCTTCGCCAGCACCTCGTCGTCGGACGTGAACGAGACGATCGGCGCCACCGGGCCGAAGATCTCCGCCGCCAGCATCCGCGCGTCCTCGGGCACGTCGACGAGGACTGTGGGCGGGTAGAAGTGGCCCGGCCCAGCCGGACGCTCGCCGCCCACCAGGACCCGCGCGCCGCGCTCGACCGCGTCGGCGACGAGCTCGTCGATCTTGGTGACCGAGGCCTCGTCGATCAACGCCCCGACGTCCACGCCGTCGTCGAGTCCGTGGCCCATCGACAGCGCGCCCATCCGCGCGGCGAAGCGCGCCGTGAACTCCTCGCGCACCGGCTCCTCGACGTAGATCCGGTTGGCCGCGATGCAGGACTCCCCGATGTTGCGCATCTTGGCCACCATGGCGCCGTCGACCGCGACGTCCAGGTCAGCGTCGGCACACACGATCAGGGCCGCGTTGCCGCCCAGTTCCATCGAGGTACGCAGCACGTTGTCCGCCGCCTGTCGGAGCAGCACGCGCCCGACCTCGGTCGAGCCGGTGAACGAGAGCTTGCGGGTCCGACTGTCGGCCAGCAGTGCGGAGACCACCGTGCCGGAACGCTTGGTGGTCACCACGTTGACGACGCCCGGGGGAACGCCGACCTCCTCCATGATGCGGGCCAAGAGCAGCATGGTCAGTGGCGTCTGCCCCGCCGGCTTGGTGATCGTCGTGCAGCCCGCGGCCAGCGCAGGAGCGATCTTGCGGGCACCCATGGCCAACGGGAAGTTCCAGGGCGTCACGAAGACACACGGTCCAACCGGCTTCGGCACGGTGAGGATGCGATAGCCACCTCCGGGAGCGGTGCTGTAGCGGCCCTCGACGCGTACCGCCTCCTCGGCGAACCAACGGAAGAACTCGGCGCCGTAGGCCACCTCTCCCCGAGCCTCGGCGAGCGGCTTGCCCATCTCGAGCGTTATCAGCCGGGCGACCTCCTCGGATCGCTCGGTCAGTGCCCGGTACGTCGCGGTCAACAACTCCGACCGTTTCCGCGGCGGGGTCGCCGCCCACTCCGCCATCGCCGTGCTCGCCGCGTCCAGAGCGGCGAGCCCGTCGACGACGTCGGCGTCCGCCACCTCGGCGATGGTCTTGCCGGTGGCGGGGTCCTCGACGGCAAATGTGGCTCCGCTCGCGGCGTCGCGCCAGGCGTCGCCGATCCGGAGCCGCCGGTGCTCGGGGGCCAGGACGTTCATCGGGTCACTCACTGCGTCGCCTCCGGTGATCTTTGTGGTGCCAGGTGCGGGCGCATGTCGACACACGCCCTAGCGCCCAGCCTCGGACAGCGACAGCCCGGTGTCCGCGTCGAACAGGTGCGCACGGTCCAGGTCGACAGCGACCTGCAGCCGCTCGCCCGGCGTACCGGTGACTGTGGGTCGTGCCTTGACCTTGACCATCTCGGTCCCCACTCGGACGTCGACCACCGTGCGGTCACCGAGCGGCTCAAGCCCGTAGAGTTCCCCCGCCAACGACGCGTCCCCGCGCTGCTCGACGGACAGGTCCTCCGCGCGCAGGCCCAGCAGCAGGGCACGACCGTCCTCGGCCGTGGTCCAACGGGGCCGCGGCAGCGTCCAGCCTTCCGCACCGACCAGACGATCTCCCTCGGCGCGGCAGGCGAGCAGGCTGATCGGTGGGCTCCCGACGAATCCGGCGACCCACTTGTTGGCGGGACGCTCGTACACCTCGGTCGGCGTTCCGACCTGTTGCACAGTGCCCTCCTTGAGGACCGCGACCTGGTCGGCCATGGACAGGGCCTCGACCTGGTCGTTCGTCACGTAGACGAAGGTCGCGCCGAGGCTGCGGTGGATGCGGGTGAGCTCGGTGCGCATCTCGACGCGGAGCTTGAGGTCGAGGTTCGTCAGCGGCTCGTCCATGAGGAACGCGCGCGGGCTACGGACCAGCGCCCGGGCCAGGGCGACACGCTGCATCTCACCGCCCGACAACTGCGCGGGACGACGCCGCAGCAGACGTTCGATGTGCAGCAGGTTCGACATCTGCTCGACGGCAGCGGCGATCTCGCTCGACGAACAGCGGCGTGCCCGCAGCGGCGAGGCGATGTTCTCGTACACCGTGTGTCGCGGGTAGAGGGCGTAACTCTGGAAGACCATGGCCAGGTCGCGCGCGGCCGGGGTGTCGCCTGTCGCGTCCCTCCCGTCCAGGTGCACCGATCCGGCGTCGAGCTTGTCCAGGCCGGCGATCGCTCGCAGGGTCGTCGTCTTGCCCGCCCCGGAGGGGCCGAGCACGACGAAGAACGAGCCGTCCGGTACGTCCAGGGTCACCCCGTCCAGGGCCTGGACTTTGCCGAAAGACTTGCGCAGCCCTTGCACTGCAACGGTTCCCATCAGGCCACCAGCTCTTCCGTGCTCACGTCGTAGACCGCCGGGGTACCACCGGTGTGCCGTAGCCCGACCTTCGCGTCAGCGGCGAAACGGACAGTCGGTGGCATCCGAACCCGGACGTCGCGCTGACCGCTGTGGTCGACCACGTAGATGATTTCGTCGCCCAGCCACTCCGCCGACACCACGCGGGCCGGTACCGACCGTTCCGCCCCTGGTTCGGTGACTTCCAGCGCCTCGGGCCGGACGCCCGCGACCAGGCGACGGTCGCGCGGCAGGCCCGGCGGTGGCGTGAGGACCAGTCCGCCCTGACCGCGTAGCTCCCCGTCGGCCACCTCGACGTCGATGAGGTTCATCGGCGGGGAGCCGATGAATGCGGCGCAGAACAGACTCGCCGGACGGTCGTAGACCTCCAGGGGTGTGCCGATCTGCTCGACGCGGCCCTTGTTGAGGATGGCGATCCGGTGACCGAGCGACATCGCCTCGACCTGGTCGTGGGTGACGTAGACCATCGTCGCCCCCAGTTCCCCCTGCAGGTGCTTGATCTCCGTGCGCATGTCCGCCCTCAGCTCCGCGTCCAGATTCGTGAGCGGCTCGTCCATGAGGAATGCGCGCGGCCGTCGCACCAGGGCGCGAGCGAGCGCGACGCGCTGCTGCTCCCCGCCGGACAGCTGACGCGGTCGCCGGTCCAGCAGCGGGCCGAGCCGCATCAGCCGGGCGGCCTCGTCGACCCGCTTGTGCACCTCGGCCTTGGGCAGTCCCTCGGCCCGCAGTGGGAACGCCAGGTTGTCGCGGGTCTTCAGGTGCGGGTAGAGGGCGTAGAACTGGAACACCATGGCGATGTCGCGCTCGGCGGGCGGCAGGTCGTTGACGAGCGTCTCGCCGATGCGGATGTCGCCGGTCGTCTGCCTCTCCAGGCCGGCGATGGCCCGCAGCGTGGTCGTCTTGCCGCAACCCGAGGGGCCGAGCATCACGAACAGCTCGCCGTCGCCGATGGACAGGTCCACGTGCTCGACCGCCACCGTCCCGTCCGGGTAGCGCTTGTGCAGCGCGGTCACCTCGATGCCCGCCATCAGCGACGCACCGCCCCGAGCGTGACGCCGGCGATGAGGTGCTTGCGCACCAGGTAGGCGAAGACGAGCACCGGTAGGGCGAACACCACGGACGCGGCGGCCACGAGACCCCAGTCCGTAGTGGTGCCACCGATGAGGCCGGCGATGGCGGGTGGGGCCGTCCGCACGTTGTCGCTGGAGGTGAGGAAGATGGCGAACACGAACTCGTTCCACGAGAAGATGAGGGCGAAGACCGCCGTCGCGGCGATCCCGGGCACGAGCAGGGGCAGGGTATATCGCCAGAACGCCTGCAACCGGGTGTAGCCGTCGAGCATGGCGGCGTCCTCGTACTCGGCCGGCACCTCGTCGACGAAACCCTTCATCATCCAGATCGTGAACGGGACGTTGAACGCGGCGTAGATGAGGATCAGACCGAGCTTGCTGTCGATGAGTCCGACCTGGCGGTACATGAGGAAGATCGGGACCACGACCACCACCGGCGGCATGAAGCGGGTGG
The DNA here is from genome assembly GCF_049841595.1 of Micromonospora sp. DT228. Classification (NCBI taxonomy): domain Bacteria; kingdom Bacillati; phylum Actinomycetota; class Actinomycetes; order Micromonosporales; family Micromonosporaceae; genus Micromonospora; species Micromonospora sp. DT228. Next base: position 81,365 of record NZ_JBNCKO010000013.1, read on the forward strand.
ACAGGATGAAGAACAGTTGGTCCTTCTTGGCCTTCAGGGTGAAGCGTGAGTAGGCCCAGGCCGCCGGCACCCCCAGCACGGTGGCCAGCACCGTGGAGACCCCGGCGACCACGACCGAGTTGAGAAACGCGACGGACACGGCCGACCGACCGCCGCCGGGCGCCACGAACACGTCCTTGAAATGCTCCATGGTGACGTTGAAGCCGAAGAACTTGGCCGGGATGGCGTAGACGTCCCGGTTCTCCTTGATTGACGTCTCGATCATCCACAGCACCGGAAAGAGCATCACGACGGCCAGCACGATCAGCAGCGCGACCTCCAGCCCGGAGCGGCCCCGGCCGCCGAGGCGGCGCGCGGGGGGCGTGTGATCCCGGGCCGGGCCTGTGGAGACGGCGTCGTCGACGGAGACGGCCATCAGCCCTCCTTGAGCTTGTTCAGATAACGCAGGTAGAGCTGCGTGAGGACGATGACGACGAGGACCATGAGGATCCCGTACGCCGAGGCGGTCCCGGTGTTGAAGCCCAGGAACGCGACCTTGTAGACGTGGAACGACAACGTCTCGGTGGAGACACCCGGGCCGCCGCTGGTAAGGATGTAGACGAGGTCGAACAGCCGGAATGCCTCGATGGCCCGGAACAACACGGCAATGAGGAGCAGCGGCCACACCAGCGGAAGGGTGATGGTGCGGAACCGGAACCACTCGGACGCCCGGTCGATCGAGGCGGCCTCGTACAGGTACTTGGGTACCGCGGTGAGGCCCGCGAGCGCGATGAGCATGATGAACGGCGTCCACTGCCAGGTGTCGACAACGATCAGGGAGACAAGTGCCGTTCGCTGCCGGGTGAGCCACTCCACAGGTCCCAGGCCGAGCGAGCCGAGCATGCTGTTGATCACGCCGAACTGCGCGTCGAGCATGAATCGCCAGAACAGCCCGACCACGACCGGCGACAGCATCATCGGCACCAGGAACAGTGTGGTGAGCACTCCTCGCCCGCGCGTACGCCGGGAGATCAGGTAGGCGATGGTGAAGCCGAGCACGGTCTGCAGGCCGACCGCGCCGATCACGTAGACCAACGTCGTCAGGGCCCGCTGGTGGACCTGCGCCGACGTCAGGATGGCGGTGTAGTTCCCGAACCCGACGAAGTTGGCGGGCCCCCCGCGGGTGGCCGAGTAGTCGGTGAACGACAGGTACAACGCCCACAGCAACGGGAACACCGACATCGCGAGCAACAGCAACAGCGCGGGGGAGATGAAGGCCACGGCGAGCCCGCGGTCGCTCAGCCGGCGGGACCGGCCCCGCGCAGGTGGCGTCGCGGACGCCACCTGCCCGGGGTGTTCGGTCGTCAGAGGGGCAGAGTCACTCACAGTCCGCCGCCGCCCTTGCGGCTGCTGGAGTCGAGCACGCCCTGCTGCTCCTTTGCGATGTCGTCGAGCGCGTCCTTCGGCTTCTTCGCACCGTTGAGAGCCGCGTTCACGTTTGTGTTCTCGATGTTGACCAGGCGCGCGTACTCCGGCACGTTCCACATGTCCCGCATCCGCGGAACCGAGTCGGTGTACACCTGGTTGAACGGCCCGGCGTTGAGGAACTCGGGCGACTCCAGGGCGTCCGTACGAGATGGCACGCCACCGGCCGCGGCCCACTTCTTCTGGACATCAGCCTGCTCGAACCACTTCATGAAGTTCAGGGCCTCGGCCTGGTTCGCCTTGGAGGAGTACGCCGAGACGTGCATCCCCATGCCGCCGAGGGGGACCAGGTTCGTCTTCTGGGTCGGCAGGGTGGCGAAACCCAGCTTGTCGAGGATCTGCGCCCGCGTGGTGCCGAGCGTCGACTGCTTCGGATCGAGCAGGCCGCCGCTCGCGGCGATCCAGTTGAACGCGATGCAGGCCTTGCCCTGGGCGACCGCCGCGTTCACCTCGTCGATGAACCAGTTGCCGGAGCCCTTGGCGGTCAGCGGCTTCATCTTGTTGACCAGGACGTCCATCGCCTCCTGGCCCGCGGCGTCGTTGAGGATGCCCTCGATCTTGCGCGTCTTGGCGTCCCAGAGGTTGCCGCCGTAGACGCCGTTGACCGTGTTGTAGGTGACGGCCGCGGCGTCGGAGCCGTTTGCCTGGTGGAAGGCCAGTCCGCTGACGCCGGGATTCTCCGTCTGGCACTTCTCGGCGGCTGCGATCATCTGGTCCCAGGTCTGGGGTGGCTTGTCGCCGATCAGGTCCTTGCGGTAGATCATCGTCCAGGTGTCACCGAGCAGCGGCAGCCCGTACAGGCTGGCGTTTTCGTCGCGCTTGCCGGTCTCCGCCTGGGGGTACTGGCCGTAGGCCGCCAGGAGGTACGGGTTGTAGGCGGTGACGTCGATGTTCTGCTTGACGAAGTCGGTGAGGTCGAGGATGTTGCCGTTCGTGACTGCCTCGCCGATGTGCTGCGAGTCCAGGATCGCGATGTCGAAGTCGGTCTTGTGCGCGGCGAACTGGGTGAACATCGCGTCGTGCCAGTTCGCGTTCGGCACGGTGTTGACCTTGATGGTCGCGTTCGGCCGTTCCTTCTTGTACTCCGTGTTCGCGAAGGTCTCCAGCGCCTGGGCGGGGGGCCAGTCGAACCAGATGAAGCTGAGGGTCAGCGGGTCCTTCGTGAGCTCCGGGACGGTCGCCGGCGCCTTCGGGGCGCTCGCCTTCGCGTCGTCGTCCTTGCTGTCGCCGCAGGCCGCCACGGTCGTGGCCATCAGCAGCATGGCCGCCGTCGCCAGCCGCACCTTTCGACCGGGAAGGGATGTTCGTCCTGTTCGGTGTGGATACCGCATCTTCTTGCCTGCTTTCTGGTGGTGGGGAACCTCTAAGCCTCGCTATGCGCTTCGCCGAGCAGTTGCTGGGTTGTTCAAGCGTGTTACCGGGCTGTCGCGGGGGTCGATCCGCGAACCGTCGTCACGGGATCGAAGTGGAGCGATGGCGGGTGGAGCCGCGATGGTGCAGGATGGCGAGCATCCGGCACATTTCCTATACGATCCAGTGGGGGCGTCAGCATCCCGCAGCGTTGTGACTGATGTCAACAGGTTCCCGAAGGCGCAAGAAAGGACCTCAGGTCACGATGGACGAGGAAGCGATGATCGCTCCGGGCCGTAGGGCCGTAACGGGTGGAACGCCGTCGGGAAGATCCGGCGGCCGGCTTGCCGACGAGGTGTACGACACGCTGCTCGGACAGCTGATGTCGCTACGCATCGAGCCCGGGTCCCGCGTCACGATCGACGTCCTGGCGCGAGAGCTGGGGGTCTCGCAGACACCGATCCGAGACGCTCTGAACCGCATGGAGGCCGAGGGGCTGGTCGTGCGTGTGCCCCATGCCGGCTACCGTATTCCGCCCCAGATCACCCGGCACCGATTCGAGGACATGCTCGAGGTTCGCCTGCTCCTCGAGCCGGCGGCGGCACGCCGATCCGCCGAACGCGCATCCTCGGCGCAGGTGGCCGGTCTACAGCAGATGCTGGAGGAGATGGCGGAGCTGGAGGGGGGCAGCGGGCACGCGGCCTATGGCGCCTTCGGGCTGCGCGACGCCGCTTTCCACGACCTCGTCGCCCTGAGCGCGGAGAACCAGGTCATCCGTGAAGCGCTCGCTCGCCTGCACAGCCACGTGCACCTCTTCCGGCTTCACCACGACACCCAGGTCACCCACCTGGCCATGGCCGAGCACGAGGAGGTGGTGGCCGCGATCGCCGCGCGTGACCCCGACGCCGCCGCCTACGCGATGCGTCGGCACATCCTGCGATCCGGCGAACGTTTTCGACGATTGTTCGACGAGGTCAAGCACGCGGAGGGTTTGGCGGTAGAGGCTTGACGGGCGGGCTGGGCCGAGGAATGCTAACAATCGATCGGATCGGATCGGATTGGATCCACCCCACCCCCAGACGCGAGGAGAAGCAGGTGCCCAGAGCGCTGCTCCTGACCGGCGACGCCGCCGAGGAGCTCGACACCATGTATCCCTACTATCGCGTGCAGGAGGGCGGTTGGGACGTCGACGTCTCGTCCCGGACGCTGCGTGACGTGCAACTTGTCATCCACGAGTTCGACCCCAACTCCGACGCCTACGTGGAGAAGGACGGCCGGAAGCTGCCGGTCGACGTGCCCTGGGCCGAGGTCGACGTCGAGCGCTACGACGCCCTCATCATCCCCGGTGGGCGTGCCCCCGAGTGGATCCGGGTCGACGCCGACGTCCGGCGCATCACCGAGCACTTCTTCGCTCGCAACCTCCCCATCGCGCTCGTCTGCCACGGCGCGCAGGTGCCAGCGGTGTACGGGCTGCTGAAGGGTCGTAAGACGGCGTGCTTCCCGCCCATCACCGGTGACATGGAGAACGCGGGCGCGACTGTCATCGACGCTCCCGACGTCGTGGACGGCAACCTCGTCTCCTGCCGTGGATGGCCCGACATGCCGCAGTTCGGCAGGGCGATGATGGAGCTCTTCTCGAAGTCGGTCGACTCCGCATCGGCATGAGCACGCCTGGCCTGCCCCGGTGACGGCACTTCGGACTGTCACAGTCGACGGCTCTCCCGTCCACGTCCTGGAGGGCGGCACCGGGCCCGCGGTGCTGATGCTGCACGGCTCCGGACCCGGCACGACCGGGTCCGGCGCCTGGGCGTCGACGGCGCAGGCGCTGGGCACGTCCTGGCGCGTGGTGGCTCCCGACCAGGCGGGGTTCGGCAGTACACCTGTCCCGGCGGGCTCCCGGGCCGGCCTTCGACTGTGGACGGATCAGGCCGGCGGCCTGATGGACGCTCTCGGCATCGAGCACTACGCCGTGGTGGGTCACTCGATGGGCGGTGCCGTGGCGTTGGCGTTGGCCGCCGCGCGCCCCCAGCAGGTCACCGGTGTCGTGGCGGTCTCGACGATGGGCGCCCCCGGGGCGCCGCTGTCCGCCGACCTCGACGCGCTCTGGGCCGCCCCCGCCGGCCCGCTCGGGGCACGAGACATGCTGAGCCGCCTCGTTCTCGACCAAGCGCTCGTGACCGATTCGGCAGTCGAAGCCCGTGCGGCCGCGATGCGGGCGGGGGAGGCCGCGTTCGCGTCGTTGTTTCCTCCACCCAGGGCGCGATGGGTCGACGATCTCACCCTCTCGGCGCAGACGCTGGCAGCGGTGCGCGCGCCCGTGCTGCTCGTGCACGGCGCCGAGGACCGTGTCACCCCGCTCGGGACGGCAGCCCATCCCCTGCTCGAACGCCTGGCCGATGTCCGTCTGCACGTGTTCGGCCGATGCGGGCACGTGCCGGCGATCGAGCACCCGCAGGAGTTCAGGGAACTGCTGTCCTGCTTCCTCCGCCGGGACCGCGGTCGCTAGCGCCTGTCCCATGAGGTCGGTCGATCACTGGCCGACGAGGGCTTGACCGACGATGCGCTCCACTCCTGCCTGGTCGAAGTCGTTCACGCGCAGAGCCGCGATCAGCACGGGGTCGAGGCTGGACAGGAGGGCGGACACGTCGTGGCGCGGGATCGCGCTGGTGTCGGTCCGGAGGGTGAGGTGTGCGGCCCCGTCGCCGAGGTCCGCCAACACGCCCAACTTGACGTTGTAGCTTTCGAAGCCCTCGTTCCAGGCGGCGACGGTGCGTTCGGTGAGGCCGAGAATCGCCTGGTGGCCATGTTCGTCATCCGGCGGTGTCGGCGGGGTCTCCCCCCACAGCCGCACGTTGAGATAGCTCGACATCTCGAAGCCTTCCCGAGCACGCGCCAGGTCGGTCTGGAGGTCAAGGTAGCGCGGGATGTCGTACTGACCGTAGCGCTGCGCGACGAGGGAGGCGTGGGCGGTGGAGCGCACGATCTCCTCGAAGCTGCGTCCTCTGACATCGACGCACACCGCGCTCATCTCGGTCAGTGGAGCGACAAGGCCCTGCAAGCGCCGCATGTGTCGATTGCTGACGATGACGGGTAGGCCGACGGTTGCCGTGCCGGACCAGGCGCCGAGGAGTGCGAAAACGGCGGCAATCAGCACCACGGCGGGCGAGCAGTTGCCATAACGACGCGACAATGTGTGGACGGCGTCGAAGCCAGCCTTCGACGACACCTTACCCTCGCAGAAGCGGGGCGTCTCGGGCGGCGCGCTCGGACGGGAGAAGAGCGTCGTCGGAAATCTGCCCATCTGGCTCTGCCAGAACTGAAGCGAGCGGTCGGACAACCGTCGGCCCGTCTCACCGGACTCGAAATTGGCCTGATCGACGGGCTGCCAGTCTTGGGAGGCGCGCCGGGCCGGATCGTTCGGTTTGACGAGCCCAAGCGCGTGTTTCAGTTCCGTGCGCAGGAGCCCCGCCGACCACATGTCCACAACCATGTGGCTCATCCGTATCACGACCAGTCGTACCGTGTCGTTCTCGGCGAGGATCACCGCCCGGAACGGTAGGCCGTGCACATCGAAGTCGAGCCGGGACAGCTCGGTGCTGACCAGCGTGGATGCCTCCTGGTCGAACCGGGGGACTGTCCACAGCTCGACAGGGACAGCGCCTGTGGTGAGCACACTCTGGCGCAGTCCCATCGACGCTTCCGCGTCATCGACACAGACAGTTCGCAGGGACTCGAAACGGTTGACGAGATCGGCCACACCATTCGCGGCCCGGTCGGGCGTCATCTTCATCTCGCCGGCGATCGGCTGCACGATGCTGATACACATGTGCCGGCCGTCCGGGAGGTTCGACAACGCGTCCCAAACCCACTGCTGTCCCCAACTGAGATTGGTCGTGATGGATCGGTCGCCAACAAAGCTGAGCGGATACGGGCGCCGATCGACAGCTACATTCATTCCTCTGGCAACCTCCGCCCTTCGGTGACCGGCGAGCCGGCGCCCGGACTCTCGACACCTACCGCGCCCGTGGAGAATGACCTGTTGTCGGACCGGCGAGGTGAATAGCCAAGTTATCACCGATCCCGCATGAGTCAAGCGATGTCCTCCGTCAAGATCTACTATTCCGTTGGGCTACTGCTCGACCGCAGGCGGCTCGTTCGGGTGTGGGTTCGATCCGGCAGTTGCCAGGAGGGCCCGGCGCTTGGCTGGTGTGGACGGGACGAAGTTCGTTGCCGTGGCGCTGGGCGGGATCGCCCATACGGCGACTTCCGAAGCCTCTCTGGGCGTCGATGACATCGCTCGGGGGTGTCGGATACCCATCCGGAACGAAGTGCTCCATTCCGGATAGCCGGTGGTGCCATTCGGCGCTTTCGGGCCGATCTTTCCCGGTGGGGTGGGGTGCAGTCCAAGCGAGTCACCGTCCACTGAGGACGAAAGACTTTCGGCTGTTCAGCAGTCGTGGCTGATTCTGCCGCCACGTCCATCCATAGGCGCGGAGGTCGAAGATCGATAATGACGCGGGTTGATTCCGACTGGTGTGACGTCTAACCTCCGAAAGGGACCAGGCGTCAAGTCGGGCCAGCAGGGTGCTCGGCGGCGTGACGGTGGCGCTGAGGAGGTGCATTCCCTAGTGCGACGGTGAGCGGTTGCAGGGCACGGATCTGATGCCTGCCGGTGATTCGCGAACCGATCGGTCGTCCGCTGCATCGGTCTGATGACATGAGCGACAGCCGAATTTCCGGCATACGCCTTGGTCCAACGAGTCAGCAGCAGGACGTCGCAGCCGAGGGTTTTCCATTGCGCGTAGTTAGCGGGGGATACGGTGCCGAACAAGATGCGATCCATCGACCACGTGTACTCGCTGAGGAGCCTTTCCAGTCTTCAGCCGCGATACTCCATCGAGCGGGCCGTCGCATCCATTGAGGCCCTCGGCCCTGTCGGGGCTGCCAGCTTCCTGGGCTCGCTGAGGATGGTGTCTCTGGTGTCTCGACGGTTGTCCGAGATAGCCCGGCCGAGCACCGCCGTGCGCGAGTGTCTTGCCGTTCTGTCTGCCGAGGCCGACCGACGCCGGGACATGTATGGCGTGCTGGGGCCGAACATCGCGCGACTGGACGAAATTGCCCGGGAGGAAGGGATCCAGATCCTCGGGGGCAAGGGTCTTGGGGTCCGCCGCCTGTATCCGGATGAAGCGATTCGCGACTTCAACGACATCGACCTGTTCGTGCGTACCCGTGACGACGCCACCCGACTGTGTCGTCGCCTGCGAGTCGAGTTGGGCTATCGGTATCAACGCCAGGAGCTTCCCTGGTTCAAATCTGATCCCGAGCGTCATCTGGTGTATGGGCAGTTCGCGCTGGCGGCACCGCCAGCCCGCCCAGAGCTGCTGAACGTGGACATCCACTTCGGGGACTACTCTGTGCGCCACTGTGGCCTGCTTGGCCTGCCAGCGACGTTCCCGGAGCACGCTCCCGGGTTACACAGTCTGCCGCTGGAGGCCAACCTGGCATGCATCGTGAACAACGCCGCCGGCGACTACTTCGTCACCGCGAAGGACACCAACGACCTGCTGCTCAGCCTCTCGCGGTTTGACCTGGACACCTTCGGCGTTCTGATTCGTCAGGCCAGACTGGACGGGTTCTTGGCGTCGATCGTCGCGGCCCTGCGCGACTCGTCGATCCTGACCGACGAGCAGGAGGCGGCCCTGCGTGAGCTCCCACCGGCGCGCACGCACGAGCTGGCGCCGAAGCCGGACGGACAGAATTGGGGCGTACGTTGTCTGGGCACTGCGCTGCACGCGTTCGAGACGACGCGGCGAAGCGGCGTGGTACGGGCGACGCGGATAGCGGCCAACGCGTTCTCCTACTACCGCAAACGTCACCGACTGAGGGTGGTACGCGGGCGCAGAATAGGCGGACTGCCTTCCCGCCTCAACAGGTGGACATGTGTCCGGCTCGTTCCGGTGGACATGGCGGTAAGCCTCCTCCCAGCGGAGCCCATCGCCCAGGCACCGGGAAGGATCGCCGAGTCTCGTCGGGTCGTGACCGGCGACGAGGGAGTCGAACGCGTCGACACCGATGCCGGCACGTACTTCAGGATCGGCGACGAATTCTTTGTCGGGACGGTGGACTACGCCCTGTCGGTGGACGTTATACGGCAGGCGGCGACGACCGCGGCTGGGACGCCGTGATCGATCTGACCGGCCCGCTTCGGCCGTGGTCGCCGCGGGTGGTGACGAGGTTCGGCGCGGCGCAGGAGCGGGCCCGCGACAGCCCGTCCTGGTGGAAGACCCCCGCGTGGCGTGGTGAGCCGGCGCTGCTGGAGCGGCTCGCAGAGTTGTTCGGGGCGCCACCGGATCGAACCGTGGTGACCTCTGGCGTCCGCCAGTTCGCGGCAAGCTGGGCGGGCATGACCGCGAGCACGCTTGTCGAGACTCCGACCTTCGCCGATCTCCCCATCATCCTGGGCAGCCGTGGGCGGGTCCGGAGCATCTCCTGGCAGTCGCTGACAGACGGTGGAGTCTGCGGGGTTGAACCAGTGGGGGTCTGGGTCACCAGCCCGTTCCGCAATCCCGACGGAAGATCGTTGGACGACACCCTCGCCGATGCGCTCGGCCAGCTCGCCGCCCGTGGGCATCCTGTCCTGGTCAACCAGGTCTACCGGTGGTTCACCTCCGATGCCGCGGAGCCGACCCTTCCCGTCGGTGCTTGGAGCGTCACCTCGTTGGCCAAGCTCGCCGGCGGCGGGGCCCGGCTGGGCTGGTTCACCACCCCCGACACGGGTGAGCTTCCGCGTGAACTGACCACCGGGTCGCCGCCAACGCTGTGGCAACGAACGTGGGCCGAGTTCCTCGATCCGACGACGTTACGCGCGCTCTGGGCAGATTGCGTAGAGCCGACCCTTGACGCGCGCCGCGCCTTCACGGAACGAGTGGCGGAGCTGGTGGGGTGGCGGGTCCCTGGTGGAGGGCTCTCGTTGCTCCTCGGCTGCGACGGTGTCGACGAGGACGCAGCCGTCCAGCTACTTGAAGAGCACGGCCTGAGGGTGTCGCGGGGCGCCGCGTTCGGCAGCGACAAGCCCTCCGTCCGCCTGGCTTTCTCCGGCGCGAATCGCGCAGACAGCGCGTTGGCGGCGGACGTTCTCGCCACATTCACCGAAATATTCCGTCCAACGCAGCGGCAGTGAGGGTGCTCATGCCAGACGAAGCTGAAGTCAAGATGCTGGACACGTCGTCACTCGAAGGTCTGCGGCCGGAGCATGAACTGCTGCTCGCACTGTCGCGACCACGGTTGGGTGTGGACGAGCGAAAGCGGATTCGCCTATTTCTGACCACCCATTCGGAGGCCATCGAATGGGGGGTCTTCATCGACCAGGCGTGCCGGCACATGGTGATGCCACTGGTCGCCCGCCACCTGACCCAGTTTCGCCTGACGCTCTCGGACGAGGGGAAGCCGCTGGTTCCGTACCGCTGGCTCTACACCGAAGCGTACGAGGGCAGCCGTCGGCGGAACCTCGTACTGGCCAGCGAGTACGCACGTGTGCTGCATGCCCTCAACGACTCGGCGGTGCGATACCTCATTCGTAAGGGGCCGGTCCTCGGCGAGCATTTCTACCACGACCTCGCCGCACGGCGGATCTCCAACCTGGATGTCTTCATGCAGCGCGCCGACTATCCACTGCTGCAGCAGGTGCTCGCCGATCTCGGCTACCAGGTCGGTGAACTGACGCCCAACGGCTCCCGCATCGTGCCGTTCGACCGTCGTACCGAGTTGTACTGGAAGGTCAACCTCACCAACACCTCGCTGCCACATGCCCGGGTAGGCGACCACGACACGGTCGAGTCGTACCTCGTCTCGACGATGTTCAGCCTGTTCCAGCCGATGCTCGGAATACGCGACGACGCCGACGAGGTCCTCGACGCCAGCGTGGCGACCACTCTGTATGGCGTCCCGGCTCGCATGCTGCACCTCGCCGACCAACTCCTCGACTCCTGCTTCCAGATACATCTGCGCGCGACGCTCTTCTATTACATCGAGAGCGGCAAGGATCTACTTGTCCGCAACTTCCTCGACCTCGTGCACCTTCTCATGAAGGCAACCCCCGACTGTATTGAGGAGTTTCGGGGGCGCGTCGAGAAATTCGATCTGACGAAAAGCGCGTATTACTCGCTGCATTTCACTCGTCAGCTCTACCCGGATCTCGTGCCGGAGCGGCTGGTCGAGTCCTTCCGGCCGGCCGACACCAGCTATCTGGAGGAGTATGGGGCATTCGACGGAGACAGGTACACGTGGAATCGGAGATTCGCGGAGCGACTGTTCGACCCCCGCCGTAGGGCTGAGGTCGCGGGGCGGAGCAAGGTTCCGGGCCCACGTTCCATGATCTGACCTCTCAACAATCAACTCTTGCCAGGGAACGGGGCTGCCTTGCCAGATTCATTGTTCAGACAGCTTGCCGTCGCTCCGACGGAGCACGACTCCGTTTTAACCCAGACCCGCGAGGACGTCCTCGCAACACTGAGCAAGTATTCGTCGCACGGGCCAACGCACGCCTCAACATGCTACGTCTGGCCATCGTCCGAGTGCCCGGTCGGGTGTGGGCACTGCAACTACGCCACCCCGATGTCTCTCAACCGGCTCACTCGCTACAGCGTGGCACGCGACCCTGAGCCGGTCCTTCGGGTGGTGAACGGCATGGGCCTGTGGAAGGCCGTGCTCTCCGGCGGCGGTGAGCCGATGGTCGAGCCAGAGTTCTGCGAGCGTTTCGTCAACGAGGTCGACTCGCCGAACCTTGAGGAGATCGAGCTGATCACGAGCGCGCACTTCGCCGCGGACGAGGCCGAGACGCTCGCCCGGCTGAACGCGCTCGTCGCGGCCTGGCGCAGTCGCGCCGCGCACCTGGCGCGTGCCAGCCTGACAATTCGGATCAGCCTTGACTGGTTCCACGCCCAGCGGATCGGCGTCGAGCCGGCGGCGCGTGTCATCGAGATGTTGGGCCAGCCGGGGTTCGAGGACGTCCACTGCTACGTCCGCTCGGTGCTGCTGGAGCGCGACAGCACCACAGCGGATCTGTGCGCGCGCCTCGGCGGTCAACTGACCGAGGTGCGCGACTACCAGCAACGAATCCAGTTGCCGGATGGGCGTGAAATTCTGGTGTATTACAAGAACCTCATCGTCGATGGCCGGATGAACCAGCGTAAGCTCTCCCGGCTGCCGGTCGACCTGCCCACCGAGTCGAAGGCCGACGTGTTCGGCAAGCGGTTCGTCGGCGAGAGCGGTGAGCATGTCCCGGCCCGCACGTACAACGGCCCGCAGGTGCGGCATCTCGACGGCCTGGCCTGTCTGATCCTGGACGACGGCAGCGTGCGCATCCTGGAGGGAAATGACCCGCACCGCAGCCCCAGCGCCAGGGCGGTGAGCGGTTGGGACGAGGCCATCGAGTTCCTCTACACCGATCCCCTCACGGTGTACCTCGTGGACCACGGGCCACAGGCGTTGGCTCAGCTGCTCGCGCAGTCCTTTCCGGACGCCGCGCGGGTGGCCACCGACACCAACCAGCTTTACCACCTGACCGAGCTTCTCCTTGCCACCCCCGAACGTCGTCTGTGCGCGATGCTGTACGCGCTCGACATCCACCTGAAAGAGGGCCGGGTCACTGCCGACCGGGCCGTGGTGGAGCAGGCATGGCGCACCTTGGCCGAGCGCGGTGTGGCGGTGCCCGCCCGGGAGACGCCGTGACCCGCGGCGGCGTTCGGATCTACCCGGTGGTCGGACCACCCGGAGCGGGCAAGACGACAGCGCTGCTGTCGTTGGCGGCGGTACACCCGTCGCTGGCTCGCTTCGGTGTCCGGGACTACGGCCTCGATCTCGCCGACGCGGGTCACCCGTTGGGCCTGGAGCTGCGGGAGGATCTGCTTCGTGGTGCGCTCCTGCCCGACCACCTCGTCCGCCAGGAGTTCACGCATTTTCTCGATCACCTACCGAAGCGGGCCGACGTCGTCACGGTCGAAGGGTATCCACGGGACCTGGCCCAGACCGAGCACTTCTTCGAGGTGGTCCGGGCGGCCGGCGCTCACGTGGCGGCTATGGTCGTCATCGATGCGCCGGACGACCTTCTGTGGGTGCGGGTGGCACAGCGGAAGATCTGCGCCTCCTGCGGCCGTCCGGTCGCCGGGGATGCCGCGATCCGTTGCTCGAGGTGTGGCGGATCGGTCGTACGGCGAGGTGACGACGAAGAAGAGCGGGTTGCCCGTCGGGTCGCCGACTACCGCCGGCTTGCCGCCGAGGTGGGCGAGTACTTCGGCGAACGTGACCTGCTGAGGACAGTGGACGGAACACGTGGCGTGGCCGTGGTGCGTGCGGAGCTACAGGAAGTGTTGATGAGCGATGACCGTTAACGAGACCGGCGAGGGATTAGTCAGTACGGACATGATGGAAATGCGTCGGGCGGCGCTGGACGCGATGGCCGACCTACCAGGTCAGAACCCTGCGAGTCCGCCCTTCGCCGCCGTCAGGGTCGATGCGGGACCGATCCTGGCCGCCGCGCAGTCGGATCGGGTGCCAGGTGCTCTGGTGGCGGCGGTCGTCGATCGGCTCGACCGTACGGTCGGCCGCGAGGGGTGCGGCGCCGCCCTGGTGACGGGGTTGTCCGGCGTGTTCGACCTCCCGGCGACGCGGCGCTTTCACGAGGCACTCTTCCGCGCGGTGTGGCGCGAGATCGAGCCGATGGTCGGTGCCGAGGTGCCCGGCCGGGGGTACCGCACGAAGGTGAATCTGACGGCGGACGGGGCGATCCCGCTCGAGCTGTACGGCAGCCGGTGGAGCTTCAAACAGATCCACATGGACCGAGACGCGCTGTTGTTCTCGCACTGCTACGGCCCGGTCTCCGGCTACGACGGTGGAGAGGTGATCCTCGCTGACGCACGCTCCTATCTGAATCGCCACCGCGCGCGCTTCACCGACCTGTTCGAGTGGTCGGAGGAGGCCACGCCCGGCAGCAAACCGGTGTTGCGAGCGGAACACCAGTCAGATGTGATGGCCGAGTGTGGCGTCAATCTCGGTTGCCTCGATTCCGACCAGATTCTCTTCGTCAACAACCTGCCCAGCGCCGGCATCCTGCACGGCGCCACACAGGTTCAGGTGCGAGATCCGGCCAACTATCTCCGCGAGTTCCACAGGTGCAGCGTGCGACGGCTCGCCGACGGCGAAGACGGTGACCCAGCGGCAGACGCGGGCAGCGGAGGTTCACGATGACAGCGGTGTCACGCAGGACCGGGATCATCGGGACGCTGGGGCCGATCAGCGAGACCCGTGCGTGCATCGACGGGCTCGTCGCTGCCGGACTTGACACCGTGCGGCTCAGCATGAGCAACGGGACACGGGAACGGCACCGCGCGACCGCCCGACGGGTTCGCGAGATCGCCTCTGAGCGCGCCCGTCAGGTGACACTGCTGGCCGACCTGCAGGGTAGGAAGAACAGGTTGGGCCGATTTCCCGACGGTGGCGCCGAGTGGGCAATTGGTGAAGAGGTCCACCTCACTGCCGAGCCCGGATCGCTGGACACCCATCGCACCTGGACCACCTACCGCTGGGACGCCGAGCTGACGCAAACTGGCGCCGCGGTGTTCATCGACGACGGCGCTATCGTGCTTTCCGTGCAGGAGGTGCGCCACGATGAGCTGAGATGTGTCGTGGTCAATGGTGGGTCCGTCACCGACGGTCGCGGGGTGACCCTGCCCGGAGGGACCGTCTATCCACCCGGGCTGACCGATCGCGATGTCGATGATCTGATGTTCGCCCGTGACCTGGGTGTCGAGGCGGTCGCGCTCTCGTTCGCGGAACAGGCCGAGGACTGTCACGCGGTCCGCGCGCTGGCACCTGATGTGGCCATCATCGGCAAGGTGGAGAGCCCAGCGGCGATGCGCCACCTGCCCGCACTCGCGGACGCGTTCGACGGACTGATGGTCGCGCGGGGTGACCTGAGCCTGGAGATTCCGTTCGAGGACGTACCAGCGGCGCAGGAAGCTGTGCTTGATGCCTGTATCCGTCGAGGCAAGCAGAGCATGGTCGCGACCCACGTGCTGCACTCGATGCGTGTGCACGTCCGGCCAACACCCGCGGAGGTAGCAGACGTCGCGATGGCGGTGCGATCAGGCGCTGGTGGCCTCTTACTGACCGGAGAGACGGGGTACGGCCGACACCCTGTCCATGTGGTGGATGTGCTGCGCCGACTTATCGAACGTGCGGAGAGGGACTGGCCACCGGTCCACCGGTAGATGGGGCGTCGTCACCAACTCCCAAGGTTTCTTCAGACGAGGAGTACTGATGTCACGGGGATCGATTCTTGCCCAGCCGGTCGTGTCGGTGGTCCGCGATCATGCGGCGGGTCACGACGAGAACGCCACCTTCCCGGTCGAGGCGCTGGCCGCGATGCGTACGCACGGTCTGCTCGGGATGCTGGTGCCGACCGAGTACGGCGGCCTGGGCGAAGACCTGTCGACGTTCCTCGAAGTGGCGTCCGAACTCTCCGCGCACTGCCTGTCGACGGGACAGATCTGGGCGATGCACTGCTTCCAGGTGGACGCCGTCATTCGGTACGGCTCAGCCGATCTGAAGGCCACGTTGCTTCCCAGGATCGCCGCCGGCGAGGTGTACATCGCGTCGGTGACCAGCGAGGGCGGCCGTAAGGCCGACCTTCTCACTGCTGTCACGCCGCTGCACGTGGACGGCGAGCGTGTTGTTGTCGAGCGGGCGGCGCCGGTGGTCACCGGTGGACGGTGGGCGGATGGATTCCTCATCACCATGCGGGCCTCGGCCGACGCACCGGAGTCCGAGGTGTCGCTGGTCTATGCCGATCGCGCCGATCTGCACGTGGAACCGACGAGCCAATGGAACTCCCTGGGAGTACGGGCCACGGAGAGTGTGGGGATGCTGTTGAAGGGAGCGGTGCCATCCCACAACGTGATCGGCGGGCCGGCCCGTTTCCCCGAGATCGCCAGGGAGAGCATGGTGCCGATGTCGCATCTCGGTTGGTCGGCGTGCTGGCTGGGCACGGCTCGGGGCGCCCTCCGTGAGCTGATCCGATGGTCAGGGAAGTCCCGTGACTCGCGCCATGGCGGATCCGCCCACTCGGATCTCTTCTACGAGCGGATCGGGCGGGTCCGGGTGGCGCTCGAACTGGTCAGTTCCTACCTGGGACGGGCACGCGATGAGGTCGAGCGTGCCAGGATGTCCCAGCAGCCGCTCAGCAGTCCTCGTCATCGCCTGCAACTGAACACACTGAAGGTAGTGGCGTCGGACCTCACCTTTCGCGCGATCGACGACATGCTCCAGCTGGCCGGCCTTCGGACCGGATACCTGAAGGACTCGGAGATTCCGCTGGAGCGGCACTTCCGTGACCTGCGTTCGGCTGCCCTCAACCACGCCAACGACGGTCTCCTGGTCGGCATCGGGGCGCTGACCATGATGGACCGCGGCGTCTCGCTGATCTGAGAGCGGACGACAGACATGCCTACATACGTGGTCAAGCTCGCCAGACCGGTGCCCGCCTCGCACAGCGACCACCTATCCAAACGGGTGTTCTATGTCGCTCCGGACATCACCAACTTCATCCTCCTCTGGGAGGGTGACCGGGTCACCGGAGTCGAGCTCACCACCGGAGGTGAGACGGACCCGCAGATTCTGGCCCGGAAGATCGAGGAGATCAGCCGGGCCGAGGTGCTGCCGCAGCGGCTCCTTGCGTCCGACGTGGTTTGGCGGTCGCCGCACCCCGTGGTCGCAGCCACCGACATCTTCGCCGAGTTGGTGAAGCGGGGCGTCGTGTACGAAATGGGTGAAGGGGCAATCGCCACCGCGGCTGCGTTCACAGACGTCCTGGAGGCGCTGGACCGACAGTTGAGCAGCATCGCCACCGACCACTTTCAAGCGGTGGAGTACCGCTATCCGACCCTGATCAAGACGTCGGCGCTGCGCCTGGGCAATTATCTGAGGTCGTTTCCTCAACTGATCATGTACGCGGGTCGGCTCACGTCTGATCTGGAGAACTACCGGCGGTTCCTGGACGAGATCGACGAGGGCGCCGACGCGGACAGACTGCTCACGCGACACGGCGAGCACTCCGGTTACTGCCTGCCGCCGACGATGTGTTTCCACACCTACCACCAGCTGAGCGGCACCACACTCGCCGACGACGACTCCGTCATCACCTCGCGCGGACAGTCGTTCCGGTTTGAGTCCCGCTACCAACGATCGCTTGAGCGGCTGTGGGACTTCACCATCCGGGAGATCGTCTTTCTCGGTGACGAGCATGCCGTGACGCAGCGACGAGAACGGTTCCTTCATGAGGCTGGCGAGTTGGTCGCCGACCTTGGCCTCGCGGGTCTGGTCGAGTCCGCCGACGACCCGTTCTTCGGCGACCGCGAGGTGGCTCGACGCGGCTTGGCGCAACGACTGAGACGGTTGAAGTACGAGCTGCGGCTACCGGCCGAAGATGGCCGCACCATGTCGGCGGCGTCCTTCAACCTGCACGGCACGATGTTCGGCGAGGCCTACGACATCCGACTGCCGAGCGGGCAGAAGGCGCACACGGCCTGTGTTGGTTTCGGACTTGAGCGGTTCACGTTCGCGCTCTTCTGCCAGCACGGTGCGGATCCGGCCGCTTGGCCGGAGCACGTCCGCGACCGGCTCGTCCTGCCCCCACGGCACACATCAAGGGAGTAGCCATGAGTTCACCGGCCATTGACCGCACCTATCTCAGGTCGATCGCCCTGGGGTACCGGCTCAGCCAGGCGCTGTTTGTCTTCGCGGAACTCGGCGTGGCGGATCTCCTCACTCGTGGGCCAGCTTCCGCGCAGTCGATCGCGGAGAAGACCAGCGCCGATCCCGCCGCGCTGCAACGACTCCTACGAGTCGCCCAGGGGATGGGGCTCGTCGCCGAGCAGGCGGACGGACATCTGACGCTTACCGATCGGGGCCGCCTACTCTGCCGCGACGCCGAGGATTCGATGTGGCCGCGGGTCCGCTCGGTGGGCGAATCCTGGCACTGGGGCCCGTGGCGGCGGCTGCTGGACACCGTGGTCGCAGGTAGGTCCGCGTTCGAGATGGAGCATGGGATCAGCTCGTTCGACTACTTCGACCGTACGCCCGGCGCGGGCGACACCATGATGAATCGAGTCACCGACGAGGCGCGGCAGCGCGGATACGCCATCGCGGATGCCTTCGACTTCTCCTCGGTCCAGACGGTTGTCGACGTTGGTGGCGGTCGCGGCGGCATCCTGGCGGCGATTCTCCGGCGCCACCCGCACCTGCGCGGGGTGCTCTTCGATCTTCCCTACGCCGTGGCCGACGCCGCCGCCGTCTTCAGCGAGTCGGGCGTCGCGGACCGGAGCGAGGTGGTCGGCGGGGACTTCCGGGTGGACCTGCCGAGAGGCGGGGACGTCTATCTACTATCCGCTGTGGTGCACAGCTGGAGTGACGACGAGTCCGTCCGACTGTTGGGCCGCTGTTTCGCCCAGACCGATCGGGTGCTCGTGGCCGACGAGGTGATCGACCCCGACTCGGCGCAGATGGACGCACTGCTGAAGGACCTCCAACTTATGGTCTTCTCGGGGGGTCGGTTGCGTTCGCTGGAGGAGTACCACGAGCTCTTCGCCCGAGCTGGGGCGAAGACGGTGCGACACGCGCCTCTCAGCAGAAACGAGGTATTGGTGGAAGGAGCCCGGTGAGGTACGCGGCATCGGCCACACAGTCCAACGATCGGGCGCTGTGGCGGCTGCTCGCCGCCTACGCGAGGCCCTACCGGGCAACGGTCGCTCTGATCGTGGTGCTGCAGTCCATCCAGACGATCGCACTGCTCTACCTGCCAACACTGAATGCCGACATCATCGACAACGGCGTTGTCGAAGGTGACACCTCCAGGATTCTGCATACCGGTGTGGTGATGGGGGTGGTGACGCTTGCCGAAGTCACCGCGACCGCCTTCGCCGTACGGCTGAGCGCGCGAACCGCGCTGGCGGTCGGCCGGGATCTCCGTGCGGCCGGGTTCGGCCAGGTGCAACGCTTCTCGGCGCGTGAGATCCAGCAGATCGGTGTCCCGTCGCTCGTCACCCGCACGACGAATGACGTTCAGCAGGTGCAGATGCTGTTTATGTCCGCGCTGACAATCCTGGTGGTCGCTCCGGTCATGGCGGTCGGCGGGATCGTCATGGCCATCGCGCAGGACGTGGCATTCTCACCTCTCCTCATCGTCCTGGTGGTCCTGCTCGGGATCGTGGTGGCCGCTCTGATCCGGCGAATGCGGCCGATGTCGTATCGGGTGCAGGCACAGATTGACACCATCAACCGGGTGCTCCGGGAGCAGATCGCCGGCATCCAGGTGATCCGTGCCTTGGCCAAGGACCGGTTCGAGCAGGACCGTTTCGCCCGCGTCAACCGCGAGCTCGCCGATGTGTCGATCCGGCTCGGCCGGGTCAGCACCCTGCTCCTGCCGGTCGTGGTCAACCTGGTCTGTGTGTGCAGTGTCGCGGTGGTCTGGATCGGCGCGATCCGCATCGAGGCCGGCGCCACGCGGATCGGCGCCATCACCGCGTTCCTCACCTACCTGGTCCTGGTGCAGGGTGCGGTGTTGACCGCCGCGTTCGTCATCATGGGGCTGTCCCGCGCCGAGGCGTCCGCGACGCGGATCGAAGAGGTGCTGCGGACCGAACCGAGTGTCGTGCCGCCGGCTGACGGGGTGCGGTCGTTGCCCCGCCGTGGCTGTGTGGAACTTCGCGACGTGCGGTTCGCCTTTCCGAACGCCGATCAGGACGTTCTGCACGGGGTGGACCTGTCGGCCGATCCTGGCTCCACCACCGCACTCGTGGGGTCCACGGGATCCGGTAAGTCGACGTTGATCGGTCTGGTCTGCCGGCTCTTCGACCCCACCAGCGGACAGGTGCGCGTTGGTGGGGTCGACGTGCGAGACCTGGATCCGGCGACACTGTCCCGGGCCGTGGGCCTGGTACCGCAGAAGGCTCACCTGTTTCGGGGAACGATCGCCTCCAACCTGCGTACCGGTAAGCCCGAAGCGACCGACGAGGAGCTTTGGCAGGCGCTGGAGATCGCCCAGGCACGGGAGTTCGTGAAGGAGATGAACGGCCAGCTCGACGCCGAGGTTTCGCAGGTCGGCGGAAACCTGTCGGGCGGGCAGCGTCAACGGCTGTCCATCGCGCGCGCCCTGGTGCCGCGACCACAGATCTACCTGTTCGATGACTGCTTCTCGGCTCTGGACTACGCGACGGATGCGGCGCTCCGGCAGGCTCTGACGACCCATCTGGTCGATGCCACGATCCTCGTCGTGGCGCAGCGGGTGAGCACCGTGGCGCGGGCGGACCGCATCGTCGTTCTCGACCAGGGACGCGTGGTAGGCGCCGGCACCAACGACGAATTGTTGAACAATAGTCCGGTCTACCGTGAGATCGTCTTCTCGCAGACGGGGGAGCGCGTGGCATGAGCCGTAAACCGACGGTCAGGGTGCCGCGTCCGGCGAGCCGACGCCTGACAGGAGGCGGCAACGATGCCGCCGAGCCGGCCGGGTTCCAGCGCACGGCGCGACGGCTGCTCGGGCTGATCCGTCCTCGTCGACGGCTCGCCGCGGTGGCGGTTGTGGGCGCACTCAGCATTCTGCTGAACGTGGCCGGTCCCCTGATCCTCGGTCACGCCACCGACTTGATCTTTTCGGGCATCGTCGGGCGCCGGTTCCCGGCGGGCATGACCAAGGCTGAGGTTATCGAGCAGCTTCGCGACTCCGGCCAGCAGGAGATCGTCCCGCTGCTGAACTCGGTCGATTTCCGCCCTGGCCGCGGCATCGACTTCACAGCGCTCGGCCTGACCCTCCTTGCTGCCCTCTGCGTGTACGTGTTGTCCGGATTGTTCTGGGCGCTGCAAGGCAGGCTGACCACCGCGCTCGTGCAACGGACGGCGCAGAACCTGCGCCGGCAGGCCGAGGAGAAGCTGTCTCGCCTTCCGCTGTCGTACTTCGACCGGCAGCCGCGCGGCGAGGTGCTGAGTCGCACGACGAACGACATCGACAACGTGGCGACCAGCATGCAGCAGACGATCAGTCAGATCACGAACTCGTCGCTACTGCTCGTCGGCGTACTGGCGGTGATGTTCTGGATCTCACCCCTGCTCTCGGTGATCGCCCTGATAGCCGTGCCCGCCTCCATCCTCGTGACAAGGGCGCTCGGCAAACGGTCCCAGGCGCACTTCTCCAAGCAGTGGAACCTGACTGGCGAACTCAGCTCATCGATCGAGGAGGCATACTCCGGGCACATGGTCGTCAAGGCCTTCGGCCGTGAGGCCGAGATGGAGGCCGAGTTTCGGAAACGGAACGAGGAGCTGTACCAATCCGGGGCTCGCGCTCAGTTCGTCAGCGGAATGATCGGGCCGGCCACAACCCTGCTCGGAAATCTCAGCTATGTGCTCGTCGCCGTGATCGGCGGATTGCAGGTGGCCTCTGGCGTCCTGTCCATCGGCTCTGTCCAGGCGTTCGTCCAGTATTCTCGCCAGTTCACCCAGCCGTTGATGGCCCTCGCGAACCTGTCCAACCTCGTGCAGTCCGGGGTGGCGTCCGCCGAGCGTGTCTTCGGATACCTCGACGAACGCGAGGAGGACTTGTCCGGAGGTGCGCCTACTGCGGGTCGTCTGCCCGTCGCGATCAGGGGTCATGTTCGCTTCGAGTCGGTCAGCTTCCGCTATCGGGTCGATCAGCCGTTGATCGAGGATCTCTCGATGACCGCCGAGCCCGGCCAGTTGATCGCCATCGTCGGTCCGACGGGCGCGGGAAAGACGACCCTGGTCAACCTGCTGATGCGGTTCTACGAGCTGACGGGCGGTCGGATCCTCATCGACGGTGTCGATATCCGTGATCTCGACAAGGAGATCCTCCGGGCCAACATCGGCATGGTGCAGCAGGAGAGCTGGCTGTTCCACGGGACTGTCCGGGACAACATCGCATACGGCGGGGATGGCTCGGATGACGAGGCCATCCAGGCCGCCGCGACGGCGGCCCAGGTGGACCACGTCATCCGTACCCTCTCGGACGGTTACGAGACGGTGGTGGACGACGACGGCACCGGGGTGAGCGCCGGTGAACGTCAGCTCATCACGATCGCCCGCGCGTTCCTCGCGGACCCGGCCATCCTCGTGCTCGATGAGGCGACGAGCTCGGTGGACACCAGGACGGAGATTCTGATCCAGCAGGCCACCGCCCGGCTGAGGCAGGGCCGCACCAATTTCGTGGTGGCGCACCGGCTGTCGACCGTGCGGGAGGCCGACCTCATCCTGGTGATGGACCACGGCCGGCTCGTCGACAAGGGTACGCACGAGGATCTTGTGGCCGCCGGGGGCGCTTACGCGCGGATGTACCACGCGCAGTTCGCCGTCCCTGCTACCGGGGGGAAATAGGGTGCCAGGCATGAGGCCGAGCGGTGCGTCATTCGGCGTGGGGCTGGTAAGCGGCCCGACAATCGTTCCGTTCGTCGCCGCCGCCGTCGCATCGATACGACGGCACAACGCAGACGTCCCGGTCACCGTGTATGTCGACGAGGCGAGCCCGCAGTTGCACCGCCTCGCGCCCACTCTGGCGGTCGATCTGGAGCGGGTCATCACCGGCACAGAGAACCTGTGGGCACCGTCGCCGACAGAGCGAGACAGGCTGTCCGCCCAACTGCTGAAGATCAAGTCGCTTCTCCGCACCAGACATGACTCCTATCTCTATCTGGACCCGGACAGTCTGGCGCTCGGCGACGTCGGTGACATCCAACTTGACCTTCGTCACCTGCTGGGTGACCACGCCGACGTCTTCGTTCTCCCGTACCGGGCCGAGCCAACGGTGTGGGGGAGTAGACACCGATACTTCGACGATCCGGAGATCGACGAGGAGACCGCCAATGCTCTTCTCAACGAGACATACGCGCTCTCCCTGCCCGTCTCGGTCCTGGGTGAGCTCAGACGCTGGGACAGTGGCGTGATCTACGGTGCGGGCGCCGCGCTGCGACTGCTGGCGAATCGGTGGATGGAGTTGCACCGTCGAATGCTCGGCGCACTCAAACGACCGTCGATACTCGCCCACGACGACCTCAGCCTCTCGGTCGCGTTGTGGGAGCTGCGCGACCTCATCCGGGTTGCCGAACTACCCGAGCGTTGGAATTTCAGAGCCGGTCCGCTGCTCGGCCTCGGGCCGGACACACCTGAGATCCAGCCATCGGCTCTTGGCGGCGTGCGGGTCCTGCGACTGGCAGGAAACAGGCTTGACGCCTGGGGTCTGCGGGAGGTGCGGGCCGCGCTCCACGGGTTGGACATCGATGGGCCGCTCGGCAGAGCTACCTGAACAGCCGTCGAGAGCCCGTCCCGGGCGATGTGGACAGTCAGACAACGTGCCTTGACGAAGTGAAGGATGAGGGGGTCGGGTAGCTGTGGTTGAAGGTGGAACGACTGAGGCGGCGACGGTGGCCGCGGGTTGGCCGGACGGTTTCGAAGACCTGCTACGGGCGAATCTTCCCGAGATGAGCGCCGAGACCGTCATCACGCCGGATTTGAGCCTCCCGGCGCACGGCCTCGATTCCTTGGGCACCGTCAGTCTGCTCCTGGCCCTGGAGGAGGAGTACGAGGTGAGTCTGCCGGACGATCTGCTGAACGTGGAGACTTTCGCGACGGCTGGCCGGCTCTGGTCGGTATTCGAGCAGATGGGGGTCGGCAACGGTAAGTCCTGATCAAAACTCTACGCCCGGCGCTACCACTACCGCTTCGCGGTCGACGTCCCCGCCGAGGACGCGGTGGTGTGCGCGATCGCGCAGCGCGGGGCCTGGGACAGCCGCTCGACGAGCTGTCCCAGGCCTGCCGTGGAGAAGGCTCAGTAGCGACGCAGGACGCGCTTGTCGGCATCCAGGTCGCGGTCCAGCTTGAGCACGATGAACTCGTTGTTGTCCGCCTGGCCGGCGGTGCGGCCCGAGGACGACGGGAAGTTGTTGTCGTTGAGGACGGCGATCGTACGGTCGTCGAGGATCACCACGTCCTCGATGGTCTGGAACGGGAACGTGAAGGTGCTGCCGAAGCCGCCGACGTGCCGCGGGTTGGCGATGTTCATCAGGTCGGCGACAAGCGTCTTGTCCAGGCGTCCGTCCCGGTTCCGGTCGCGCTTGTCGGCCAGGTAGATCCTCTTCACCTTCGCCGTCTCGCCCTGGCCGTTGTCCCGTTCGATGATCAGGAAGCGGTCGCGGTCGACCATGATCGCGTCACCGATCGCGTGCTCGGCGGCGTCGAGCGCGTAGGTCCAGTACCGACCGGTGTAGGCGTTGGTCCGGACGTCGAACTCGTTGAGCCGGACGGTGCCCGTCGGGTCGCCCGCGACCGTGCCCTCGAGCAACGGATAGAGCGTGCCGCCGTCCGGTGACTGGGCCATGCCCTCGAAGCCCTTGCTGCTGGAGATGGTGGCCGGGGTCGTACCGCGGGTCGGGTTCTCCGGAGCGAACACGCCGGGCAGTGGCACGGGCGCCTGCAGCAGGCGGCCCGCGCGGTCGAAGTGCAGCAGGTACGGGCCGAACTCGTCGCCGATCCAGTACGTGCCGTCGGCGGTCCGAGTGATCGACTCGACGTCGAAATCGGCGCCGGTGAGCACGCGGTCGGCGCGGGTGAGAGCGAACGGAACCTTGCCGTACGGGTCGGTCAGGTTGATGCCGCCGACCACGTCGACGGCGCCGCCGGCGAAGCCGGGCGCGACCCGCTGGACCCGCAGCAGGAAGTCCGCGCTGTTCGCCTTGTTGCCGAAGCCGTTGTCGGACAACACGTCGAAGGTGCCGTCGGTGTTACGAAGGACGCCGCTGAACCCCTGGACCGGTTGGTCGGCGAACGGCGGGGTGATCCCGTTGATCGGGGCAGTGCCGAGTGCCGCGCCGGACGGTTCGCTACCGGGGACGAATGTCGCCGCCGGCAGCATGGCGAACTTGATCAACTCGGCTCGGTGTCGCGTGCTCTGCTCGGCCGCGGAGGCGGCCCCCGGCAGCGTCAGGATCAGCGCGGCCACCGCAGCGCCCACGCCCACCCGCTTGCGTACTGCCATCAATCCTCATTTCGTGGAGAACGAAGGACCATGGTGATCCGATGGCAAGGTAGAGAGACGCGGTGAACTCGGCCTGGCCACAGGGAATCCGCACCCGGACCGTGCGGTGACCCTTCGACGCGTGTCGGTGGTCAGCGGGGCAACGGGGGCAGCGTCGGGCTGTCGAGCCAGGCGGCGAACAGGTCGTCCAGGGGCTCGCGGGCGAAGCGCTGGGCGTGCAGCCGGAACTGCTCGGTCGTGACTGTCGCGTGCTGGTGCTCGGCGACCCACGCCCGCAGCAGCGCGAAGAACGACTCGTCGCCGACCCTCCGGCGAAGGGCGTGCACCGTGAGCGCGCCACGCTTGTAGACGAGCGGGTCGAACATCTCGTCGACGCCGGGGTCCGCGACGACGACGGTGCGCGGGCGAGCCGCGACCCACGCGTACCACCGGGCGGCCAGGGCGTCTGTCGGCAGGTCGCCGCAGACGCCGGACCACAGCCACTCGGCGTACGTGGCGAAGCCCTCGTTGAGCCAGATGTGCCGCCAGTCCGCCACGGTGAGGCTGTTGCCGAACCACTGGTGGGCCAGCTCGTGCACCACCAACCGCTCGTGCGTGCGCCGCCCGTCGACGTGGTTGCGGCCGAACACCGCCATGCCCTGCGCCTCGACCGGGTCGTCGAGGTCGTCGTCGGCGACCACGACGACATACTGCGTGAAGGGGTACGGCCCGAAGAGCCGCTGCAGCGCCGTCATGATCTCGCCGTGCCGGCCGAAGTCGTGGGCGACGGTGCGGCGCAGCGCGGGCGGCACCGCCACGCGCTGCACCACCTCGCCGACAGCCAGGTCCACCATCTCGTAGCGGCCGATCTGGACGCTCATCAGGTACGGCGAGGTGGGCTCGTGCCGCTCGTACACCCAGGTCGTGGTGCCCGCGCCACGGCGCTGTCGCACGGGATCGCCGGTCACCAGGACGGTGTACGGGGAGGAGGTCGTGACCGCCACCCGGAAGGTGGCCTTGGCGCCGGGCTGGTCGTCGCACGGGAACCACGACGGCGATCCGTTCGGCTGGCTGGCCACGAGCACCCCGTCGGTGAGCTCCTCCCACCCGAGGTTGCCCCAGCGGCCGGAGATGGGCACCGGCTTGCCCGCGTACCGGATCTCCACCCGGAAGGTGTCTCCGACGCCGATCGGCCGCTCGGGTTTGATCTGCAGTTTGTCCGGGCGGTGCAGGTACTTCGCCGGGCGCCCGTCCACCCGGACGTCCTGGACGCGGAGCCGACCGAGATCGAGGGTGAACCGCGACAGCGACTGCACGGCCACCGCGGTGAGGTCCGCCCGGCCACCGAGGCGGTTCGTCGCGACCCGGTAGTCGAGGTCGAGGTCGTAGTGCCGCACCCGGTAGCCGCCGTTGCCGTGCTCGGGCAGGTAGGAGTCGCCGGAGCGATCGGCGCCGGGTGTCGCGCCGCTCGACGTCGACGCCGCCTTCGGATTCACGCCGACCGTGCCGCTGGCGCCGGCCAGGTGGTGATCGGGTTACCCAACCACCGGCTGTCGCACGGCACGGCGTCGCCGCGGGTCACGAGCGAGCCGGGCCCGACGGTGGTCCGCGCCCCGATGCTCGCGCCCGGCAGGACGATGCCGTGCGGGCCCAGCGCGGCCCCCGCGCCCAGTGTCACCTCGTCCATGCTCATCACACGATCATGGAACAGATGGGTCTGCACCACACAACCGCGGTTCACCGTCGCGCCGTCGCCGAGGCGCACCAGGTCGTACTCGGGCAGCCAGTAGGTTTCCAGCCAGACGCCCCGGCCGATCGTCGCGCCGAGCGTGCGCAGCCACGCCGCCAGCAGTGGCGTGCCGGTCGCGAAACGGACCAGCCACGGCGCGGCGAGGACCTCGACGAACGTGTCGGCGAGTTCGTTGCGCCAGACGAAGGACGTCCACAGCGCGTGCTCGGTGACCCGGAAGCGCCCGACCAGCAGCCATTTCGCGGCCGTCGCGAGGGCGGCGGCGATGATCGCCGCGCCGAGCAGCACCGGCCCGGCGGTGAGCGCGGCCGCCCACCACCCGCCGGTCCGCCAGACGAGCGCGAGGACGGCCAGGACGCCGACCGCCAGGGCGCCGGCGCACATCACCGGAACGATCCGGCACAGCTCGATCGCGGCCCGCGCCAGCTTCAGCCGCAGTGGCGGGTCGAAGGTGCGGCTGGTGTCGGCCGCCTCCACGGTCCGGCGCAGCGGCATCGGCGGCGCGCCGAGCCACGACGAGCCCTTCTTCGCCTTGAACGGCGCCGACGACAACACGCCGACAAGCCCACGCTTGGGCACCGAACGCCCGGGCGCCGCCATCCCGGAGTTGCCGAGGAACGCCTGCTTCCCGATGCGGGCCGGAGCGACGCGCAGCCACCCGTGGCTCAGCTCGTAGGTCGCGACCATTGTGTCGTCGGCCAGGAAGGCCCCGTCGGCGACAGTTGTCATCGCCGGCACCGCGAGCACTGTGGAGGCCTCCACCCCGCGCCCCACCTTGGCCCCCAGCAGCCGTAACCACACAGGCGTGAAGAGACTGGCGTAGAGCGGGAACAGCCCGACCCGCGCCAACCCCATCAGCCGCTCGGTCGTCCACACCTGCCACGCCACCCGCCCCCGCACCTGGTGGTACCCGGTGCGCAGGCCGATGCTGAGCGCCCGGACAGCCCCGAGGATCAGCAGCGCGTAGCCCAGCAGGTAGGCGACGCTCGCCACCGCGACGGAGGCCAGCACCGCGCCGACCGTCGGCCGGACGGCGAGCGTCCAACCCAGCAGGGCGATCGCCGGCAGGGCGGCCACGACCGGCACCAGCCCCAGCAGTTGGGCGGTCAGCGCGTACGCGATCGGCCAGCCGCGCGACCGCAGTCGCGTTCGCGGGGGCCGTTGACCGGGCCATTCGGCGGGATCCTTGGCAGCGGGTGCGGCAGGCGAGCCGGCCCAGCGCTGATTCGCCGGTACGGCGCCGGTCACCGTCGAGCCGGCGGCGATACGCGCGCCCTTGCCGACGCGGGCGCCGGGCATCAGGGTGCTGCGGGAACCGACCCGGGCGCCCGCGCCGACGCGGACCCTGCCGACATGGACGACATCGCCGTCGACCCAGTGGCCGGACAGATCGACCTCCGGCTCGATCGCCGCGCCGCGACCCAGCTTCAGCAGGCCGGTGACCGGCGGCGCGGAGTGCAGGTCCACGTCGGGAGCGATGGACGCGCCGAGCGCCCGGGCGTACGCGGTCATCCAGGATGCCCCGGCGACGCCTGTGGCGCCGGTCAGCTCCGCGAGGCGTTCGGCGGCCCACAGCCGCAGGTGTACGCCGCCACCGCGCGGGTAGCTGCCGGGGCGTACCCCGCGCAGCAGCAGTCGCGCTCCCGCGGCGGCCAGGGCGATCCGGCCGAGCGGACTGAACAGCAGAAGCCAGCCCAGCGCCACCCACCACCACGGCACGTCAGGCGCCCAGGGTGTCGGCACGAGCAGGGTGAGCACGGTGCCGAGTGCGGCCAGGACGGTCAGCCAGCGCAGCCCGACAAGCGCGAGCATCGGCGTCATCAGCGCGGCCTGGATCAGCCCGGCCCGCCTCGGCGTCGGCCGGACCTCACGACGGACCGCCGCCGTGGTGTCGAGCGCGTCGAGCATCGTCGCGAGGCGCGACAGTTTCGGGTGGAGGTAGATGTCCGCCACCGAGACCCGGGGGTGCCGGCGACGGATCCACGCCACCAGTTGCGCCGCGTTCAGGCTCCCGCCGCCGTGACTGAAGAAGTCCGCGTCGGCCTCGGTGGGGCGTACGCCCAGGATCTCGGCCCAACCGCCGGCGAGCCACTCCTCCGTCGCGGTCAGCTCGCCCGCGGTGTCCTGCCCGGTGGCCAGCGGCCAGGGCAGCGCGGCCCGATCCACCTTGCCGGACGTGCGAGTCGGCAACTCGTCCACCACGGCCAGCAGCGGCACGAGCGCGGCCGGCAGTTGCTCACGGATCCGCAGCGCCGCCGACGCGGCGTCGAACGTGACACCGTCGTGCGGGACCACGTACCCCACAAGCAGTTGGTTGCCGGCGGCGGTGCGTTGCACGGCCGCGGCGGCGCCGGCGACGTCGGGCAGCGCCTGGAGCGCGGCGTCGATCTCACCCAGCTCGATCCGGCGTCCGCCGAGCTTCACCTGTTCGTCACCGCGGCCGACGAACAGGAGTCCCGCGGGCTCCGCCCGGACGATGTCGCCGCTGCGGTACGCCCGCTGCCAGCCGAGCGCGGGCAGCGCCGCGAACTTCTCGGCGTCCTTTCCCGCGTCCAGGTAGCGGGCGAGGCCCACCCCGCCGATCACCAACTCTCCTGTCGCACCCATCGCCACCGGAGCGCCGGAGGGGTCGACCACCGCGAGGTCCCAGCCGGCCAGCGGCAGCCCGATGCGGACCGGCCCCTCGCCGGTCATCCGCGCGGCGCAGGCCACCACTGTCGCCTCGGTCGGTCCGTAGGTGTTCCAGACCTCGCGGCCCTCCACGGCCAGGCGCTGCGCCAGTTCCGGCGGACATGCCTCGCCACCGAAGATCAGCAGCCGGACCTCCTCCAACGCCTCGACGGGCCACAGCGCGGCGAGCGTCGGGACCGTCGACACCACCGAGATGCGCTGCTCGGCCAGCCACGGACCGAGGTCGACGCCGCTGCGGACGAGCGCCCGAGCGGCCGGCACCAGGCAGGCGCCGTGCCGCCACGCCAGCCACATCTCCTCGCAGGACGCGTCGAACGCCACCGACAGGCCGGCCAGGACCCGGTCCTGCGGACCGATCGCCTCGCTGGCCTCGTCGGCGAGGAACAACCGCGCCTCGGCGTCCACGAAAGCCGCCGCCGCGCCGTGGCTGACCGCCACCCCCTTCGGGGTGCCCGTCGAGCCCGAGGTGAAGATGATCCAGGCGTCGTCGTCCGGGCCGGGCCGGCCGATCCGACCCCCGGGGGTACGACGCGGCGACACCACCAACCCGTCCCCGAGGACCGCCGCGGCTCCCGCCTCGGCGAAGACGAGCTCGGCGCGCTCCTCCGGATCGTCCGCGTCCACCGGCACGTAGGCCGCGCCCGCCGCGAGAACGCCGAGGATCGCCAGGTACAGCTCGG
Source organism: Micromonospora sp. DT228 (assembly GCF_049841595.1). NCBI lineage: Bacteria > Bacillati > Actinomycetota > Actinomycetes > Micromonosporales > Micromonosporaceae > Micromonospora > Micromonospora sp. DT228. Next base: position 111,366 of record NZ_JBNCKO010000013.1, read on the forward strand.
CCGTACCGGAGGAGATCCGGACACCCACGCGGTCGCCGACACCGATGCCGTGCCCGGCCAGCGACCTGCGGACGGCCTCGACCTCGTCGGCGAGGTCGCGGTACGTCAGTGCCGTGGCGCCGCTGTCGAGCGCGGCCGCGTCGGCGTGCGCGCGCACGGAGTCGTCGAGAATGTCGACGAGCGTGCGGCGGGCCGCCGCCGGGGAGGATCGGAACACCGCGGGGACCGCAGGTGCGGCAACGGTCGGCGGTAGCGACACCACCTGCGGTTCACGTGTCACGGGCACCCGGCGTTCACCATCTTCGTCTCACGGATCGGCGTCTACCAGGCGTGCGGCATGCGGACCCGCCCTGGGCAGCCCTCAACGCTACGTGGCATCCGGTCGGAATAGGCGGCGAAGCAACGGCTTCGTGTCCACCACCACAGTTCACGCAGCGTCCAATCCCGATCCCGCTCGCACCGCGGAGAGCGCACCCGACAGGGCCGGAATCCGCGACGCCTGCGCCCTCGGCGATCCGGCCGCTGGTGGGGGAGAATCGACTCATGTTTGTCATCAGGGAGCGGTTCTTCTCGATCGGCGACGACTTCGACGTGCTCGACGAGCACGGCGCCAAGGTCTTCCACGTCGACGGCAAGGTGCTCAGCGTCCGCAACAAGGTCGTCATCGAGGACGCGTCCGGGCAGGAGGTCGCCACGCTGCACCGGCACCTGGTGGCGCTGCGTCCGACGTACGAGATCCGGATCGGCGGCGAGAAGGCCGCAGAGGTCCGCAAGAAGCTGCTCACGCCGTTCCGCGACAAGTTCACCATCGACGTGCCGGGGCCCAACGACCTGGAGATGAAGGGTGACCTGCTCGACCACGAGTACGTCATCGAACGCGACGGCACCGAGGTGGCAGCGGTCTCCAAGCGGTGGCTGACGATCCGGGACACCTACGCCGTACGGGTCGCGGCCGGCATCGACCCGCTGCTCATCATCGGCAGCGTCCTCGCGCTCGACCTGGCCCTGGACCGCGACAAGAAAAAGGACAAGAAGAAGGACGACGAGGACTGACCGACGCGGGCCTGTTTGGTGGTGTGTCCTCCAACAAGGTGAAACCTGAGCCATTTTCCCCTTCTGCCCGGGATCGCCACTGACCGTCAGTACGGTGAGTGTCGGGCGATCGAGCAGGTCATCGTGGCACCGGTGCCCAGCCGCCTGCGCTGCGCGCGCCGCTCGGCTGTGCTCGCGACCGCCTGCGGCTTCGGCGGGGTCGCGTTGGCGCCACGCACGTCTGCCCGCGTTCGGAAACCACTTACCAACGAGGGGGAAGAGACATGCTCGGTATCTCGCTACGTCGGCCGAAGACCATCGCCGCGACGCTCGCCGCCGCGACGCTTGTGACGGTGCTCGGCTCAGCCGCCCCACATGTGTACGCGGACGGCGGTGGGCATCCCACCCCGGACCCGGGGCATGGCGACAGACCGACAGTCGTCCTGGTGCACGGCGCCTGGGCCGACGGATCGAGCTGGAGTGGGGAGGTTCGCAGGCTCCAGGCCCGCGGTTTCGAGGTCCAGGTCGCGCCGCAACCCAGCCGGGGGCCGTCGATCGACAGCGGCTACCTGAAGGACTTCCTGTCCACCATCGAGGGTCCCATCGTGCTCGCGGCCCACTCGTACGGCGGTTTCGTGGCGAGCGACGCCGCGACCGGCAACAGCAACGTCAAGGCCCTCGTGTTCGTCGACGCGTTCGCCCCGGACAAGGGGGAGACCGTGGAGGAACTCACCGCCGGCTCCGGCTCGGTGCTGGAGCCGGCCCTGACCGACCCCACGAGCGTGTTCAAGCTCGTGCCGTTCCCCGGCGCCCCGGAAGGCGCCGTCGACGCGTACGTCCTGCCGAAGGTGTTCATCCCCGGCTTCGCCAACGGTCTGCCTCGGCGGCAGGCGGAGGTGCTCGCCGCGTCCCAGACCGCCCTGGCCACGAACGCCCTGGCGGAGCCGGCCACCGAGCCGGCGTGGAAGACGATCCCGGTGTGGGCGGTCGTCGGGACCGAGGACCGGGTCATCCCGCCGGCCCGCCAAGAGGAGATGATGAAGCGGGCGGGGGCCGACATCACCCGGATCGACGCCGGCCACCTGGGCCTGATCTCGCATCCCGATGAGGTTACCGAGGTCATCCTGGAGGCGGCCCGGACGACCGCCTGACGGGACCTGAAGACATCGGCGGCACATCTCCGGAAAGACAGAAGCGCGCCTGCGAAAAGGCCGGCCGTGGCATCGCGGTGAGGGATGCCACGGCCGGTCGTGGTGTCAGTCGGTCGCCGTGGCAGCGGCCTCGATCTGATTGGTGACCGCGCCCGCGTCCGTGACCATGGACAGGTGGGGGGCGTTGATCTCGACGGTGTGCGCCTTGGCCCTCTTGGACATGGCGATCTGCTGAGCGGCAGGGATGACGGCGTCCTGCTTGCCGACCACCGACCACGACGGGATGGTGCGCCAGGCCGGCTCGCCGGACTCCTCGGCCAGGGCGTTGAAGGCCAGCGGACGCTGCCGGGCGGCCAGCACCGCCACGTCCTTTGCGGGAATGCCCCTGTCGGCGAACGCCTTGCCGAAGACCGACGGCTTCACGTAGAGGTTGACGTTGTGCGGGTCGTCACCGGGGATCGCGACCTGGTCGAAGACTGTGGACGCTTCGGCCGCGAAGACCGAGCCCGGCACGGCCGAGGTCAGCGACAGCACGGTGTCGTGCGTGTCGGGGACGTACGCGTCGACGTACACCAGGGCCTTGACCTGCTTGTCGCCCAGGGCGGCGTTCGTGATGACCATGCCGCCGTAGGAGTGCCCGACGAGGACGATCGGTCCGGTGATGGTGTCCAGGTACGCGCGGAGGTTCTCGGCGTCCTTGCTCACGCCCGACAGGAGATTCGGCGGCGTGACCACCCGGTAGCCGTCGTGCTGGAGCTTGGCCGCCACCTTGTCCCAGCTCGACCCGTCCGCCCACGCGCCGTGCACGAGCACGACTGTCGGCTTGGCCGCCGCGGGGCGCGACGGGTGGGATTGCACGACGTTGCTCGGCGAGGCCTGCGCGGTGCCGATTCCGGCACCGGTCAGGGTGAGGGCGCCGATGGCCGCGCCGACGTAGAGGAGGCGGCGCCGGGAGAACAGTTTCACGGTGTTTCCTTTCACTTCTGCACAAAGTCGAGCAGGGCGGCATTTACCTGATCGGCGTGGGTCCAGGCGATGGCGTGCGGCCCGCCCTCGATGACGAGCAACCGGCTGTCCCCGAGGAATGCGGACAGGCGCTGGCCGGTCACCCCGAGAGGGAGGACGCGGTCCTGGTCGCCCTGGATCACGAGCACCGGCACGTCGATCGTGGACAGGTCTTCACGGAAGTCGGTGAGCCAGGTCGGGATACAGGCCACCGCGGCGACGGGAGATCCGGCCACGGCCACGTTCAGACTGGCCTGGAACGCCTCGTCACTGACCAGCGAGCCGCCGTAGACGTCGAGGTTGTAGAAGTTCCCCAGGAACTGCTGGAGCCACGCGTTCCGGTCCGCTTCGGCGGCCTGGACGAACCCATCGAACAACGACTGCGGCGCGCCTTCGGGATTGTCGTCCGTACGCAGGAGAAACGGCGGGATCGGCGACATCAGTACGGCCTTCGCGACCCGCTCGGTGCCATAGCGACCCAGGTAACGGGCAACGTCGCCGGTTCCCATCGAGTGACCCACGAGGATGGCGTCGCGTACGTCCAGTTCCGTGAGCAGCACGTTCACATCGCTGGCGAATGTGTCGTAGTCGTATCCACCGGCGGGCTGGCTGGAATTGCCCCAACCCCGTCGGTCATAGGTGATCACGCGGTATCCGGCCGCGAGCAGCGCGGAGACCTGCTTCTCCCAGGCCCGCCCGCTGAGCGGGTAACCGTGACTGAGCACCACAGGCGTACCGGCGCCGTGATCCTCGTAATAGATGTCGATCGGGTCGGCTCCCTCTGAGCCAACTGTGACACGGGGCATACGCACTCCTTGGGCTTGCGTTCCACGCTGGGAACCTCGCCAAAGGTACGGATCTGGAGCGTTTTACGAATCGCCCGGATCACGTAGTCCCCGTGTGTGTCGACCGACTCGACGGACAACGCGAGATGGGGGATGCGGCGGACCCGGTGCGGGCCGCAGGCTGGGCCGAAAAGCGAAGCCGCCACCCTTTCCTCACTAGGATGTCAATCGTGACGATGCCCGACCGCAGGCAGCCGGACGCGCCACAGTCCCACTGCGAGTTCAAAGTCTTCGGCGGCCTCGGCTGCCGGCGGGACGGCTCGGACGTCGATCTCGGCCCGGTTCGTCAGCGGATCATCCTGGCCAAGCTCCTCGCTGCCGGGGGCGACGCGGTAAGCCTCGACACCATCATCGACGGCGTGTGGGACGAACACCCACCCGCCAGCGCCGCCAACCAGATCCACCGGCACGTCGGGCACATCCGGCGGATTTTCGAACCGGATCTGGACGTCCGCGAGACCGGTGGGTACCTCCTGCCGGCCGGCACCGGCTACCGGCTGGTCCTCGCCACCGAGGACTCCGATCTGGCCATGTATCGCGAGCTGGTCCGGCGGGCCCGCGAGGCGCTCGCCGGCGGGGACGTCGTGGCCGGCGTACGGGCGTACCTGACGGCTCTCGAGCTTGGCCGCAGCCCTGCGTTCACCGACCTTCCGACAGGTGCGTTGAGTTCGCCGGAGTTCGTCGCCATCGAACGGGAGCGTGTCGCGGTGGCGATCGCGGCCAGCGAGGCGGCGATCGCCCACGGCATGGCCGGCACCGTGTTGACCCCACTCCTGAGCGTCGCCGTCGGGGCGCCGCTCGACGAGGCGCTACAGGCGTGCCTGATGCGCGCGTACGTGGCCGCCGGTCACCGGGCGGAAGGGGTACGGGTCTTCGAGCGGACGCGGCAACGGCTCGCCGAGGAACTGGGGGTGGACCCGGGGCCGGAGTTACGGGAGGCGTATCGGGAACTGCTCGCCAGCGGCTGGACCCCGCAGGACGAGCCGCGCCCGCCGGAGGAACCCCGACCCGCGCAGCTACCGCCGCCGGTCGCGGGCTTCGTGCGACGAAACGACGTCGCCGCCGTGCTCGACGACCACCTGTCCGACGCGTTCGGTGACGCGACGATCGTGATCACCGTGCTCGGCGGCATGGGTGGCATCGGCAAGACCGCCCTCGCCGTGCACTGGGCACATCAGATCGCCGACGATTTTCCCGATGGCCAGTTGTTCCTCAACCTGCGGGGTCTGGATCCCGACGGACGCGTCATGTCGTCGGAGGAGGCGCTCGCCACGTTGCTCGCGTCACTGGGCGAGCCGGCGGTCGCGTCACCGCTCGAGAACGTCGACGCGCAGGCGGCACGTTACCGCAGTCGCCTGTCCGGCCGTCGCGTCCTGATGCTCCTGGACAACGCCCGCGACTCCGACCAGGTACGCCCGCTGCTGCCCGCCTCTCGCGGCTGTCTGGTCATCGTGACAAGCCGCAACCGGATGACGAGCCTGGTGACCCGGGAGGGCGCACGCTACCTGCACGTCGATCGGCTGACCGGGGCCGAGTCCCGACAGTTGCTGATCAACCGCCTCGGCACCCGCCGCGCCACCACCGACCCGGACTCGTTGGACAAGGTCATCACGCTGTGCGCCGGGCTGCCGCTCGCACTGGCGATCGTCGCGGCCCGATTGGCCCTCAACCCGGCCCTGCCGTTGAGCGCTGTCGTCGACGACGTCTCGGCGCCGTCCGCCCGACTCGACGCGTTCTCCAGCGCGGACTCGTCCGACGATGTCCGGTCGGTGTTCTCGTGGTCGTACCACGCTCTCCAGCCGGCGACGGCGCGGGTCTTTCGGGCCCTCGCCGTCCATCCGGGTCCGGGGATCTCGCTGGAGTCGGTGGCCAGCATCGCCGGAGTCGGCCGCGCGCGGGCGCGCGACCTGCTGAGGGAACTGGTGACCGCGAATCTGCTCGACGAGTCGCAGTCCGGGCGCTACGTACTGCACGACCTGCTGCGGGCCTACGCGGGCGAGCTTCTCCACGAGGATCAGGAGCGAGGAGAGTACGAGCGGCGGCTCATCACGCACTACCTGCACTCGGCCCGCGCCGCGTACGCGAGGCATCACCGGCAACCCGTCGGGACTCTCGACGAGCCGCCCTCGGATGTGACGCCCGAATCGTTCGACAGCGTGCCGCAGGCTGCCGCCTGGTACGCACGGGAACGGTCCGCGCTGTGGGCGGCGATCGATCTGGCCCTCGCCCATGGCCTGCGGCGCGACGCGGTTGCCATGGTCCTCGCCGCCTCGGCTCCGGGCAGCAACTCCATACCCGCTCGCCGGACACCGACCGTACTTGCGATCCTCGACATGGTGAACGTGCTCGGCGAGCCGCTGATGGAGGCCGAACTCCTGCGCGCCGTCGGTGCGGTCTTCGCCCCGCTGCCGCAGGCCGACGAATATCTCCGTCGAGCCCTGGCCATCTTCGAAGGCGCCGGAGAACTCGCCGGACAGGCCGACGTCCTGCGCAACCTCGCCGCGCTGTCGTTGTCGCGTGGCGACCACGACGCCGCCAACGCGTACGGCGAACGCTCGGTGGATCTTGCGCGGCGGACGGGGCGTCAGGAGTTGCTCGCCGTCTCGCTGCTGACACTCGCGAGCGCGCGCCTGGGGTCGGATCGGTTCGAGGCTGGCACCCAGGTCGCGGACGAGGGGTTGGCCATCGCGGTGGCGAAGCGCCTCGATCACCTGAAGATCTACTACGCGCAGCTCATCGCGGAGTCCTCCTGGAAACTCGGCCGGCTCGAACGGGCGGTGCGGGTGTCGGAGTGGGGATTGGCGGAGGGCGTCAGTGAGTCGAACGGTCCCCGGTGTGCCGTCGCGGCGATCCTCGCGCGGGCCGCGTTCGATGGGGGCGACCTGGCGCGCGCGGAACGGGGTTGCCAGCAGTTCGAGGCTCTGATCGCCGACAACGGCTTCCGGGAACTCATCGAATTCTCCGGCATGGAGGAGGCCGAGGCGTACCGGACAATTGTCGCGTATGTCCGGGCTCGGCTGAGCTTGATGAGGGGCGCGTCGTAGACGCACAGCGCGAGCACTCAGTCTGCACTCGTCGTGCACCCCGGTGCGATCGGATGGTCGTCGAGACCCCGAACCCTCGCCCGAGGAGCACGAATGCACCGCGCCGTAGCCGAGCCCGCCCAAGTCCTCTCCCGCGCGGTACTGACCCCACGGCAGGCGCAGATCGCCCTGCTGGTGGCGGCCGGCTCCACAAACGTCGAGGTCGCGACGCATTTGGTCATCAGCACCCATACGGTCAAGCACCACCTGCGCGGGGTGTTCCACCGACTGGGCGTGGCCTCCCGCCGCGAGTTGCGCAGGGCGCTGGCCCACCACGACACGACCAGCCACTTCGCCCAGAGCTGCTGCCTGACCGGTCAGGAGCGCGACATCGCACGCCGGGTGTCGAACGGCGCGTCCAACCGCGAAGTGGCGGCACAACTGTTCATCAGCCCCAGCACTGTGGACTATCACCTACGCAAGATCTTCCGCAAGCTCAACATCACCTCGCGTCGAGAACTGGCGCGACGAGTCACGCAGTCGGCCGTCGCCGTCCCGCCGGGGATGAATCTTGACGAGGTGCAGGCGGGCCGTTGAGCATCCGGAGCCGAGATGCCGTGGTGCCCGGTTTCGTTGAGCACCCGACCCACGGCAGAAGTCGTTATATTGGACCTTATGTACAAAAAACTCAATTCACCAGATTCCACCGAATTCGCCGGCAAGCGCGCGGTCGTCACGGGAGGTTCTCGCGGCATCGGGGCGGCCATCGTGCAGCGGCTGCTCGACGGCGGCGCGACGGTCGTCACCACGGCGCGTAACGCCTCCGACGAGACGCCGAAGGCCGCCACCTTCATCCAGGGCGACATCGGCACACTCGCGGGCGTGCAGGCATTCGCCGCGGCAGCGCTCGACCAACTCGGCGGCGTCGACATCGTCGTCAACAACGCGGCGGCGGCACGCGCCCACCTCGGTGGTGTCTCCTCCATCCCGGACGAGGAATGGCTCGACGCCCTCGACCTCAACTACCTGTCCGCCGTACGCGTCAACAACGCGCTGCTGCCGGCGCTGCGCGAGGCCGGATCGGGCGCCGCGATCGTCAACATCTCCTCCGGAGCGGCGCTCACACCGGCGCCGCCACTGGCCCACTACGGCGCCGCCAAGGCCGCCCTCAACACCTACGGCAAAGCCCTCGCCACCGAACTCGCCCCGGCCGGAATCCGCGTCAACACGATCATCCCCGGCAACGTGCTCACCCCGGGCGCCGACGCGATCCGCCAGAACTTCGCCGACGCCATGAACGTCGCGCTTGCCGACACCACGGCGGGCATCCCCATGGGTCGTCCCGGAGACCCGCGCGACATCGCCGAGGCCGTCGCCTTCCTCGTATCGGACCGGGCCCAGTGGGTCACCGGAACAAGCCTGACAATCGACGGCGGCGAAATCCCCGTCGTCTAGTGCCACGTTCGGTCAGCCGCGCCCCCGTAGCTGCCGACGCAGGTCGGCGTGTCGGACCGTATCCACGACGATCACCACCGTCAGTATCAGCACCAGCAGCGCGAGTGCGGCCAGCGGCGGCAGCAGGGCCGCGACCGGTATGCCGGCCAGCAGCACGCCGACGGCGACCAGCCGCACGCCGCTGAGCGTCATGTGCATGCGCTGGACGAACAGCAACTGCCCGGCCAGGTAGGTCGCGAGGCCGCCGAACAGGGCCGAGGCGTAGAAGAGACCCAGTGGCTCCGCGTCGCCGGCGTGGGCCGCCATGCCCTCGACGCCGAGGGCGCTGAGAACGACGCCGGCGACGATCGGGAAATGCCCGAAGTTGTAGGCCTCCACGGCAAGGATCGTTCTCGCCTGCCCTCGGGCCTGCTCCAGCCGGCGTGCCGCCGCCAGGGACACGAGGTCGAAGTAGAGCCACCACAGGCCGATGGCGAGCCCGACACCCAGGACGGCGACCGCGAGCAGCGGCCAGCCGACGGGCTGGCCCTGGGCGCCAAAACCGATCGACAGGATCGACTCGCCGATCGTCAGGATCACGAACAGGCCGTGCCGCTCGGTCCAGTGCGCGGCGCTGTGCACCCGCCAGTCACCGCGCCGCGAGGTGAGGAGGAGCAAGACCCACTCCACCACGACGGCGCCAGCGAACAGCAGGGTCTGCCACCACCCGCCGACCGCGATCCCGATCAACAACAGGGCCACGCTGACCACCACCGGAATCCACGTGATGGCGAGCTGACGCCGCAGCCCCGCATCCTTGCCGGCGGCGACCGAATACACGCCGAGGTGCACGAAGCGCACGACCAGGTACGCGCAGACGAGCACCAGCGGAGCGTTCAACGCGCCCGGCGCGTCGTGCCACGCCTGCAGAACGGTCAGGTCGACGACGAAGATCGCGACCATCGCCACCGACATCCCCACCCGGAGCAGACCCACGTCGGCCCGAGCCTGGTTGCCCAGCCACGCGTAACCAGCCCACGTCGTCCACAACAACGCGAGCAGGATCAACCCCTGCAGCACCCCGGACGCGCTGTGCGCATCGGCCATGTACTCGGTCACCCGAGTGATCGCGAAGACGTACACCAGGTCGAAGAACAACTCGAACGTCGTCGCCGCTTGACCCTCGCCGGTCATCCGAACCGCACGCAGGAGCCGCGACCCCCGACGAGCGACAGGCTCATCCGACACGACAACGCCCCCTGGGCCTATTTGCCCCGTCTTGATGGTATTGGCACATCGTACCGATGAGCAGGTCGCCGACAGCTTCCGTGCCGTCGGTGAACACCGCTGCGACCTGGTCACCGCGCTGGTCGACGTGGACCAGGCGCTTGCCGTGGTGGATGGGCACGCCGCGGCGGAGGGCCTCCTGGCGCAGCGTGGCGTAGAGGTCGTGGCGTCTGATGACGATCGGGAGCGTCCCGTCGGGCAGCGGAGTGCCGGTGTGTCCTTCGCCCAGGCGTCTGCCGTTGCCGAGCCACATGACGCCGCGGGGTACCGGGAAGCCGGCGTCGCGGACGGCGGTGTGCGCGTCGAGGGTGCGCAGCGCGTCGAGACCGTTGAGGGAGATGCCCATGCTGGCACCCACGTCGTGAGCCGTGGTGGCGTACGCCTCGTAGACGGTGGCGTCGATCCCGACTTTTCGTAGTGCCATGGCGGCGGTCGGACCCGCGACACCGCCGCCGATGATCAGTGCGTGAGTCATGCCCACGCCTTCCTGTTCTAGGCTTTCCGCGGGTCACCCCACCCGAAGCAACAACTTCTCGAAGAAGTTGCTTCTCGGGGAAGCTGTCCGGAAGGAGGTGGGCATGTCAACGGGGCACGAAGCACTCGTGGCGGCTGCCTGGGTGGAGATCCCGCAGTTCGTCAGTGCCACCGCGCTGTTCCAGTCGGCGGTCGCCGACCAACTCGGCGTACCGGTCAACGACCTGCACTGCCTCAACCTCGTCAGCGCGGGTCTCGCCGTCACGCCCACCCAGCTCGCCGAACGGATGGGCATGACCACCGGCGCGGTGAGCAAGATGCTCGACCGGATGGAGGCGCAGCGCCTCGTCCGTCGCGAGCATGACCCGCACGACCGTCGGCGGATCACCGTGCACCCCAGGCCCGACCGGACCGACGAACTCGCCGCGCTGTACGAGCCGATGGCCGCATACCTGACCGAGCGCATCGCCGGGTTCACCGACGACCAACTGCTCCTGCTGACCGACTTCGCCCGTACCGGCCGCGACGTGGCGCTACGCGAGGCCACCCGGCTCCGTAAGGGCGGCAGGCCACACTCCACGCGGAAACGCCGACCGCCGTCGGATGGTCTACCGAACTGATCGCGCGGCGCCGCGTGAGCCTCAGGGACGCCTTCCCCTACGATCCGCTAGAGCAGTTCGCCGACGGTGTTGCCGCCGACGGCCAGGGTGGGCGTGGTCAGCCGGCCCACCGCTGAGATCGCTGCCGCGTTCTGCTCGGCGGCCCGGTAGTAGCCGAAGCCGCAGCGCAGGGCCTCCCGGCCGGTGATCCGGCGCAACTCCATGCGGAATCCCTGCCGGTTAAGCCCGGGTCTCTCCTTGGACGCCCCGCTGGCAGTGGTCCGGGCGTGGGCCGAGCAGCACAATCGAGGAGCGCCGTCGCAGCCCCGACCAGTAGCGCCGCCCGTCACGGACGGATTGATCGGCGGCTCCGCCCGACAGAACCATGATCCACGTGGGGCAGGTGGGAAGCCGACGACCGTCAGCCCCCACCTTCACCGCCGCATTCAGAGAATTGAGCGACGCAGCCGGGGTCAGCGCCCGGTGGGCACGATGTTCGAGGATTGCCCGTTCTGCTCGTCGCGCTTCAGGCGCTTCGCAGTCTGCTTCTCCTTGATCGTCTTACCCTTTTTCTTGACGTTCGCCTTGGTCGTCGAGTCCTTGGACATGATCGAACCTCCTGAAGCAGGTAGGTGAACGTGCAGCGTGGTGCTCGCCTGACAGCGGCGTGCAGGTGACGGATGACCCGCGCGGCGGGCACGAAGTCCTTCACTGCACGCCGACCCTACGCTGTTCTCGCTCGTGCCGGCGCTGTCACCCGCGGCCGTGGAGCACCGGATAGCGCAGGTGAAGCACCCGGTTGCCCTGAATCACCGCGTCCGGATCCTCCAGCAGGTGCTGCGCGTCAACCGACCCGAAGTAGCGCTTGCCGGAGCCGAACACCACGGGTACGACGTCCATGCGTACCTCGTCGACCAGGCCCGCGGCGAGCGCCTGGCCACCGACGTCGCCAGCGGCGACCTCGACGATGCGGTCACCCGCGAGCGTCTGCGCCTTGGCCACGGCGGCCTCGACGCCGTCGACGAAGTGGAACGGCGCCTCGGGGTCCCAGCCCTCGGGCTGCGGCCGGTGCGTCACGACGACCACGTGGTCGATCCCGCTCGGCGGCGTCCCGTCCCAGCCGTCCGTCAGGTCGAAGACGTGTCGGCCGGCGATCGTGACCCCGATCTGGTCCCAGTACGGCCGGGTGTAGTCGTAGGACGTCTGCGACACCGTCAGCGCGCCGCTCTCGTCCAACGCGACGTCACCGCCGGACAACCAGTCGAACAGCGGTCCGGGCTGGTCATTGTCGTCCGCGATGAAGCCGTCAATCGACACCGAGCCGTACATGACCACTCTGCCCACGGGGCGCTCCTCTGCTTCGGGGCCCCCAAGTTAGCGTGTCGTGAGCTGACGCTCTTGTACGAAATCAATCGACCGGCAGCGGCCAGTTGTCCAGCACGTGGCCGGGATGTTCGCGCAGGAAGCGCCGTCGGACTTCGACGTACCGGGTCGGCGTGAGCCCGGTGAACGCCCGGAACTCGTGGCCGAAGTGGGCCTGGTCGAAGTAGCCAGCCCTACCGGCGAGGTCACCCCAGTCGATCGGTCCGGCGGGGTCGATCGAGAACACGGTGGTGGCGAAGCGGTAGGTGCGGGCCAGCCGCTTCGGGGTGACGCCGACGAGTTCCTTGAACCGCCGCGCCAGGTGCGTGCTGCTGACACCTGCCGAAACCCTCAGGTCGTGGATGGCCACCGCCCCGCTGGTCGCCGCGATGACGCTGCTCGTCTGGCGGACCAGCCCCAGGCCGGCGGTCTCGCACAGCCGTCGCATCAGCTCCTCCTCGAGCAGCGTCAGCATCTCTTGTGGTCCCTCGGCCGTGGCCAACCGGTCTCGCAGCTCCGCGATCGCCGGCCGGCCCCACGCCTGCTCCACCGTCACCGGTCGGTCACACAGCTCGACCGCGGGCATCGGCAGGAACGGCGCCAACCCCCACGGCTTGAAGTGCACGCCGACGGACCGGGTTCGGGGTGGGTAGCCGAACTCCCACGCGCGGGTGGGCATGGTGACCACGCAGCCGTCGCCGTACTCGGCCGTCTCGATGTCGGTGCCGGCGCGGATGCGGAACGGCGCCCCGAGGTTGACGATGAGCAGCGCCGCCGGCGGCGGCAACGTCAGCCGGGCGTACGGCGGCTCACCCGCCAGGTAGTAGAGGTCGTCGATCAGCCCGTCCAGCGGCGGTCGCGGCACTCTGGACACGTACTCCACGCCCAGAGTATCGCCGACGCCCCCGCGGCATCGCGTCCAGCCGCGCCAACTCCGGTTCACGTCGCGGCGGTAGTTGCCGGCCACGAGCAGTCGTACACGACGTAACCCCGGTAGGCGGCGCGCTTGTCGTAGAAGGCGCGACCGCCGGAACTGGGCGCGTCGAGCGGCAGCATCGGTGCCTCGTCCTCCTGCTCGCCCAGCACCTGCTGAACGACAGTCAGAGTCGGACCGAGACCAGGTACGAGTGCCGCCGACGTCGGTGCGGCTGGCCCTCGCTCAGCCGCGTCGGGACACGTCCAGCGCGGTGGACCAGAGCGCGACGGCGGCTGGCAGACCGACCACCGCGCGTACGGTCTCGTTGCCCGTGTCGAGGCCGTACGCCGTCGCGCCGGCCGCGGCCACCAGGATCAGCAGTGCGCCGGTCCACAGGTAGCCGGGGACGTCGAAGATCTTGGCCAGGGGCAGGAAGTGCAAGCCGACGACCAGGCAGACGGCCACGACGATCAGCCCTGGTGAATCGGCCTGGAGCAGCCCGAAGACGGCGCCGAGGATCAGCGCGGTCTGGGCCAGGTTGACCAGGTGGAACCAGCGCATCGAATGCGTGTGGACGCGACGGACTCGGGACGGACCGCGCGCCTGCAACCGTCGGCCCGCCACCAGGAGGGCAGCGGCGCCGACCACGGCGGCCAGGTCGAGGGCGAGTCGGACGCCGGTGGGCACCGGTAGGCCGGTGACGCCCACGATCAGCCAGAGCAGTCCGTAGACGATCATTGTGACGACGCCCATGGCGAGCGGACCTCGGCGACTCACGGACTCGCCGCCCAATTGACGCGCGCCGGTGTCAGCAGACATGAGCGGACCCTAGCGTAGGCGCGTCGACAGGCGGCAGCGGCTGGCTCGGCCCCGACCACCGGTTTCGTGACTGAGGCGATCGGGCGAGGCTGCGACGGCGGAGTGACACGCGCGACCTGCGGGGAGCGGGCGGGCGGCCGTACGCGGACAATGGGGTGATGAAGCGAGAGGTAGGCGGGATGCGGTTGACCGGGGCGCGCGCCAACGGCGCGGTGGCGACGGGCGCGGCGGCCACCGGCGCGCGGGCTGCGGGGGCGGCGTCCCTGGGCGCCCTCGCGGTGGGGGCGCTGGCCGTCGGGGCCGTGGCCGTCGGGGCGCTTGTCATCGGGCGGCTGGCGATCCGCCGGGCGGTCGTGCGGGAGCTGCGCGTCGGCCGGTTGGAGATCGACGAGCTGGTGGTGCGCAGCCGACCCGCCGCCGAGGCATAACCCGTACCCGGCCCACCAGACGTGGCACGGCGCGGCCTTGCCCAAATCATCTTAGTCATTAAGATAACCGCATGGTCGTATCGACTGACTTCTCGGTGGCAATCGCCGGTGCCGGCCTCTCCGGCCTCTGCCTCGCCCAGTACCTGACGCGTGCCGGCATCGACGCGCACGTCTACGAGCGGGACCCGGGGCCGTTCGTCCGGCGGCAGGGCTACCGGATCATTCTCGACCGGCACGGGCTGGGGGCGCTGCGCGAGAGTCTGCCCCGCTCGCTGTACAACCTGGCGCTGACCACCGGCGACGAGCCCGGCGGGCACCTGCGCTTCACCGACAGCAGGCTGCGGGACGCGTTCACCATCGCCTTCAAGGACGAGCCGCACGCGACCCGCCAGGTCGACCGGCTGACCCTGCGGTCGATCCTGCAGTCCGGGCTGGACGGGCGCATCCACTACGGCAAGGACGCCGTCGCGGTGGACAGCGGCGGCCCGGCCGGGTTGCGGTTGCGGTTCTCCGACGGCGACGCCGCCCCGGCAACTGTCGTCGTGGGCGCGGACGGCGTCGGCTCGGCGCTGCGCGCACAGCTCGCGCCGGACGCGGACCCGGCGAACACCCCGATGGCGGGCATCTACGGCCGGTCGCCCCTGCGGCGCGACGGTGTGAGCGTCATCCCGGACGCCCTGCGTACCAGTGGGGTCCTGGCCATCGCCGACCGGCCGGGCCGCGCCTTCTTCTTCACGTCGATGCGGTTCGGCGAGAGCCCGCGGGAGGCGTTCGCGCGCCTGGCCCCGGGCAGCTACGCCCCCACCGGCGACGACTACGTCATGTGGGGGCTGCTGCTGCGGCAGGAGGAGGTGCCCAGCGGCGCCCGTGGGGACCTGCTGAAGCTGTGGAGACTGGCCGCCGGGATGAGCGCGGACTTCCACCCGCTGATCCGGCGGCTTGTCGACACGGCCGAGTTGGACGCGACAGTGCTCAACCACTTCGCCACCGGCCGGCGCCCGCGCCGATGGGCGGTGCCCCGGGCGACGATGATGGGCGACGCCGTGCACGTCATGCCGCCGTTCGGCGCGCACGGCGGCAACACCGCGCTTCGCGACGCCGCCCTGCTTGGCCACCGGCTGGTCGAGGCCCGGGCGACAGGCGCGTCGGTGGAGGAGGCGATCGCCCACTACCAGGACGAGATGGTGCCCTACGCCTTCCGCGCCGTCGACACCGCCGCCGGGCTGATGCGCCGACTCACCGGGGGAGCGGCCGCGCCGCATTGGGTGCTGACCCGCGTGTTACCTCGACTGCACCGGGTCACCGTCCCGGAGGCATGATTGCCGGCGTGTCCCACGAACCTGCCCGTGCGTCCGCGATCGCCGACCTCATGCGCGCCGGGCGGGAGATGTCGCGGCTGTCCATGGTGTTCCGGTACGCCATCGCGGAGCGGCTGGGCCTCACCGTGAGCGACCTGGAGTGCCTGGACTACCTGGCGGACGTCGGATCCGCCACCGCGGGGCAGGTCGCCGAGCGGACGAACCTCACCACCGGTGCGGTGACCAGCATGCTCCGCCGGCTCCAGCAGGCGGGCTACGTGACGGCCACGCGCGACCCGGCGGACCGGCGGCGGGTGATCGTCACCCTGCGGCCGGAGCGGATCGCCGAGTTGGAGCGACCGTACGAGGGGTTCGCCGAGCGGGCGGAGCGGCTCATCGAGGGCTACAGCGTCGCGGAGGTCACGCTGTTGGCCCGGCACTACGACCGCATGCGAGCGATGTACCTCGCCGAGTTGGACCGCCTCCGCAGCGACGACACCGAGCGGCGGCCTACCTGAGGCGACGTACCCGCGCCTGTGTGCCGGTCCGGCCGCCGCCGGGTGGGGAACTGTCCCGTCCGGTCCAGTTCCCCACCCCGACGTCAGGCGGCGGACCGCTGGACCGCCGTGGCCGGGTTGCCGTCCACCGCCGCGGTCAGCTGCGGAACGAGCTTCTCCAGCAGGAACGGCAGGCTCAGCGGGGTGATGAACGAGGTCGCCGCGCCGACCAGCTCCTCGTTCTCCAGGTAGATGTCACGACCCTCGGTCTTGACCTTGAGCTTGCTGTAGAGCGGGTCGGCCTGCACCTTCGCCCGGTCGGCGTCGTAGCTGTCGACAAGCCAGATCAGCACGCCGGTGTCGAGCATGTCGGTGCGCTCCCGGCTCAGGTTCGCGCCGAACTCCTTGCCGGTCACCTCGGCGAGCCCCGACGGCAGCGTGAAGCCCAGGTCGGTGAGGAACCGACCGCGCGAGTCCTGCGGGCCGTACACGTAGTAGCCCTCGTAGGTGGTGGCCATCAGGCCGGTCGCGCCGGCGAAGGCCGGGTTCGCCGTGCGTACCGCGGCGAACGTGGCCTCGACGTCGGTGACGACCTTGTCCGCCTGGGCCTTGCGCCCGACGGCGGTGCCGACCGTACGGGTGACGTCCTGCCAGGACACCCCGTAGTCGACCGAGTCCTTCGGCTGGGCCACGGTCGGCGCGATCTTCGCCAGCTTCGCGTAGTCGTCGCTGGTCAGCCCCGAGTAGACGCCGAGGATGAGGTCGGGCCGCAGGGCCGCCACCTTCTCGAACTGGATGCCGTCGGTGTTGGTGAGCACCTGCGGCTTGGCCCCCGCGCCCAGCGCGGCCTCGGCCCAGGGCCAGATCGCGCCCGGCTTCTCGCCGAACCACTCGGTGGTGGCCACCGGCACGACGCCCAGCGACAGCAGGGCGTCCTGCTCGACCAGACCGACCACGGCGATCCGCTTGGGCTCGGCCGGGATGGTGGCGGTGCCGAACTTGTGCTCGATCGAGACCGGGAAGGCGGTGGAGGTGGCGGCGCCGGAGGAGGGGGCCGACGGCTCCGATCCACCGCCGCAGGCCGCGAGGAGAAGCAGGAGCGCGGTCGAAGCGACAGTCGCGCTCCGGCGGATTGAGGGAAGCCGCACGGCTGTTCCTTTCTGCCAGCGAGGCCCCAGGGTGGTGACCTCGAACGGGAGTGTAGGTTAGCCTCACCTAATTGAGTAATGCGAACGGGTGGACGGATGGAGCACGTGTTGACCCCAGGCGCCAGCACCCGCCCGGCGCCCGGGACCGTTTCACCCCGGAAGGCGCCGCGCGAGTCGTTGTCGCGCTCCGGCCGCCGCTGGGCCGGCCTCGTCGTCGGCGTCGTCGCCCTCGCCGCCGCCGTGGCGCTGAGCATCGCGGTCGGCAGCCGTTCGCTCGGCCTCGGCACGGTCTGGCAGGTGCTCTGGCACGACGACGGCTCCTCCGCCGCGGAGATCGTGCACCGGCTCCGGGTACCGCGGACGATCCTCGGATTCGCCGTGGGCGCGGCGCTGGGCCTGGCCGGCACGGTGATGCAGGCGCTCACCCGCAACCCGCTCGCCGAACCCGGCCTGCTCGGGGTCAGCCTGGGCGCGTCCACAGGCGTGGTGCTGGCCATCGCGCTCCTCGGAGTGACAAGCGCGAACGGGTACGTCTGGTTCGCCATCGCCGGCGCCGGGCTCACCTCGGCGGCCGTCTTCGCGCTCGGCGGCGCCGGCCGGGCGCCCACCCCGGAACGGCAGGTGCTCGCCGGGGTGTCCCTCACCTCGGTGCTCGGCGCCGGAATCTGGGCGATCCTGGTGACCCACCGGGAGGCGTTCGACAGGTACCGGCACTGGGACGTCGGCTCGCTCGCCGACCGCGAGACCAGCACGATCACGCAGTTGGCGCCGTTCCTGGTGGTCGGCGTCCTGCTCGCGCTGGCGCTGGGCCGCCAACTCAACGCGCTGAGCATGGGCGACGACGCGGCGACCTCGGTCGGCGCGCACCCGGGACGGATCCGGGTGCTGGGCATGATCACGATCACCCTGCTGTGCGGGGCCGCGACCGCCGCCTGCGGGCCGATCTGGTTCGTCGGCCTCGCCGTCCCCTACGCGGCCCGGATGTTCACCGGCTCGGACCACCGCTGGATCCTGGCCTACTCGCTGGTCCTCGGCCCCACCCTGCTGCTCGTCTCGGACGTGCTCGGGCGGGTCCTGGTGGCCCCGGCCGAGCTGCCGGTCGGGGTGGTCACCGCGTTCCTGGGCGCACCGCTGTTCATCGCGCTGTGCCGCCGACGCCGGCTGAGCACCCTGTGAGCGGCCCGGTGCTCCAGCTCCGCCCGTCCGGACGGACGACCCGCCTGGTGATCCGCAGCCGGGGCGGCCGGCTCTCGCTGCGGGTACACCTGCGGGCGCTTATCGCCGGCACCGCGCTGCTGCTCACGGCGCTGGGCGTCGCGCTTGTCAACCTCTCCAGCGGCGACTTCCCGATCCCCGTGCCCGACGTGCTGCGCAGCCTCGTCGGCCAGGGCGACCCGGGCACCGACTTCATCGTGCAGGAGCTGCGGCTACCCCGCGTACTCATCACGCTGCTGGTCGGCACGGCCCTGGGCGCGAGCGGCACGATCTTCCAGGGGTTGACCCGCAACCCGCTGGGCAGCCCCGACTTCGTCGGCCTGACGGTGGGCGCGGCGACCGGCGCGCTCATCGTCCTGCTGCTGTTCAACGGCGGGGGCTTCCAGGTCGCGGCCGGTGCGATCGTCGGCTGCCTGGCCACCTCGGTCGCCATCTACCTGCTCGCGTTCCGCCGTGGGGTGCAGCCGTTCCGGCTGGTGCTGATGGGCGTCGGAGTGTCCGCGCTCCTCGACTCGTTCAACTCGTACCTGATCTACCGCAGCCGACTGGACGAGGCGATCGCCGCCCAGGTCTGGTTGATCGGCAGCGTCAACGGCCCCGGCTGGACCGAGGTGACGCTCGTCGCCGTCGCCGTCGCGGTGCTGCTGCCGGTCGCCCTCTACCACGGCCGGCACCTCGACATGCTGGCGCTGGGCGACGAGCCCGCGATGCTGCACGGCGTACCTGTCGAACGCAGCAGGGTGGTGCTCGCGCTGGCCGGCGTCGGACTCGCGGCCGGTGCCACCGCCGCGGCCGGGCCGATCGCGTTCGTCGCTCTCGCCGCGCCACCGTTGGCCGCTCGGCTGACCCGGTCGCCGAACGCCGGGATCCTGCCGGCCGCGTTGATGGGCGCCGCCCTGTTGACGGCCAGTGACTGGGTGGCGCAGCGCATCCTGCCGGACGACGACGTCCCGGTCGGTCTCGTCACCGCCGCCCTGGGCGGCATCTACCTGACCTGGTTGCTCTTCCACGAGCGACGTAACCGCGGACAAGGAGCACAGTGATGACCGAGTCGCGGCTGCGGGCCGACGCGCTGACCCTGGCGTACGACAAGAGGGTGGTCGTCCGGGACCTCGACGTCCAGATCACCGACGGTTCGTTCACCGTCATCGTCGGACCCAACGCCTGCGGCAAGTCGACGTTGCTGCGGTCACTGGCCCGGGTGCTGAAGCCGCAGTCCGGCGCCGTCTACCTCGACGGCCAGACCATCGCGTCGCAGCCGTCCAAGCTGGTGGCCCGACAGCTCGGCATGCTGCCGCAGTCATCGGTCGCGCCCGGCGGGATCGTGGTGGAGGAGCTGGTCGCCCGGGGGCGCTTCGCCCACCAGCGTGTGCTGCGGCAGTGGTCGCCGGAGGACGAGGCGGCGGTCGCCGACGCGATGCGCCAGACCGAGGTGACCGAGCTGGCCGACCGGTTCGTCGACGAACTCTCCGGTGGCCAGCGTCAGCGGGTCTGGCTGGCGATGGCGCTGGCCCAGCAGACGCCGATCCTGCTGCTCGACGAACCGACCACGTTCCTCGACCTGTCGCATCAGTTCGAGGTCCTGGACCTCTGCGCCGACCTGCACGAGCAGGGCCGGACTGTCGTCGCCGTCCTGCACGACCTCAACCATGCCTGCCGGTACGCCACAGAGCTGATCGTGATGCGGGAGGGCCGGGTCCTCGCTCAGGGTCCGCCCGCCGAGGTGATGACGGCGGAGCTGGTGGAGACGGTCTTCGCGATGCCCTGCCGGGTGATGACCGACCCGGAGACGGACACGCCGATGGTGGTCCCGGCCGGGCGGCAGCGGCGTCGACTGGCCCGCGCCGGCGTCGTCGCGACGCCTGTCGACCGGGTTCCCGCGTGACCGGCGGGCGCAGACTGCTCACCGACACGCTCGGCAGGCAGCGGCGGCTCATCTCGCTGAGCACGCTTCTGATCACCGGCCACCAGGCCGGCGAGGCCGCGGTGCCGTTCCTGATCGGTGTGATCATCGACCGGGCCGTGGACGGCGGCGTCGGCAGCCTGGGCCTCTGGCTGGGTGTGCTGGCCGCCGTCTACGTCGGCCTGAGCTACAGCTACCGGTACGGCGAACGTACCGGTGAACGTGCCGCCGAACAGGCGGCGCACGACCTGCGGCTGCGGGTGACCGGGCGGGTGTTGCACGAGCGCGGCGGCGCGGAGGTCGACCGGTTACCCGGTGCCCTGGTGTCGATCGCGACAAGCGATGCGGCCCGGGTCGGGGCGGTCGCCATCGCTGTCGTCTCCGGCGTGGCCGCCGTCGTCGGCCTGATCCTCGCGGCGGTCCTGCTGCTGTCCATCTCCCTGCCGCTCGGGCTCGTGGTGCTCCTGGGCACCCCGCCGCTGCTGCTGCTCACCCGCCTGTTCGGCAAACCGCTGGAGGAGCGCAGCGAAACGGAGCAGGAGCACAGCGCGCACGCCTCCGGCATTGCCGCCGACCTCGTCATCGGCCTTCGCGTGGTCAAGGGCCTGCGGGCCGAGACGGCGGCGGTCGAGAGGTACGCGCAGCGCAGTCGCAGCGCGCTCGCCGCGACCGTGCGAGCGGCGCGCGCCGAGGCCGCGTACCAGGGGCTGGTGCTCACGCTCAGCGGGGCGTTCCTGGCGGTCATCGCGGTCATCGGCGGGGTCCTCGCACTCCACGGCGAGATCAGCGTCGGTCAGCTCATCTCCTCGCTCGGCCTGGCGCAGTTCCTGGTCGGTCCGATGTCCACGTTCGGCTGGGTGGGCGCCGACCTCGCGCAGGGCCGCGCGTCCGCCCGCCGCGTCGCCGCCGTCCTGGACGCACCCGTCGCGGTGCCCGACGGCACGGCGAAGCCGGTCACGCCGGCCCGTGGCGGGCTCGCGCTGCGTGGGGTGGACAGCCCACCCCTGCGCGGAATCGACCTGGAGATCGCCCCCGGCGAGCTGGTCGGAATCGTGACCACCGACCCGGCCGAGGCGGCCGAGCTCGTGCGGCTGCTCGGGCGGGTGCGCGATCCGGTCGCCGGGGTGATCGAACTGGACGGCATACCGCTCGCCGACCTCGCACCGGACGACCTGCGGGCCGTGGTGCTGGCCGTCGAACATCAAACCGACCTGTTCGACGACACCGTCCGAGCGGCCGTCTCGCTCGCCGAACGGGCCCTCCCGGCACGAGTCGACGCCGCGGTGACCGCGGCAGACGCCGACGAGGTGGCCCGCGGCCTCCCGGATGGGCTGGACACGGTGCTTGACGATCGGGCCCGCTCGCTCTCCGGCGGGCAGCGGCAGCGCATCGCGCTCGCCCGGGCGCTGGCCGGCGAACCGCCGGTGCTGGTCGTGCACGACCCGACCACCGCTGTCGACGCGGCGACCGAGTCCCGCATCGCGGGGCGACTGCGCGCGATGCGGGACGGACGTACCACGATCCTGATCACCGCCAGTCCGGCGCTGCTCGCGGTGACCGACCGGGTGATCGTCGTACACGACGGCACCGTCCGCATTGACGGCGCGCACGGCGACCTGGTCGCCGAGGACGACACCTACCGGGAGACCGTGCTCGCATGACCACCGACTCGACGACGTTGCTGCCGATCGCGACCGGACGTCGCACCCTGGCGCAGTTGCGGACGCTTGTGCGTCCGCACCGCTCCCGGCTGGCCGGGGCACTTGCCCTGCTGGTCGCCGGCACCGCGGCCGGGCTGGTAGGCCCGCCGCTGCTCGGGCGCATCGTCGATCTGGCCACCGGCGGCGGCAGCACCGGTGACGTGGTCCTCACCGGCGTGGGGCTGGTGGCCGCCGCGGTCGTCGAGGCGGTGTTGGCCGGGTTCGGTGTCGCCCTGCTCGCCCAGGTCGGCGAGGGTGTGCTGGCCCGACTACGGGAACGGTTCGTCTCCTCGGCGCTGCACCTTCCGCTCGAACAGGTCGAGCGCGCCGGGACCGGTGACCTCACCTCCCGGGTGACCAACGACGTCGCCGTGATCGCCGAGGCGGCCCGCAGCGCGGTCCCCGAGTTCACCCGCGCCCTGCTGACCATCGTGCTCACCCTGGCCGGGATGGCCGTGCTCGACTGGCGTTTCCTGGTCGCGGCGCTGATCGCGGTGCCCGTGCAGGCGCACACGGTGCGCTGGTACGCCCGCCGCGCCGTCCCGCTCTACGCCCGGCAGCGGGTCGCCGTCGCCACGCAACAGCACCACCTGCTCGCGACCATCGACGGGGCGTCGACCATCCGCGCGTTTCGGATCGCCGACGAGCACCGGGAGCGGGTCGCCACGAAGTCCCAGCAGGCGGTGGACCTGTTGCTGCGGGGCGTCGCGTTGCAGACCCGGTTCTACGCCCGGCTGCACGTCGCCGAGTTCCTCGGGCTCGCCGCCGTCCTCGGCACCGGCTTCTTCCTGGTCCGCGGGGATCTGGTGAGCATCGGCACGGCGACCGCGGCGGCGCTGTACTTCCACGGCCTGTTCGGCCCGATCAACGTGGCTCTCGCCCTGGTCGACGATGCCCAGGCCGCCGCCTCGGGGCTGGACCGGCTGGTCGGGGTCGCCGACCTGACCCCGCCGGTACGGCAACGGGCCAGCGGCGGCGAAGGCCCGGACGCGGTGGTGGTTGGTGGGCTGGACTTCGCCTACCGACCGGACCGGCAGGTGCTGCACGACGTCGATCTGACGATCGCCCGCGGCGAGCGGGTCGCCCTGGTCGGCGGTAGCGGCGCCGGTAAGACCACTCTGGCCAAGGTGATCGCCGGCGTGCACCAGCCGACCCGCGGGAACGTCGCGGTGCCGGCCGGCGAGGTCGCACTGATCACCCAGGAGGTGCACGTCTTCGCCGGACCCCTCGTCGACGACCTGCGACTGGCCCGTCCGGACGCCACCGACGACGAGGTGAGCGCCGCGCTGGACCGGGTGCAGGCGCTGGGGTGGGTGCGGCAACTGCCCGACGGCCTGCAGACCGAGGTCGGCGCGGGCGGGCACGTCCTCACCGCGGCGCAGGCCCAGCAGTTGGCGTTCGCCCGGCTGATCCTGGCCGATCCGCCGGTGGCGATCCTGGACGAGGCCACCGCGGAGGCCGGGAGCGCCGGAGCGCGCCTGCTCGAACGGGTGGCCACTGCCGCCCTGGCGGGGCGTACCGCGCTGATCGTGGCGCATCGACTCACCCAGGCGGTGAGCGCCGACCGGGTCCTGGTGATGGAGGCCGGCCGGATCGTCGAGGCGGGCACCCACCGCGACCTCGTCGAGCGGGACGGCCCGTACGCCACGCTGTGGCGGGCCTGGTCGGACCAGCGCGCTCGGCACTGAGCGCGCTGGTCCGGCCTGCCGGTCAGCGCTCGGCGTCGATCAGGCTCTGCGGGCGCATGTCGGTCCAGTTCGCGTTGACGTAGTCGACGCAGTCCTGCCGACCGGCCGGGCCGTGCACGGCCCGCCAGCCCGCCGGCACCTCGGCGAAGACCGGCCACAGGCTGTGCTGGTTCTCGTCGTTGACAAGCACCAGGAACGTGCCATCGGCGTTGTCGAACGGGTTCGTGCTCATCGGATACTCCTCGTTACCAGGGTGTGTGTTACCAGGGTGTGCAGGGCGTCGAACCAGAGGTGGGCGAGATCGTCCACCGCGCCTTCGGCGAACACGCCGTCCGGCCAGCTCCAGGTGGCGACCAGGTGCGGGCCGGTCGCGCGGTCCTCGGTCTGGGCGTTCAGCACCAGCTCGTACGTCTCGGGCATGGCGTCGTCGGCGCCGTTCTCGGCGGCCTCCGCCTCGGGGGCGAACTCCCAGTCGGCGGCCTCCGGGAAGTCGAACCGTCCCATGTAGTTGAACTGGATCGGCGGATGCGGCAGCGCGGCCAGCGTGGGCGCGGTCACCGGGTTGAGGTGGCGGAGCAGGCCGTAGCCCATGCCGTTGTCCGGCAACTCGGCCAGGTGCTCGCGGACCCGCACCACCGCCTCGGCCACCGCCGCGCCGCCGGCCGACACGTCGATCCCGGCGGTGTCCAGGCAGACCGGGAAGATGTTCGTGAACCAGCCGACCGTGCCGGACAGGTCGGCCCCGTCCACCAGGTGCTCCTCCCGCCCGTGGCCCTCCAGCGCGACGAGCACCGCCTCGCCCGCGCCGCCCTGCGCGGCCCGCCACCTGGTGACGGCCACCCCCAACGCGCCCAACAGGACGTCGTTGACACCGGCGCCGAGCCCGGCCGGCACGCGGGTGAGCAGGGCCTCGCTGACGTCGGTGGGCAGGGTCAGGGTGATGTCGCGCAGGGTGCCGGCCACGTCGACCGCGGCGTCGAGCGGGCGGCGTACCGGCAACGGGTCGCCCCGCCGCACGATCTGCTCCCATCTCGGCAGCTCCGCCACCCGGGCCGGGTCCAACGCCCGCTCGGCGAGGCCTGTCGCCCAGCGGCGGAACGACGTGCCGGTGGCGGCGGTGAGCGGTGTACGACCGGCGACCGCGTCCCGCCAGGCCGCGCCGATCTCCGGCAGCAGCACCCGCCACGAGACACCGTCCACGACCAGGTGGTGAACCAGCAGCAGCAGGCGGCCCGGCCGGTCCGGGCCGGCGTCCAGCCAGGCGGCCCGGATCATCCCCCCGTTGTCCGGGTCGAGGCCGGCCTGCGCGACTGTCGCCTGCTCGACGACCGCGTCCCACAGGCCACGGTCGTCGAGGCCGCGCACGTCGACGCGGACGGTCCAGTCGGCGGCCCGCGACGAGCCCGGTGGCGGCACCGTCACCGACCAGTCGCCGGTGCGGTCCAGCCGGGCCCGCAGCAGGTCGTGCCGGTCGGCGACGGCCTGCAACGCGGCCAGCAGCGGCGTCCAACCCAGACCCGCCGGGACCTGCACCACGGCCGACTGGTTGAACCCGTCGATCGGGCCGTCCACCTCGCGCAGCCAGCGCATGACAGGGGTCAGCGGGAACGACCCGACCCCGTCGTCGGCCCGGCCGTCGGCCCGGTCGAGCGCGGTCGCGACCAGTGCCAGCCCGGCCACCGTACGCTCCGCGAAGACCTGCCGCGGGGTGAGCCGCAGGCCGGCGGCACGGGCGCGACCGACGAGCTGCATCGCGACGATGCTGTCGCCGCCCAACGCGAAGAAGTCCGCCTCGACATCCACCGACGGCAGGCCCAGCACGGCCGCGACCACCTCGCCCAGGACCCGCTCCCGTTCCGTGCGGGGCGCCCGGCCGGCGCCTGTCGCGCCGAGGTCGGGCGCGGGCAGCGCGGCCCGGTTCAGCTTGCCGTTGGCCAGCGTGGGCAGCCGGTCGAGGCGGACCACTGCGGACGGCACCATGTAGTCGGGCAGCTCGACGGCGACCGCGGCACGCAGCGCGGCCAGGTCGAGACCATCGGCACCGACCACGTAGCCGGCCAGGAGGCGTACGCCGGGGCGGTCCTCCCGGGCGACCACCACGGCCTCGGTGACGCCGGGCTGCGCGGCGAGCACCGACTCGATCTCGCCCAGCTCCACCCGGAAGCCACGGATCTTCACCTGTTCGTCGACCCGGCCGAGGTACTCCACCCGGCCGTCCTCGGTCCACCGCACCAGGTCACCGGTGCGGTACATCCGCTCGCCCGGCGCGCCGTGCGGATCGGCGAGGAAACGCTCGGAGGTCTGGTCCGGCCGGCCCAGGTAGCCACGTGCCAGTCCGGCGCCGGCCACGTACAGCTCGCCGGCCACGCCGGTCGGGGTGTGCCGCAGGGCCCGGTCCAGCACGTACGCGCGGGCACCCGCGACGGCCCGGCCGATCACCGGGGAGGTGGTGTCGCCGATCCGGGCGGCGAGAGCGTCCACAGTGGCCTCGGTCGGGCCGTACAGGTTGAACGCCTCGGTGCCGGGCAGCCCGCCCAGGCGCTGCCAGAGCGCGGGCGGCACCGCCTCGCCACCGACGCCGACCACGGCGAGGGGGCAGCGCCCGTCGCGGATCAGGCCGGCGTCGGCGAGTTGCGCGAAGTGCGAGGGCGTCAGCTCGATGAAGTCGATCCCCTCGGTCCGGATCAGCTCGACGAGCTGCTCCGGGTCGCGTTGCGACTCCTCGGTGACGATGTGCAGGGCGTGCCCGTCGAGCAACCACAGCTGCGGCTGCCAGGAGGCGTCGAACGCGAACGACCAGGCGTGCCCGACCCGCAGGTGACGGCGGCCGGTGGCGGCGCGGGCGGGCAGGTGCAACTGCGCGCGGTGGCTCCGGAACAGGTTTACCAGGTTGCGGTGGGTCACCACCACGCCCTTCGGGCGTCCGGTGGAGCCGGAGGTGTAGATGACGTACGCCGGGTGCTGGGGGAGGGCCGGGCGTACCCGGTCGTCGTCGGTCAGGTCGTGCCCGGCGAGCGTGGCCAACGCCGGGTCGTCGACCAGGACGCGGTCGAGCCCGTCCGCCGCGACACCGACCCCGGCGGCGGTGACAAGCGCGGCGGGCCGCGCGTCGGCGAGCATCGCGGCGACCCGCGCCGGTGGGTAGGCCGGGTCCAGCGGCAGGTAGGCGGCACCGCACTTGAGCACCGCGAGGATCGCGGCGACCGCGTCGGCGGTGCGCGGCAGGGCCAGGGCCACCACGTCCTCGGCGCCGACCCCCCGGCCGACGAGCAGCCGGGCCAGCCGGTTGGCGCGGTCGTTGAGGTCGGCGAACGTCAGGCGAACCGGGCCGCAGACGACGGCGGGCGCGTCGGGTGACTCGGCCACCTGCCGCTCGAACAGGTCCGCCACCGTCGGGTCGTCGCCGCTGGCCGGCGGTTGCGGGTTCCCGCCGCCGCGGTCCTCGTCCGAGACCAGGTCCAGGCGGCCCACCGCACGGTCCGGGTCGGTGGTGAACGCGGTCAGGACGGCGGTGAGCGCGTCGACGAGTCGTCGGGCGACCGGCGGGGCGAAGAGGTCGGGACGGAACTCCAGGCCCATCCGTAGCCGCTGGCCGGGGTCGACGACCCAGGTGAGCGGGTAGTGGGTGGCGTCGCGCCCGCCCGCGTCGACGGCGGCGAGCAGGCGCTCCGACCCGTCGTCGGCACGCTCCGGATAGTTCTCCACGATCAGCAGCGTGTCGAACAGCTCCCCGACCCCGGCCAGGCGCTGGACGTCGGCCAACCCGAGATACTGGTGGTCGAGCAGCGTCGACTGCTCGTCCTGGAGCCGGGCCAGCAGCCCCGCCACCGGCTCGGCCGGGTCGAGGCGGACCCGCACCGGCACGGTGTTGATGAACAGCCCGATCATCGACTCCACACCTGCCAACTGCGCCGGTCGTCCGGAGACGGTGGCGCCGAAGACCACGTCGTCACGGCCGGTGAGCCGGCCCAGCACGATGCTCCAGGCGGCCTGGACCAGCGTGTTCAGCGTCAGCCCCCGGGAGCGGGCCAGGCCGGTCAGGCGCGCGGTCACGGCCTCGGTCAGTTCCTGCTCGACCAGTTCGGGAACCGCGGGTTCCCGTTGCGGGTCGGCCGGGGCGAGCCGGGTGGCGTCGGCGACCCCGGCCAGCGCGGCACGCCACGCCTGCTCGGCGGCGGACCGGTCCTGCCCGACCAGCCAGGCGAGGAAGTCGCGGTACGGCGCCGGGGCGGTGCCACCGTCGGTGGCCTCGTACAACTCGGCGAGCTGGTCCATCAGCGGCCCTCGGGACCAGCCGTCGAGCAGCATGTGCTGGTGGGTGAGGATCAGCCGGTACGCGTCACCGGTGCGGACCAGCATCATCCGCAGCAGCGGGGCGACCGCCGGATCGAAACGGCGGCCCTCCTCGGCGAGGCAGCGCTGCCACGCCTCCTCGTGCCGCGCGGCCTCCAGATCGGACAGATCCGCCTCGGCCCAGGGCAGCGTGACACCCCGGTTCACCACGGCGACAGGTCGACCGGACTCGAGCTGGTGAAACGAGGTCCGCAGGTTGGCGTGTCGCTGCAACAGCGCCTGCCCGGCGGCGCGCAGCCGGGCCGGGTCGATGCTGCCGGGCAGGTCGAAGACCATCTGCACGGTGTACAGGTCGAGGCCGTCGGCGTCGAACGCGGCGTGGAAGAGCAGCCCGGTCTGCAATGGGGAGAGCGGCAGCACCTCGGCCACGTCCAGGCCCCGACCGGCGATCTCGGCGGTCTCGGCGTCGGTGAGCGTGACAAGCGCGCCGCTGCCGCTGGTCACGGTGAACGCCGACCCGGCGGCGGCGGCCAACGCGGCAGGCGTACGCAGCTGGAACACCTGCCGCAGGCTGAGCGACAGACCTGCGGCGCGGGCCCGGCCGACCAGCTGGATCGAGATGATGCTGTCGCCGCCGAGGCTGAAGAAGTCGTCGTCGACACCCACCGTGGGCACCGCCAGCACCTGTGCGAACAGGTCGACGAGCACCTGCTCACGCGGGTTACGCGCGGCCGTGCCGGTGCCCGCGCCGGCGAAGTCGGGCGCGGGGAGGGCGGCCCGGTCCAGTTTGCCGTTCACCGAGACCGGCATCGAGTCGAGGACGACGAAGGCGGACGGCACCATGTGCTCGGGCAGCAGCGCCGCGAGCCGGGCCCGCACCGCTGCCTCGTCCAGTGCGCCGGCCACGGTGAGGTACGCGACCAGGTGCGCGACACCGGGCCGGTCCTCGCGCAGCAGCATCACCGCCGAACCCACGTCGGGCTGTGCGGTGAGCGCGG
Organism: Micromonospora sp. DT228; assembly: GCF_049841595.1. Taxonomy (NCBI): domain Bacteria; kingdom Bacillati; phylum Actinomycetota; class Actinomycetes; order Micromonosporales; family Micromonosporaceae; genus Micromonospora; species Micromonospora sp. DT228. The sequence continues at coordinate 140,481 of NZ_JBNCKO010000013.1, forward strand.
CCTCGATCTCGCCCAGCTCGACGCGCAGCCCACGGATCTTCACCTGGCCGTCGCCGCGGCCGAGGAACTCGAGCACCCCGGGCGCGCTCCAGCGCACCTGGTCGCCGGTGCGGTACATGCGTTCGCCGGCCGGACCGTACGGGTCGGCGACGAACCGGTCGGCGGTCAGGTCGGGCCGGCCCCGGTAACCGCGGGCCAGCTGCACGCCGGAGAGGTAGAGCTCACCGGGCACCCCGACCGGCACGTGGCGCAGCCCGGCGTCGAGCACGCTGACCCGGGTGTTCCACACCGGCGCGCCGATCGGGACCGAACCCGTGCCGGTACCACGCTCGGCGGGCCACGCCGTCACGTCCACCGACGCCTCGGTCGGACCGTACAGGTTGTGCAGGGCGGCGCCGGGCAGCAGCTCCCGGCACCGATCGGCGAGGGCGCTGGGCAGCGCCTCGCCGCTGCACAGGACGCGGCGCAGGGCTGTGCAATCGGCCGCGCCGGGCTCGGCGAGGAACGCGGCGAGCATCGACGGGACGAAGTGCACGGTGCTGACCCGTTCCCGCTGGATCAGTTCGGCGAGGTAGACCGGGTCGCGGTGGCCGTCCGGCCGCGCGAGGACGAGGGTCGCCCCGGTGCTCAGTGGCCAGAAGAACTCCCAGACCGAGACGTCGAAGCCGGCCGGGGTCTTCTGCACCACCCGGTCACCCACGGTGAGGCCGTACTCGTGCTGCATCCAGCGCAGCCGGTTGACGATGCCGGCGTGTTCGACCTCGACACCCTTGGGCGCGCCGGTGGAGCCGGAGGTGTAGATGACGTACGCCGGGTGCCGGGGGCCGGGCGGGGTGGGCCGTACCCGCGGGTCGTCGAGCGGTCCGTCGAGCACGATGGGCGCGTCCGCGTGCGGCAATCCGGCGACGCGCGGCGCGGTGGCGCCGACGGCGAGCACCGCGACGGGCCGCGCGTCGGCGAGCATCGCCGCCAGCCGCGCGTCCGGGTGGTCCAGGTCGAGCGGCAGGTACGCGGCGCCGGCCCGTCCGGCCGCGAGGATCGCCACCACCAGCTCGACCGAACGCGGAAGGGCGAGCGCGACGACTGTCTCCGGTCCGGCGCCGACGGCGGCGAGCACCCGGGCCAGCCGTTCGGTGCGCGCGTCCAGGTCGCGGTAGGTGATCTCGGCACCGTCCGGGTCGACGAGCGCCACCGCGTCGGGGGCCGCCGCGACCTGTGCGGCCACCAGCTCCGGCAGGGTCGCCGCGGGCAGCTCGCGGACCTCGCCGGTCCCGGCGGCCAGGATCGCCGCGCGCCCGCCCCGGTCGAGCAGGCCGACCCGACCGACCGGGGCGTCCAGCCCGCTGACGAGTTCGTCCACGACCGTGACGAGCGCCGTGGCGAGCCGCCCGGCGTACGCGGCGTCGAACAGGTCGGGCCGGTACTCGACGGCGAGGTGCAGGGTCGGGCCGGGCTCGGCGATGAGCGTGAGCGGGTAGTGGGTGGCGTCGTGCCCGTCGGTGCCGGTGACCGGTAGCCCGTCGTCGGCGGCGTCGCCGTCCGGGTAGTTCTCGAAGACCAGCAGGGTGTCGAACAGCTCGCCGTGCCCGGCGATGCGCTGGATGTCGCTGAGGCTGAGGTACTGGTGTTCCATCAGCGCGGACTGCTCGTCCTGGATCCGGTCGAGCAGCGCGTGGGCGGGCTCGGCCGGGTCGATGCGGACCCGCACCGGCACGGTGTTGATGAACAGGCCGACCATCGACTCGACACCTGGCAACTGCGGTGGCCGCCCGGAGACGGTGGCGCCGAAGACCACGTCGTCGCGGCCGGTGAGCCGGGCCAGCAGCAGCGCCCAGGCGGCCTGCACGATGGTGTTCACGGTCAGGCCACGGGCGCGGGCGTTCGCGGTCAACGCCGCCGTCCGGTCCGCGGGCAACTCCACCTCGGCCACCTCGGGCGCCAGCGCGGCACGACGCCCGTCGGCGGGCGCGACACGGGTTGGCGCGGCCAGGCCGTCGAGCGCGGCGGCCCAGGCGTCCTCGGCGGTCCGCCGGTCCTGCCCGGCCAGCCAGGCGAGGTAGTCCCGGAACGGTCGGCCGGTCACCGGCGCGGTGTCGCCGTCGCGGTACAGGGTGGACAGCTCGGCCAGCAGTGGTCCCCGGGACCAGCCGTCGAGCAGCAGGTGGTGGTGGGTGAGCACGAGCCGGTGGGAGTCCGGGCCGGTACGCACCAGAGCCAGACGCAGCAGCGGCGCGACGGCCGGATCGAAGCGGCGGCCCTGCTCGGCGAGGAGCCGCTGCCAGGCGTCCTCCCTCGCGTCGGAGTCCAGCTCGGACAGGTCGACAGCGGTCCACGGCACGGTGACGGCGGCCGGGACGACGCTGACCGCCGTGCCGGACGCGAGGTGGTGGAACGAGGCGCGCAGGCTGGGCTGCCGGTCGAGCAGCGCCTGACCGGCGGCGCGCAGGCGGGCGGCGTCGATCGGCCCGGTCAGGTCCACCACCATGCGGACGGTGTAGACGTCCGGGCCGGCGTCGTCGAGCAGGCTGTGGAACAGCAGGCCGGTCTGCAACGGCGAGAGCGGCAGCACCTCGCGGACGTCGACGCCGAGGCCGGCCAGTTCGCGCCGGTCAGCTTCGGTGAGGGTGACCAGGGACAGGCTCGACGGCACCGCGTCGGCGCCGGTCACGGTGCCGGCGACGGCCACCAGCCGGGCCGGGGTGCGACTGTGGAACACCTGACGCGGGGTGATCAGCAGGCCGGCGACCCGGGCCCGGCCGACCAACTGCATCGACATGATGCTGTCGCCGCCGAGGGCGAAGAAGTCGTCGTCGATGCCGACCGTGGGCACCCCCAGCACCTCGGCGAAGACGTCGCAGAGCAGCTTCTCGCGGGGGGTTCGGGGCGTACGCCCGCCGCCGTCGGCGGTGAACTCCGGGGCGGGCAGGGCGGCCCGGTCCAGCTTGCCGTTGACCGACACCGGCAACGCGTCCAGGGCGACGAACGCGCCGGGGACCAGGTAGTCGGGCAGCGTGGCGGCGATGCCCGCCCGCAACCGGCCGAGATCGGTGCCGCCGACGACGTACGCGACGATCCGCTTGACGCCACCGTCGGTACGCAGCACCACGGCGGCCTGCCGGACGCCCTCCTGCCGGGCGACGACAGCCTCGATCTCGCCGAGTTCCACCCGGAAGCCGCGGATCTTGACCTGGTGGTCGACGCGGCCGACGAACTCCAGCGCCCCGTCCGGGGACCAGCGCACCAGGTCGCCGGTGCGGTACATCCGGGCGCCGGGCGCGGCGAACGGGTCGGGCAGGAAACGCTCGGCGGTCAGGCCGGGCCGGTTGTGGTAGCCACGGGCCAGGCCGAGGCCGCCGAGGTACAGCTCACCGACGACACCGGGCGGGACCGGGTTCAGGCCGCTGTCCAGCACGTACGCCAACTGCCCGGGATCCGGATAGCCGATCGGCACGGTGCCGGTGGAGACCGGCACGCACTCCCACAGTGTCGCGTTGACGCTTGTCTCGGTGGGCCCGTACGCGTTGAACATGCGCCGGCCGGCGGCGAACCGTTCGGCCAGCCGGGCCGGCACCTCCTCGGTGCCGACGAGCATGGACACCCCGAGCGGCAGTCGGCAGTCGGCCGGCAGCGCGCTGAGCACCGACGGCGGCAGGGCCAGTTGGGTGACCTCGTGCTTGGTGAGGTAGTCGACGAGCGGCGCGCCGGGGACGCGCAGTTCGGCCGGGACCACCACGAGCGCGCCGCCGGAGAGCAGCGCCTGGCACAGCTCCCAGTACGCGAGGTCGAAGCTGGGCGACGCGAAGAACAGCACCCGACTGGCCTGCGTGACACCGAGCCGGAGCTGCTGGGTGGCGAGCAGCTTCGCGACGCCCTCGTGGGTGACGACGACGCCCTTGGGTTGGCCGGTCGAACCGGACGTGTAGATGACGTACGCGGCGTCCGAGACGTCCGGCTCGACACGTGTCACGTCCGGTCCGGACGCGGTCACGTCCACCACGGGCACGTCGCCGGGCAGCGTGTCGGTCAGCTCGGCACGGGTGACGACGCAGGCCGGTGCGGCGTCCTCCAGCATGTAGCGCAGCCGGTCGGCCGGGTAGTCCAGGTCGAGTGCGAGGTAGGCGGCGCCGGAGCGGAGCACGCCGACAAGCGCGGTGACCAGGTCGACGCCGCGGGGGAGTGCCACCGCGACGACCTGCCCGGGGCCGACGCCCCGGGCGGTCAGCGCCCGGGCCAGCCGGTCCGAGCGCACGGCCAGCTCGGCGTAGCTGATCTGCTCGTCCTCGCAGATCACCGCGATGTTCTCCGGGTACGCGGCGACCATGTCGGCGAACCGCCGGGGGAAGGTGGTGGCCACGATGCCGTCCGTGCTGCCGTTCCACTCGGTGAGGACTGTCGCCCGCTCGGTCGGGTCGAGGATGTCGATCCGGCCGACCGGGGCGACCGGGTCGGCGGCCAGCGCGGTGACGACGCGGACCAGTCGGTCGAGGATGGTGCGGGCGGCGTCGGCGTCGAACACGTCCGCGCGGTGCCGGATCTCCAGGTTGATCCGGGTGCCCGGCTCGGCGACCAGCACCAGCGGATAGTGCGTGGCGTCCTCGTCCTGCGCCTCGGTGACCCGCAGCCCGGGCACCGGCTCGGCGGCGTCCGGACTGTCGGGGTAGCTCTCGAAGACGGTGAGCGTGTCGAACAGCTCGCCGTGTCCGGCCAGCCGTTGGATGTCGGCCAGCCCGAGGTACTGGTGTTCCATCAACGCGGCCTGCTCGTCCTGCAGGCGTACGAGCAGGTCGTGGGCTGGCTCGGCCGGGTCGACGCGGACCCGCACCGGCACGGTGTTGATGAACAGGCCGATCATCGACTCGACACCTGGCAACTGCGGTGGCCGCCCCGAGACGGTGGCGCCGAAGACCACGTCGTCGCGGCCGGCGAGCCGGGCCAGCAGCAGACCCCAGGCCGCCTGCACCACTGTGTTGAGTGTGACACCGAGGGTACGCGCGAGGTCGGTGAGTCGGCCGCTCAGCTCGGCGGGCAGCGCGGTCTCCACCGAGCCGGGGACGACCGGCTCGGGCGTGGTGCCGGCGGGCGCCATTCGGGTCGGTTCGTCGAGCCCGGCGAGCGCGTCCCGCCAGGCGGCGGTGGCGGCGTCCCGGTCCCAGCGGGCCAGCCACGCCAGGTACGCCTTGTACGGGGTGACCGGCGGCAACGAGCCGGGCTTGGCGTACAGGTCGAGCAGTTCCCGCACGAGCAGCGGCGCGGACCAGCCGTCGAGCAGGATGTGGTGGTGGGTGATGGTGAGGCGGTGTGCCGCGGGCCCGAGTCGGGTCAGCGTCATCCGCAGCAACGGCGGCCGGGTCATGTCGAAACGCTGCTGCTGGTCGGCGGTGGCGAGCCGGTCGAGTTCCGCGTCGCGCTCGGCCTCGGGCAGGCCGCTGAGGTCGTGCTCGGCCCAGGGCAGGCGGGCCCGGGTGGGGATCGCGGCGACGGTGGTGCCCTTGGCCGTACGCCGGAACCCGGCCCGCAGGTTGGCGTGCCTGTCGAGCAGCGCCTGCCCGGCCTCGCGCAGCCGGACGGCGTCCAGCGGCCCGGTCAGGTCCAGCGCCGTCGACACGGTGTAGACGTCGGGGGCGTCGGTGTCGTAGAGCGCGTGGAAGAGCAGCCCCTCCTGCAACGGCGACAGTGGCAGGACGTCCTCGAGCCCGGTCTTCTTCGTCACTGCGTCTCCCACTCGGACTCGAGGTCGGCGAACTCGGCCTCAAGGCTGTCGATGTCGGCCTGGCTCAGCTCGACCAGGCTCAGGTCGGACGGGGTGTAACCCCCGGATTCCGGGTCGGCGGCGAGCGCTCGCAGCGCCTCCCGCCAGCGGCCGGCCAGGTCGCGGACGTGCTCCTCGGTGAGCAGGTCCCGTGGCCAGGTGAAGGTCGCGGCGAGCCGGGGCCCGTCGGCGTGGTCCTCGGTTGTCGCGTTGATCTCCAGCGGGTAGTCGGCGGGCATGCCGTCGTCGGCGCCGCCGCCCCAGCCCTCCCCGGCCGGTTCCCACGGCCCCTCGTCGGCGTTGCCGGCGGCGAACCGGCCGAGGTAGTTGAAGCCGATCGAGGGCTTGTCGTACCCGGCGAGCACGGCGGCTGTGTCGGGGTTGAGGTGGCGCAGCAGGCCGTAGCCGACGCCGTTGTCCGGCACCGCCCGCAACCGCTCCTTGATCGTCTTCAGGGCGTCCGCGGGGTGCTCCGGGCCGAGGTCCAGCCGGACCGGGTACTCGCTTGTGAACCAGCCGACCGTGCGGGACAGGTCGGTGCCGGCCACCAGGTGCTCCTCGCGGCCGTGCCCTTCGAGCATGACCAGCCAGCCGGCGCCGCCGGCCCAGTCGCGCAGCGCCAGCGCGAGCCCGGTCAGCAGCACGTCGCCGACGCCGGCGTGGAAGCCGGTGGGCACCGTGGTGAGCAGCGGCAGGGTCTCCTCCGGTGGCAGCTCGACGGTGATCTCGTCGCAGGTGCCGGTGCGGTCGCGGGCCGGGTCGAGGGGACGGTTGCCCAGCGGGGCGCGCGGCCCGGCCAGAACCTCGGTCCAGTACGGCAGCTGCGCCACAGTCCTCGCGTGGCGGGAGAGGCCGTCGAGTTCCCGGGCCCAGCGGCGGAACGAGGTGCCGGTGGGCGGGAGCGTGCTCGGGGTGCCCGCCCGCCGGGCCGCCCAGGCGGCGGCGAGGTCGGGCAGCAGGACCCGCCAGGACACCCCGTCCACGGCGTAGTGGTGCACGACGAGCAGCACGTGCCCGGGTTCGAGCAGCACCGCCTGGAGCAGGACGCCCCGGGCGGGGTCGAGCCGGTCGCGGGCGGCGGCGGCGATCGCGGGCAGGTTCTTCTCGTCGTACGCGGCCACCCGCACGACGTCGACGGGCGCGCCGGGCTCGGGGATCTGCACACCGTCGCCGGTCACCCGGGCGCGCAGCAGGTCGTGGCGGTCGACGAGCGCCTGCACCACCTCGGCCAGCCCCGCCGCGGTGAGCCCGGCCGGGGCGTGCAGCAGCATCGACTGGCTGTATCCGGTGGTCGGGCCGTCCACCTCGGCGAGCCAGCGCATGACCGGGGTGAGTGGCGCGCTCCCGTACGCCTCGCGGGGGTCCTCGGTCACCGGGGCGTCGACGGTGGCGGCCTGGGCGAGCCCGGCCGGGGTCTTGTGTCGGAACACGTCCCGTGGGCTGATGCCGAGGCCTGCCGCGCGAGCCCGGCTGACCAGTTGGATCGAGACGATGCTGTCGCCGCCCAGGGCGAAGAAGTCGTCGTCGACGCCGACGGTCGGCAGGCCCAGCACCTCGGCGAACAGGTCACACAGGTGCTGCTCGCGGCTGGTGCGGGCGGCCGTGCCGCCGACAAGCGCGGAGAAGTCCGGGGCGGGTAGCGCGGCGACGTCGAGTTTGCCCGCGATGGTGCGGGGCAGCGCGTCGACCTCGACGAACGCCGACGGGATCATGTAGTCGGGCAGCGTCGCCCGGAGCCGGTCGGTGTCGACGGGCCCACCCACGACGTAGGCGACGAGTCGGCCGTCCCGGAGCACCACGGCGGCCTGGCCGAGGGCGGCCTCGATCTCGCCCAGCTCGATGCGGTACCCGCGAACCTTCACCTGCCCGTCGGCGCGGCCGGCGAACTCCACCACCCCATGGCGGTTGAGCCGCGCCAGGTCGCCGGTGCGGTACATCCGACTACCCGCCGGACCGAAGGGGTCGGCCACGAACCGTTCCGCCGTCAACCCGGTCCGGTTCAGGTATCCGTGTGCCAACCCGGCCCCGGCGACGTACACCTCACCGAGCACCCCCGGGGGCACCGGCCGCAGCCCGGCGTCGAGGACGTAGGTCCGGACGTTCGCCAGCCGGTACGCGGTCCGGTCCGGGCCGTGCCACCCGTAGGCGTCCACGGACGCCTCGGTTGGCCCGTACAGGTCGTGACAGACCAACCCCGGCGTGGCGCACACCCGCTGCCACAACTGCCCGTCGATCGCCTCACCGCCGACGAGCAGCACGCTCAGGCCCGCGTCCAACAGTCCGGCCGCGACCAACTCCCGCAGGTAGGTGGGCGTCACGTCCAGCACGTCGAGGTGGTGGCGGCGGACGTAGCCGACCAGGGCGGTGTCGTCGCGGTACTCGTCGTCGTCGAGGACGTGCAGGGTGTGCCCGTCGAGCAGCCAGAGCAGCGGCTCCCACGACCCGTCGAAGGTGAACGACGCGACGTGCGCGACCTGACGTCGGGGACCGGTCATCAGCCGCTCGCGATGCGACGCGAACAGGTTCACGATGCCCCGGTGCGGCACCACCACACCCTTCGGCCGCCCCGTCGACCCCGACGTGAAGATCACGTACGCGGGGTCGTCGGCCCGAGGGCCGGCGGGGCTGCCGACCGGGCCCGCGAAGACTGTGGGCTCGTCGAGCAGCAGGTGGGCGGTGGCGGGCGGCAGGGGCACGTCACCGCTTGTCAGCACGAGCGTCGGGGCGGCGTCGTCGAGCATGGCCGTGATCCGGTCGGTCGGCTGGTACGCGTCCAGCGGCAGGTACGCCGCACCTGCCTTGAGCACGCCGAGGATCGCCGGGACGGTGAGCGGGCGGGACACCGCGAGCGCGACCAGGCTCCCTCGGCCCACGCCGCGTCCGGCCAGCACCCCGGCCAGCCGGGACGACCACCTGTCCAGCTCGGCGAACGTCCACGACCGGCCACCGGAGACCAGCGCCACGGTCGCGGGCGTGGTCGAGGCCTGCGTCTCGAACAGGTCCACGATGGACCCCGGCGGGACCGTCGCGCCGACGTCGGCGTCGAGCAGCCGGTCCCGTTCGTCCGGGCTCAGGACGTCGATTCGGCTGACCACCGCCGACGGGTCGGCGGCGACGGTGGTGAGGACCCGCTGCAACCGCTCGACGAGGATCTGGGCGGACGACCTGTCGTACCTGTCGGTGGCGAATTCGAGGCTTCCCTCGATGCCGCCGCCCGGGGCGTCGGCGAAGTCGAAGGAGAGGTCGAACATCGCCGTACGGTGTCCGACGGGTTCGGGCGCGCCGGTCAGCTCGGCGAGCGTCCAGGTGTCGCCCCCACCGGGCAGGTAGGAGACCATTGTCTGGAACAGCGGGTGTCGGCCCAGCGACCGGACCGGGTTCAGGGCTTCCACGAGGTGTTCGAACGGTACGTCCTGTCGGTCGAACGCGGCGAGGTCGGTGTCTCGTACCCGGGCCAGCAGTTCGCGGAACGACGGGTCGCCCGAGGTGTCGGTGCGCAGCACGAGGGTGTTGACGAAGAAGCCGACGAGGTCGTCGAGTGCGGCGTCCGGGCGGCCCGCCACCGGTGCGCCCAGCGGCACGTCGGTGCCCGCGCCCAGGCGGGACAGCAGCACCGCCACCGCCGCCTGCACCACCATGAACATGGAGGTCCCGGTCGACCGGGCCAGGTGGCGTAGGTCGCGGGCCACCTCGGCGGGCAGGTCGAAGTCGACCAGGTCCCCGCGGTGGCTGGCCTCTGGTGGGCGGGGGCGGTCGGCCGGCAGGTCCAGCTCGTCGGGCAGCCCGGCCAGGGCCTCCCGCCACGCCCGCACCTGGTCGGTCAGGCCGGTGGACTGCTCGCGCTGCCACAGCGCGAAGTCGGCGTACTGCACGGGGAGCGGTCGGAACGCCGGGGCGTGTCCGGCGCGGCGCGCCTCGTACGCGGTGGTGAGGTCGGCGCGCAGCGGTTCGTCGGACCATTCGTCGCCGGCGATGTGGTGCACCAGCAGGAGCAACACGTGCTCGTCAGGTGCCACCCGGAACACGTCGACCCGCAGCGGCGGCTCCCGATCGAGCGCGAACGCGTGCGCGGCGGCGGCGTCGACGTCGCCGCCCTCGTGGAACGCGACCGGGACGGCGTCCGGTGGGAGGATGTGTTGGTAGGGGGTCCCGTCGACGTCCGGGAAGATGGTGCGGAGGGTTTCGTGTCGGGCGACGACGTCACCGACGGCCGCGGTCAGCGCGTCGGCATCGAGTCGGCCGCGTAGCCGCCAGGCGATCGGGATGTTGTAGGTCGGGTTCGGTCCTTCGAGCCGATACAGGAACCACAACCGTTGCTGGGCGTACGACAGCGGCACCCGGTCCGGGCGCGGTCCTGCCACGAGTGGCGCGCGATTGGACCCGACAAGTTTCGGCAGCAGACCCGCCACGGTTGGTGCGTCGAACACCGCCCGGACGGGCAGTTCGACGCCCAGGACGGCGCGTACGCGGCCGGCGAGGCGCATGACCAGCAGCGAGTGGCCGCCGAGGGTGAAGAAGTCGTCGTCGATGCCGACCGAGGGCAGTCCGAGGACCTCGGCGAAGAGGTCGCAGAGCTGTTGTTCGCGGCTGTTGCGGGCGGTCCGGCCCACACTTGACGTGGTGAGGTCCGGGGCGGGAAGCGCGGCGACGTCGAGTTTGCCCGCGACGGTGCGGGGCAGCGCGTCGACCTCGACGAACGCCGACGGGATCATGTAGTCCGGCAACGTCGCCCGGAGCCGGTCGGTGTCGACCAGCCCACCCACGACGTAGGCGACCAGCCGGCCGTCCCGCAGCACCACGGCGGCCTGGCCGAGGGCGGCCTCGATCTCGCCCAGCTCGACCCGGTACCCGCGAACCTTCACCTGCCCGTCCGCGCGGCCGGCGAACTCCACCACCCCATGGCGGTTGAGCCGCGCCAGGTCGCCGGTGCGGTACATCCGTGCGCCCGCCGGACCGAAGGGGTCGGCCACGAACCGCTCGGCCGTCAACCCGGTCCGGTTCAGGTATCCGTGCGCCAACCCGGCCCCGGCGACGTACACCTCACCGAGCACCCCCGTTGGCACCGGCCGCAACCCGCCGTCGAGCACGTAGGTCCGGACGTTCGCCAACCGGTACGCGGTCCGGTCCGGACCGTGCCACCCGTAGGCGTCCACGGACGCCTCGGTCGGCCCGTACAGGTCGTGGCAGGTCAGCCCCGGCGTGGCGCACACCCGCTGCCACAACTGCCCGTCGATGGCCTCACCGCCGACCAACAACACGCTGAGGCCCGCGTCCAACAGCCCGGCCGCGACCAACTCCCGCAGGTAGGTGGGCGTCACGTCCAACACGTCGATCCGCTGCTCACGAAGCCGCGACACGAGAATCCCCGCGTCGCGGTACTCGTCATCGTCGAACACGTGCACCGCGTGCCCGTCGAGCAGCCAGAGCAGCGGCTCCCACGACCCGTCGAAGGTGAACGACGCGACGTGCGCCACCCGACGCCGGGGACCGGCCATCAGCCGCTCCCGATGCGACGCGAACAGGTTCACGATGCCCCGATGCGGCACCACCACGCCCTTCGGCCGTCCCGTCGACCCCGACGTGAAGATCACGTACGCCGGGTCCTCCGCCGATGGCGTGGCCACGAACGGTTCCGCCTGCGGCACCGCCGAGCCCACCACCAGCCGAGGGCCGGTCCAGGGCACGTCGGTGTCCCCGGTGGTGACCAGGATCGCCGGCCGGGCGTCGTCGAGCATGGCCGTGATCCGGTCGGTCGGCTGGTACGCGTCCAGCGGCAGGTACGCCGCACCCGCCTTGAGCACGCCGAGGATCGCCGGGACGGTGAGCGGGCGGGAGGTGGCCAGCGCGACCAGGCCCCCGGTGTACGAGGCCAGCGCGCCGGCTAGGCGCGACGACCAGTCGTCCAACTCGGCGTACGTCCAGGTCCGGCCGCCGGAGACCAGTGCCACCGCTTCGGGGTTGGCCGCCGCCCGCGCGACGAACAGGTCCACGACGGAGCCCGCCGGGATCGGTGTGGAGGGCTGCACGGCCAGCAGTCGAGCACGCTCGGCGGGAGCGAGCACGTCGATCCGGCTGACCACCGCCGACGGGTCGGCGGCGACAGTGGTGAGGACCCGCCGCAACCGCTCGACAAGGGTCTGGGCGGATGACCTGTCGTACCTGTCGGTGGCGTACTCCAACTCGCCACGGACGCCGCCGCGCGTCTCGAAGAAGTCGAACGAGAGGTCGAACATGGCGACGTGCTGGCGTACCCGCTCGGTCTCGACGCGCAGCGACCCGAGGTGCCAGGAGGCGTCGGCCTCGCCGAGGTAGGAGACCATCGTCTGGAACAGCGGGTGTCGGCCCAGCGACCGGACCGGGTTCAGGGCTTCCACGAGGTGTTCGAACGGTACGTCCTGTCGGTCGAACGCGGCGAGGTCGGTGTCTCGTACCCGGGCCAGCAGTTCGCGGAACGACGGGTCGCCCGAGGTGTCGGTGCGCAGCACGAGGGTGTTGACGAAGAAGCCGACGAGGTCGTCGAGTGCGGCGTCCGGGCGGCCCGCCACCGGTGCGCCCAGCGGCACGTCGGTGCCCGCGCCCAGGCGGGACAGCAGCACCGCCACCGCCGCCTGCACCACCATGAACATGGAGGTCCCGGTCGACCGGGCCAGCGCACGCAGCCGTTCGGTCACCTCGGCGGGCAGGTCGAAGTCGACCAGGTCCCCGCGGTGGCTGGCCTCTGGTGGGCGGGGGCGGTCGGCCGGCAGGTCCACCTCGTCGGGCAGCCCGGCCAGGGCCTCCCGCCAGCCGTCGACCTGCGTGCTGAGCGCGCCCGACTCGGCGCGCTGCCACAGCGCGAAGTCGGCGTACTGCACGGGCAGCGGCGGGAACGCCGGCACCAGCCCGGCGCAGCGGGCGGTGTAGGCGGCCACGATGTCCCGGCGCAACGGCACATCCGACCACTCGTCGCCGGCGATGTGGTGCACCAGCAGCAGCAACACGTGCTCGTCAGGTGCGATCCGGAAGAGCCAGGTGCGCATCGGCGGCTCGTGGTCGAGGCGGAACCCGTACGCCCCGATCTCCGCGAGCCGGTCGGCGAGGTCCGCCTCGGCGATGTCCGCCACCGACACCGCGACCGGCGCGGCGGGCAGGATCCGCTGGTACGGCTCGCCGCCGTCCTGCTCGCCGAAGATGGTGCGGAGGGTTTCGTGTCGGGCGACCACGTCACCGACGGCCGCGACCAACGCGTCCGGGTCCAGTCGGCCGCGTAGCCGCCAGGCGATCGGGATGTTGTAGGTCGGGTTCGGTCCTTCGAGCCGATACAGGAACCACAACCGTTGCTGGGCGTACGACAGCGGCACCCGGTCCGGGCGTGGTCCCGCGACCAGTGGCGCTCGGCTCGACCCGACAAGTTTCGGCAGCAGACCCGCCACGGTTGGTGCGTCGAACACCGCGCGGACGGGCAGTTCGACGCCCAGGACGGCCCGCACCCGGCCGGCGAGGCGCATCACCAGCAGCGAGTGACCGCCGAGGGCGAAGAAGTCGTCGTCGATGCCCACCGACGGCACACCCAGCACTTCGGCGAACAGGTCGCACAACTGTTGTTCGCGGCTGTTGCGGGCGGTCCGGCCCACACTCGACGCGGTGAAGTCCGGGGCGGGAAGCGCGGCGACGTCGAGCTTGCCCGCGACGGTGCGGGGCAGCGCGCCGACCTCGACGAACGCCGACGGGATCATGTAGTCCGGCAACGTCGCCCGCAGCCGGTCCAGGTCGACAGGCCCACCCACGACATACGCGACCAACCGGCCGTCCCGCAGCACCACGGCGGCCTGGCCGAGGGCAGTCTCGATCTCACCAAGCTCGATCCGGAAACCGCGAACCTTTACCTGCCCGTCCGCGCGGCCGGCGAACTCCAACACCCCGGCCTGGGTCCACCGGGCCAGGTCGCCGGTGCGGTACATCCGTGCGCCCGCCGGACCGAAGGGGTCGGCCACGAACCGCTCGGCCGTCAACCCGGCCCGGTTCAGGTATCCGTGCGCCAACCCGGCCCCGGCGACGTACACCTCGCCGAGCACCCCCGTTGGCACCGGCCGCAACCCGCCGTCGAGCACGTAGGTGCGGACGTTCGCCAACCGGTACGCGGTCCGGTCCGGACCGTGCCACCCGTAGGCGTCCACGGACGCCTCGGTTGGCCCGTACAGGTCATGGCAGACCAACCCCGGCGTGGCGCACACCTGCTGCCACAACCGTTCGTCGATCGCCTCGCCACCGACGAGCAGCACGCTCAGGCCCGCGTCCAACACACCCGCCGGCACCAGTTCCCGCAGAAACGTGGGCGTCACGTCCAACACGTCGATCCGCTGGTCACGCAGGTGGCCGACAAGCGCGGCGGCGTCGAGGTAGACGTCGGAGTCGACCACGTGCACCGTGTGCCCGTCGAGCAGCCAGAGCAGCGGCTCCCACGACCCGTCGAACGTGAACGACGCGACGTGCGCCACCCGACGCCGCGGACCGGCCATCAGCCGCTCCCGATGCGAGCCGAACAGGTTCACGATGCCCCGATGCGGCACCACCACACCCTTCGGCCGCCCCGTCGACCCCGACGTGAAGATCACGTACGCGGCGTCCTGCGCCGACGGCGTGGCCACGAACGGCTCCGCCTGCGGCACCGCCGAACCCACCACCAGCCGGACACCCGTCCACCCCGGGGCCGGGTCGTCGCCGGCCGCGACGACGAGCACCGCCGGGGCGGCGTCGTCGAGCATCGCCGTGATCCGGTCGGTCGGCTGGTTCAGGTCGAGCGGCAGGTAGGCCGCGCCGCTGTCGAGCACGCCGAACACCGCCGGCACGGTGAGCGCTCGGGGCAGCGCGAGCGCGACCCGATCGGTACGCGTGACGCCGCGCTCGCGCAACGCCCCGGCCAGTCCGGCAGCCCAGCGCTCCACCTCGGCGAAGGTCCACTCGCGTCCGTCCGCGACGAGAGCGACAGCCGTGGGCGTCCGGGTGGCCTGCTCGTGGAACAGCGCGCTGACAGTGGTGTCGGGCACCGGCCGGGCGGTGTCGTTCCAGCCCCGTAGGACGCGGTCCCGTTCCGCCGAGGTCAGCACGTCGACGGTGGCGAGGGGCGCGTCCGGGGCGTCGCAGATCCGGGTCAGCACCACTGTCAGCCGGTCCAGCAACGTCCCGGCGGCGTCGGTGTCGATCAGGTCGGCGCGGTACTCCAGGTCAAGGTGTAGCCGCTGGCCGGGACGCGCGGTGAGCGTCAGCGGGTAGTGCGCGCAGTCGCGGACGGCCGCGCCCGTGACGCGGACGCCGTCGGCAGGCGCCGGCAGCGACTCGCCGAGCGGGTAGTTCTCGAAGACCGTCAGGGTGTCGAACAACTCGCCGTGCCCGGCCAGCCGCTGGATCTCGGCCAACCCGAGGTGCTGGTGCTCCATCAGCCGCACCTGCCCGTCCTGCAGGCGGCGCAGCACTGTCGTCACCGGCGCGGCCGGGTCCAGGGTGATGCGGACCGGGATGGTGTTGATGAACAGGCCGATCATGGTGTCGGCGCCGGGAAGGTCCGGCGGTCGACCGGCGACAGTCGCGCCGACCACCACGTCGTCGCGTCCGGTCAGCGCCCCGACCACGATGCCCCAGGCGCCCTGGACGACCGTGTTCAGGGTGAGCCCACGGGCACGACCGAGTGCGGTGAGTCGGGCGGTCAGGTCGACCGGAAGGTCTCGCACGAGACGTTCCGGCACGACCGCGTCGGCCGGGGGCCGCCCGGCCAGCACTGTCGGCCCGTCCAGCCCGGCCAGTGCCTCGCGCCACGCGGCCTCGGCCGCCGGGCGGTCCTGGGCGGCGGTCCAGGCGAGGTAGTCGCGGAAGTCGGCGGGCTCGGGCAGCGGGTCGCCCCGGTAGAGGGCGACCAACTCGTCCAGCAACAGCGGCACCGACCAACCGTCGAGCAGCAGATGGTGGTGGGTGATGACGAGCCGGTGCCGGTGCGGACCGAGCTGGACCAGGGTCATCCGCAGCAGCGGCGCGGTCGCCGGGTCGAGCCGGGTCGCGAGGTCCGCGTCGAGGAAGCCGGGGAGGTCGTCCTCGGCCAGGGTCAGGGCGGACCAGGGCAGCGGCACGTGCCGTGGCACCACGGCCACGGACTGCCCGTTCTTGCGGCGGCGGAACGCCACCCGCAGGTTGGGCCGACGGTCGAGCAGGGCCTGCCCGGCGGCCCGCAGCCGCTCGGCGTCCAGCGGCCCGTCCAGGGCAACAGTCAACTGTCCGGTGTAGACGTCCGGGCCGTCCGCGGCGAGATGCGCGTGGAAGAGCAGCCCCTCCTGCAGCGGGGTCAGCGCCAGGATGTCGGCGATCCCGGAGGCCTGCCCGGGGGTGGCGGTCGCGGTCACGAAAGCTCCCATTCGGCCTCGAACTCGTCGATCTCGTCCTGGCTGAGCCGCAGCGTCAGGTCGGACGGGGTGAGCCCGCCGGCGGCCGGGCCGCGGGCGTGCACGACGAGGGCCTCCAGCGCGGCGAACCAGGCCGCGGCCAGGTCGGCCACCGCCGCGTCGTCCAGCAGGTCACGCGGGTACGCCCAGGTCACCCCCAACTCCGGGCCGGCCGTGGTGTCCTGCACGTACGCGTTGATCTCCAACGCGTACGGCGCGACGGGCATGCCCAGGTCGAACCCGCCGGCCAGGATCCCGTGCCCCGCCACCGGCGTCCAGCTCCCGCCGTCGCCGGACGAGGCGGTGAACCGGCCGAGGTAGTTGAAGCTGACCTGCGGCGCGGGGTGGGCGGCCAGCTCAGGCTCGGTGTCCGGGTTGAGGTACCGCAGCATCCCGTACCCGATGCCGTGGTCCGGGATGGCCCGCAGTTGCTCCTTGAGCCGCTTCAGCGCGGTGCCGGCGCTCGGTCCGCCGGCCAACGCGTCGGCGACATCGATGTCGCCGGGGTCGAGACGGACCGGGAAGACGCTCGTGAACCAACCGAGCGCCGGGGTGAGGTCGGCGTTCGCGACGACCTGCTCCTCCCGGCCGTGCCCCTCCAACGCGATGAGCACCGAGCGCTCGGTCCCCTTGCCGTGGCGGGTCCGCCAGTCGATCATCGCCAGGGCGAGCGCGGTGAGCAGCACGTCGTTGATGCCGGCGTGGAAGGCGGCGGCGACCGTGGTGAGCACCGGCTCGGTGGTCGCGGCGGGCAGCCGTACGGTGTGCCGGGCGACGGTGGCGAGGTCGTCCACCGGCCGCAGCGGGCGCCGCGTCAGCGCCGGGTCCGCGCCGGTCAGGATGCGCCGCCACAGCGCCAGTTCGGCGGTGCGTTCCGGTCGCCGGGCCGCCTCGGTGAGTGCGGTGGCCCACCGCCGGAAGGACGTGCCGGTGCGTTCCAGGACGGGGGTACGACCAGCCTTCCGCTGTTCCCAGGCGGTGGCCAGGTCGGCCGGCAGGATCCGCCACGAGACGCCGTCCACGACGCTGTGGTGGATGACGAGCAGCAGCCGGCCCGGCGCGGAGGGCCCGTTGTCGAACCAGACGGCCTGGGCCATCACGCCCCGCTCGGGGTCGAGCCGGTCGGCGGCGGCCCGCTCCTCGGCCTCGATCACCGCGCCGGGCTCGGCCCGCCGCAGCCACGACTGGCCGGTGCCGCGCGGCGCGACGTGCAGCCGGCCCGGCGTCGTGGGGGTGGCGCGGACGAGCCGCGAGCGCAGCAGGTCGTGCCGGTCGGTGAGCGCGGTCAGCACGGCGGCCAGGTCGGCCTCGGTGGCGCCCGCCGGAGTGGCGAGCACCATCGACTGGCTGAACGCCTCGATTCCGCCGCCGGTCTCGTCGAGCCAGCGCAGGATCGGCGTGAACGGGATGTCGCCGACCCCGTCGTCGGGACGGTCCCGGGCACCGGTGTCGAGGTCGGTGACGACCTCGGCCAACGCGGCCACCGTCCGACGCTCGAACACCTGGCGTGAGGTGCAGACCAGCCCCAGCGCGCGGGCGCGCAGCACGAACTGGATGGAGACGATACTGTCCCCGCCGAGGCTGAAGAAGTCGTCCTCGATGCCAACCCCCGGGACGCCCAGGACGTCCGCGTAGAGCTGGCAGAGCACCCGCTCCCGGGGCGTGCGGGGCGCGGTGCCGGTGGCCTGGGCGGCGTAGTCAGGTGCTGGCAGCGCGGCCCGGTCGAGCTTGCCGCTGGTCAGCACCGGCAGTCGGTCCAGCAGCACGAAGCCGGTCGGCACCATGTAGCCGGGCAGCCAGGATTCCGCGTGCAGGCGCAGCGCCTTCACCAGCGCCGTCGGATCGGCGGCCGCGGTCGGGGTGTTGGCGTGCGTGGCCACCCCGCCGGGACGGTAGGCGTGCCGGGGCTCGGCGTCGCGTTCAAAGACGACGTCCAGGTCCCCGCTTGTCGAGGAGCCGTCCCAGGTCACCACGACGCGGTAGCCGGACGCGTCGCCAAGTGCGTGGATGTCCTCGACGGACGGGGCGTCTGCCGCACCCAGGCGCGCGTTCGGCACCGCGGTGACCCGCAGTCGCCGCGGGCCGGCGGTCAACTGCTTCCGGACGTCGATAAGGCTCCCGGCCCACGCGTACGTCGCCTCGGGTGTGGGCGCGGGCACGGGCGCGGTGGTCAGCACGACGTCGTAGCGGTAGCCGCTCAGCTCGTTGTGGTAACCGCCCCGCTTGACCCACACCTCGGCGCCCCGGATCGACCCGCTCGGCAGCGCGGCGAAGTAGTCCGGGTCGAGCAGCAGTTCGCGTTCGGCGCGGACCGCGGCCTCGACGGCGGCGTCCACCTCGGCGGGGGCGACGCCACGGCTGGTCTGGA
Source organism: Micromonospora sp. DT228 (assembly GCF_049841595.1). Lineage (NCBI taxonomy): Bacteria > Bacillati > Actinomycetota > Actinomycetes > Micromonosporales > Micromonosporaceae > Micromonospora > Micromonospora sp. DT228. Next base: position 159,007 of record NZ_JBNCKO010000013.1, read on the forward strand.
TCGCCTCGTGCAGCATCCGGTGCAGGCGCAGGTTACGGACGTCTCCGACGAAGATCACACCGCTGGGGGCGAGTCGCTCGGCCGCCGCGCGCAGCACGCCGGTCAGGTAGTCGGCGCTCGGGAAGTACTGCGCCACCGAGTTGATGACGACCGTGTCGAACCAGCCGGTCGGCACACCTTCCAGGTCGTGGGCCGGTTGGGCGCGCAGCGTGACCCGTTCGTCGAGTTCCGCAATCGTCGCCACCGCGGCCCGTAGCGTGTCGATGGCCTGCTCGGAGAGGTCGAGTCCCCAGTAGCTCTCGCACTCCGGGGCGAGTCGCGACAGCAGCAGCCCGCTGCCGACACCGATCTCCAGGACGCGCCGGGGCCGGAGCGACCGGATCCGGTCGACAGTGGTGTCCCGCCACTCGCGCATCTGCTCCACCGGAATGGGCGAGCCGTCGAAGCTGCTGTTCCAGCCGGTGAAGTTCTCGTCGAACTGCTCCACCCGGCCGGCCTGGTAGAGCAGTTCGTGCAGTTCCTTCCACTCGGCGACCTGGCTGTCAACCCGGTCCTGCGGCGGGCCGTCCGCGCTCGGTACGACGTAGGCGGCCAGCCGCACGTCACCCGGGCGGTCCTCGCGGGCCAGCACGGTGACCTGACCGACGTTCGGGTGGCGGGCCAGCACCGACTCGATCTCGCCCAGCTCGATGCGGTATCCGCGCACCTTCACCTGGTCGTCGACCCTGCCGAGGAAGTCCAGCCGTCCGTCGGCACGCCAGATCGCCACGTCACCGGTGCGGTACATCCGTCCGCCAGGTGGTCCGAACGGGTCGGCGAGGAAACGCTCGGCGGTCAGGTCCGGACGGTTGACGTAGCAGCGGGCCAGGCCCGGCCCGGCGAGGTAGAGCTCGCCGGGCACACCGGGCTCCACCGGCCGCAACGCGTCGTCGAGCAGGTAGGCGTCGGTGCCCGGGTCGGGGCGACCGATCGGGACCGAGGCGCCGTCGATCCGCTCCGGGTCACACTCGCCGAGCGTGGAGTTGACGGTGGCCTCGGTTGGGCCGTACGCGTTGAACATCCGGCGATCCCGCGCCCAGCGGGCGACCAGTTCCGGCGAGACCCGTTCGGTGCCGGCCAACAGGATGCCCGGTGGCAGTTCGCACTCCGGAGGCAGCGCGGCCAGCAGCGCCGGCGGCAGGATCATGAAGTTGGCGCGGTGCCGGATGGCGTACTCGGTGAGTGCCGGCCCGGCGACGCGGCGGTCGGCGGGGACGATGACCAGCCGCCCACCGGAGAGCAGGGCCAGGCAGAGATCCCAGAACGCGACATCGAAGCTCGGCGAGGCGAAGTGCAGGACCCGGACGTCGGGGGTGAGCCCGAACCGCTCGAACTGGGTGGAGAGCAGCTTGGCCACGCCGGTGTGGGTGAGCAGCACGCCCTTGGGCCGGCCGGTGGAGCCCGAGGTGTAGATGACGTAGGCGGCGTGCTCGACCCGCAGGCCAGGCCGCTCGGGGTCGTCTGTCGACGCGTTCGCCAGCTCGGCCGTCACCTCGGGGGCGTCGAGCAGCAGCCGGGGCACGTCGTCGGCGCGGGGCAGTCGGTCCGCCACCTCGGAGGTGGTGACCAGGCACACCGGTCGCGCGTCGCCGAGCAGGTAGGCGAGCCGTTCGGCCGGGTCGGCCGGGTCCAGCGGGAGGTAGGCGCCGCCGGCCTTCAGCACGGCCAGCTCCGCCACGATCATGTCCACCGAGCGGGGTACGGCGAGCCCGGCCACCCGATCCGGGCCCAGCCCCTGGGCGACAAGCACGTGCGCGAGCCGGTTGGCCCTGGCGTCCAGTTCGGCGTAGGTGACCTCGACGTCCTCGAAGACCACCGCCACCGCGTCGGGGTCACGTCGCGCCATCGTCGCGAAGGCGTCCGGGAGTGTGGTCGGGGCGACGGTCAGCGGGCCGCCACTGGAGTACGCCTCCCGGTCCGCCACGGTGCCGCCGGTGCTGCCACCGATGATCTGCATACAGTCGCTCCTGAAGGGCCGGGGCGGTCGTCAGTAAGGTAAGCCTGACCTAAACGTAGAGATTCGAGGCGCGACGGATCCGAGGCCCCGCCCATCGGCGCGAGCCCCGGAGGCCCGAACGAATCAGCGCCCTCGCGTCACGGGTGGCTGGTGAGGTAGCCGCCCATGGTGCGGAAATACTCCGTCGCGGTCAGCTCGGTGCCGTCGTCCAGGCGGACCCGCTCGATCGCGAGACCACGGCTTCTGCCACGGCGGGCCTCGGCGCCGGCCACGACGACGACGGCGTCGCCCTCACGGAAGAAGATGCGGCCGGGTGTACCGCCGTAGATGCCCTGCGAGACGGACGCGGCGACGATGCGCAGACGCCGGCCCTGGTGGAACGCGTACGCGTTCGGGTACGGGTCGGACTGCGCCCGGACCAGCCGGTCCAGCTCCTCCGCCGACCAGGTCCAGTCGATGCGGTTGTCCTCATCGGAGCGCTTGTGGAAGAAGCTGGCCTTCGAGCGGTCCTGCGGCGTCCAGTCGGTCTTGCCGGAGGCGATGAGCGCGAGGCCGTCGACGGTGATCGGCCCGAACAGCTCGAGCGTCTTGTGGAACAGGTCGGTGGTGGTGTCCCGTGGGCCGACCGGGACCGATCGCTGCAACACGACGTTTCCGGCGTCCAGCTCCGCGTCCATCATGTGCGCGGTCACCCCGACCTCCTTCTCACCGTTGATGAGAGCCCAGATCAACGGCGAGAAGCCCGCGTACGCGGGGAGCAACGAGTCGTGCACGTTGAGCGTGCCCCGCCGGGGCAGCTCGAAGATCTGCGGTGGAATCCAGGTGCGCCAGTTGGTCGCCACGATGACGTCCGGGTCGGCCTTCTCCAGCGGGACCAGCAGATCGTCGTCGGGCCGGTCACGGACCTCGACCGGGATGCCGTGCGCCGCCGCGAGGTCGGCGACCGAGTCGCTCCAGATCCGCTCGTACGCGTGGTCACTCGGCGGATGCGTAACCACGAGGGCGACCTCGTGTTCCGAGTCCAGCAACGCTTGCAGGGTCCGATGCCCCCACGTCTGGTACCCGAACATGACTACCCGCACGGTTCCTCCTGGCCCATCCAAGTCAGCAAAAGTTAGGTTAGTCTAACCTAGCTTCGCGCCGTCCCCGGGGGCGGCTCTTCCACGTGCAGGGTGTCGACCCACTCGACCTGACGATGAGGACTGCCGATGTCACAGGCCGCTCCGTACGGCGCAATTCCGGTCTACGACCTGGTCGGAATCGGCTTCGGTCCGTCCAATCTGGCCCTGGCGGTCGCGGTGCGCGAGCACAACGACGGCGCCGGGGCGGACCCGGTCACCGCCGTGTTCCTGGAGCGCCAGGCCCGGTTCGGCTGGCATCGCGGCATGCTGCTGTCGGACGCGACGATGCAGGTGTCCTTCCTCAAGGACCTGGTCACGCTGCGTAACCCCACGAGCGAGTTCAGCTTCCTCTGCTATCTGCAGGACCGGGGGCGGCTCGTCGACTTCGTCAACCACAAGAGCTTCTTCCCGCTGCGCGTCGAGTTCCACGACTACCTCGAGTGGGCCGCGGCCAAGGTCGACGACCTGGTGCACTACGGCCAGGAGGTCACGACTGTCGTTCCGGTGCTCCGCGACGGCGTCGTCGAGGCGTTCGACGTGCTGGTGCGCCACAGCGGCGGCGTCGACTCGTACCGCGCGCGCAACCTCGTCGTCGCGACCGGGCTGCTCCCGCAGACCCCGGCCGGCGTGGAGGTCTCCGACCAGATCTGGCACAGCCGCGACCTCCTGACGAACATCGACCGGCTCGACGGCACCGACCCGTCCCGGTTCGTCGTGGTGGGCGCCGGCCAGAGCGCCGCCGAGGTCACCGCGTTCCTGCACGAGCGGTTCCCGTCCGCCGAGGTGTGCGGCGTCTTCTCCCGGTACGGCTACAGCCCGGCCGACGACAGCTCGTTCGCCAACCGCATCTTCGACCCGGCCGCCGTGGACGACTACTTCACCGCGCCGTCCGAGGTCAAGACGATGCTGATGAACTACCACCGCAACACCAACTACGCGGTCGTCGACGCCGACCTCATCGAGGAACTCTATCGGCGCTCCTACCAGGAGAAGGTCAACGGCGTCCAGCGGCTGCGCCTGCTCAACATGTCCCGTCTGACCGGGGCCCGCGAGCACGACGGCAGGGTGGCGGTGACCGTCGAGACGCTCACCACAGGTGCGGTGTCGGTGCTCGACGCCGACGTCCTGATCTGCGCCACCGGCTACCAGCCGGTCGATCCGTTCCCGCTGCTCGACGCCGCCGCCCGCTACTACCACCGGGACGAGTTCGGCCGAGCCGTGGTGCAGCGCGACTACCGGATCCGGGCGGACGCGTCGGTGCTGGCGAACGTCTACCTGCAGGGCGGCACCGAACACTCCCACGGCATCAGTGCCTCCCTGCTGTCCAACGCGGCCGTACGCGCCGGCGAGATTCTCGGCTCGATCGTCGGCCACCGCGCCGACGACCGCCCGATGGCCACCCGCGTCGCGGTGAGCGCGGGCGTGCCGGACTGACGGAACACCCATCCGGAGCCGCGCGTTTCCGCACCTCACCTGACCAACCAGCAGCCGGACGGGTGACCAGCGGCAGCGGGTGAGCCGCCGCTGGCCACGTCAGCACCCGGACGACAGTCAGACCCCGTAGCGCAGGTAGATGGTGTCGCCGACGGTCACGGTCGTGCCGCGCGTCGCGGTGGCCGGGGTGCCGCCGTCTCGGGCGACCTTCCAGGTGGACGAGCCACTGTTGGCCAGGCCGTTGATCGAGGTGATGGTGCCGGTGCCGCTTGTCGGGTTGAGGGCGGTGACACAACCGCCGGGGGTGGCCGCCCCGACGGCGGCGTCCAGCACGGCGCCGAGGGTGGTGGTGGCGGCGGTCGGCGTCAGGGTGACCGCGCACGGCGTGATGCTGCCGCTGCCGTTGTCGATGATCACGGCGAGCCGCGTGGCGGTGCCGGCGGTGAATCCGCTCGCCGCGACCCAGGTGGGGGCGCCCGAGGTGACCGGGGTCGGGGGAGCGGCGGTGTAGCCGGCGCCGGCCAGGGCCCGGACCGCGTCGATCGACGCGTACGCCGATGGGGTGGTGTTTGTCGGCAGGTACTTGAACCCGCCGCCGGTCAGCTGCTGCGCGCGCAGGAAGTCGATCGGGGTCTTGCCGGCGGTGGTGGTGAAGTCGGTGCCCTGGCTGGGGATGCCGCAGGCGTTGAGCCCGGAGACGGCCCAGGCGTTGGAGTCGGTGTTGACGCCGAACATCGAGGTGAAGGCGCCCGAGGCGTTGACGAGCTTGCCCTTGAGGAAGTTCTTCGCCTGGACGATGTCGGTGTCGGTGTTGGGCACGCCTGCGGCGCAGAGGGCCGCCATGGCGGCGCCGGTCATGTCGATGTCGCCGGGAGTGGCGAGTGCGCTCGCGTTCCCCTCGGCCTGGCTGAAGGTCCAGCCGCCGTCGTTGTGCTGGTTGTTGCGGATCCGGGTGACCGAGAGGTCGAGCAGTGCCTGCGGTACACGGGCGCCGCCGGTCTGGGTCTTCGCCCCGGCCAGGGCGAGGGTGGCGAAGATGGTGCCGTTGACGTTGGCGGGCGGGCCGTAGTAGCCGGGCGAGCCGGTCTGCCAGTAGGCGATGGTGTCGGCGATCAGGTTGCGGGCGGGGGAGACCCGAGCGGGGTCGATGCCTGCCGCGTAGGCGTTCAGGACGCCGCGCTCGTAGTCGGTGACGACGGGCGAGGCGCTTGGCCAGGACGCGGCGGAGAGCTGGTTGCGGTAGACGGTGCGGGCGTTCTTGGTCGTGTCCCCGGAGGGGTAGACGTCCACGGCCGCGACGCCGGCGGGGGCGAACGCGCTGAACGCCCACTCGTTCGACAACCCGCCGCTGGCGTAGCTGCCGTCGGCCGCCTGCAGCGTCCGCAGGTAGGCCACGCCGTTGGTCCGGGCGGTGGCGATCTGCGCGGGCGTCGAGGTCGCGGCGGCCGGTGCGGCACCGGCAGTCACCGCGACGGCGGTGGCGATCAGCGCGGCGGCGGGGACTGTCGCGAGACGTCTCCGGCGGCTGCCGGAGGAAAGGCGCGAGGACATCGGGTCTCCTTGGGGGTACGGGGCACGACTGCCTCGACCCAGAGCCCGACAGGGAAGCCGGCGGGGGCGGGGCGGGCCGGCCGCAGGACGCGTGGGACGGATACCGCAGGTGCTGCGTCACCACGTGGGTAGTCGGGCTCGGGACGGCGGACCGTCCTCACCGTTGCGCGTCAGCCCCGGATTCCCACCGGGTTCCCCCACGCGATGACGCGGTCACCGTATGGGAGGAAGCCCCTACCGCGCGCTGTTAGCTAGATGACAGCGGCTCGCGTTGACGGCGTGGTCGCGGGTGTGGTCCGATGGCCGCGATCCAGCAGTCAGGGGAAGCCGGTCAAAGTCCGGCGCTGGCCCGCAGCCGTAGGTCCCGTTTTCTCGGGACGAGTCGGATTACCTGGCTGGATAGTGCACCGCAGCGCCGTCGAGGTACACGGCGCGGAGCCAGGTTTCCGAGACTTGTCCTCGGGGTCCGCGTCCGCGCCTGCGCCGCTACCCCCGAGAGAGTCGCCATGTCCCCACTTGTCAGTCGCACGCCGCGTGTTCCCCGGGCGTGGTTGGCGTTCGTCGCCGCGGTGACGCTTGGCGTGGCGGCGCTCGTGGTGCCGACCCGTGCGATCGCCGATCCGCTGGAGTCCTGCACGCCGACCCAGGGCGCTGTCGTCGCTGTCGACTTCGGGCCGTGGGGCGGGCCGCTGCTGCGGGGCTGCGACGCCACCCCGACCACGGGTCTGGACCTGCTGCACGAGGCGGGTTTCACCACGGCCGGCACCGCCCATGACGGCCCCGGTTTCATCTGCCGGATCGGCTCACCCGCCTTCGAGTCCGGTGCCGAACGCCCGACGCCCGCCGACGAGGCGTGCCAGTTGACGCCGCCGGCGACTGCCTACTGGTCCTACTGGATCGCACCGGCCGGGCAGGACCACTGGACCTACAGTCCACTCGGTGCGATGTCCCAGCGGCCGGGCCCCGGCGAGGTCGAGGCATGGGTCTTCGGCGGCACCGACATCGGCGGCACGACCGGGGCGCCGAACTTCACCCCCGCGTCGGTGCGCGCGAGCGGCCCGACGCCCTCCTCGACGCCGACTCCCTCGCCCACCACGACGGCCGGGCCGACCGACCCGGCGCGGCCGACCGAAGCCCAGGTCAAGGCCGTCGGCAGCTACCTGGTGGAGCAACTCACCGACGGCGACCACGTCGACTACGGGTGGGTCGACTACTCCCGGACGATCGCCGTCGCCACCGCCCTGGCCGCGACCGGCGGGCAGGACGAAGCCCGCACGAAGATCGTCGACTACCTCCGGACGCACGTCGACGCGGCGATCTTCCCGGACGGCGAGTCCGCCGCACCCCACACCGGCAACGTCGCCAACCTCGCACTCCTGACGACGAGCACCGGCGGTGATCCCCGCGCCTTCGGCGGCCGGGATCTGATCACGACACTCACCGACCGGGTCTGCGCCGCGACCGACGCCGATGCCGGCTGCGCCGCCGCAGGTGACTTCGCCGGAGCGCCCGGGCCGATGGCCCAGGCGAGCGCGCTGCTCGCGCTCAAGCGGGCCGGCGTCACCCCGCCCGCCGCCACCGTCACCCGACTCACCGAGCAGCAGTGCGCGACCGGGGCCTTCGGCGACCGGTGGCTCTCCCCGGGCGACGGCTGCGATCCGGACCTCGCCGCCACGACGCTTGCCGTCCTGGCGCTGCACACGCTCGGCGGGCAGGACGCGGCGCTGGGCTCGGCAAAGGCGTTCCTGACCGGTGCGCAGGACACCGACGGGGGTTACCAGCCGTACACCGGCGCCGGGTTCACCGACACCTACTTCACCGGGTACGCCGCGCAGGCCCTCGCCGTGCTGGGGGTGACCGACAGGGCCGCCACCGCCACCGGTTTCCTTGTCGGTCGGATCGTCACCGGCGGTGGGCTCAGCCGCGACCCGAGCAACCCGGACGCGGAGTTGGACGCCACCGCCGCGGCGGCGCTCGCGCTGGCCGGTAAGAACCTGGCCACCCTGGGTCAGTCGCCGCCGCAGGCCGGGCCGCGACCCGATCTGGTCAAGGGGGTGTCCTACCTCGTCGCGCCGAGCAACCTGATCGACGGCAGGTACTACGAGTCGTTCCCCGGCTTCCCCGAGTTCGGGTTGAGCATCGACGGCGCGTACGCCCTCGCCGCCACCGGCGGGGACGACGCCAAGCTGCGCGCGATCGTCGAGTTCCTGCGCGGCGGCGGCGCGGTCGGCGACAGTGGATTCACAGTCGACACCTGGCTCGGCGTCGGCACCGACTCCGCCGTCGGCGGCGCGATCGGCAAGATGGCGCTGCTCGCCCAGGTCACCGGCTACGACCCACGGTCCTTCGGCGGTCACGACCTGATCGCCGCGCTGAAGGACGTGACCTGCGCGAAGGTCGACACACAGGCCGGCTGCGCCGGGGCCGGCAACTACGCGTACGCCACCTCGGTCTTCGGCCAGTCGCTCGGCATCATCGCCCAGCTCCGCGCCGGACAGGGCGAGGCCGCCGCCGCACCGATCGCCTTCCTCAAGGGTCTCCAGCGCGCCGACGGGTCGTTCCCCAGCCTCATCCCGGCGGGCGACGCCGACAGGGACGTCGACAGCACCGCGATGGCGGCGATGGCCCTGGCCCTGCTGACCGACGACCCGACGGCGGTCCCCGCCGTCGACAAGGCACTGGTCTGGATCGCCGCGGCGCAGAAGGAGCACGGCGGTTTCCCCGGCGCGGCAGGCGACTCCACGAACTCCACAGCGCTCGCCGTCCAGGGCCTCACCCTGCGCGGCGACACCTACGCCCGACAGGTCGACAAGGCGCTGTCGTTCCTGGCCGGTCAGCAGAACGACGACGGCGGGTTCACCGTCGCCGCCGGGGGACAGCCCGGCTCGGACGTGCGCGCGTCCACCCAGGTCGTCGGCGGCGCGACAGGGATCTCGTTCGCCACCCTGACCCGGGACGTGCACGAACTGCCGGGTCCGGACCCGTCCGGCACGCCGACGCCGAGCGCGACGCCGACCCCGACGCCGACCGCGAGCCAGTCGTCGACCCCGTCGGCAACCCCCGCTGCGACGGGGCCGTCGGCCGGCACCGGCGGTCACTCGTCGGGCAACCTGCCCCGCACCGGCTTGTCGATCATCACGATCACCCTGCTGGCGTTCGTGCTCGTCGTCGCGGGCGTCCTGCTGCGGATCTCGGCCCGTCGGCGCGCGGTGGCCGGCGCTGGCGGTGGATCATGACGGCCCGTAGGTGTCTGCGCCCCATCGCGGCCCTGACCATCGTCGCCGCAGTGGTCGGCACACCCGCGCCGGCGCTTGCCGATCCGCTGCCGACCGGGCAGTGCACCACCTCGTCCGGGGTCATCCTCGCGGTCGACTTCAGCAGGTGGGGCGGGCCGCTCCTGCGGTCCTGCGGCACCACCCCGACCACCGGTTACCAACTGCTCAACCAGGGCGGCTGGCGCACCACCGGCACGCAGCACGACGGGCCCGCGTTCATCTGCCGGATCGGCTACGCGGGCCACCAGGGCGGCACCCAGTACCCCACCCCGGCGGACGAGAAGTGCGCTCTCACTCCGCCGGCCAGCGCGTACTGGTCGTACTGGCATGCCGACCCCGGGCAGAACAGTTGGGTCTACAGCCAACTCGGCGCGATGAGCTACAAGCCCAAGCCCGGCAGCGTCGACCTGTGGATCTTCGGGGCGACCGACATCGGCGGCACCGAGGGACGCCCCCGGTTCAGTCCGGACAGCGTCCGGGCCCGCAACAGCACGCCGATCGGCGCGACCACCACCGCCGCGCCACCGGCCGCGCCCACCCCGGCCCAGCCCGGCGCGGGCAACCCGCCACGCGCGGGCAACCCGCCTGCCGCTGGCAACCCGCCGGGAGCCGGCAGTCCCGGAGCCGGGAACCCGCAGCCCAGCCTGCCACCGGGCGGAGCGCAGGCCTCGGTCCCGCCCAGTGGCACGCCGACGCCGCTGGCCACCGTGACGACAGCCCCGGCGCCTGTCGCGTCCCCACCGTCGAGCGCCGCCACCGAGGAACCACGAATCCTCGACGCGGCACCCACCGCGACGGCTGCCCGCGAGGACACCGGCTCGGCGCTGCCGGCGCTGATCACGGTCGGCCTGCTGGCCCTGCTCGCCCTCGTTGGCGGTGTCGCCGGCTGGCGCCGCCGCCGCGCCTGACCCGATGGGCCCGACCCGCACCGGCGTCACCCGCCACCACGGCTTCTTCCACCGGCTCGCCGTCTCCCGGCTGCCGCGCTCCCTGCACCCGGTGGCCTGGTGGTTGTGGGCGCTCGCGCTGGCCACCGCCGCGAGTCGCACCAGCAACCCGCTGTTGCTGCTGCTGATCTTCGCGGTGCTCGGGTTCGTCGTCACCGCCCGCCGCACCGACGCCCCCTGGGCGCGAGCGTTTCGCTACTACCTCTATCTGGCTCTGCTCGTCGTCGCGATCCGGGTGGTGTTCCGGACGGTCTTCGCGTCCGGCATCACCGCCGAGGACCACATCCTGTTCCGGCTGCCGCACCTGCCCACACCCGACTGGTACGCGGGCATCCAGATCGGCGGCCCGGTCTCCCTGGAGGCGACTCTCTCCGCCGCTGTCGACGGGCTCCGCCTGGCCTGCCTGCTCTGCTGCATCGGCGCCGCCAACAGCCTCGCCAACCCGAAGCGCGCGCTGCGGGTCCTGCCCGGCGCGCTCTACGAACTGGGTGTCGCTGTCACCGTCTCGCTCAGCGTCGCACCGCAACTTGTGGAGAGCGTCCAACGGGTCGCCCGTGCCCGCCGACTTCGTGCCGGGCGGGCCAGGGGTTTCGGCGCCGTACGGGCCATCGTGATGCCGGTTCTGCACGACGCGTTGGACCGGTCGCTGCGGCTGGCCGCAGCCATGGACGCCCGTGGCTACGGCCGGGTCGGCACCGCCACACCGGGATCGCGACGGCTCACCGGGGTCCTCATGCTCACCGGCATGGCCGGCCTGTGCGTCGGCGCGTACGGTCTGCTCGATCCGGGTGTGCCGCGCCCGGTCGGGCTCGGTGGCCTCGGCGGCGGCGTCCTGCTCTGTGTGGCGGGGATCGCTCTCGGTGGGCGACGGGTGTCCCGCAGCCGCTACCGACCCGACCCGTGGCAGTGGCCGGAGTGGACGGTCGCCGGCTGCGGCGTCGTCACGGCAGTCGTGCTCGGTGCCGGCACCGGCTACGACCCCGCCGCGCTCAACCCGAGCCTCTATCCGTTGCACTGGCCCAGTTTGCCCGCCCTGCCGGCCGCCGCGATCCTGGTCGCCGCCGTCGCGGCGGTCGCCGCACCGACACCGCCGCGCCCGCACCGACCGCAGCCCGCCGCCGCGCGACGCGAATCAGTCGACACCGTAGGAGCGCCGTCATGATCCGCTTCGAGGGCGTCAGCGTCACGTACGACGGCGCGCCCCGCCCCACCCTCCGCGACGTCGACCTCGGCATCGACGAGGGGGAGCTGTGCCTGGTCGTCGGCCACACCGGGGCGGGGAAGTCGACACTGCTCGCCGCGATCAACGGCCTCGTGCCGCACTTCACCGGCGGCACCCTCGAAGGCAGCGTGCGTGTCGCCGACCGGGACACTGCCCATCACCCTCCCCGTGAGTTCGCCGACCTGGTCGGCGTGGTCGGGCAGGACCCGGTCGCCGGGTTCGTCACCGACACCGTCGAGGAGGAGTTGGCGTACGGGATGGAGCAACTCGCCCTCGACCCGGCGGTCATGCGGACCCGGGTGGAGGAGACGCTCGACCTGCTCGGCCTCGCCGACCTGCGCCACCGTGGCCTGCACGAACTCTCCGGCGGTCAGCAGCAACGCGTCGCGATCGGCGCGGCGCTGACCGCGCACCCGCGGGTGCTCGTCCTCGACGAACCCACCTCCGCGCTCGACCCGACCGGCGCCGACGACGTCCTCGCCACCATCACCCGGCTGGTCCACGACCTCGGCGTCACAGTCGTGCTGGCCGAGCACCGCCTGGAACGCGTCCTGCCGTACGCCGACCGGCTCATCCACGTCGCCCGCGACGGCACCGTGCGCCACGGTGAGCCCGCCACGCTCATCGCTGCCGCCACCGTCGCGCCGCCGGTGGTCGAGCTGGGACGCCTGGCCGGCTGGTCACCGCTGCCCCTGTCGGTACGCGACGCCCGCCGGCACGCGACCACCCTGCGCGACCGGCTACCCGACACACCACCGCGGCCGCACCGCCACTCGCACGCCGACGCCCAGACCGCGCTCACCGCCGCCGGCGTGATCGTCCGGCACGGGACCGTCGTCGCCGTCCGTGGAGTCGACCTGACCCTGGTACGCGGTGAGATCACCGCCCTGATGGGGCGCAACGGATCCGGCAAGTCGTCCCTGCTCTGGGCACTACAGGGATCAGGTCGCCGGGATGGCGGCACCATCGTCGTGTCCGACGCGTCGCAGGGGGACCTCGACCCAGGTCGGGTCAGCGCCAGCCAGGCCCGCCGACTCGTCGGCCTCGTCCCGCAGACCGCCACCGACCTGCTGTACCTGGACACCGTCGACGCCGAACTCGACCAGGCCGACCGCGACGGCGCCGAGCCGGGCGCCGCCCGACGCCTGCTCGACGGCATCGCCGCCGGAATCGACGGCGACAGCCATCCCCGGGACCTGTCCGCCGGGCAGCAACTCGCCCTTGTCCTGGCCATCCAACTCGCCGTGACCCCCGGTGTGGTGCTCCTCGACGAACCCACCCGAGGGCTGGACTACCAGGCCAAGGCCGCGTTGACCCGTACTCTCGACAGCCTCGCCGCGCAGGGTCGTGCCGTCGTCGTGGCCACCCACGACGTCGAGTTCGCCACCGCCACCGCCGACCGGGTCGTCGTCATGGCCGACGGGGAGATCGTCGCCGCCGGAGGTGTTCCGGCCGTCCTCACCGCGTCGCCGACGTTCGCCCCGCAGGTCGCGAAGATCCTCGCGCCGCTGCCGTACCTGACGGTCGGGCAGGTCGCCGCGGCCCTCGACGATCCGGCGGTGCCCGCATGACGACACTGAACGTCGCGGTCCGCGTGCCCCTGCGCGCCGTGCTCGCGATCACCATGGCGTCGTTCCTGGGTTTCGTCGCGTTCCTGTGGCCGTTCGTCGTCGCGCCGGGCACGTTCGGCTCCACCCAGACCCCGCCGCTGATGTTCGGGGTGCTGCTGCTCCTGGTCCTCGCCGTCATCTTCGCCGAGATCGCCGACGGCAGGATCGACGCCAAGGCACTCGCCATGCTCGGGGTGCTGTCCGCGATCAACGCGGCCCTGCGACCACTCGGCGCCGGCACAGCGGGCATCGAGACGGTCTTCTTCATCCTCGTGCTCGCCGGCCGGGTGTTCGGGCCCGGCTTCGGTTTCGCGCTGGGCTGCACCTCGCTGTTCGCCTCCGCCCTGCTCACCGGGGGAGTGGGGCCGTGGATGCCGTACCAGATGTTCGGCTGCGCCTGGGTCGGCATGTTCGCCGGCCTGCTGCCCCGCGTGCGCGGGCGGGCCGAGATCGTCCTGCTCGCCGCCTACGCCGCGATCAGCGGGTACTTCTTCGGTTTCATGCTCAATCTGTCCTTCTGGCCGTTCTCGCTCGACCCGACCAGCTCGATCGCGTACCAGCCGGGACTGCCGGCCCTGGAGCAACTCCACAGGTACCTGACCTTCTTCACCGTCACCTCGCTGGGCTGGGACACCGGGCGGGCGGTCACCACCGCCATCCTCGTCACCCTGGCCGGACCGGCCGTGCTCGGCGCGTTCCGACGCGCGGCCCGACGGGCGCGGTTCCGGGCCGCCGCGACGTTCACGCCCGCCGCTGCGCTGCCCCCAACCGGCCGTGGAGCCGCGTCGACTGATAGCCCGCCTCGTCACTGAGCCGTCGACCGAACGCTCGGTGTCAGTTGGCGCTCGGTCAGTCGGCGAGCAGTGCGACGACCACAAGCAGGATCAGCGCGAGCACCATCGGTCCGCCCGCCAGCACGGCGATCCGTACGGTCATCGGGTGACGGTCTCCGCCGGTTCGTGGATCGATCACCGGGTCCCGGTCAGCTGTGGTGACCAGGCCGAGGCCGGCCACCAACAACACGGCGCCACAGCACAGCGCGATCCACGCCGGATAGCGCACCAGCACCAGCCCGTCGCCGGCCCACAGCAGCGCGACGCTTGCCACTCCGATCGACGCGGCAACGACGTAGGCCCACCGGCGAGCGCGCGTGAATGCTGCGACCAGCAGGAGGGCAGCCAGGGGCAGGAGCACCGCGACCATCGCCGTGCCGAGGGTGATCTCCGCCCGATCTCCCCTCAGCGCGCCCCACAGCCCGTCGACAAGGACCAGTGAGCCGACCGCCGGCGGACCGGCCCAGAGCAGCTCGCGGGTTGATCGCTGTAGGAGTCACTCATCGTGCTTCCATCCCCGTGGTGGTCAACAGCTCGGACGTCGTCGCGACGAAGGCGGCCCAGTTGTCACAGCGCGCGCGCAGCGTGGCCCGCCCGGCATCGGTGATCACGTAGTACTTCCGGCCGGGGCCGCCAGCGCCATCTCGCCACGCCGAGGCGATCAGGGCGTCTTCCTCCAGCCGCAACAGGATCGCGTAGAGCGTGCCGCCCTTGACCTGGCCGAACCCCGCTGTCTTCAGCCGCTGCACGATCTCGTAGCCATAGGTCTCGTGCTCGCCGACAAGCGCGAGCACGCACAGCTCCAGGACGCCTCGCATCCACTGTGCCGGCCACTGCGGCTCGTCGCCCATGACTAGAAAGTACCGCTGACTAGTCAGCAACACAACCTAGTCGGGGTGCAACCCGACTGTCATGATCATGCGGCTGATCGACGGATAGCCCCCGGTGGCCTGCTCCGTACCATCAGCGGCGATCACGGTCAACGACGGAGGACACCATGAACCAGAAGCTCCAGACCCGCGCGTTCGAGCGGGTGGCGCCGGTCCTGCTGCCGGGGGAGCGGCCGATCACCGCGACCCGAGCGTTGGTCGGAGGCTTCTCGGCCAGTCGGTTCGGGACGGCGGTCACGCAGGGGCTGATCCAGGCGGCTGCCGGAGCGTCGGGCGCCGCGCTGGCGCGGACCAAGAAGCAGTTCGTCGTGCTCACCGACCAGCGACTGATCTTCCTGCCGCAGACCTTCCTCGGCGGGCCCGGCACGGGTGTGCTCGGCGAGGTGCCCCGCGAACACGTCGCGCTCGCCGAGGCGAAGATCGGCGTGGTGAGCCTGCTGCGTCTCGCCTTCGGCGGCGCGGGGGACGGCATCACGCTGACCTTCCCCCGGGTGGACAAGAAGAACGCCGAGGCCCTCGCGGCAGCTCTGGCGCCGGTGCCGACCGCCTGATCTGGTCGGATAAGCAGCCGCCATCCGGATTTTTTCGAAAGGCGTGTTCAGCGGCGAGCCGACGGACACGCCTTTCCGAACCGCTCGGGAGAATCGGGCTCTACAGGCGCACGGTTGGTCTTCCTCGGGCGGGGTACACCGCCCCGACTGGTGCGGGGTCCCCGGCTGGGTTCACCCGGCTCGCCGCCGACAGTGCTCCGGGGGGGTCCGATGTCGGGTTCGTCAGCGGGGTCGAGCGGGCCGCGGATGTGCGACGACGTGGTGGAGCTGCGAGTTCATGGGGCCGCCACCGCGAGCGCCGGCCAGGTCTTGGACGTGTCGGAGGTCGAGCAGGTCGCGGGCGACCGCAGTGGGGGCTTCTACCGACCTCGCCGCAAGTGTTCGTGCGGCAGCGGGGAACGGGTGACGTTGGAGGCGTACCGCTGGGCCGACCTGCCCTCCGGGACCGTGGTCCGAACGCTGTCGCTGGTGTTCCTGCTGCCGTTCATGCTGGCCAACCTGGCCATCTGGATGCGACCGGCGGACCCCGGCTCGGATGCGCTGGTCAGATCCCTGTGCCGGTTACTGGCGCTCACTCTCACCGCGCTGTACGTGCTCGCCTTCGCCGGCGTCACGCTGGACCTGGTCGCGTGGAGATGCATGGGCTCGTCACGCTGCCTGGCCGGGCGCGTCTGGTTGTCCTGGCTGGGTGGGCAACCTGTGGGCCTGCGCCTGGCGGTACTCGCGGTGGTTCCGGCCGCCGCCATCGGCCTGCTCTGGCGGGCCAGCGCACGACCGGGGAAGGTCTTCGACGCGTTTCGGGCTCCCGCGGACGAGGTCTCCGAGCATCGACTCAGCGAGATCGGCCAGTGGGACGCCGGGCCACTTGTGGGGCGGCTGCGCTCGATTCACGTCGCGGCGGCGTTCGCGACACTCGACGTCACTCTGCTCGCCGCCCGAGCCGCCAGCGGCGCCACGGCCGGCACGATCGCGCTGGCCGTGGCCAGCGGGTCGGTGCTGGCCACCTGCGTGGTCCTACTCTGCATGCCCCGGCTGATCGACCGCGCCGCCTCCGACCCGCGACTGGACCGACTCACCCGCACGGTGCGGACGGTCGCCATCGCCCTGACCATCGTGGTAACTGCGCACGTCCTGGCCAGTCCGACCTTGTGGAACGGCGGCAGCGGCCTGCCCGGCTACGGCTCGATCCTCACCTCGCTCTTCGTTGCCCAGACGACCCTGCTGGCGGCCCTCGCAGCCGTGCTGCTCTGGCGCCGCGACCGGCGGCGGGGCGGCGTCCCGTTGCTCGGGTTGGGTGCGCTGGTGATCGCGGCCGGCGCGGTCAGTCTGGCGGTGGCGGTGTCCGCCGAGTTCGTCTATCGGGTGGCGGATCTCCTGGACCGTGACGCGCCGACCGGAGAGGGTCTGGCCGCCGGCCTGCCACAGGCGTTCACCTGGGCGATCTTCGGCTTCTTCCGGGCCGTGCTGTTCACGCTCGTGGTAGCGGTTCCGGTCGTCCTGATCTCCCGACGCCGCCGACTGCGTGCCGCGGCGGCCATCGTGGCGTGCGACTACCCGGATCGTCCGGCCGGAGCAGCGACCCGACTGCGGCAGGTGCGCAAGGCGATAGCTCGGGCTCGCTTCACGGAGAGACTTGTCCCACTGGCCGTGGTCTACGCCTGTCTCGCCGGGCTCGGCACGGCCACCACCACCGTCGGTCTGCTGGAGTTGCTCCCGAGCGAATCCGTGCAGCGGTACGCACGGTTGCCCGGCAGCCTGATCACCTTCTCCATCGCGTTCGGTAGCTGGGGGATCGCCGCGATCATCCTCGGCCTGGCCGTCGGCGGAATCTTCGCCTACCGGACTGTCGAATTCAGGCGCCACGTCGGTGTCCTGTGGGACCTGGGCACGTTCTGGCCCCGGGCCGCCCACCCGTTCGCGCCGCCCTGCTACGCCGAAAGAGCCGTGCCGGAGCTGACCCGACGAATTGTCCACCTGGTCTCGCGCGGCAACGCCGTGCTGCTGACCGCGCACAGCCATGGTTCGGTCCTGGCCGCCGCGACAGTGCTCCAATTGCCGCCGCACATCAGCAGCCGAGTCGCACTCCTCACCCATGGGTCACCGCTGAGTCGACTCTACGCGCGACTGTTCCCCGCCTTCGTCGACGACGATGTGCTGCACGAGATCGGCGATCGAGTCGGGTGGCGATGGGTGAATCTGTGGCGCGACACCGACTCGATCGGCGGCTGGATATTCTCCGCCCATCGGACAGTCGCGCCGGTCACCGTGGCCCACCCGTCGTCGACGGTGGACCGGCGGCTACGAGACCCCGCCGACGTGGTGGCCCCACCCGGCGACAGCGTGCCGCCACCCATCCAGGGGCACCGGCCCGCCGGATCGGACCAGCGGTACGCCGAGGCGGTCCGCACGTTGATCGAACGCCTTCGCCGGTGAAGCGGACCGCTCAGACGGTGGCGAATCCCTCTCGCCAGGAGGGATAGCTCGGGGCCCAGCCGAGGCGCGTGCGGGCGAGTTGGTTGCTCGCTCCCCGCGCCCAGCCCTGCCGCTCGCCCACTGTCACCGCGGGTGCCGGGACTCCGGCCGCCGCGCAGAACGCGGGCACCCACTCCGATGCGGCGGCGGGCTCGTCGTCGCAGACGTTCACCACGCCGCCGGGCCACTCCAGAGCGGCGACCGCGGCGGTGGCAGCGTCGTCGACATGCAGCAGGCTACTCACGTTCGCGTCGGCGGGGACCCGGCCGGCGGCGGCGAGCTGGGCCATCAGGCCATCGCGGGCGTACCAGGTGTCCGGCCCATAGAGGGTGCCGTACCGCAGCACGACCCACTCGGGCGCCTCCGCGACTGCGGATTCGAGCGCGGCGACTCCTGCCACGGTGGTCTGCCGCGGCTCGGCGGCGTCGAGGTCGAGCGGCATCGACTCGGTCGCGGGCTCGGCGCCCGGGCCGTACGCCCAGGCGATGCTCTGTGCCACGATCCGGCGCACCCCGGCGGCGAGCGCCGCGTCGACCAGGTTGCGGGTCCCGACCCGCCGTAGCTGCGAATTGGCGGCGAGATCGCGGTTGTTCAGGCTTGTCAGTTGGTGCATCACCACGTCCGGCCGAGCGTCGCGAACGGCTGCCGTCACCGCGTCCGGGTCGAGCACGTCGACGGGGACCGGGCCGGTGCGGGACAACCCGATGACCTCGTGCCCGAGGGCGGTCAGGAGCGGCTCGAGCCGGCGACCAATGACGCCTGTCGAACCGGCGAGAACGATACGCATGACTGTGCCTCTCCGTCAGTTCGGTCGCAATGAGCGGCGATCAGCTCCGCATGCATCGTCGGGCCACACCCGTTCGGGGTCCGCTGCCCAGTTTGCGCCCTACTGAGAATATCCGGGAGGTAGAACAACAGAGGCCGCACAGCGGTTGAGGTCCCGATCACCCCGGCGGCCGGACCGGGCGACGTACCCCTGCGACGGTATGGCGAACGCGACACGGGAGGCAGTTCGGTGCGTATCGCGGTAGCCGGTGGGACCGGCGGCGTCGGACGTCTCGTCGTCGACGCCGTACGGGCCGCCGGCCACGAGCCGGTCATCCTCGCCCGCTCCACAGGCGTGGACCTGATCCGCGGTTCCGGGTTGGACGAGGCCCTGACCGGCACACCTGTCGTGATCGACGTCAGCAACGTGTCGACGGTCAACCGGAAGAGGTCGGAGACCTTCTTCGCCACGGCGACAGGCAACCTCCTCGCCGCCGGCCAGCGCGTCGGGGTGCGGCACCACGTGGCACTGTCGGTTGTCGGCGTCGACCGGGTGAACTGGGGTTACTACGCGGGCAAACGAATACAGGAGAGGCTCGTCCTGGACGGTGCGGTGCCCGCGACGGTGCTCCGCTCGACGCAGTTCCACGAGCTGGCCGCGCAGATGCTCGCCACCGTTCCCGGCCCGGTCGCGGTGGTGCCCCAGATGCGCATCCAGCCGATCGCGGCCCACGAGGTCGCCCACTGTCTCGTCGACCTCGCCCTGGCGGCCCCGGCAGGGCGGGTCCCCGACATCGCTGGTCCGCAACAGCTGCGCATGCCGGACATGGCCCGTCGCCTGCTGCGCGCCCGCGGACGTTACCGCGTCGTCCTGCCCATCCGTCTGCCGGGAGCGACCGGTCGAGCCATGGCCGGAGACGGCCTGCTGCCCACCGCCCCCGGCCCTCGGGGCACACAGACCTTCGACACGTGGCTGGCCACCCCCGCGGCGCGGGAGCCCAACGGGCGGACCCGATGACCGAAGGCCGGTCACCCGTGCCCGCCGCGCCGCGGTTCGCCGCACCAGACGGACGGGGCTCTGGGCTGACCGTGCTGATCCGGATCGCCCTGGCTGTCCTCTTCCTCGACGAACTCGTCGTCGGGTTCTGGAACCAGTTCTTCCCCGAGAGCTTCTACCACAACTTTCCGACCGTCACCCTCACCCCGCCGTTCAGCGACCACTACGCGCGAGACTTCGGCAGCGCCACCCTCGGCCTGGCCGTCGTCCTCGGCATCGCGCTCGTCGCACCTCGCGCCGCGTTCGTCATCCCCGCGGCGGCGGCATTCTCCACCTTCGCGATACCGCACTTCTTCTTCCATGTGACTCACCTCGGCCACGCCAGCCCCGGCGAGGCGGTGTTCCTCACGACCGCCAACGCCGTCGTCGCCCTGCTCGGTCTTCTCGTCATCGCCCTGACCCTCATCCGAGACGCCAGGCATCGCCGCCACCGTCAGCGAGGGACCGACTGAGGCAGCGCCGGATGGACGGCGCTCGACCCCGCCAGATCGGTGGCGACCGCATCGCTCCGCCCGAGGATCCCGCTACGCGGGCCGCCGCCGGCACTTGCGCCCGAGCTGCGAAAAGCGAGATCATCACGCATGCCCGACCCCTCGCCCGAGGACAACGGGACCGCGCCGACGGTCTCCACACCGGATTTCGTGGGCCGTGATCGGGAGATGGCGGCGCTCCGGGGCGCCCTGGCCCGGCCACCGGCGATCGTGCTGGTGGAGGGCGAGGCGGGGATCGGGAAGAGCCGACTGCTGCGGGAATGGTTGGCGGCGTCCGACCGGCGCAGCGCCCTGGTGTCGGTGTGCCCACCGCTTCGCGAGTCGCTGACGTTGGGGCCGATCGTCGACGCGTTCCGTGGGATCGACCATCCGGTGTCGCGACTGCCGCTCAGCGCGCTCGCGGGTGCGTTGCGGCCCCTGTTCCCGGAATGGTCCGCGGACCTGCCGCCCGCACTGCCGCCCCTGGACGATGCGAAGGCGGCCCGCCATCGCCTGTTCCGTGCCCTGGACGAGCTGCTGCGGGCCCTGCGTGTCGACGTTCTCGTGCTCGAGGACGCCCACTGGGCCGACGAGATGACGTTGGAGTTCCTGCTGTTCGTCACCTCCCGGCAGCAGACGGACGGGCCGAGCCTCGTGGTCTCCTACCGGCCGGAGGAGGTGGACGACGGATCGCTGTTGTTGCGGCTGACGTCCCGGTTGCCCGCCGGTGTGACCCAGCTGAGGATCGCCCTGGCGCCGATGCGACCCGACGACACGGCGGCGCTGGTGTCCTCCATGCTGGACCGCAACCCGATCTCGCAGGAGTTCGCGACGTTCATGCACGAGCGGACCGGTGGCCTCCCGCTGGCGCTGGAGGAGTCGGTCCGCCTCATGTACGACCGCGCCGACCTCGTCTTCCGCGACGGTCAGTGGGTCCGGCTGAAGTTGCGCGAGCTACGGGTGCCGCCAACGGTGCGCGACTCCACCCGGGAACGGGTGGGTCGCCTGTCGCCGCCGGCGCAGCAGGTGTTGCGGGCCGCGGCCACGTTGGCTGAGCGGTCGTCGGTGGCCGCGATCGCGGTGACCGCCGGCCTGTCACCCGCCGAGTGTCGAGGCGCCATCACGGAAGCGGCCGACGCCGGTGTCCTGGACGCGGACGACCGCGGCGAGTGGCGATTCCGGCACGTGCTGGCCGCCACGGCCGTCTACGAGGCGATCCCGTTGACCGACCGCAGGCACTTCCACCTGCTGGCCGGCCGCGCCCTGGAGCACGTCCACCCGCCGCCTGTCGCACGCCTCGCCCACCACTTCCGCGCGGCGGGCGAGACGCCGTCCTGGGCGCGGTACGCCGAGCAGGGCGCCGAGCTGGCGGTGGCATCGGGGGACCACACCAAGGCCGTCGACATGCTTGTCGATCTGCTGTCGTGGGCCGTGTTGCCGCCGCCGGATCGGGCGCGGGTGGCGCGCATCGCCGCGGTGGCCGCACTGGGCCGTCGCGAACCGGTCGACCAGGTCCACCACCGGGTGATCCGTACCCTGCGCGCGGTGCTGGAGACCCCCGGCCTCTCCGCCCGCCAGCAGGCCGAGATCCGCAACCCCCTGGGTCGGCTCCTGATCACCGCGGGTGAGGCGCAGGCGGCGCTCAGCGAGCTCGAGCAGGCGGTGGCCAACCTCGACCACGACCCGGTCGAGGCGGCCCGGGCGATGACCTACCTCGGCTGGGCCTACGCGGGGCCGTGGCCGGCGTCGACCCACCGGCGTTGGCTGGATCGCGCCGCCGAGCTCACCACCGGGTTCGCCTCTCCCGCGGAGCGGCTGAACCTGGCCGGCAACCGTGCCGCGGCGTTGCTCATGCTCGGCGAGGAGGAGGCCTGGGACGTCGTCGCCGGCCTGCCCGTCGACGGCGCGACCTCGGCGGAGCGTCTCGACGTGGCGCGCATCCACGCGAACGTCGGGACCGGCGCGGTGATCTGGGGCCGGTACGCCGACGCGGACACACACCTCGCCGTGGCCATGCACCTCGCCGAGACCGAGCAGGCGTCCCGGTTGCAACTCAACGTCCGACTCGAACAGGCCAACCTGGCGTGGCTCACCGGCCGGTGGGAGGGTCTCGCCGAGCAGAGCGCGGCACTCGCCGACGCCGACCGGGACCGGCCGGCGCACTACCTCGGCAGCATCCGCCTCGCGGCCCGGCTGGCAGCCGCGGCCGGACGGCGGCGCGCCGCGGAGGAGCAGTTCCGCCTGGTCCTCGAGGAGTCCGCCCGTCTCGGCGCGGCCGACGACACGATGGAGGCCGCCGCGGCGCTGGCCAGGCTGTGGCTGTCGGACGGAAACAGCGGCCGGGCTCTGCAGGTCACGAACGAGCCGATGGACACCGTCCGGAGGAAGGGCATCTGGATCTGGGCGACGGACCTGGTCCCCGCCCAGATCGAGGCGTACCTCGCCCAGGGTGACCTCAGGACCGCGACCCGCCTGGGCGACCAGCTCGCCAGGGGACTGCGTGGCCGTACGGCGCCCGCGCCCCGCGCCGCGCTCGCCGTGTGCCGTGCCCTGCTGCTCGCCGCGAGCGGAGACCACGCCCGCGCGGCGACGGCCTTCGATCGGGCGGCGCGCGCCTGGAGCGCGTTGCCGCGCCCCTACGACGCCATGCTCGCCCGCGAGCGTCAGGCCGAGGCGCTCGTCGCGCACGGCCAGGTCGAGCAGGGCCGGGAGCTGCTGGCCGCACAGTACGAGCACCTGTTCCGGCTCGGAGCCCGCGGCGACGCGGACCGGGTCGCGCAGCGGCTTCGCGAACACGGCGCCGAGGTTCCGCGACTGTGGCGCGGCGGTCGACGAGGGTACGGCGACCAGCTCTCACCGCGTGAGCTCGACGTGGTCCAACTTGTCGTCGCCGGCAAGACCAACCGGGAGATCAGCCGGATCCTGGCCAAGTCGCCGGCCACAGTGGATCAGCAGCTCCGTGCGGCGATGCGCAAGTTGAAGGTGACCTCCCGGACCGCGCTCGCGGTCAAGGCGGTGGAGGCCGGAGTGTTCGCCGAAGAGGACTCCCTCCACGTCCCGTCGTGAAAATTGACGTATCCGCTGGATAGCGACGGCCACTCGTGCACCCCGAGCATGGCTTCGTGATCCATAGCCACTGGGCAATGCGTGCCTGAGCGACACGTCGCGCGTGACGACGCCGCCATCGAGGACCCACCCGCACCCGAGCTTCCCCGCGAGCCGCGCGGCAGCGCCCCCGACGCCCATGACGCCGACGGTGCCGACGACCGCAAGAACCACGACCCCTACCAACCCCTGTAGGTCGAAGGACTCCCATGAGACTCAAAGCCCTCGCGGCTTCGCTTGCCGCAGTGGTCGGCCTGAGCCTGATCCAGGCACCACAGGCGTCCGCCGCCGAGCCGGATCCCGGCGCCCCCGCCAACAAGATCGCCTCGAACCTCAAGGACCGCTTCCGCGCGGAGCCGAAGTCCGACTTCTGGATCACGTTCGACACCAGGGCCGACCTCGCGCCGACGAAGAAGATCACCGACTGGACCGCTCGCGGTCGGTTCGTCTACGACGCACTGACCGCGGCGGCGAAGAACTCGCTGGCCTCCGTCTCCGCCGAACTCGACCGGGCCGGCGTCAAGTACACCTCGTACCCGATCGCCAACACCGTGCTCGTCAAGGGCGGCAACGAGAAGCTCGCCCTCACCGTGGCCGCGGAGGCGCAGGTCGCCGAGGTCCACGCGACGCCGCAGGTCGCGCTGGTCAAGCCGGTCGAGGAGAAGAGCCCAGCCGACCAGGAGGCCCGCCCCGCCCCGAAGGCCGCCGCCGAGGCAGGCACCTCGACGTGGGGTCTGGACGCCATCCACGCCCCCGAGGCGTGGGCCATGGGCGCCACCGGCGCGGGCATCACGGTGTCCAACCTCGACTCGGGCGTCCAGTTCGACCACCCCGCCCTGAGGGGCCAGTACCGCGGCACGAAGTCCGACGGCACGGTCGACCACAACTACAACTGGATGGGGACCCGGGGCACGTGCGCGGACGCGCCGTGCGACGACAACGGACACGGCACGCACACCATGGGCACCATGGTCGGTGACGACGGCACCAACCACGTCGGCGTCGCCCCGGACGCGCAGTGGATCGCGACGAACGGCTGCTGCGACAGCAGCGGTGTCGAGTCGTTGCTCAATTCCGGCTGGTGGCTGCTCGCCCCGACCGACCTCCAGGGCAACAACGCCGACCCGTCCAAGCGCCCCCACGTCATCAACAACTCGTGGGGCCAAACCGAAGAGCACAGCTTCAACGACTTCTTCCAGGCCATCGACGACGCCTGGAGCGCCGCGGGCATCTTCAGCGTCTGGTCGTCGGGCAACACCACGCCGTACGCGGACTGCGACACCGTCTCCTCGCCCGGCTCCGCCGAGAGCGCCTACTCCGTCGGCGCCACCAGGTCGGACGGCACGCTCGCGTTGTTCTCCCGCAAGGGCGAGGGTGAGGGTGGCCGGATCAAGCCCGAGATCTCCGCTCCGGGCGACGGCGTCCGTTCGTCCTACCCGGGCAACAGTTACGTCGAGATGTCCGGCACCTCGATGGCGGCTCCCCACGTCGCCGGCGCCGTCGCGGCGCTGTGGAGCTACGACCCGACCCTCATCGGGCAGGTCGAGGAAACCCGCCGCCTGCTCGGGGAGTCGGCCGTCGACGTCGACGACACCGAGTGCGGCGGCACCGCCGAGGTCAACAACAAGTTCGGCGAAGGCCGGCTCGACCTCGTCCGCCTGCTCGAACTCGCGCCCCGCAAGGGCGGCACCCTCACCGGCGTCGTCACCGCCAACGGCGCTCCGGTACCCGCCGCCGAGGTGACGATCAGCGGACCGTTCAGCCGGTCGATCGGCACCGACAAGGACGGCCGGTTCACCACGAACCTACCGGTCGGCGACTACCAGCTCAGCACCAGGGTCTTCGGTTACCTGACCGCGACCGCGAACGTCACGATCACCCTCGGCCAGGACACCCCCGTCACGCTGGCGCTCACGGCCGCCGCGAGGCACGACATCAGCGGCACGGTCGTCGACGAGAAGAAGCGGCCCGTGCCGAACGCCGACGTCTCCATCACGGACACGCCGTTGAAGCCGGTACGCACCGACGCCGACGGCGCGTTCACGATCAGCGCTGTCCCCGAGGGCGGGTACACGCTCACCGTCAAGCCCAACGCCTGCTTCTCGCCCACCACCGTCGCGCTGACCGTCGGCGCGCAGAACGAGTCGCGCGAGATCCCCGTCGGGCTCGTCGTCGACAAGGGCGGCTACCGCTGCGCCGTCTCCGACGGTGAATACCTGCGCGGCACCGACCCGGTCGCGTACCCAAGCGGTGTGTGGGCGACGGTGAAGCTGCCGTTCCCGATCGCGCTCTACAACGGCAGCCACGACACCCTCGGCATCAGCCTGCGTGGCGTGATCTCCCCGGACACCAGCACCGGACCCGGCAGCGGCGGTGCGGGCGTCTTCCCGTTCTACGTCCAGACCCCCGTCGAGTTCGCTCCGGGCGGGGGAGTCTTCACGGCGGCCACCAAGGTCAACGGTGAGGACGCGTTCGTCGTCGAGTTCCGCAACGCCAAGCTCTGGGCCTATCCGGACCGGTTGGAGAACACCGAGCCGGTCAGCTACTCGGCCACGCTCACCCGCTCCGGCACCGTGATCTTCGGCTACGGCGACGGCGTCGGGACCGACGACCCGGTGACCGCCGGCGCCCACGCCGTCACCGGCATCCAGGGCTGGGCCGGCGTCGACGGCATCCGGTTCTCCGACAGCGCCCCGGTGCTGCGGGACGGGATGGTCGTCACTTACGACCTGCCTGACTTCGGGTACCTCGACGCGACAGTCATCGACGCGAACGACGGACTGCCGGTGGCCGGGGCCAAGGTTTCCTTCACCACCAAGGAGGGGCTCGTCGAGACCGTCACGACAAACGGGACCGGCGTCGTGCACCGCCAACTTCCCGTCGGTGACTACACGATGACTGTCGGCGCGCCCAACTACACGACCGCGGCGTACCCCTTCTCCCTGGACAAGCTCTACGCGAACGCCACGATCGACGCGCGGCTGACCACGGGCACCGCCGGCCTGAAGGCCGACGGCCTCAACGCGCTGTTGGGCACCGACCAGAGCGGTGTGGGCTCGCTGACGCTCACCAACAACGGCTCCGCCCCACTCACGTACACCCTGGGGGAGGCCGCGCGCCACCCCGACCTCGACGCCGCCGGTGCCACCACGCGCACCGGGAAGGGCGCGGCCAGCACGATCGACCTCACCGCGTGGAAGAGCGGCGCGAGCGGCATGAAGCCGTCGAACGTCGACGGCAAGGCGGCGACGGCGAAGGCCGCCGAGGCGCAGGCGGCCGGCGAGGTCGGCGCGACCTCCGGCGGTGACGTCATCACCCGGATCGGCATCCCCGGCACGATCGAGGAGAAGGAGCCCTCCGGCGTCGGGTACGACGGCGACGTCTGGGTCCACGACTACAACAAGCGGACCAACACCGCCTACACGGTGACGGGCAAGTCGACCGGGAAGGTCTTCGACGCGTCGTGGAACCCCGCGTACCGGGCGTTCGACATGGCGCTCGACACCAAGACCGGTGACATGTGCCAGATGGAGGACAGCCCGGCCAGCTACATCCACTGCTTCGACCGGAACACCGGGAAGGAGACCCGGCAGGTCAAGGGTGACTGGTCCACGCTGCAACTGACCGGACTCGCCTACAACCCGACGCGGGACGTGTTCTACGTCGGCGGCCGGAAGAACGGCATGATCGGCACCGTCGCCGGGACGTCGCACGACAACCCGGGTGCGCTGCTGTCCTTCTGCGCGCCGCCGCTGCCCGAGGTGATGGGCCTGGCCTACAACCAGGCGTCCGACACCATCTGGTACACCGACCTCACCTCGAACCGGCCCACCCGCCTGTTGCAGGTCGACCCGGACGACTGCTCGCTCGTGAACGCGTGGTGGTTCCCCGGCCAGAAGGCGGGCCAGGGCGGCGGCCTCGAAACCGACGCGACGGGTGCGCTGTGGGCGGTGGACCAGGTCGCCGATGACGTCGTGCTTGTCGACGTCGAGGACGACCTGGTCACCGACCTGCCGTGGCTGTCGCTCTCCTCGACCGGCGGCATCCTCGCCCCGGGCGAGTCGACGACCGTCAAGGTCTCCATCTCCTCGAAGGGCACCAAGCCCGGAGCCCTCGGCGCGAACATCGTGGTGCGGTCCGACTCCGGACGTCAGTCCAAGACCTACGTCCCGGTGACCCTCACGACCACGAAGTACCAGGTCGGCGTCAACGCCGGTGGCGCGTCGTTCACCGACGGATCCGGCTACACCTGGTCCGCCGACCAGGCCGCCGGCAAGAAGGCGTGGGGCTACGAGGGAAAGGCAAAGGTCGCCGCCACGAAGGCCGCCATCAACGGTACGACCGACGACGCCC
This sequence comes from Micromonospora sp. DT228, assembly GCF_049841595.1. NCBI lineage: Bacteria > Bacillati > Actinomycetota > Actinomycetes > Micromonosporales > Micromonosporaceae > Micromonospora > Micromonospora sp. DT228. Next base: position 186,659 of record NZ_JBNCKO010000013.1, read on the forward strand.
TGTTCCAGTCGCAGCGCACCACCCACGAGAAGAAGCTGTTCTACCGCTTCCCCGACGCGCCGAAGGGCACCTACGCGATCGATCTCGGGTTCGCCGAGATCGAGAAGGTGGCCAGGGGCAAGCGGGTGTTCGACGTCGTCGTGGACGGATCGTTGGCGGAGTACGCGTACGACGCAGCAGCGGTCGTCGGGCCGAACACCGCCGACTGGCGTACCGCGGTGGTGCGCCACGAGGGCGGTCCGCTGACCGTGGAGCTGCGGGGCGCGAAGGGCCTGAAGGCCCCGACAGTCGCCGCGCTGCGGGTGACGCTCGACCCGCGTTCGGACGCGGTGGAGCCGGAGCCCCAGCCGGAGCAGCCGGAGCCGGGCCCCGTGCCGGTGGCTCCCGCCGGCCGCTCGTACTCGATGAAGGTGACCGACGGGCTCTACCGCCAGGGCACGCAGGAGTCCGGGTGGCACGGCGACGACCTCTGCGGCCCGCTGTGGTTCGACTCCAGCTTCCTGGCGCCGTTCTACGACACGGCCTGGGACGGCGTGTGCGTGACGACGAACGGCACGCTGACCTTCGACCGGGCCAGCACGCTGGGGAACAACACGGCACTGCCGTCGCCGTACCCGATCGACGCGATCTATCCGCTCTGGGACGACCTCATCGTCGACGACGAGGCGGGCATCTACTACGGCACGACCCAGGTGGACGGGCTGGCGGCGCAGGTCGTCGAGTGGCGCGACGTCGCCTTCTACAACGACCGGACGGCTCGCGTGAGCTTCTCGGTCACCCTGATCGCGGACGGACGGATCCAGATCGGGTACGGCGACGGCGTCGGCGGCGACAACCCTCTCACCCGAGGGTCGTCGGCGACGGTCGGCCTGGAGAGCCTGACACGCAACCCCGCGAGCCAGTACTCCTTCAACCAGCCCGTCCTGAAGGCCGGCCTGGGGCTGGAGTACACCCTCCCGGCGGCGGGCACGATCGAGGGCACGGTCACCGACGCGAACGACCGCAAGCCGATCGAGGGCGCGATCGTCACGCTCCAGGGGCCGAACGGGGAACGGGTCATCACGACCGACGTGAAGGGCCGGTGGAAGGCCCAGGCGCTGGTCGGCGAGAACACGGTGCAGATCGAGGCGCCGAACTACGTCACCGCCAGCCACCCCGTGACCATCGCGAAGAAGGACCAGGCCGAGGTGGTCGACACGGCGCTGACCACGGGCATCGCCACGGTCACCGGAGCTGACCTCGACTGGCTCCTGGACAAGAACCAGAAGGCGACGGCCGACGTGACAGTCACCAACACCGGCTCCGCCCCGCTCGACGTGCGGCTCAGCGAGCAGAAACGCACGAGCGACGGCGGACACGAGGCCGCCGACCTTCCCTGGCTGGCCCTCACCGGCGCGGCAGCGACCGGCACGGTCACGCTCGCGGCCGGCACGTCTACCACGGTCACGGTTACGGCCGACAACGCCGGCATCAAGCCCGGCGTGCTCGTCGGGGACGTGCTCGTGGCGTCGAACGCCGGCAAGGGCGAGGCCCAGCTCAGGCCGGTCCGCCTGGCCACGTCCGCCTACTGGAAGGGCATCGACGCGGGCGGGTCGGGGTACGTCGATTCCGACGGCTTCTTCTGGGCGCCCGACCAGCAGCTCGGCTCGCGGCCGTGGGGCTACGTCGGCGGCAAGGCGCGTACCACAAGAGCCGACATCGCCGGCACCGAGGACGACGCGTTGTTCCGCACCCAGCGGACCGGCGAGACGTTCAGCTACGTGTTCAAGAACGCCCCCGCCGGCACGTACCGCATCGCCCTCGGCTTCGCGGAGATCGAGAAGGTGAAGGCCGGCAAGCGTGCCTTCGATGTGCTGGCCGACGGCAAGGTCGTGCTCTACGACCACGACGTGCAGGCGACCGTGGGTGCGCTGACCGCGGACACCAACGCGGCCATCGTCGAGCACGCCGGTGGCGATCTGACGATCGAGCTTCGCCGCGACAAGGGCGAGCACGACCCGATCCTCAACGCCCTCAAGGTCCAGCAGGACCCGCGCCTGTGAGCTAGCCGAACCTGTCCCGCCAACAGTGGTCAGAGCCTCCCCGGAACGGCATCTCGGGGAGGCTCTGACCGCTACTCGACGATCCGGCCGTGGCTCCGGAGGCGTCTCCCGATCCTTGAGTCGCGCCCGCGCCGCCGGCGGGCGGTGAGCGTCCCGGCGGTCGCCAACAGTGTCCCCGCCAGGAGCCACATCCAGCGGTCGTGGGCCGCGTCCCAGCCGTCGCCCGCGCTGACGAGTAAGGCCACCGAGGTCGGCAGCAGCGCCACCACCGTCATCGCGAGCAGCAGCATCGGGGCGGCGAGTGGGCTGCCGATCCCGCGCGGCGACCGTCGCCAGCCGACCGCCGACGCGAGGAACGCGACCGCGGCGACGGTCGCGGCCTCGCGGGTCAGGTCCGCGTACGGCAGCGACGCCGTCGCCGGCCCGGACCGTGTCACCAGCAGCGCCGCCGCCCAGCACGCAGCGCCGACGACCGCGGCGGGGACCGCTCGTAGCAGCGCGCCGAGCCAGGCCGGGACCGGCAGGGTCTCCGTGGTCGGCTTCGCCGGGTCGTCGAGGACGAACGTGACGCCGAGGCCGACGCAGGCCAGCACCAACCGCAGCAACGTGATGTGGTTGTCGGGGGGCAGGAGCGACCCGGTCACGGCCGGTGGGGTCACGATCGCCACACCGACGATGCCGGCCGCCAACAGCGGCGAGATCCGCGTTGCCCGCAGCGTCGGCCAGAGCAGCGCCGCCACCGTCCGCAGTCGCCCGCCCCGCCGCAGCCCGGACGCGCCGACGGTCTGCCCCGACGCGCCGACGGTCTGCCCCGACGCGCCGACGGCGGGCACGTCGCTCACGGGACGCACGGCGGCGCCTCGTCGTCCGGCGCGAGCGGCTGGATCGGCACCCCGAAGATGGCACCGAAGCGCTCCAGCGGTGTATCCGGCGCGGTCAGCTCGGCCCAGTGCCGCTCGACCAGCGGTGCCACCTCTTCGGACGGCCGTTCCAGCAACTCCAACCCCGCTGCCGCCGCCCGGTCGGGTGTCAAGATGCCGTACAAGCCCGATACGTCGCTGAAGACGAGCGCACCGGTGCTCGTCTCGTCCAGCGAACGCATCCCGGCCAGGGTGGTCGTTGACGCCTCCCCGACCAGCCACACCAGGAGCGCCGCCGGCGCCCCGCAGAGGAGGTTCCCCCCGTCGTACGCCTTCGCGGCCATCAGCCGGTAGGCAACCTCGGCGGCCAGGGCGGCGGCTGCCCGATCGTTGCCCCACGCGGTGTCGACCCGGACCGCCTCCGGGGTGCCCGCCGCCGCGTCCTCGACCTTCCAACCGACCACCACCTGCATGGCCTCGGCGACGGACCCGGCGCTGTCGGCCGAGATCTCCTCGGCGAGGGCCCGCTGCCGCACCGCGAGCGGCGGCCCGGACGACGCGGCGCTGTCCGGCACCACCGCCCGCACGGAGGTCACGACCGACTCCCACCCGGAGACGAACCCGTCGAACCCGTCGAAGTAGCAGTAGGTGACGTCGCCGCGCCGGACGCACGACTGGATGCTCGCCGGCCGGTCTGCGACAGTCGCGCGGGCCGCCGCGATGCCGGGGTCGGGTCGCAACTGGGTCAGCCCGCCGCCGACGGTGAGGATCAGCCCGACGGCGAGCCCGGCCGCGACGACCGACCGCCGCGCGTTGGCCCGGGCCAGCACGGCCGCGACGAGCAGCACGGTGATCCCGACCAGATACGCGAGGTGCCGGGCCGCGGGCCGCTCGGAGACGCCGGCGGGCACCGGGACCGGGAACTCACTGATGTAGACCGGAAGCAGGAACCGCCAGCCGGACCCGACCAAGGTCACGATGATCGCCGCGAACTCCAGCACCAGGACGAGCAGGACGAGCAGTGGGGCGATCAGCAGGGAGCGGATCAGGACGCCGGAGAGCACCCCGACCGCGCCGAGGAGCAGTGTCAGCGCCGCCGGGGTCACCAGATCGGCGACGTCGACGCCTCCGGCCGCGCCCGGGAGCACCGCGGAAACCCCGACCCGGACGCCGACGAGCAGCAGGCTGAGGCCGGCCAGCGGCAGCAGCGCCAGCAGGAACCCGCCGACCCGCCAGGCCGGCGGCAGCACCAGCACGTCGTAGGACGCGTCGACCTTGTGCCGGTGCGCCCGTAACGTGACGAGATTCGCCACGATCAGCGCCGACCCGCCGAGGATTGGCAACGCGAGCAACTGAATGGTGATCAGCTCGTCGGGGAGCACCGGATATCGGTTGGCCGAGCCGGACAGCCAGCCCCACAGCCACCGGCTGAGGAACAGCAGCGCGGCCGCGAGGGTGAGCGGGTGTCGCAGCATCCGAACCGACTCGAACCGGGCGAGGGCGAGCAGAGCTCGCCGCCGCCCGTGTGTGGACGACGGCGTCGGCCGGGTCGGCGTGGCCACCGTCAGGGTTGCCGTCATCGCGCGCCGCCCGCGACCGCCGACGCCCCGGCGCCGACGAGCGTCAGGTAGCCGTCCTCGATCGACGGCTCCACAAGCGCGGCCCCGGGTGGCGGGTCGCCGACGTGCCGGTGCAGCCCCGTGCCCGTCCGCCACGACGCCAACGCGCCTGCCTGCCGCACCGCGCTCGTCCACACCCGGCCGGCGGCCAGCCCGGCCAACTCGGCCGGGGTGCCCTCGAACCGCACCCGGCCCCGGTCGAGGACGATCACCTCCTGGCACAGCGACATGACGTCCTCGGTCTGATGCGTGGACAGCAGCACCGTCTTGCGCTCGCCGAGGTCCGCGATCAGCTCCCGGAACCGCAGCCGCTGCTCCGGGTCGAGGCCGACAGTCGGTTCGTCGAGGATGACGAGGTCCGGGTCGCCGACCAGGGCGGCTGCCAGCGCGAGCCGTTGCTTCATGCCGCCGGACAGCGTCCGGATCCGGGATCGCCGCCGGTCGTCGAGGCCGACGGCGGAGAGCACCCGCGCGACCTCGGTGTGCCGCGCCGTCCGGTGGGTGAGCTCCTTGAGGATCGCGACGTAGTCGACGAACTCGAACGCGGTGAACAACGGGTGGAAGCCCGGATCCTGCGGCAGGTAGCCCAGCAGACGCCGGACCGCGAGCCGCCCGGGTGGTGTGCTCGGGTCGTGGCCGAGGACCCGCAGCGTTCCGCCGTCGGCCGACAGGGCGGTCGCGACGATCCGCAGCAGCGTCGTCTTGCCCGCGCCGTTGGGGCCGAGCAACCCGGTCACCCCCGTGCGCAGTGTGAACGACACGTCGTCGAGCGCGGTGGCGCGCCCGTACCGCAGCGTCAGACCTGCTGCCTGAACGGCAGTCATGAAACCCTCCTTGTCAGGTTGGGGACGTGGTAGCGGTCGTAGGTGCCGCGCTGGCGGGACAGCGCCACGGCGGCGATCCCGCCGACGATGACGACGCCAACCTGCCCGGCCAGTGTGAAGACGAGCCGGTCGCCGAAGGTGGCGGCGACCACCGCCGCCCAGCCGACGCCGACGACGACAGCGGCCGGCCCCGCGCCGAGCCGGGCCGAGAGCAGCAGCGACAGCACGGTCAGGGCGAGCGACGGCAGAAACCAAGCGCTCGCGCGCAGCCCGTACTCGTAGATGAAGAGACTGGCCACGGCGGACAGCGCGGTGGTCGCGGACAGGACCGCGAGGCACCGCAACAGCAGTAACCGGAACGAGCGGATCGGAGCGACCACAGCGATCTCGTAGGTGGGGTCGATGCCGGGCGCGAAGGACATCGCGACCGCGACCAGCGGCAACAGCGGGGCGACCGCGAGGAACACGACCGGGTCGGTCAACGCGGCGATCGTCGCCGTCAACGCGGCCGTGACCGCGATCGCCAACAGCCACGACAACCGCAGCGCCGGCGTCGCCGCGAGCAGCCGCGCGGTGTGGTCGGGAACGCCGACGGCGATCATCAACCGTTCGACGGGCCCCGGGCGCGGCGCGTCCAGGGCGGCGTCGAGGCGGGCCCAGCCTCCGTCGATCGCCCACCCCAGGTCGACGGTCGCGGCGGCGGCGAGGCGTTCGCGGCACTCACCGCACCCGGCCAGGTGCGCCTCCGTGGACCACAGGCCAGGGGCGGCGAGGGTACGGGTGGCGTAGGCGCGGAGGTCCTCGTCGAGCAGATGCCAGGTCATGCCAACTCCTCTCGCAACTGCCGGCGGGCACGCATCGCCCGCGTCTTGACGGTGCCGGTGGGAATGCCGAGCAGGACGGCGGCCTCGGCGGTGGAGAGGCCGTCGAGGACTGTGGCGCGGATGACCGCGCGGAGCTCCGGGGAGAGGCGGGCGAGGGCGCCCCCGAGGTCGCCGTGCTCGAGACCGATCAGCACCTGCTCCTCGGCGGACGACTCGTCGCGGCCGCGCAGGCGGGCCAGTAGCCGGCCGAGCCGGTCGCGGGACGTGCGGCGACGCAGCGCGTCGATGAGCCGGCGGGACCCGATCCTCCACAGCCAGGCGGCAGCATCGGTGTCGCGGGGCCGGAACGTGGCCGCGGCGCCGGTCCAGACGGCGAGGAACGTCTCCTGCACGACGTCGTCGACGAGGGCGTCGTCGGCGCAGCGGTAGCACAGACGCAGGCGCAGCCACGGCGCGTGCCGGCGGTAGAACGCCTCGAACGCGTTCCGGTCGCCGCCTGCGGTCAGGGCCAGGAGTGCGGCGTCGTCCTGGGCGGTCATGCCTACCTATCGCAGCGACACCGGTTTTCGGTTCGCCATCCTGGCACGAGTTCCCGAGTCGCCGGGCCCGCGCCTGCCGGCAGACCGGCCGACGGTGGGCCCGGCGCCGTCACCCGTCAGCGGCCCTGCAGGCGCTTCACGTTGTCGCCGAAGGTCCACCCCTTCGACCCGTCCCAGTTCGCCGACCAGGTCATCAGGCCCTTGAGGCCGGGCACGGAGTTCCAGGCCTGCGTGACGAGCGACGTCGACAGGTGGCCGCCGCCCGCCCCGATCTGCGCGGGCAGGCCCGGGACCTGCTTGTCGTACGGCACGCGGATGGTGGTGCCCTGGATGGTGAGGCCGTTGTCGAGGCACTGCGTCTGCACGGTGAAGCCCTGCACGGTGCCTGCCGGGTACGAGTCGCCGGCGCAGCCGTACATGCTGCCGTTGTAGTACTGCATGTTCAGCCACCAGAGCCGGCCGTTGTCCACGTACCTCTTGATGATCGGCAGGTACGAGCCCCAGATCGAGCCGTAGACCACGCTGCCGCCGGTGACGTAGGCCGTCTCCGGTGCCATGGTCAGGCCGAAGTTCGACGGCATCCGGGCCAGCACGCCGTCGATGATCCGGATCAGGTTCGCCTGCGACGTCGACAGGGTGTTGATATTGCCGCTGCCGGTCAGGCCGGTCTCGATGTCGATGTCGATGCCGTCGAAGTGGTAGGCCGTCAGGATCGGCACGATCGTCGCGATGAACCGATCGGCGACCTCGGTGGAGCTCAGGTCGATGCCCGCGGCGGCTCCGCCGATCGACATCAGGATGGTGGCGCCGGCCGCCTTGGCCTGGCACATCTCGGCCGGGGTGGCCACCTTCACGCCGGCGTCCATGCCGTTCTCCCAGAGGACCGTGCCGTCCGCGCGGATCACCGGGAACGCCGCGTTGATGACGTTGTAGCCGTGCTGGTTGAGCCTGCTGTCGGTGATCGGGATCCACCCGAGGCCCGGGTGTACGCCGTTGGAGGCGCCGTCCCAGTTCTCCCAGTACCCCTGCAACACCTTGCCGGTGGGGCGCGACTTCACCGCGCAGGTCCCGCCGGTCGGCGGCGGCGTGGTGGGGGGCGCTGTGGTCGGTGGTGGCGTCGTGGTCGGTGGTGGCGTCGTGGTCGGGGGTGGCGTGGTCGGGGGCGTGGTCGTCGGCGGTGGCGTGGTGGGCGGCGGGGTGCTTCCCGAGCAGGCGCCCAGGTCACGCCACAGCGACGGGGTCGCGGCGGGGTTCCAGCCGGCTCCGGGGTGCGCGGTGTGACCGACAAGTGCCTGGTAGAGCCGGCCGCCGTAGGTGACCTGGGCGCCCGTCTGGTAGGTGGTGCCCTCGGCCCAGGCCGGGGCGGTGCAGGCGACCATCGGGACGGCGTTGGCCGAGGACACGGCTGCCACGCTGCTGGGGACGAAGGCGACGGCGGCCGTGACGGTCATCGCCGCCCCGGCCACCACTGCGAAAATCCGACGGCTCCTCATGGCTCACTCCCAGGCTTCGGCGACCCCCGACCTCCACATATTGACGTTCTTAACATTTAATATCAAGGGTTGTTTACAGATCGCGGGTAGCGCCTCGGCCCGCTCAGGGAAGGGCGTCCTGTTAGCTTGCGCGGATGCGGGATCTTGGGTCTGTGGCGTGGCCGCCGGAGCCGATCAGGACGGCGAGGCTCGTGCTCCGTGCGGCAGAGGCCCGGGATCGTGCGGCGTTCGTCGAGCTGCTTGCCTCGCCGGAGGTGCACACCCATCTCGGTGGTCCGCGCCCGCGCGACGTGCTCGACCGCGAACTGCCCGACGTGCCCGAGCGGTGGCCTGGCAGTTTCGTTGTTGCTCTCGACGGGGCGATGATCGGCCAGGTCCTGCTCCGAAGATCGCTCAGCCACCGCCCGGCTGCCGCCGGGAGGGTCGATCTCGGTTACCTGTTCCTGCCGTGGGCGTGGGGATTCGGGTATGCCGCCGAGGCGTGCGCGGCGGCACTCGAATGGCTCGACCACGTCCTTCCCGGCGAGCCGGTGGTGCTGGCCACCCAGACCGCCAACCTCGCGTCGATGCGTCTTGCGGCGAAGCTGGGGTTCACCGAGGTGGAACGGTTCCGTGCCTGGGACGCCGAACAGTGGCTCGGCCTGCGGTCCCCGGTCGCATCGTCCGGTTGAGCCGCGCCGCGGCGGGCCCGGCGCGACGCCGAGTCCGCCCGCCGCGGTGGCCTTGGCGGGCGCGCTGCGCCGCGAAAGCGGTTGCGGCGCCACGTAGGATTTCGGCCATGATGTGCTTCGCCGCCTGGCGTACCCGCCGCTGAGGGTCGGCTTGCCGCCGTTCCGGCCGCTAGCTGGCCATCTGATGCCCTTTTTGTTGGCTTTCAGAACCTCAGCTTGAGAGGCACACCCACATGCGCATCCGCTCGTTTCTTCCGCATGACCTTGCCCGGCTCACCGAACTGACGATCGAGACGTTCGGGCCGTTCTACGAGGAGTCCTTCCGCCCTCTCGTGGGCGAGGCGGTTTTCGCCAACCAGCACGGTGCGTGGCGCGACGACTACGTCAAGCAGGTCGCCGGGCTCCACGACCCCGCCGAGCACCGGTACGTCGCGGTCGCCGAGACCGAGGGTGTCGTCGCCGGCTACGTGGCCTGGGCAGTAGAACCCGAGCGCCGAAACGCCAGCGTCACGATCCTCGCCGTGTCCGCGCAGCACCGCCGGCTCGGCGCGGGCACCGTGCTGTGCGAGCACGCGTTCGCCACGATGCGGGAACTCGGTGCCGAGGTCGTCATGATCGGCACGGGCGGGGACGGATTCCACGCGCCCGCCCGAGCCCTGTACGAAGCACGTGGTTGCACCCCGCTGCCGATCGCCGTCTACTACCGGGAACTCTGATCTAATCCGGGCGGGCCCGGCGTGACGCCGAGCCCGCCCGTCTCAGTACGGCCGCGATCCCTACGCGAGGGGCGCCAGCCGGAACTGCTGGTTGGTCTGTCCGTGGCAGTCGTACAGCTGGATCTGGGCTCCGTTGGCCGTGCTCCAGACGTCCAGGCACCGTCCGGACTGGACGCTGCTGATGGTGCCGTTGGAGTTGACGTTCCACTGTTGGTTGGTCTGGCCGTGGCAGCTGTAGATCTGGACGGCTGCGCCGTTGCCGGAGCCCGCCGCGTCCAGACACATGGTGCCGTACACCTGTAGTTGTTTGCCTGCGGTGTAGGTCCACGCCTGGTTCGTCTGCCTGTTGCAGTCGTAGAGCGTTACCCGGGTGCCGTTGTTGCGCGAGGCGTTGGGTACGTCGACGCAGCGGCCGGACTGCGTTCCGACGATCTGGCTGGCGGAGGTGGGTGGGACGGTGGGCGACGCGGTGGGGGTCGGCGTGTTGGTGGGGCTCGGCGTGTTGGTGGGGGTCGCCGTCGGGCTGGTGGGCGTCGACGGCAGCAACGGGCAGGTGCTGCGGTAGGTGACCACGCCGCTGGAGTCCAGCAGCGGGCAGAGGAACTGGCTGTACCGGGTGTCGTTGTCGACGAACATCTTGACGAACGGCAGCATGGTTCGGACCATCACCGGGTTCGACCGTCCGACCATGAACCCGTGATCCGCGCCGGCAACCTCCACGTAGACGCTCTCCGTCGTGGTCGGGAGGCTGTTGTACAGGCCGGTGGCGTAGGACGGGGTGACCACCGTGTCCGCCTGCCCGGCGAAGATCATGGTGGGCACCCGGTCGTTGGCCAGGTTCGACGACGGCGAGTACGGCGCGATGCCGACCACTGCCTTCAGGGACGGGCGTCGGATGGCTGCGCTCAGCGCGCCACCGCCGCCCATGGAGTGACCGGCGACCGCCAACCGGGTGGGGTCGACCCGGTCGCGTACCGGGCTCTGCTGGGTCAGGTAGTCGAGCGCGGCGAGCAACTGGGTGCCCCGGGCCGTGTCGAAGTCGTTACGGCTGTTGGTCTCGATGCCGATCACGACGAAGCCGTGGGAGGCCAGCCACGGTCCCATCCAGGCAAGTTCGGCGGAGAACAACGCGGTGTAACCCGGCGAGATCGCGATGGCCCCGAAGGTGCCCTGGCTGGTGTCGGTCGGGTAGTAGATCCGGCCGCCGTTGAAGCCGAAACCGGTCGGGACGCTTACCGACGTGTTGGCGAAGGGGCCGTTGACGGCGGTGACGCTGGTGCGGGTGGGGTCCGGGCCCCGTTGGTACGGGTTGTCGGCGGCCGATGCCGATCCGGTCGTCACCGTCAGGGTGAACAACCCGACCGCGGTGGCGATCCCGGCGGCGGCGAGCTTGAACAGCCGTCCGCGAAACCGCCGGGACACTCGGTCGGCCGCGGGTGGGGGCTGGTGTGCGGGTCCTCGCACGGTAGGTACCTCCTGGTGATGGGGGGTGGGCGTCGGTCCGGTGCCGAGCCTGCCCGCCCGGACCAGAATTACCGCAGTCGTTCCGGAAAATCTGCGCCACAGTGGTCGGTCCGCTCGGCGGGACGGATCCGGGGAGGTCTTGCTGATCCTCCGACGGATTGAAACGCAACCTCGGTCGCCGACGTTAACGTTCACATTTGTCGATGGCTCTCAGGCTGGCAGAAAGTTCCAGGTTTCTCAACCGGTAGTTTCGGGCCTGTTACGGATCGAGAGGCGTCAGCGTCGCTCGCCCGTTGCTCCGGGCCTCCGCGGGTGGGTACGGGTCTCCCAGGCCCACTGGGCGATGCCGACGCGGTTTCGCACCCCCAGCTTGCGGTGGACGCTGGCCAGGTGGGTCTTGACGGTTCCGGTGGTGATGAACAGTCTGGCGCCGATCTCGGGGTTGGTCAGGCCGTCGGCCACCAGGGAGACGATCTCCATCTCGCGGTCGGACAGCGCCGGCTGCGGTGTGCGGCCGGGCGCGGCGGTGGCCCTGGAGAGTTCGCGGAGCAGCCGGACCGTCACGGTGGGGCTGATCAACGCGTCGCCGGCCACCGCGGCGCGGACCGCCTCGGTGAGAAGCGCCGGCCCGGAGTGTTTGACGAGGAATCCGCTGGCGCCGTGGCGGAGCGCGGTGTGCACGTAGGCGTCGAGGTCGTAGGTGGTCACCACCACGACCCGGGCGGCGACGGGAGCGTCGGCCGCGCAGAGCCTGCGCGTGAGTTCGAGTCCGTCCATCCCGGGCATGCGTATGTCGGCGATGACGACGTCGGGACGCAGTCGCTCGGTCAGGGCCAGCGCCGTCGCACCGTCGGCGGCCTCGCCGACGACCTCGATGTCCGGGGCGGCCCCCAGGATGGTGCGGAACCCGAAGCGAACGGAGTGCTGGTCATCGGCGAGGAGTACGCGGATTGTCATGCTGCCGCCCGCAGCACGTCGGCGGGCAGGTCGACGCGTAACTGCCAACCGGAAGGCGGGTGCGATGCCGGTCACGGGCGTGGCCGGCTCATCCACGGGGAGGCAGAGATGCACGCGGCACTGACGGATGACGCCCCGGCGTCACGGCACCATCGATATGTCGCCGGCTGGCCGGAGGCCGGCGTCCTGGTCGGGTCCCTCCTGCTGGTCGCCGTCGGGGTCCTGTGGTGGCTGCGCCCGAGCAGCTATCCGTTCGGCCCGCGGGACCGGTTCGCGGACCTGTCCCTCATGACCTACGTGCGGTCGGACACGGCTGTCGCGCTCGCCCTGACAGCCGGCGTCGTCGGGCTGGCGCTGGCCGGTCTGCTCCGCAGTGGCCGGGTCGGCGCGGCGGTCCGGGTCGGCGGCATCGTGGTCGCTGCCGTCGCGGCGACGCTGCTCGGCTTCCTGGTGCCCGACATTCAGGTGCTCACCATCACCGCGTACCTGATGACGCTGGCAGTGCCTGCCGCGATCACCGCCGCACTTGCCACCCGCCTGTTCAGGTCGGCGAGGCCACGCAGCAGTCGCGCCGCGGGCGTCGGTGGCATCGCCGTCGGAGCGGCGGCCTTCGTCGCGCTGCTGCTGTGGTTGGGCTACATCGCCCGCGACGCCGAACCGATCGGATACCGGCCGTTCGTCGTGTTCGGATCCCTGGCCATCGGCACCTGTTGGGCCGCGGTGCTGGTCCGTCTCCTGCGACACCATCGCGGCCACTGCCAGTCCTGCGGACGGCCCGGAGCGGCCTGGACGACACCGGCGTCCGCATCGTCCTGGGGCCGCGTCCTGACCTGCAGCAGTCCTTCGGCGCTGGCACCGACCTCTCGGATCACCTCCTGGTCCTGCTGATGCCCTTCCCGCTCTGGGGGGCTCCTGCTCGCCGCCGCCACCCTCGCCTACTGGTACCGGCGACGCCCCGCATGCCGTGTGTGCACACTCGTCACGACGAGCGGTTCCGCGATGAGGGAGGCGTGATGAGCGCAGTCGTGACCACGTGGGCAGCCGGCGACTATCCGGCCATGGCACGGCGGCTGATGCCGGTCGCCGAAGCCGTGGTGGCAGCCGCCGCGCCGGGGCCGGACGACCGGGTGGTCGACGTGGCCACCGGTACGGGAAACGCGGCGATCCTTGCCGCCCGGCGCGGAGCCCGTACCGTCGGGGTGGACCTGGAGCCCGCGCTTGTGGAACTGGCCCGGCGTCGCGCCACGGATGACGGCCTGGCGGTCGACTGGCGGGTCGGCGACGCGGGCCGCCTACCGCTTCCCGACGACTCGGCCGACGTGGTCCTCTCGGTGTTCGGCGTGATCTACGCGAACGACCACGAAGCGGCGGCCCGAGAACTGGGCCGGGTGTGTGCCCCCTCGGGCCGAGTCCTGCTGGCTGCTTGGACACCCGGCAGTCTGTTGCCGGCCATGGGTCAGGTCCTCGGCGGATATCTACCGCCACCTCCGGCCGGAAGTGCACCGCCGAGCCGGTGGGGCGACGGCACGTTCGTCGGACAGCTCCTGGGGGCCGCCGACCTGCGGATCACGTCGACTGTCGTCCACCGGTTGGGTTTGAGCTTCGCCGACGCCGACGCGGCGACCAGCCTGCTCATCGACACCGCCGGGCACGTCGTCGCCGAACGGGAACGGCTCGTGGCCCTGGGCCGGTGGGAGGCGTTGCGCGCGGACCTGCGCTCGTTCGTCGGTGACCGTGGGGTCGCCGACGGCGGTAGCCTCCGGTTGGAGGCGGAATACCTGCTCACGACGGCCGTACCGGCAGCAGTGGTGACACCGTGACGCGGGCCGGTCGGGACAAGCAGCCGTCGACGATCGCCGATGCGTGTTCTCTTCGACGGCGACGCGCCGCCCGGGACGGAACCCGGGCGGCGCGTCTCCGGCAGAGGCCGGATGCGGTACTAGGCGCGCGTGCTCCACTGCTGGTTGGCGCTGCCTTGGCAGGCCCAGAGGTGCAGTTGCGTTCCGTTGGCCGTGCCGGAGTTGACGGCGTCGAGGCAGAGCCCCGACTGGGCCGAGGTGATGGTGCCGTTGGAGTTCAGGTTCCACTGCTGGTTGGACTGGCCGTTGCAGTCCCAGATGATGACAGCGGTGCCGTTGCTGCTGCCCGCCCCGCTGGCGTCCAGACATTTGTTGCCGTAGACGGTCAGGGCGCGGTTGGAGGTGTGGGTCCAGCGCTGGTTGGTGCGACCGTGGCAGTCCCACAGCGCCGGGCGGGCCCCGTTCGTGGTGCTGGAACCGGGGACGTCGACGCAGCGGCCGGACTGGTTACCCACGATCTGCACGTTCTGCTGACCACCCGGCGGCGGGCTCGACGGCGGGGGAGTGGTGGTGGGCGGTGCGCTGGTGGGCGGTTCGGTGGACCCGAACTGGCTGAAGAACCGCCACACCTCCTGCTTGACCCAGCTCCGCGCGCCGCTCTCACAGCCGGCACACCCGTCCACCGGGCCCTGCTGGTGGCCGCCGTCGAACGCGGCCCAGAGCACCGGATATCCGGCCCGGCAGGAGTAGGCGGTGGTGATGTGGGTCAGGCTGCCCGCCCTCGGCTCCGGCGGGTTCTGCGCGGCACAACCGTTGTTGCGGACGAACCTGTCGCGCAGCGACCGTCCGCTCGCGATGTTGTCGTTGATGCCGTGAATCCCCAGGTACGCCACTGGCTGGGTGCCGCCGCTGCATCCGCTGATCGCCCCGGGGGCCGCGATTGCCGCGACCGCTCGGAACACCGTCGGCCGGGAACACGCCAACGAGTAGCTCATCGCGCCGCCGTAGCTGAACCCGACCGAGAAACGTTGGGTGGTGTCGACGCAGAGCGCGTTGTCGATCATGCGGATCATGTCGTCGGTGAAGGTCACGTCCTCACCGTTGGAGTTGCCCCAGCCGTTGCCGATGCCCTGCGGGGCGACGAAGATCGTCGTGTTGTTCGCCTGGGAGAGCATGCCGTAGTAGGCCCACGGGGCTCCGTCGGAGCCGCCGCTCGCGACCTGGCCGGCGGTGCCACCCAGCCAGTGGAACCCGAAGGCCAGCCGGTGGGCATAGGTGTTGTTGTAGTTGTCGGGCAGCCGAAGGATGAAGCTACGGCTCTTTCCGCTGCTCTGGATGGTGTGGGTGCCGCTGTTCAACCCGGGTGCCTTGCCACAGCCGGCGGTGGTGGCGGCGGACGCCGATGCGCCGGTCATGATGACGTACGCCCCGACGGCGACGAGCATCATGGCGGCCATGGCCGCCCCTATCCAGGGGGTGGAGAGTTTTCGAAGTGGCACAGTCAAACCTCCTCAGGTTTGCGTTGCTGACGATGTGGCTCTTTACCCGCGTCGGTGACACGCGGCTGGGCGGACGTCCCGTTGTGGTTGTCGGGACAGCGGCCAGCAGGGGACGGCGTGGCGGGACGTGGCAGTGCCGACGTCCGCACGGGCGGGGACGGGCGACGCGGCGGCGCTCGCCCGTCGTCCGGGCACGGCGACTGTGCGTCCTGCCGCGACCGTGGGGATGTTGCTGGCCGCCCGTACGCGGGTATGACGCGTGCACGCGGAGCTGACTGTCGACCGATCCGATGGCATCGTGATCCTTCCGCAGTCGAGATCCGTTTACCGCGCCGAAATAGATTAGCATCATCGTCTGACGTATGACGTCGCCACGAGACGTGGTGTTGACCAGTGGCCCGGTTGGGTGTTTCAGGGCGTCCTGTTCGGTAACGATCCGCAGGTCAGGGCGTCAGGGCGAGGTCGTCCTCCGGTCGTCCTGCCCCAGGCTGAGCGATTGACGACCGTCACCATGCGTCGCCGGTTGCGCACCAAAGAGTGAGATCCGGTCCGCGGGGGTCGGGTAGACGCGGCTCGCCTCTGGACGCGAGGGCCGACGCCGCCCGGACCGGAGCTGACGTGGACCTGTCCCACGCCTCCCGCGACAGCGACGGCGTTCCGACAGGTGCCGCGGATGCCGAGGCCGACCGCCAGCGTGCCGCCGGCGGCGGGTGACCTGCGACGGGTGACCTGCGACGGCCCCGTCGGCCGGCGCGACTCCACAGCCACGCACCGGTCGGCCCGGGGTCAGGTGGCAGACTCATCGGCGTGAACGACGTGGCCGCATCGTCGGTGGATGGTGAGCTGGAGAGTGTCAGTCTGGTGGACCTCGCCGTCTCTCGGCTGACCCGGGAGATCCTCAGCGGCAAGAGCGACCCGGGCGAACGCCTGGTGGAGGAGCAGTTGACTCGGCGGCTGGGCATCAGCCGGGCTCCGTTGCGGGAGGCGTTGCGGTTACTGGCCCAGCAGGGGTTGGTCGAGCACGTGCCGCGGCGGGGCGTCCGGGTTGCCACCCTGTCGGACCGCGACGTGCGGGAGCTGTACGAGCTGCGGGACGTCCTGGAGCAGGTCTCGGTACGGGCCGGGATCCCGGTCGGCCGGGAGAGCGACCTGGCCGGCTTGCGGGCGACCCTGGACCAGATGCGGGAGGCGACCCGGGCCGGCGACCGGATGGCGGTCGCCGAGTCGCACCGGGAGTTCCACGTCGCGCTGGTGGCGCTCGCCGGTAACCGTCAGCTCTCCGCCGTGTACGGGTCGATCCTGGTGAAGTTGCAGCTCTACATGGCGATCAATCTGCGCCGGGAGGCGGAGCTGGCGCAGCCGCTGGATGGGGTGCACCGGCACGAGCGGCTGTTCGAGGCGGTCGCCGGGGGAGATCCGGAGGAGGTGCTCACCGTGCTCGCCGGGCACGGAGCGCGCTCGTACCTCGGTTAGGGCGGGTGTCAAAGTCCTCGGTCGAGCCGAGGACTTTGACACACGCCCCAGGCCCGCGGGGCGGCCGGACTGCCGTCATGTCGTCGTTACACAGCGCGCTGGTTCTCGTAACAGTTCGGTCGACAATCGACTGTATGCCAGAGCGAGTAGAGTCCATCTCGGAGCTTCGGTCGGCGTACCGCGACGGTGGCCTGACCCCGGCGGCCCAGGCCGAGCGTGTCCTGGATGGACTGGACGGGCGTGCCGACGGACCGGTCTGGATCAGCACCGTCCCGGCCGATCGGCTGCGCGCACGCGCCGAGTCGCTGACCCGCCACGGTGATCCCGTGCTGCCGCTGTACGGAATCCCGTTCGCGGTCAAGGACAACATCGACGTGGCCGGCATGATCACCACCGCCGGCTGCCCCGACTTCGGGTACCGGGCCGCCGAGGACGCGCCGGTGGTGCGCCGGCTGCTCGACGCCGGTGCGATGCTCGTCGGCAAGACCAACCTCGACCAGTTCGCCACCGGCCTGACCGGCGCCCGCTCGCCGTACGGCAGCTGCGAGAGCGTCTTCGGCGGCGGGCTGATCTCCGGGGGCTCCAGCTCCGGCTCGGCCGTCGCGGTCGCCGCCGGCCAGGTCAGCTTCGCCCTGGGTACGGACACCGCCGGCTCCGGTCGGGTGCCGGCGGCGCTCAACGGGATCGTCGGCCTCAAACCCACCCGGGGCCTGCTCAGCGCGGCCGGCGTGGTCCCGGCCTGCCGCTCGCTGGACTGCGTGTCGGTCTTCGCCGCCGACGTCGCCGGCGCCGTCGAGGTGTTGCACGCGGCCCGTGGCGTCACGGCGGCCGACCCGTGGGGGCGTCCGTTGCCGGAGGAGCGGGTGGTTGCCCGCAGGCCGGGGACGCTACGCCTCGGGGTGCCCCGGGCAGAAGACCTCGAGTTCTTCGGCGACGCCGGGCAGGAGGCCCGGTTCGTCGCCGGGGTGCAACGGCTGCGCACCTTCGTCGGGACCCCACGGTCCGTGCCGCTCGGTGACTTCTTCGAGGCCGGCGACCTGCTCTATCGGGGACCCTGGGTGGCCGAACGGCTGGTCGCGCTGGACGGCTTCCTGCGGTCACATCCCGAGTCGGTCCTCGCGGTCACCCGGGCCGTGCTGGAGACCGGGCGGCGCTACGACGCGATCGACGCCTTCCGGGGCCAGCACCGTCTGCGCGAGCTGCGCGCACAGGTCGACACGCTCTGGCGGGACGTCGACGTGCTGGTCGTGCCCACCGTCGGCACCACGTTCACGCTCGACGAGATCGCCGAGGACCCGATCGGGCGCAACGCCATGCTCGGCCGCTACACCCAGTTCGCGAACCTGCTCGACCTGGCCGCGGTGACCGTACCCAACGGGTTCACCAGCACCGGCCGCCCGGCGAGCCTGACCCTCATCGGCCCGGCGTTCAGCGACACCACCCTGGCCCGGCTGGCCGCCACCTTAACCGACGGCGGCGCACCGACCCGCACGGTCGAGGTCAGCCCACCACCGGCACAGCGCCCGGTGGAACTGCTGATTGCCGTGGTGGGTCGGCACCTGACGGGCGAGTCCCGCAACGGTGAACTGGTCGGGCACGGTGGCGCCCTCGTCGACACCGCCCGCACCGCGCCGCTCTACCGGCTCTTCCGGATGGACACGCCCGACGGCGAGGGACTCCCCGGCCTGGTCCGGGTGGCGTCGGACGGACCGGCGGGCCATCCGATCGAGGTCGAGCTGTGGCGACTGCCCGGTTCCGCGGTCGGCGGGTTGCTGGCCGGGGTCCCAACCCCACTCTCGCTCGGCTGGATCCGGCTCGACGACGGGCGCGACGTGCTCGGTTTCCTCTGCGAGGCGTACGCCGTCGGCCCACCGGCCGAGGACATCAGCGCCACCGGTGGGTGGCGGGCCTACCGGCGCGCCGCCACCAGGCGCTGACGCGCCAGCACCAGCGATCACGACAGGAGGCGAGAGGATGGGCACCATCGGGCCGGTACCGGCCAACCCCTACCCGTGGCCGTACGACGGCGCGGCGGACACCGCGCGCACCGCACTGCTCTGTATCGACTGGCAGACCGACTTCTGCGGGCCGGGCGGCTACGTCGACGCGATGGGTTACGACATCGGCCTCACCCGGGCCGGTCTGCCGGCCACCGCCCGGCTGCTGGAGCACGCCCGATCGCTCGGAATGCTCGTCGTGCACACCCGGGAGGGGCACGACCCGCAACTGTCGGACCTGCCGGCGAACAAGCGGTGGCGGTCGGCGCGCATCGGCGCCGAGATCGGCACCGCCGGTCCGGCCGGTCGGATCCTGATCAGGGGCGAGCCGGGCTGGGAGATCGTGCCCGAGGTCGCCCCGGTGGCCGGCGAGGTGATCATCGACAAGCCGGGCAAGGGCGCGTTCTACGCCACGAACCTCGACCTGGTGCTGCGTACCCGGGGCATCACCCACCTGATCCTCACCGGCATCACCACCGACGTCTGCGTGCACACCACGATGCGCGAGGCGAACGACCGGGGCTACGAGTGCCTGATCCTCTCCGACTGCACCGGCGCCACCGACAAGGCCAACCACGACGCGGCACTGCACATGGTCACCATGCAGGGCGGCGTCTTCGGCTGCGTCACCACATCCGACGACGTCATCGCCGCCACGGCCCAGTGAGGTGCGCCCATGTTGACCATCCCCACCGCACGGCCCGGCCCGTACGCCTTCGACCTCTCGACCACGGCGCTGCTCGTCATCGACATGCAGCGCGACTTCCTGGAACCCGGCGGGTTCGGTGCGAGTTTGGGCAACGACGTCGGCCACCTGCGTCGTACCATCGCGCCGCTCGCGGCGCTGCTGGCCGACGCCCGCGCCGTCGGCCTGACAATCGTGCACACCCGCGAGGGGCACCTGCCCGACCTGTCCGACTGCCCACCGGCAAAGCTCAGCCGCGGAGCGCCCAGCAAGCGGATCGGTGACCTCGGACCCAAGGGCCGGATCCTGGTCCGCGGCGAGTACGGCCACGACATCATCGACGAACTGGCCCCGCTGCCCGACGAGCCGGTCATCGACAAGCCCGGCAAGGGCGCCTTCTACGCCACCGAACTGGACGGCCTGCTCGTGAAGCGGGGCATCCGCAGTCTCCTGGTCACCGGAGTCACCACCGAGGTGTGCGTGCACACGACCGTCCGGGAGGCCAACGACCGCGGGTACGAGTGTCTCGTGCTCGCGGACTGCGTCGGGTCCTACTTCCCCGAGTTCCAGCGGGTCGGGCTCGACATGATCGCCGCCCAGGGCGGGATCTTCGGGTGGGTCGCCGAGTCGGCGCAGGTACGCGCCGCGCTGCCCACCACCGGAGTGTTGCAACCCTCTTCCTGACCGGGAGCAGCCATGGTCTCGACAAAGCCCACCGTCGCCCCGCTCCCGTACTGGGTACGCGGCGACACCAACGCCTTCTTCGGCTTCGGCGTCAACGTTCTGGTAAACGTGCTCACCCTGACCGGGCTCTGCCTCGCCGTGGTGAACCTTCCCGAGGGGGAGGTGTTCGGCACCATCCTGCCGGCGCTGGGTATCGCCCTGGTCGCCGGCAACATCTACTACACCTACCTGGCCCGCCGGCTGGCCCGACGGGAGCACCGCACCGACGTGACCGCCCTGCCGTACGGGCCGAGCGTGCCGCACATGTTCATCGTCATCTTCGTCATCATGTTGCCGATCTACCTGCGTACCCAGGATCCCGTACGGGCCTGGGAGGCCGGGCTTGCGTGGGCCTTCATCATCGGCGTGATCGTGCTGATCGGCGCGTTCGTCGGGCCCTACATCCGCCGGTACGCGCCCCGGGCCGCACTGCTCGGCACCCTCGCGGGGATCTCCATCACGTTCATCTCGATGAACCCGGCCGGGCAGATGTGGCGGATGGCCTGGGTGGCCCTACCGGTCCTCGCGCTGCTGCTGATCGGTCTGCTCACCGACGTGAAGCTGCCGTTCAACTTCCCGATCGGGCTCGCCGCGCTGCTGCTCGGCACCGCGATCGGCTGGGCCGGCGGGGCGATGTCGGTGCCGGACGTGACGGCCGCGGCCCGGGACATCGCGATCGCCGTGCCGTCGTTCAAGCTGGACCTGCTCTTCACCGGGCTGGCCGACATGGCGCCGTTGCTGGCGACGGCGATTCCGCTCGGCGTCTACAACTTCACCGAGGGCATGACAAACGTGGAGAGCGCCGCCACCGCGGGGGACAACTACAACCTGCGCAGCGTGCTGCTGGCCGACGGCGCGGGCGCGGTGATCGGGGCCGCGCTCGGCTCGCCCTTCCCGCCGGCTGTCTATGTCGGACACCCGGGTTGGAAGGCGGCCGGTGGACGCAGCGGCTACTCGATGGCGACCGGCGTGGTGATCGCGGTGCTCTGCTTCCTCGGCATGTTCGGGCTGCTCGGCGCGATCTTCCCGACGGCGGCCATCGTGCCGATCCTGCTCTACATCGGGTTGCTGATCGGGGCGCAGGCGTTCCAGGCGACCCCCCGGGCGCACGCCGCCGCCGTGGTCGCCGCGCTGATCCCGAACATCGCGGCCTGGGCGACCGGGCAGATCGACAACGCGTTGGCGGCGGCCGGCACCACCGCCGCCGCGGTCGGCGACGACGCGCTCAACGGCGCGGGGGTGATCTACGACGGGCTGCTGGTGCTCGGTCAGGGTGCGATCCTCGCCGGCCTGGTGCTCGGCGCGGTGGTGGTCTTCATCATCGACAAACGGTTCGTCCGGGCCGCGATCTTCGCCGGCACCGGCGCGGTGCTGTCGTTCATCGGGCTGATCCACGGCGAGCGGATCGAGTGGAACGCCAACGGTCAGGTGGCACTCGGCTACCTCTTCGTCGCGGCGATCTGCGCGGTCTTCGCGCTGGGTCGTCCCACACCCCGCGAGCCCGACCCGGAGGAGGCCGCACTGGACCGGGAGCACGGCCCGGCTGACGTCAGCACCGATCGGACCGACGGCGAGCGGCGGACGTCGGCGCTGAGCGGCTGAGCCGGCGGGCCCGGTCGGAGGCGTCCCGGCCACCGACCGGGCCGGCCAGTTCCCGACCCACCGGATCGAAGGGACGTACCGCATGGAGATCGACCGGACGGACGTGGTCGCCGAGGTGACGGCGGCCTTCGCCGCCTACGAGCGGGCGCTGGCCGATGGTGACGCCGAGGACATCTGCGGGTACTTCTGGGACTCCGACCAGACCGTGCGCTTCGGCATCGCCGACCATCAGTACGGGTTGGACGAGCAGCGCAAGTGGCGGGCCGCGCAGCCACCGCTGCCGGCCGGTCGGCGGCTGGTCGACCCGGTGGTCACCACGTTCGGCCCGGACCTGGCGGTCGTGACGACCCGATTCGGGTACGCCGACGCCGACGCCACCGGGCGGCAGACCCAGACCTGGGTCCGCCTGCCCGGCGGCTGGCGGATCGTCACCGCCCACGTCTCCGTCGCGCCCCCGTACTCCAACGTCACTTGATCTGCCGGCTGGCCTACTCGGCTAGCTCAGGAAAAAGATCATGGTCGCGAGGCTTGCCCCCATGGCCAGGTGCTCCCAACGGAGCAGGTCCGTGATCGGTCGATTGCGCAGCCGGACGAGTGCGGCCGCCATCCAGCAGAGGTAAGCCGCCGTGGCGGCGCGTAGCAACACGAGCGCCGCGTCATGGCCGGTGACGGTGCCGTGGTCCATCCGGGGCCCGGCGGCCATGTGGTGGGCAGCCATCGACCCGCCGTGTTGATGCATCAACACGGCGAGCGCCATGAGCACGGCCCCGGCCGTACGGTGCCACTCCACCTGCGGGCCGCGCTCGGTCGGACCGCTGGTGACGAGTGCCACCGCGAAGGTGAGCAGCAGCAGCGCGCCCGCGTACTGCACGACCGGTGCGGCGTCGAGGGTCACCGCGACCATGACAGCCACCATCGCACCCGCGAGCATCCGGGCCCTGCGGGACGCGCCCGCCCGCGGCACGACGCAGCAGCAGGCCGACACCGCGGCCGACCCGAGCATGATCATCTCGAGCGTCAGGACGTCACCGCCGGCGTAACGCCGGGGCGTGACCATTGGGCGGTGGGGCGGCCGTTGAGCCGCCACGGGTGACCACTGACCCGCGGCCAACCTTGGGGTGAGTTCTCCCAGTTCTCCTGCCGGCCGTACACGGTGATGTCCAGGGCGTGGTAGCTGGTCATCAACGCCTCCACGCCCCGCCCGGTGGTCCAGTAGGTCTCGTAGACCTGGTCGCCGTCGCGCAGGTAGCACGCGATGAACCCGAAGTCACGACCGTCGGCCAGAGCCGGGTCGGAGTCTTTCGCCGAATACCAGGGGAACGGGTAGCCCATGAACTCCGCGAACGGGGCACTTTCCTCGTAGGGACCGTCGCAGAACACGGCGTAGGTGACGTCCCGAGCGTGCAGGTAGTCCAGCATCTGCAGGTGACAGGTCGAGAAGGTGCACCCCTCACACTGATGCTCGTGCGGCTTGCCGTCGTGCCACATGTGGAAGTAGGCGATGAGCATCCGGCGGCCCTCGAACACCTCCACCAGCGGGGTGTCCCCGCCGGGGCCCCGCACCGCCACCGTCGGCATCACGGTCATCGGCAGCTGACGACGAGCGGCTGCGATGGCGTCTCCTTCGCGGGTATGGGCCTTCTCCCGGACCAGCAGCTCGTCGCGCTCGCGCAGCCAGGTCTCCCGGTCGACGACCGGGGGCGCGGCGGCGCTGGACTCGGGGGTTGCCGTCATGGCTGTCTCCTTCGTGGAGTGGGGATCGGTCACAGGTACAGACGACCGAGTCGGCGATCGTCATCGGTGACCGATGACGGATGGGATCCGCGGTCGTCAGTACGGTGGTGAGGACCACTCAGCCCCGGGGAGATCACATGTCCGACTCGCCTGACGAGCAGGCGGTCTGGCTGCAGCGCGCCTTCGACGAGCACCGGCGCGAGCTACATGTGCACTGCTACCGCCTCGCAGGGAACGTCACCGACGCGGACGACCTGGTGCAGGAGGCCTTCCTCCGTGCCTGGCGGGCTCGCGACCGCTTCGAGGGTCGGGCGTCGGCGCGCACCTGGTTCTACCGGATCGCCACGAACGTCTTCCTCGACAGCCGCAGGGCGGCCGGTCGCCGGACGATTCCGTATGGTGACCCGCTGGAGTGGTCCACCGAGCTCGGTCCCTATCCAGACGCCCTGTTGGCCGACGATCCGCAGACCGGTCTCGCCGCCCGGGAGACCGTCGAGCTGGCCCTGATCGCAGCGCTCATGTACCTGCCGCCGCGGCAGCGGGCGGCCTTCGTGCTGCGCGACGTCTACGGCTGGACGCCGCAGGAGGTCGCCGGCACGCTCGACACCGCCGTAGCGGCCGTCAACAGCCTCCTCCAGCGGGCCCGCCACACCCTCCGGCGGCACGCTCCGTCGGACCCACAGGACTGGCGCCGCCCACAGCTCACCAGCGAGGACGAAGAGATCCTGCGCCGCTACGCCAACGCGAAGGACCCGGAGACGGTCCGGGCACTGCTCGCCGAGGACGTACGGATCACGATGCCGCCCGAGCCGCCGGTCGTCGGGATCGACGCGGTCGCGGAGTTCCTCGGCCGACCGCTCGACTGGCGTACCTTCCCCACCTCGGCCAACGGGCGCCCGGCACTGATCAACTATCTCCGCCGGCCCGGCAGCCCGCACTATGAGGCGCTTGTCGTCGACGTACTCCGGATCGAGAACGGGAAGATCGTAGAGAGCAACGCCTTCATCGGTGCCCGTCACGTCGCCGCCTTCGGCATGCCCGCCACGCTCGAGCCCTAGGGTCTGTGTCGAAGTCGGTCATAGCCACTCGTTGATCGCGGCGATGTGCACGGTGGCTTCGTAGCGCACGGCG